>CANRJS010000001.1 GCA_947631015.1 uncultured Clostridia bacterium
CAGCGCCACTCCGCTTGAATCAGTTTCGTTCCTACCCAGGGCCTTTTTGTACTGTCTGTACATCCTGGGGCAGTTCATTCTCCCGGGCTTTTTCATATTCGCATAAAGTTTTTCCCCGGACGGACTGCCTTTTCCACGGCACTTGACAGCGTCCCCGAAGTGTGCTATTTTAGTATAGCAAAAAAAGTTGACAGGTGCAACTAATCGGGAGTCGGACAAATGCTGAAAAAATTCATGAAGAAGTACGGGTGGCTCTACCTACCCGGAATAATCTTCGTCGCGCTCAACTCGCGGGTGGCAACGCTCGCGCCCGCGGCGCTGGGAGACGCCATCGGCCTGCTCGAGGAGGGCGCGCCGAGAGATGCGGTCTACCGCGCGGCGCTCGTGATCATAGCCGTGGCGGTGGGCGTGTTCGCGACGAGGTTCGTGTGGCGAATGTTCATCATACTCAACGCGCGGAGGATGGAGACCTTCATGCGCGAGGAACTCTTTACGAAGCTCCAGAGCCTCTCGCCGAGCTTCTTTGCAAAGAGACGCTCGGGCGACCTTCTCGCATACGCCATAAACGACGTGAACGCCGTGCGCATGACCTTCGGCCCGGCGCTCGCGCAGGGGCTTAACGGCATACTCTCCGGCGCGCTTTCCATTTACGCCATGATAGCCGAGACGGACCTTCGCATGAGCCTGCTCGCGCTCGCGCCGGTGCCGGTGGCGGTGGCGTCGATACTGATAGTCGGCAAGGCGGTACGCAGCCGCAGCCGCAAGGTGCAGGAGATGTTCGCGGGGGTGAGCGGCTTTGTCAACGAGTCGATAATGGGCCTCCGTGTCGTAAAGGCGTTCGCGCGCGAGGACGAGTGGCAGAAGGAGTTCGACCGCGCGAGCGACGACCTCCGCGCCGCGAACGTCTCGCTTGTCGACGCGAGCTCGCTTCTCCAGCCGGTGACGACGCTGATGTTCGGGCTCTCCTACGCAATAGCGCTCGTCGTGGGCGGACACATGGTTCTTGAGGGGACGCTGTCGCTTGCGAGCCTCGTGACCTTCCTCGGCTATCTGCTTCTCATACAGCAGCCGGTCGTGGCGCTCGGGCGCATCGTCAACATGGTGCAGAGGGGACTTGCAAGCTACCGCCGCCTCGACGAGATACTGAAGGAGCCGGGCATCCCCGCCTTTGAGCAGACCGACTACGGCCGCGAGATAAACGGCGAGATCGAGGCGAAGAACCTCACCTTTACATATCCCGGCACGGAGGAGCCGGCGCTTCGCGGCGTGAGCTTTAAGCTGAAGGCCGGTGGGACGCTCGGCATCGCGGGCGAGACAGGCTCCGGCAAGACGACGCTTGCGTCGCTTCTCGTGAAGTTCTACGAGTGCCCGCGGGGTCAGCTCTTTATAGACGGCGTGGACATCCGCGACATCCCGGCGAAGGCCGTGCGCGAGGCGACGGGCTTCGTGCCGCAGGACGGCTTCCTGTTCAGCTCGTCTATAGAGGAGAACATACGGTTCTACTGCGTGGGAAAGACACACGAGGACGTCCTGCGCGCGGCGGAGCTCGCCGCAGTCCGCGAGAACATAGAGGAGCTGCCGGACGGCTTTGCGACCGAGGTCGGCGAGCGCGGAACGCACCTCTCGGGCGGACAGCGCCAGCGCGTCGGCCTCGCGCGCGCGCTCCTGCGCGAGCCGAGGATGATAATCCTTGACGACACGCTCTCCGCCGTCGACAACATAACCGAGCGGAAGATAGCCGCAAACCTCGAGGGCGAGCTGAAGGATCGCACGGCCGTGATAATCAGCCACCGCCTGAGCGCCCTTGAGCATGCCGACCTCATACTCTATATGAAGGACGGAGAGGTCACGGAGCAGGGGACTCACGACGAGCTTCTCGCGCTGGGCGGCGACTATGCCGCGGCGTGGCGCGAGCAGATGGAGGGCGGCAGCGATGAAGACTGAGAAAAAGAAGGGCGGGATAATCCGCCTCGCGGCGCTGATGCGCCCCTACGTCCTTTCGCTCCTGCTCTGCGTGCTCTGCGTCGTCATAGTCAACGCGGCGGAGATAGCAAAGCCGCTTATCGCGGCGTCGGTGATAGACGACGTGCTCGCAAGCGAGAACGCAAACGGCGGCACGGTCTTCGTATTGGGCGCGGCGTACTTCGCGATAGTCGCGGCGGGATCGGTGTTCTCGATAGTCCAGATGCGGGCGATAAGCCGCATGAGCCAGAAAATACTCAGCGACATGCGCAAAAGGGTCTTCTCCAAGATCATGCACATGTCGGTGCCGACGCTCGACCGCCACGGCACGGGACGTCTTATCACCCGCGCCACAAACGACGTCGAGACGATAAACGAGTTCTACTCGGACGTCTTTCTTAACCTGTTCCGCGACGTGTTCCTGCTTATCGGAATAGTCGTGGTGCTGTTTGTGATGGACGCGCGTCTCGCGCTCGCGGCGCTCACGGGAATGCCTGTCATAGCCGCGATAACCTTCTCGCTGAAGCGCATAATAAAGCGCAACTTCAAGCGGCTGAAGAGCATCACCGGGCAGATAAACGGCTTTATCGCCGAGAACATCAGCGGTATGAGGGTGGTCCAGGCGTTCAACCGCATGCGCGAGAAGCTTTCCGAGTTCCGCAAGCTCAACGGCGACTACTACAAGGCGGCAAAGACTCAGGTGATGCTCAACACCTTCCTCCGCCCGACGATGGAGGTCATAAACTCGCTTGTTATTGCTTTGCTCATAGCCTACGGCTACAACCGCGTCATCGGCGGGTTTGTCCACGTCAGCATACTCTACGCGTTCACTACCTACGTAAAGCAGTTCTTCGAGCCGATAAACGACCTCGCGGAGAAGTATACCACGGTGCAGTCGGCGCTCGTTTCCACCGAGCGGATATATGAAGTCCTCGAGGAGACCGGCGTGGAGGACCCGCTCGCCGGCACGCACGGCGGCGATATGCGCGGCGAGGTGGAGTTCCGCGACGTGTGGTTTGCATACACCGGCGAGGACTGGGTGCTGAAGGGCGTGAGCTTCAGACTGACGGCCGGGATGAAGGCCGCGTTCGTCGGCGCGACCGGCGTCGGCAAGAGCACGATAATAAACCTTATCTCGCGGAACTACACGGCACAGCGCGGCGAAATACTTATCGACGGTGTTCCGATAGAGCAGTGGAGGCTCCGCGACCTGCGGCGCAGAGTGTCGGTGGTGCTCCAGGACGTGTTCCTGTTCTCGGGGGACGTCCGCGAGAACATAGACATGCACTCCGGTCTTTCGGATGAGCAGATACGGCGGGCGCTCGTCACGGCTCGCGCCGACGGGTTCGCGAGCCCGGACGACGCCGTGAGCGAGCAGGGACTGAACTTCTCCTCGGGACAGCGTCAGCTCCTCAGCTTCGCACGCGGCATAGCGACGGAGCCCTCGGTGCTCGTCCTTGACGAGGCGACAAGCTCGATAGACTCCGAGACCGAACAGCTCGTCCGCGAGAGCATCGAGCGGGTGAGCGCGGGACGGACGGCGATATTCATAGCGCACCGCCTCTCGACCGTCCGCGCGTGCGACGTGATATTCGTGCTCGTCGACGGGAATATAGCGGAGTCCGGCACGCACGACGGACTGATGGCTCTCGGCGGCGAGTACGCGCGGCTTGTCCTTGCAGACTAGCAGAAAATACCACATGGAAATTTTCCGATAGGATTTGCGTTTGATTGGCATATATGGTATAATACCAAACGTGGTGTTATACCATATATGTTTTTGTGCCGCGATATTCCTCTGCGCCGTCCGGCGCCCGGAGAGGAACCCGGCAAAGTCAGAGGAATACATAACATCTGGAGGTCGCTATGTCTTTAAGTAAAAGAGTGGTATCTGTATGTCTGGCGCTTGCGCTCGTGCTCGGCGCGCTGCCCGCAGCGGCGGCAAGCACGGCGCAGTCGAATGTCGTTTCGGTAAAGCAGCAGAGCTCGGTGACGGTCGCGGGCGGAGCGGAGCTCACGGTGAGCTCCGGCACGAACAGCTCCGGCAGTCCGCTTGAGGAGAGGATACTTTCCTACTCCCCGGGGAAGGGCTCGGCGGTCATGGTGGCATACGGCTCCGGAATGCGCGGCTTCTCGTCGGCGGCATACGTCGCAAACTGGCTCAAGGAGAACGGATACGACCCCGTCGCGGGGACCAACGGCGACTTCTATATGACCGACACCGGTATCTCGGTGGGTCTTGTCGTGACTGACGGCGTGCTCCGCTCGTCCGACGGGGGAGAGGCCGCCTACGGCGTACTCGAGGACGGGACGGCGTTTATCGGAAGACCGTCGCTTCAGATAAGCATTTCGAGCTCATCCGGCGTCGTCGTCTCCAATCCGCTCAAGATGATAAACAAGACAATAAAGAATTACGGCGTCTACATACTCACCGACGACTATTCGTCAACAAGCGCCGTAAACGACAATACGCTGTATATAAGGCTTCAGGGCGCGGAGGACGAGCTGCGGATAGGCGGCGCTGTCCACGCGACCGTGGCGGAGAAGTTCTACTCGACCACCCCCGTAAATCTCGCAGACGGTGAGATCTACCTCTGCGCGACGGTCGAGAACGGCAATGACTCGGGCATTTCAGGCATAAATGTCGGAGACGTCGTCACTATCGACATATCCGCCGCCGACCCGATATGGTCGGAGGCGCGTTACGCCGTCGGCGGAGGGGATATCCTCGTTGCGGACGGAGCGGTGCAGAGCGGGCTTGACAACACGCGCCAGCCGCGCACGGCTATAGGCGTCCGGGCGGACGGTTCCACGGTGCTCTACACCGTGGACGGACGGCAGAACTCCTGGTCGGTCGGCATGGGTCTCACGGATCTCGCGGCGCGCATGAGCGAGCTCGGGTGCGTCTCGGCGATGAACCTCGACGGCGGCGGCTCGACCGCCATGGTGGCACAGTACCCCGGATATGACAGCGTGAGCGCCGTCAACAAGCCCTCGGACGGCTCGCTCCGCAAGGGTGCAAACTACATATTCGTCGTGAATACCGCGCCGTTCGTCGGAGACGTGGCGGGAATGCAGTTTTATGATACATATTCGGCGCTCTCCGGCTCCGAGATAAAACTTGACCTCAAGGCGTGGGACAGCAGCTATCATGCGGTATCGCTTTCCTCCGGGGTCACGTGGTCGGTAAGCGGGACCGATTCCCGCGTTTCGCAGGACGGGGTGTTCACGGCGGGAGAGCAGGACGGAACGGCGGTCGTGACAGCGTCTTACGGCGGCGTCAGCGCCTCGACGTCCATACCGGTCATCGGTTCGCCGGACGAGATACGCCTGTACGACACTTCGAACGGCAGCCTCCTTTCGGGCTCGCTTACTCTTACGCCGTCCGCCGTGACGAACCTACGCGCCGAGTGCCTCATAGACGGCTCTGTTGTGACAAACATCAACAACGTCGTCAAGTGGAGCTTTGATGGCGACGCGGCGACGGTAGACGCAAACGGCGTTCTCACCGCGTCCCACATCCCGGGCAGGACCGGTACGCTCAAGGTCACCTGCGGAAAGACAGTCGCTCAGGTTCGCGTTACCGTCGGCGATGCGGACGTCGCTCTCGAGAGCTTTGAGGGCAGCTACGCAAACATCGAGGCGGGAGGCGCGGCGATACACGCGTCCATACAGTCCTCCGCGGCATACGTCATGCGCGGCGAGGCAAGCGGGCGCGTGACCTATGACTTCGGCTCGGACGAAGCGGCGGGCGCGGGTATGCTCACCCTCCGCACAAACTTCGAGCTTCCATCTAACGCACACTATCTGCGCGCGTGGGTGTACGGAGACGGATCGGGCAACTCCGTGGTCTTTGCCGGAACGCTTATTGACGGAACAAGCTTCACGCTTGCCCCGCTCATTCTCGACTTCAACGGATATAAGACGGTGAGCCTCGCTCTGCCGGCGGGCGCCGTGAAGGTCACGAGCCTCTCGGTCTCGCTTGTGAACTCCGAGCGCAAGACAGGCACCTTCTACCTTGACCAGATAGTCGCAGGCAGGAACGCGGCCGCGTCGTCCGCTGTCCCGGCTCTCAGCGATGTGAAAACCGACTCCGCGATAACGCCCGGTTCGATACTTGTGACCGCGAAGCTGTCGGACGGCGGGGAGGCGGTGGACCCGTCCGGCGTCCGCGTGACGATGGACGGTGAGCGCACCGGCTTCTACTACGACGCATCTACGCTGCTCTTTGCGGCGATAGTTGCCGACCCGCAGGACGGGATGCTGCACCGTCTCACTATCGATGTGTCCGATCCGGACGGCAACCTCACCCGTCACAGTCTCGAGCTCGGCAAGGCCTCGGCAAAGAGCGTCTTTACCGATGTCGGCGACCATTGGTCCGCGCCCTATGTCGATTACCTGTATGACAGGGGAGCGCTCGAGAAGAACTACACCGTATCCGCGGACGGGAACATGAGCTTCCGGCCGACTGCCGCGCTGACGAGAGCCGAGTTTGCCGAGATGATGGCAAATTACCTCGGTATCGACACCGCGCGCTATGAGTCGGCATCCCTGCCGTATACCGATATGGCTTCTATACCGGACTATGCGCGCGGCGCGGTGGTCGCCATGTACCTCGAAGGTATAATCACCGGCAAGGCCTCGAAGGACGGCAGCGTATTCTTCGACCCGAACGCGACTATCACCCGCGCCGAGATAATGACGATAATCGGCAGGACGCTTCCGAAGGGATACTCCGACACGACGGTGTCGTTCAGCGACGCGTCTGCCATACCGGAGTACGCGCGCGAATACGTCTCGACGCTCGTAAATCTCGGCATCGTCACCGGATACAGCGACGGCACGGTGCGTCCCGGCGCGAACGTCACCCGTGCCGAGGGTGCGAAGCTCCTCTACGGGCTGTATTGATTATTTCGCGGGAAATCGTGCGGGCTTCGCCCGCAACCTATTTCCCGCGAAGCCGCCGGGCAGAGCAAAGCTCTGCCGGCGGCAAACGCGCCGCTCCGCGCCTTGACGGCTATGCCGTCTTCGACGCACGCTCCGCGCAAAGAGTTTTTTCCGACGTACACGCCGTCGGAAAAAACAGATTAGACTCTATTTCGCCGCCTTGGCGGCGAAACTCTGCGAGGCCAGCGCTCGAAGCGCGCCGGAGAGCGGGGCAGGCAGTCGTTCGGCAGCGGGGAGTATTGGGCGTTTCGTTTGCTTGTAATTTTTTGAAAATATCTCTTGACAGATATTGCGGGCTGTGGTATAGTTTATAGCTGTGGGGTGAAAACGCTTTCACACAGCTCCGCATTTATTCTTAAAGAAAGGGGATCGGCAGGATGAGCAGGACCACAGAGCGGTTCGAGCATGGCTATAACTTCAATGACGCGGCTTGCGACAGCATTATCCATGTATTCGGGTCTGCCTGCAATAGGGGTACTGCGCCCAAAAATGAATATCTGCCGGTCTTGGGATAGGCTTTTCCTGTCCGCGGGCCGAGCCCGTGGAAATATGACTTCAGCAAACTGCGGGCAGACGCCCGCAGTTTTTTGTGTGTGAAGGCGAATTGCCGGGGACACGCGCCGTCCGGCGGCGTCCGCAGGGCAAAACTCCTTATGCGGAGCATGATCTTTTCGAAGCAACGCGGCCTGGGGTTGCGGCCGTTTGCACATATCTTTAGTTTGGAGGGATACTTTTGAACAATCAGCGGTTAAGAGCGCTGCTGGGATACCTCAAGGGATTCAAGTGGCTGCTCGCTGTCGGACTGGTATTCATGGCTGTTGAGATATACCTGTCGTTTGTCAGCCCGCTTGTTATGTCGGTGACGATAGACTCGGTTCTCGACTCGAAGCCGGTGGACGTACCCGGCTACTTCCGGTGGTTCATTGATATGATAGGAGGGGAGAGCGCCCTGCGCGTGGACGCGCTCCGCAGCCTGCTCATAATGGCGGCGGCGATGATAGGCTTCCGCCTCGCGAGCGGACTTCTCACCTTCCTTCGCACCTACGTCAACAGCAAGGCGAGCGAGGGAATGATAAAGCGCCTGCGCGACCGCGTGTATTCGCACGTGCAGAGCCTCCCGTTCCGCTATCACGCCACCGTGCAGACGGGCGACCTCATTCAGCGCGCCACAAACGATATGGAGACTCTGCGCCGCTTCATCAGCGGCACGCTACTTGAGTTTGTGAGGACAATATGCCTCTTTGTTGTCGGCCTAATAGTCATGGCGAATCTGCACCTGCGCCTCGCGCTTATAACCCTGTCGCTTGCTCCGTTCATCGTCATCACTTCGATGATATTCTTCAAGCGGATACAGAACCTGTTTATCGAGCTAGAGAATCAGGAGTCGGACATGTACACGATAGCGCAGGAGAACCTGACGGGAACGCGCGTCGTCCGCGCGTTCGGACGCGAGCGCTTCGAGCTCGACAAGTACCTCAAGTCGAACGAGGAGCTCCGCCGCCGCACGGTAAAGCTCAACAACATGTTTGCAAACCTCTGGAGCGGGCTCGACGTCGTGAGCGGCATACAGATAGCGCTCGTCGGCATCTTCGGGATAATATTCGCGGTGAAGGATCAAAGCCTCTCGGTGGGCGAGTACACGGCGTTCATGAGCTATGTGTACATATTCATCTGGCCGCTGCGCAACTTCGGCCGCGTCCTCTCCGACCTCGGGCGCTCGCTCATATCCGTCGGACGTATCGAGGAGGTGCTGAACGCCAAGCCGGAGGACGAGAACGAGAACGGCAGCACGCCTCCGCTCGGCGGCGACATCGACTTCCGGGACGTCACCTTCGGCTACGAGAAGGGGCAGAAGGTCCTCGACGGGCTCAATATGCACATCGAGGGAGGCTCGACCGTCGCGATACTCGGCGGCACGGGCTCGGGAAAGAGCACGCTCGCGCAGCTCCTCCAGCGGCTCTACGATGTGAACTCGGGTCACATCACTATTGGCGGCGAGGACATAAACAAAATGAGCAAGCACTATCTCCGCGACCACATCGGAATAGTCCTCCAGGAGCCGTTCCTTTACTCGAAGACGATAATGCAGAACATCGGCATCAAGCTCGAGACGCCCGAGCCGGAACGCGTCTACGAGGCGGCGAAGGTCGCGGCGATTCACGACGACATAGAGTCCTTCGAGCAGGGCTACGACACCGTCGTAGGCGAGCGCGGCGTCACGCTCTCCGGTGGTCAGAAGCAGCGCGTCGCGATAGCGCGCTCACTCATAGGCGACAGCAACATACTCATCTTTGACGACTCGCTGAGCGCCGTTGACTCCAAGACCGACGCGCAGATACGCGCGGCACTGAAGGAGCGGCGCAAGGGGACGACTACCATAATAATCTCCCATCGCATAACCACGCTCATGGAGGCGGATAAGATTTTCGTGCTGAAGGACGGCCGCATCGCCGAGGAAGGCACGCACGACGAGCTTCTTAAGCTCGGAGGCATCTACCGCCGCACCTATGACATCCAGAGTATGCAGGCGGAGGAGGTGTAAGCATGAACAGCGCGATAAAAGAAAAAGAGTACCAAAATCAAAAGATAAACTGGGGAACGTGGAGAAGGATACTCGGCTTTGCCTCGATGAGCAAAAAGTATATATGGATAGCCGCGCTTGCGGGCGCGCTCACCGGCATACTTGACTTCTGTTCGCAGCTCGTTTCGAGCTGGGCTATAGACGACTTCATCGGAGCCATGTCGATGAACGGCATCTCGCTCTACATCTTCGTCGCGGTCGGACTTCAGCTCGTGTATGCGGCGCTGACGCTCGCGTTCAGCCGCGCCTGCGGAACGCTTGAGGCAAACCTCAACGCCGACATCCGCAACGCGGAGTTCCGCAAGCTCCAGACGCTCTCGTTCAGCTACTTCGACAAGACCTCGGTCGGCTACCTGCTCGCCCGCGTCACCACGGACGTGAGCCGCACGGTAGAGACTATATCGTGGTGCTTTATAGACCTCGGCTGGGGCATAATGGCTATAATCGCGGGGCTCGTCGGAATGTTCATTATAAACTGGCGGCTCGCGCTCATACTGCTCGCGGCAATGCCGATACTCGCCGTCGTCAGCGTATTCTTCCAGAAGCGGATACTCCGCCACCAGCGCGAGACCCGCCGTTTGAACTCGATGATAACCTCCGCGATAAACGAGGGTATCATGGGCGCGCGGACGACAAAGACGCTCGTGCGCGAGGAGCTGAACAACCGCGAGTTCTTCTCGACTACCGCCGCCATGCGCGGCGCGAGCATGCGCGCCGCGATGATCTCCGCGCTCTACATGCCGGTCGCGTCGATGATAATCAGCATAGCGGTCGGAGCGGTGCTCGTCAAGGGCGGCGTGGACGTGACGAACATGGTCATCTCCATCGGCACGCTGAACCTGTTTATAAACATGGGCAACATGATGTTCGAGCCGATACGCAACTTCGCGCGCATCTTTGCGGACTTCCAGTCGTCCCAGGCGGCGGCGGAGCGCGTCATAGACGTTCTGAACGCCGAGAGCGACATCGTCGACAGCGACGAAGTCGTCGCCAAATACGGCGACCTCTTCGACCCGAAGCGCGAGAACTGGGAGGACGTGAAGGGCGAGGTCGAGTTCCGCAACGTCAGCTTCAGCTACATCGAGGGCGAACCGGTCCTCAAGAACTTCAACCTCAAGGTCCGCGCGGGCGAGAACATAGCGCTCGTCGGCGAGACCGGCTCCGGCAAGAGTACGATAGTTAACCTAGTCTGCCGCTTCTACGAGCCGCAGGAGGGCGAGATACTCATCGACGGCGTGAACATCCGCGAGCGGAGCCAGCTTTGGCTCCAGTCGCGGCTCGGGTACGTCCTCCAGCAGCCGCATCTCTTCAGCGGGACGATACGCGACAACATCCGCTACGGCCGCCTCGACGCCTCGGACGAGGACATAGAGAACGCCGCGAAGATGGTCGGCGCGGACGAATTCATCCGCACGCTCGAGAAGGGCTACGATACCGAGGTCGGCGAGGGCGGCGGACTGCTCTCGACCGGTCAGAAGCAGCTCATCAGCTTTGCTCGCGCCATAGTCGCCGACCCGAAGATATTCGTGCTCGACGAGGCGACGAGCTCGGTCGATACCGAGAGCGAGGTCAAGATACAGAAGGCGAGCGAGACGCTGCTCCGCAACCGCACGAGCTTCATCATAGCGCACCGGCTCTCCACCGTCCGCGACGCGGACAGGATACTCGTCATAGACAACGGCGAGATGATAGAGCAGGGGAGCCACAAGGAGCTCATGGCAAAGAAGGGCTACTATTACGAGCTCTACACCAACCAGTTCAGGAGCGAGAAGGTGGCGGAAAGCGTCAAGGAGCTGTAGGGGCTTCCGGCAAAGCACGGTCGCACCGCGCCATGCGCGTGACGGTAATTAACTTCCGAAAGGAGAGATGTTTTATGGAAAAATACTTCATTTCAGGCGGGAATGTCCGCAGAAAACATCATGATTTCGGGAGGAGATCATCTGAAAGAGAACAGCTTTGTTTTGGCCGAGGTGCTGGAGGTACAGCGCTCGGGATGCTTCTGCCTGCTTGACGGCAGAGAGATTTTCGTAAGGACGCGCGCCGGCGGCGAGCCGGTGACGGTCGGGGACAGCGTAAGACTTGAACGGGTCGGAGAGGACTTCCTTCTCCGCGAGGTCCTGCCGCGCCGCTCCTGCTTCTACCGCCTCGCCACGGACCCGGACGACATGCGCCGTCAGCCGGCGGCGGCAAACTTTGACTATGTGTTTATAATGCAGGCGCTCGGGCACGACTTCAACGTCGGCAGGCTCGAACGATACCTCGCGGCGGCGTGGCAGTCCGGCGGGACGCCGGTGGTGCTGCTCACCAAGGCGGACACCTGCGGGAACACGGCGGACGCGCTCCTGCGCGCGTCGGAGACGGCGATAGGCGCGGAGGCGTACGCCGTGAGCGCCGTCACCGGCGAGGGGATGGACGCGGTGCGCCGCTTCTTCGCGCCGGGCAGCACCGTGGCGCTCGTAGGTTCGAGCGGCGTCGGAAAAAGTACTCTTGTCAACGCGATAGCGGGGCGACACGTCATGGACACCGGCGAGGTCCGCGCCTCCGACGGGCGCGGGCGTCACACCACGACCTACCGGCGGATGATACTTCTGCCTAACGGTGCGCGCGTTATCGACACGCCGGGGATGCGGTCGTTCGGCGTCACCGACGCCGCGGGAGTCTCTGCGGCGTTCCCGGACGTGGAGGCGGTCATAGCGCAAGGCTGCCGCTTCCGCGACTGTACACACTCCGGAGAACCGGGGTGTGCCGTTGGCGAGGCTCTGCGGCGCGGGACGCTTTCGCGCGAGCGCTGGGAGCAGTACCGAAAACTCTCGGACGAGACCGAGAAAATAGAGCGCGGCATAGCCCGGCACGACATGTTCAAGGAAAAGAAGAAGGAGCGCAGGGCGAAGGTCCGCCGCTCCGGGAAAGGCACGGACAGTGAGGAGGACTTCTGAATGCTTCTTCAAGACAACGAACTGACGATACGAAACGCCACCGCCGCCGACGCGCACACCCTCGGCGAGTGGTGGCGGGACGGACGGGTGATGGCTCACGCCGGGTTCCCGCTCGGCCTCGATGAGACGGACGAGGAGATAGCGGAGTCTCTGTCTCACGACAGTGAGGACCGCCGCCGTCGGCTCATGATAGAGCTTGAGGGCGAACCGATAGGCGAGATGAGCTATTCCGTCCTCGAGGACGGCACGGCGGAGATAGGAATAAAGATCTGCCGCGAGGACAAGCAGGAGAAGGGCTACGGAAAGCGGCTGCTGCGTATGCTGATAAACGAGCTCTTCCGGAGGGGCGCGCCGAGGATAATCCTCGACACGAACCTCAAAAACACCCGCGCGCAGCACGTCTACGAGACGCTCGGGTTCAGGAAGACGAGCGTCGACGTCGACGCGTGGACCGACCAGCTCGGCGTTCCGCAGACGGCGGTCTGCTACGAGCTGCTTCCGGGCGAGCTGAGATAAGTTTCGGGAGAACAACCCGAAACCGACCTTGGAGAAAGCACGGTTTGTTCAGGGAACTGTTAAACATGTTTTCCCTAAGGATTTGTCACGGAGTCTTTTACCCAAAAGTTCAACATTCTGAAAAGAGAGGTGCTTCGGCAAGTTGAATGTTTTAGATGCGATTGCCAATCGACACAGTTATAGGGGAGAGTATCAGTCAACGCCTGTTCCGAGGGAGAATTTAATAACGATTATGGAAGCAGGTTTAAGCGCCCCGTCAGGCTGTAATAAGCAAACAACAAGTTTAATCGCCGTAGATGACGGGGAAACCATTCAAAAAATGCATGAGGTCATCAATCCGCCTGTCGGAAAAACAGCACCTTGCATGATATGTGTTCTTACTCAAAGGGTGAATGCTTATCGTGACAGATGTTTTGCGGTGCAGGACTATTCCGCGGCAATAGAAAATATGCTCCTTGCCATCGTTGAACTTGGGTATCAGAGCTGTTGGTACGAAGGTCATATTACGGATGAGGATCAAATCGGGCATAAAATAGCGGAGATACTGAATGTACCAGATGATTACGACTTGGTATGTATTTTGCCTGTCGGGATTGCGAAAGCCGAACCGACAGTGCCAAGGAAAAAGGCATTTGAAGAGAGAGCGTGGTTTAATTCATTCAGAAACATATAATTAGATTCCGGTTTGACAGCTGACAAAACACAGAGCCATGACCGCCTGTCGGCGTGTCATGGCTCTGCCTGCTTTGCCTCTTGTAACTTCGGCGTTTTTCTGGTATAATCGTCAGGAATATGAAATCTCTGAGGTGGCAAATGTTCGAGCTTATCACGACAGACGGCGCGGCGCGCCGGGGAAGGTACACGACGCCGCACGGCACGGTCGAGACGCCGGTTTTCATGAACGTCGGCACGCAGGCGGCGATAAAGGGCGCGCTTGACGCGTTCGACTTGGAGAGCGTCGGATGTCAGGTGGAGCTGTCAAACACCTACCATCTGCACCTCCGTCCCGGCGAGGAGACGGTGGCGGCGATGGGCGGCCTGCACGGCTTCATGCGTTGGAACCGTCCGATACTCACCGACAGCGGCGGATTCCAGGTGTTCTCGCTCGCGGAGCTTCGCAACATCCGCGAGGAGGGCGTCGAGTTCCGCTCGCACATAGACGGCAGAAGGATATTCATGAGCCCGGAGGACAGTATGCGCATACAGTCCCGCCTCGGCTCGGACATAGCGATGGCGTTTGACGAGTGCGTCGAGAACCCGTCCCCGCGCGAGTATGTCGTCTGCTCTGCGGAGCGGACGTACAGGTGGCTCGACCGCTGCAAGACGGCGCTTGCGGACTTCAACTCCGCCGAGGACGCCGTGAACCCCGGTCAGGTGCTCTGGGGGATAAATCAGGGCGGGGCGTATGCCGATATTCGCGTGGAGCACATGAAGAAGATACGCGAGCTCGACCTTCCCGGCTACGCGATAGGCGGGCTCGCCGTCGGCGAGCCTACGGAGGTGATGTACGACATACTCGAGCACGTCTGCCCGGAGGCTCCCGCCGACCGCCCGCGCTACCTTATGGGCGTCGGCACGCCGTCAAACATCATTGAAGGCGTCGCGCGCGGCGTCGACTTCTTCGACTGCGTTATGCCGGCGCGGAACGCGCGCCACGCGCACGTCTACACCCTCGACGGACGGATAAACCTCCGCAACGCCGCCTACGAGCGGGATGAACGGCCTATAGACGAACACTGCGGCTGTTACACCTGCCGGCAATTCTCGCGCGCCTACCTCCACCACCTCTTCAAGGCGGAGGAGATGCTTTCGATGCGGCTCGCCGTAATACACAACCTCTACTTCTACAACTCCCTCATGACGCGGATACGCGCCGCCATCGAGGCGCACGAGTTCGAGGCATTCCGCCGGGAGTGGTCGGAGCGGCTCGACCGGAGGCTTTACGCCTGAAAGAAAAGAATTTTCGCGTATACCCTTGCCAAACGTCCGCCGTTTGGCTATAATTAGAAGGTAAAACAAATATGAGGAGGTGACAAGCGATGCTTACAAAGATACTCACTCTTATGCTTACCGCGGGAGATGCCGCCGACGCTGCGGCAGAGGGCGCCGCACAGGGGCTCAATATCGGCTCCATACTGACGATGATACTTCCGTTCGGAATAATCATAGCGGTGTTCTATTTCATGCTGATACGCCCGGAGAACAAGCGTAAGAAGTCGATGCAGAAGATGCTGTCCGAGCTCGTCGTCGGAGACGAGGTGACTACGCGCGGCGGTCTCGTCGGCAAGATAGTCAAGATAAAGGACGACCGGCTGACCATTCAGTCCTCCGGCGCAGACGGTATGACCTTCCAGATAATGCGCTGGGCGGTCTCCTCCAAGGGCGCAAGCAGCGAGGAAGCACAATAGTTCACAAAAAAGGTTTGCGGGCTTTGCCCGCAAACCTTTTTTGTGAAGCCGCCGGACAGAGCGGAGCTCTGCCGGCGGCATGCGCTCCGCTTCGCAATTCCCAAACGGTCAGTAGACCGTTTGGGAGCCCTTCCGATTAAACGTGCTCGGGCGAACGAATCGCCCTGCGCGAAGTTGCTTGCCGTGGGCAAGCAACTTCAACCGCGCGAACTAGCGCGTTTTCCGCCTTCGGCGTAAAATCGACGCGCGCTCCGCGCAAAGTATTTTTCCCGACGTACACGCCGTCGGGAAAAATGATGGAAATTTATTCGCCGCCTTTGGCGGCGAACTCTGCGAGTCTTTGGACAAATCAGGAGCGCGCTACGGGGCGCGTGGGTTGAAATGGCGAGCTGCACGCCTACAAGGATGACAAACTGATGTCGCGCACCGTATGCGCGCTCCTATTTGTGTCCGAAGTATAGGCAGTGTCATCTCGTCCGGATCATGATTTGCTTGTACTTTTTTCCGCTCCGGGCGAATACCTTTAAGCAGGAAACTGTTTAGGGGTGATGAAAATGCGCGGTGAGGAAAAGAAGTCTTTCGACCTGAAAAAATTTGCCGTCTCCGCCGTGATAGGCGGAGCGTCCGGGACGCTTGCGGCACTGCTGATACTTATGGGTGCAGCGGCGCTGGTGCTTGGCGGAATGATCGGAGACGGCGGCGGTGTCGTCTATGCCGCGGCGGCGCTCGGCGCGCTTGTAGGTGGGTTCATAACCGAGAAAAGAAGCAGGGCAGGGGCTCTGCCGTGTGCCGGCGCTGTGACGCTCGTCATGCTCATACTGCTCACGTGCGTAGGCCTTGCGCTGTACGAGGACTTTGAACTTACTGCCGGAACATTGAGGACGGCGGCGGCTCTGGCAGTAGGAAGCGTCGCGGGCGCGCTTCTCGGTTCGGGCGGAAAAGCAAAGCGCGTAAAGAGAAAATAGGGAAGCGGGACGACGCGGAAGCGCCGTCCCGCTTTTTTCCTTCTGTGCGGCTCTTCGGAGAGGACGAAGTTTTGGTCATTTTTACTGTTCGGGGTAAATGCTTTGAAACGCTTATATCTGGTTGTGCAAAGTTTTTAACAACTACATCTTGACAAAAAACGGCTCTTTTAAAGTTTACATAAATCGGTTTACATAATATAGGCGGCAGAATTTGGGCAAAACTCCGAAAATCCGCTCAGTGGGCGGGTTTTACTTGATTTTAACGCAAAACAGTGGTATATTATGTATACGCTTTTATGTAAACTCCGCAAACGGCAGCCCGGCATATCCCTTTTCCCCGCATCATACGATAGTGTGGGGGAGGGACGAGCTTTGAAGAAGATATTGCTTCGCCTTCGTGCCGCGTCCGACGGAGAAGGGCTCGGCGCGGCGGGTCTGTTGGTCTCGGCGGCGTTTATTATCGGAGCTCTCGCGGGAGGCATAGTCGCGGCTTACGGCGGTCTGCTTCCGGCTGACGTTGTTCCGCAGCTCGGACGGGTCGGCGCCGCAGATGCCGTGTGGAACGTGTTCTGTTATCCGGTGCTTGCCCTGCTCTGCGGATTTACGCTCATCGGATTTCTACTCGAGCCGCTTCTTGCGGCGGTGCGCGGATTTCTGCTCGCTTTTGCCGCGACGGCGCTTTGCCGTCTCTACGGCTTTGCGGGACTGCTCCTTGCGCTGGCTTCCGGCGCCGTAGAGCTTGCGGTCGTGATACCGTGTTTTCTGCTTATCGCTGCGCGGGGACTTTCTATCTCCTCCGCCATAACCGGCGCGGTTTCGGGACGGTACAAGGGCGTGAGAATCTTCGATTCGTTGTTTTTTGTCCGCATGGCAGGGATACTGCTGCTTCTTGCGGCGGCGGTGTTCGCTGAAATTTATCTGACGCCGTGGCTTGCCGGCCTCGCGTCGCGACTTATAAGCTAGTTTCGGAAAGAGGAAGTTAAAAATGCAGGTTCAGCAGCTCAGGAAATATGAGGTATATCTGCGCGGCGCAAAGGGCGCTTCGGAGAACACGGTCGAGGCGTACATGCGCGATCTCCGTCGTTTCGGGGAATGGCTCGGCACGCGCGGGGTGCGCAGCTTCTCCGCGGTGAAGCCGGAGCATGCGGCGGACTATATAGCTTACCTCTCCGCGAGCGGCAAGAGCCCGAGTACGATTACTCGGACGCTCGCCTCGCTGAAATGCTTCTTTGCCTACCTCTGGTCGGCGGGGAAATGCTCGCTGAATCCGTTTGACGGCATAACGCCGCCGAAGGCCGAGAAAAAGCAGCCGATGGTCCTCACGAGCGACGAGGTGGAGCTTCTTCTGAGCCAGCCCAAGCCGGTCGACTTCAAGGGATACCGCGACCGCGCCATACTCGAACTGCTCTACGCGGCGGGAGTCCGCGTGAGCGAGCTTATAGCCATGGACCTCTCGGACGTGAACCTCAACGCGGGATTTGTGCGCGCGGGTGAGTCCGAGCACGGAAGAATGATACCCATATACTCGAGCGCCGTCACCGCGATAAGCGACTATTTGAAATGCGCCCGCTCCAAGATCGCCGTCATGCCCGGCGAGACCGCGCTGTTTGTCAACTCGGGCGGCACGCGCATGACGCGGCAGGGGCTCTGGAAGATACTCAAAAAGTATCAGGAGCAGACAAAGCTCGGCAAGGACATAACGCCTCAGACGCTTCGCCACTCGCTCGCGACGCACATGCTCCAGAACGGCGCCGACCTAGGCACGGTCCAGGAGATTCTGGGGCACACAGACAAGGCGTCCACACAGTTCTACGCGCAGATGCTCATGCGCGGCCTGAGAGACGCATACAACCGCTACCATCCCCGCGCTTGACTTTTCCGCGATGTAATGGTATCCTAATCAGAGAAGCGGCGCGCTTCGCCTCGGCAGGTGCGACAAACGAATACAGTGCGGCGTCCGCGCCGACCGCGACGTTGCGCGGGCGTGCGGCCGCCGGGTAAGCTTGGGGCGTGACGAAGCGCCCCAAACCTTTATCCGAACCGCCGGAGGCTTTTACGGGAGGGTAGAGCTTATGGGTCTGTTTTCTAACGATATATGGTCAAAGCCCGGAAAGGGCGTTGACAAGGACGAACCGCAGAAGAACGCGTTTTTCCATTTCTGGGAGCTTGTGGGGCGGAAGTTTTTCCGCCTTGTGGCGTTCAATGTGTTCTATTTTATCTGCCTGCTTCCGGTGATAGTGGCGGTGTACGGACTGTTCTACACGTGGCTCGCGGCCATCTCCGGCATAGGGGCGGATGAGGCGGTGAACCTGCCGGTGCTGCCCGGAATGCTCAGCCTGCTGTATACTTATGTTCCGGACGTGCTGCACATTCCGCTGCTCATAATTTCGCTTCTCATATACGGACCGGCGACGATGGGTCTTACCTACATCCTGCGGAACTTCGTCCGCGAGGAGCACGCCTGGACGAGCGACTTCTTCTCGCGTGCGATCTCAAACTGGAAGCAGGGACTGTTCTTCGGGATACTTGACATTATCGCCGCATTCATCATGTATGTGAACTGGAACTATTCCGCGCTCTCCGGCGAGGAGGTCGGGGCGTTTGCGATAGTCATACGCGGCGTGACGACGGTGCTCTTTATCTACTACCTCTTTATGCGCAACTACTTCTACCAGCTCGCCGTGACCGTAAACCTGAACGTCCGTCAGATAATCAAGAACTCCGCGATATTCGGCATCGTCGGTCTGGGGCGGAACTTCCTCGCGCTGATCTGCGTGGCGGCGATAGTCGTCGTCTCGACGATGCTCCACTCGCTCGTGGAGTTGCTTGCCGTGCCGTTAATCATGTTCTCGCTCGCGGGGTTTGCCGCCGTCTACTGCACGTATCCCATAACCGACAAGTATATCGTACAGCCCGCTCTCGCGGAGGAGAGGAAGAACGAGGAGCGGATAGGATTTGACGACCTCGAACCCGCCGTCCTGCCGCCGGAGCTCGGCGGCCCCGGCGCGGGCGCTCTCGGACCGAGAGACGTGGCGGAAAGGAGCGCCGCTTCCTCAAAGCCCGAGGATGCTCTCGCAGACGCGGCTCCGGCAAGCACGGCGATAGAGAAAGCCGAAGGGGAGACCCCGTCGGCGAAGGAGGACAAGTCCCCGGAGCCCGAAGATCCCGACAACTCCGCAACAAAGGACGAAAACGCTTGACATGGAGTGCGCTCCATACTGTATGATATACAAAAGACCTCTTTATACACTCAAGAGCAAAAGGAGATACCGAAAATGAAGGAAATAGTGCTCGGCTCGACCGGAATAAGGACGCCGCAGAACGCGTTCGGCGCGCTCCCCATTCAGCGCGACGATACAGAGACGGCGGTGAAGCTGCTCCGCAAGGCATACGAGGGAGGAATGACCTTCTTTGATACCGCGCGCGCCTATTCGGACAGCGAGGAGAAGCTCGGTATCGCGTTCAAGGGTATGCGCGACAAAATATTCATCGCCACAAAGACGATGGCGCACACGCCGGAGCAGTTCTGGAGTCAGCTCGATGAGTCGCTTACAAAGCTCGGCACCGACTATGTGGATATATACCAGTTCCACTGCGCCGGCCGCGTGTACCGTCCGGGCGACGGGACCGGCATGTACGAGTGCATGCAGGAGGCAAAGAAGCAGGGAAAGATCCGCCACATCGGTATCACCGCGCACCTGATAGCCGTCGCGGAGGAGGCGGTCGAGTCGGGGCTGTATGAGACGCTTCAGTACCCGTTTAGTTATCTCTCCATCGACCGCGAGATAGAGCTCGTGAAGAAGACCGAGAAGGCGAATATGGGCTTTATCGCGATGAAGTCGCTTGCCGGCGGACTTATCACGCGCTCGGACGTTGCGTTCGCGTTTGCAGGGCAGTACCCCGTCCTTCCGATATGGGGAGTACAGCGCGAGCATGAGCTTGACGAGTTCCTCAGCTACTTCGAGAAGCCGCCGGTCTTTACCGACGAGATGCGGGACTTTGTGGAGCAGGAGAAGAAGGAGCTCGCGGGTGACTTCTGCCGCGGCTGCGGCTACTGCATGCCGTGCCCCGCGGGCATACAGATAAACACTGCGGCGAGAATGTCGCTTCTCATACGCCGTGCTCCGTCCGCAGGACAGCTCACGCCGCAGGCGCAGGCGATGATGGAGAACATAGAGAACTGCCTCGAATGCGGGCAGTGCAAGTCGAAGTGTCCGTATCAGCTGGATACCCCGGCGCTGCTCAAGAAAAACCTCGCGGATTACAGAAGGATACTCGCGGGCGAGGTAAGCGTAAATTAGAGCGGTTGATTACAAAAAACAGGCGGAAAACTTTTCCCACCGACGCCTAAGGAAGTAATTGAAAACGGCATTCAAATACGATCAAACTGGTGTCAGCAAAGGCAAACGGCAACACAGAAAGTAAAAATACTTTCTGTGTTGCCGTTCTTTGTTGTTCATAAAGGTGGCGGTACAGTTGAAGGGGTTGAACAATTAGTGATTTTTCAAAATCCTCTTGACATATATTACGGTTAGTGATATATTTATTACAGTAACCGTAGTGAAGGAGGCGTAGAATTGCGTGACAATATAAAGGGCGGCGCACTGACTGAAGTAACATTTTTTGTTTTGCTTTCGGTTTATCGGCCGAGGCACGGATATGCGATCATGCAGTTTATTGAAGAAAAAACGAACGGTCGGTTGGTGCTTGGAGCAGGAACACTGTATGGTGCGCTCACAGCTCTGGAAGAGAAAGGGTGGATCATACCGTGCGGCAATGCAGGCGGACGAAAAAAAGAATATCTCATCACATATGCAGGGAAAGAAATCTGCAATAAAGAAATTCTTCGATTAAAAGAACTGGTCAAAATCGCTGAGGATATTATGGGAGAAAAATATGAGTAAGAAATATTATCGTTTCTTTTGGGGCTTCCTGAAAAGGCAGGAAAACTGGCTGAATAAAATGGCGGATAAAGGCTGCCGTCTGATTCGTACAGGCAGGGCATGGTATGAGTTTACGGATTGTGAACCGGGGAAATATCGCTACGCAGTAGAATTTGTCGGAGAAAAATCGCAACAAATTGCCACAGAATATGCGTCTTTTTTGGAAGATTTCGGCTATCGTGTGTTATTTAAGAATTTGAATCTTGATTATTCTGTGGGGAAAGCTGTTTTTCGCCCGTGGGCAAAGAAGGGCGGTAAAATCGCAACGACCGGAGGCTCTTACAACAAAGAACTTCTCATTGTAGAAAAGGAAAACGACGGAAAACCGTTTGAATTGCACACTACCGATGAGGACATCCGAGAATACAAAAAGACAGTTCGCAAACCCTGGATTTTTTCTATCGTTACCATCCTTGTTATTGTTTCAGTATCTTTTGGAGGCATTTTCTTGACAAAAACTTTGGGCATTGAAAGCAGCAGAAGTGCAACAAGAATTGGGTATGTCGGCAACGAAGGGTATAGCAGCTGGACAGGCAGATATCTCTCTCTTGACGGAACCATGAAGAAAAGCATTCACCCAAAGACGGATATGCTCCATATTGATGTAACGACCGACGGCGGGACGATCTCCATTGAAATACAGGATGCGGAGGGGAATGTCATTTTCGATGAGCACGATATCGGAACGGAATCTTTTGATGTAGCCGTGTCCGGAAAAGTTGTTGTCAGAATTATAGCTGACAGTCATAAAGGCAGTTTTTCCATAGAATAGGAATGCGTACAGAATTGCTCCATAAAAAGCGGGAAGGTGTAGTCCTAAAACTGCGCCTTCCCGTTCTGTTTGAAATTGCTTTTTTTATTCTTCGTCGTTTTTCGGCGCGGGCGCGCGGCGCTTTACGTTGGCGAGCGGATTGGCGTCCGCCGCGTAGCGCAGATCTTCGCTTGCGACGTGAGTGTATATCTGCGTCGTGTTCAGGTTCTCGTGGCCGAGCACCTCCTGAAGCGTCCGCACGTCGACGCCGTTGCGGTGCATCAACGTCGCCGCCGTGTGACGGAGCTTGTGTGAGGAGTACTTGGACGCGTCGAGCCCGGCCTTCAGCAGGGTGCGCTTGACCATGGCGTGTACCGCGTCGGTGGAGACGCGGCGGTGACGCCGCGCGGACACGAACAGAGCGGCGCGGTGCGGCCCCTCAAGCGTTATGCCGGAGCGGACGGCGAGCCAGTCGTTGATGGCGTCCACACAGGCGCCGTTGAGGTAGACCGTGCGCTCCTTGTTGCCCTTGCCAAGCATGCGGAGCGTGTCGCCGTTGATGTCCGAGACGTTCAGCCCCACGAGCTCGGATATTCGCAGCCCGCAGTTGAGGAATATGACGAGTATGCAGTAGTCGCGTTCGCGGTTCTCGCCGTCCACGGCGTTCAGGAGCGCGATGCTCTCGTCGACCGTCAGATAGCGGGGGAGGGACTGCTTCAGCTTGGGGGAATCCAGTCCCTGAATCGGATTTTCCTCAAGGAGCTGGGCTTTTACCGTCAGATACTTGTAAAACGAGCGCAGAGACGATATCTTGCGGGAACGGCTCACCGCGTTCAGTCCGGAGCCGGACTCGGGCGAGTTGTGACGGCGCTCGCGGTCGCGGCTGAGATAGCTCATAAAGCCGTAGACGTCCGCAAGCGTTACCGACGCCGCGAGCGGAAGGTCGACGTCGTCGACGGGGATGTTCTCAAACGGAGTGTCCTCCGGGACTAGACCGCGTGAGAGCTTCAGGTATCGGAAGAACGTGCGCAGGTCGAGAAAGTATTCGTTCACCGTGAGCTTCGAGTGGCCGCGTATAGTCTCGTGGTATGTAAGAAAGTCGCGAATCAGCGGCGACGCTTCCTTGCGGTAGTCCATGGTTTGACCTCCTTTGGCGCCTTCCCGTCGGTGCGGCCCGAGGGGAGAGGCCGATTGCTTACATATACAGTCTAGCACACAAAAACGCATTTGTCAACAAAATAAAAATTTTGTTGAATTGAGAGGAGGGTAAAACCGCTTTCTGAGGGTCAAAAGCCCTCTCGAACCCCTCTCGGGGTCTTTCGGAGGCTCTTGGGGGCTCTAGAACCCCTCTCGGACTTTTCAACCGTCCGAGCGGCGTATTCCGCTGTGAGCTGCGTCACAGCACCATATTTATTAAGGAGCATTCGGGATTTGCCTTGGCGAGCCGTTCGATTACCCACGTCTCTGTGTAACTTAAATACTTTTGATGAATCTGTTGTTTCGAAGAGCCATTGTCTGCTCGGCTGTCAATCCTTTGGACTGTCATAGACCGCGCTGTTTCTATCTCGGGCTGGAGCCAACGGCGAGAGGTAAAACGGAGCCTACGTCATACAACGGCTCTTCCGTCAGCTCCAGCGGGCGCACGCCGTGACGCTCAAGGAAGCTATGTATCCTGCCGGCATCCGGATGACCGTCCAGCCGTCCGGTGAATGCCAGGACGTCCGGCGCGAGCAAACCGGACGCGCCGCCGATAAATCCGCTGTCGTAGCCGTCTAGACTTACGTGTCCCGGGCTTATCCGCAGTACGTCGACACCGTGCGCCTCGAGCGCGGACGCCAGTCCCGCGTCCGCCGTGATGGCGGCGCGGCGGCTCACGACGCACACCGAGCATTTGGCGTACCCCTGCCGGACGTCGACAAACCCGACTCCCCTGCGGTACAAATGTTCGAGAAGAACGGAACACACCGCAGAACGCTTTCCGTAGGCGTATCCGCCGAGGCGCAGTACGTTCAGCGCGACGTCATTCGGATACTGCGGCGAAAGTTCGATATTTGGGTCTATTATTTCAATATTTTCCAGCTTTTTGGCCTCCTTTATGGATGATTTCAGCATCATCCACTGATTTTCACCCAGATGGTGCGCCGTCATGTCGGCGTGATACGCCACCCTCCCGTCAAGACCTCTCCCCGCCCCGAGCGTCACGACAGTGACGCCGAGGCGTTCGAGCGCCGGAGCTAGCTTTTCCGCGTACCTTTCCCCGAGAAGCACATGTGTAACTTTTTCGTTGGGAATATTCGGATCTTTTACAAATTTCAGCATATTTATATCTCCCGCAAAGCCTCTATCGGGTCGATTTTGGACGCTCTTACCGCCGGAAGGACGCCGAACAGCGCTCCGCAGCACGCCGCCACGGTCACCGCCGCCGCGATATACAGCAGTTTCGGCGCGAGGTCGAGTGAGAATACCCTTCCCGCGACATACAGCGCGGCGTATGCGGCGGCGGCTCCGACCGCCGCGCCGAGCGTCGAAATGACGCCCGCCTCGACGATAAACCCGAGAACTATGTCGCGCCGCCTCGCGCCAAGCGACATATAAATGCCGACCTCTCTGCGCCGTTCGGCCGCCGTCGAAAGCATTGTGTTCATGATACCGATGCCCGCGATAAGCACGGAAATTCCGCCGACGGCAGTGATAAACAGTCCGACGCTCCGCGTGACGCCGTTTATATCCTCGCGGAGTCCGCTGATGTCCTCGCTTCGGAGAGAGTTTGGCGCGGCGTGGACGCGCTCGAGAAGCGCTATCACGTCCCCAATCGCCGCAGGGTCGTCGGAGCCTATGAGCAGCTGGTCCGCGCCGTCCTTGCCGCACATCCCGGAGAGCGTGCTTATCGGGACGTAGAAAAAGTGTGGAAGCGCGTCACCGAGCAGCGGCAGCATACCGCCGTTCTGCGAGCTTATCACGCCGACGACCGTAAACTCCCGCGACGAACCCGCCGTGAGCGTCATGGTCTTTCCGACGATGTTTGAGCGTCCGTAGACCGTCTCTGCAAACTCCTCGTCGACTACGACGACGTTTGCGCTTCCGCGCAGGTCGCTTTCGTCGCAGAACCGTCCGTAGAGCATCTCGACGTCAAGCAGGTCGCCAAGCCCCGCGCCCGTTCCGAATATAACGGCATTCCCCTGCCAGTTCTTCATCGTGTACGAACCATATCTTATCACGACGGCGAGGGCGTTGTCTACCCCCTCGACCTCATTCATCACCGTGACTGCGTCGGACGCGTCGAGACGAAGGCCACCGTCCGCCGCGACCTTCTTCGGATAGACGCTGACGCCGCTTATCCCGAGCGCGTCGAGCTGCTCGGAGACGGCGTTCTGCGCGAACATCCCCACGGCGAACACGAGTATCGTCGCCGCGACGCTTACGGCGGCGGCAAATACGGTGAGCGCCGTCCGGAGCCTTCCGCGAAAGGCGTTGAGAAGCGAGAAGCGGAGTATGTCGCGCGCCTTCATCCTTCCGCCTCCACCGGCGCGCCGTTATACAGCTCGCCCTCCGCGCTGACTATTACCTTCTCGCCCGGCGCGACGCCGGAGAGTATCTCCACCTGCGCGCCGAACTCCTCGCCGGAGGTCACATAGCAGAGCCGCGCTGCGCCGTCCGCGAGGAGGTAGACGTACTCACGGTTGTTCCGGTCCTGTCCTATCGCTTCAAACGGAAGAAGCAGCATACCGGTTCGCCGCTCCGCGTAAATCACGGCGGAGGCGGAGGCTCCGGGAACGGCTCCGTCCGGCGAGTACAGCTCGAGCACGGCTTCGCAGTACCGCGCGGATGTGCCCGTGATACCGCCCGAGCCGCGCACGACCGGCGAGACTTCTATTACCACGGCATCGTATTTCATGCCGCCGCTTGTCACCGAGGCGGGCATTCCGACCTCTACGAGCCCCGTATTCTCCTCGCCTAGGCGAACCCTCGCGCGTATCCGGCTGACGTCGCTCACCTCGGCTATCGCCTCGAACGGAGACGCCTGCTCGCCTTCCGCCACAGAGAGCCGCGTGAGGACGCCGTCAAACGGACTTACAAGCTCCCGCTCTGCAAAGGCGTCGGCAAGGACGGAGCCTTCCGCCGCGCCGCCGTCGAGGAGCGACGCGATGTCCGCCTCCGAGACGAGCTCCTCTAAAGCGGACGCCGGCTCGTCCGCCGGCCGCAGCGTCATTATCACCTGACCCTCCGCCACCTCATCACCGACGTTTAAGTATATCCGTTCCGCCTCCGCGTAGCCTCGAACGCCGAGCCTGCGGACGCGGTATGCCTCGAGAGCGCCGTCGCCGGATACGCTTATAAGGCGGGAAGACGTCACTGCTTCGGTCGTCGTTACCCGTATCGGCTCCGGCTCCTTCGAAAGCGAAGAAATAAGGAACATGGCGGCGGCCGCAGCCGCGACGGGAATAAAAAGAATGCTCTTTTTCATGGCTTCTCCAAACTTACAGGAATTTTTTCAGCACCGCGAGGCAAGCTAAGAACGGCTTTAAGGGGGTGGGAACGGTGATAGAGTGTTCAAACAAATGCGTCTACCAGCAGGACGGCGTCTGCACGCTTTCGATGGCCGCGCCGCCGGGTATAGGCGGAAGCGACTGTATCCATTATGTCCCGAGCGAGCCCGATAAACACGCCGAAGGACAAAAAAATACCACCGACGACGAGTGGTATTTCTGAAAAGAGCTCACCGTGAAAGAATTCACGGTGAGCTCTTGATCTTCTGTCGCTGCTCGTTACAGCCGCTTTAGGAAAACAAGCACCTCGCGCTTTCCCTCGGCATACATCGAGTTGCCGGACGGGATGTCCGCGCGCTCGACAAATTCACAGCCCGCAAGCTCGCAGGTGCGTTTCGACGCGGCGTTTGACGGGTCGCAGGTTATGTAGACGCTGTCCATCCCCTTCTCTTTTGCAAGTTCAAAGAGCAGGAGGCACGCCCTCGTGGCGTACCGGTTCCCGCGAAACGGCGGGTCGATGTGATAGCCGATGTTGCCGCCGTAGTAGGTCGAGTAGTATGCGTCCCTGCCGCTGTGGCCCACGCGCAGGTCGCATCCGCCGACTTCTTCGTCGTCCGAGCAGCGGCAGACGGTGAAGATGAACGCTGGTACGCGTCCGATGTCGTCGTCCCGGCCGACGGTGCGGTCAAGGCGGAGATAGATCTCTCCGTCATTCAGAAATGTGGTAAAGTCGCTCATATCACACCGCCTTCTCCCGTCCGCCCCACCGGAACAGAATTATCGACCAGCATATCAGCGCGAGACCCGCGACGCCGGTAAAGACCGTGCGCGCCTCGAATATGCCGACCTCAATGTCCGATGAGCAGTATATCCCCGCGTCATACAGCGCTATGTCGTTTGCGAGAAGCGTCCGTTCCGCAGGCGTCATGGCGCGCGCCGCGCCGTTCTCACCGCCGATGGTGCAGTCAACTGTCTCCCCCTCGGGAAGAACGGTCTCTATCGCGCGGAGCAGGTCCGCTGTCTTGACATACAGCCGCTCTCCCGGCTCCTCCCCGTTCTTCACGAACGGCCGGACACAGCGCCAGCCGTCCGACGCGGGCAGGCTCCGCTCACCGTAGACGTTTTCGGCGTCCTCGGAAAATCCTGCGGCGAGGTACTCTCCCGGCTCGAGCGTGAGGACGGCCGCGCCGCCCGGACGGTCGTAGTAGCTGAGGCTTTTCTCGAGCGTGAATACTCCGCCCTCTATATCCGAAAAGTCCGGCGCGGGCACGCCCGCAAAGACGCTCGGCGAGGCGGGGTCGTACACCGCGCCGGAGGGCTCAAATCCCTCGCGCAGCAGAGAGTTCCAGCGTGAAAGCTGTATGACGCGCGCGGCGGAAAGGATGGCCGCAAATATCGCGACCACCATCATTATAGCCGGCAGAGCGGACTGTGAGCGTACCTTCATCTGCAACCTCCCGAGATTCGTGAATAGTGTAGTTGTAATGTAATCATTATACCGTGAGCGCAAGCGCGAATGGTATAATGTGCCATGTTTTGCGGTTCCGTCCAAAGGGCGGGAGCAAAGCGGCATTGAATCAAATATAATAATCGCTTTGCGATTATTATATCACTTAATCCGGGAGGCTTCAAGTGTTCACTCGTCGAGCCTGTCCTGCACTATGAGCGCGGCGAGGAGCGAAAGAAGCAGGACGGACGAGCCCACCGAGCAAAATTCGCAGGCGGCATGGCGAAGCGCAAATTCCGCTTGAAAAATTGCCGTTTCGGTGTATAATAAAAATATGTAAGCGATAAACATCGCAAGTGAGGCAAACTGGAGTCCCCTTTTCGCTATCCACAGGGCAAGCTCCGAGGATGTTCTTTTGTTTTTCATAGAAAGCGCAATCTCCTTTCCCGTACCGATAACATTATATCAGAACTTTTGCGGCATTGAAACCGCCGAATATTGGAGGTTTTGGTTATGAAATGTCCGTTTTGCGGTCACACTGACAGCAAGGTCGTCGATTCCCGGCCCACCGAGGACGGGAGCATCCGCCGCCGCCGCGAATGTCTCGAATGTTCGAGGCGCTTCACTACATACGAAAAAGTGGAGAGCATGCCGATAATCGTCATAAAGCGGGACGGTTCGCGCGAGGCATTCTCGCGCGAGAAGGTCCTAAACGCCATGCTCCGCGCCTTTGAGAAGCGCTCTGTGACGCTTGACGTTCTGAATGCCGCCGTGAGCAACATCGAGCAGAGCCTTCAGAACAGCCTCGTGCGTGAGGCTACGTCGCAGGAGATAGGCGAAATGGTACTCGGCGAGCTGAGAAAGATAGACGAGGTCGCGTACGTGCGCTTCGCGTCCGTCTACCGCCAGTTCAAGGACGTGGACAGCTTCCTGCGAGAGATTAAGGCGCTGACTTCTGACGAAAACAGGTAAGGAAGTGACGGTATGACAAAGGAAATATACCTCGCAGGAGGTTGCTTCTGGGGCTGCCAGAAATACTTCGACCTCATCCCCGGAGTGCTCGAGACGACCGTCGGCTACGCCAACGGCCCGACGGCAAATCCCACCTATGAGCAGGTCAAGCACGAGCACACCGGTCACGCCGAGACCGTATATGTGAAGTACGATTCGGAGCGGCTCACGCTCGAATCTCTGCTCCGCAAGTACTTTGCCGTCATAGACCCCACCGCCGTGAACCATCAGGGCGAGGACTACGGTATACAGTACCGCACCGGCATATATTACACCGACCCCTCGGACGCGGAGACGGCGGAACGTATGCTCTCCGAGCTCGCGCGCGGGTATAACAAACCTCTTGCCGTGGAGCTGAAGCCGCTCGAGAACTTCTACCCCGCCGAGGAGTACCACCAGAAGTATCTCGAGAAGAACCCCGGCGGTTACTGCCACATACACTTTGACTGAGGAAGAATCTATGGATATAGAATACAGGGAATTTGAAACGAAGCGCGAGACCTACGCCTACATCAACGAAAACGCGGAAAAGATCGCGGCCGAGACGGACAACGTCGTCGCCGTCCTCGCAAACGTCTCCGCGCTGCTCAGGATGGAGCTCCGCGACACAAACTGGGCGGGCTTCTACCTTATGAAGGATGGAGTTTTGATACTCGGACCGTTCCAGGGCAAGCCTGCCGTCGTGCGGATAGAGCCGGGTTCCGGGGTGTGCGGAACGGCGGTCGCGGAGAACCGCGCACAGATAGTCGAGGACGTGCATAAGTGTACAAACCACATCGCCTGTGACGCGGCGTCCTCCTCCGAGATAGTCGTGCCGATATACGCGGCGGGAGAGCTGTTCGGCGTCATCGACATAGACAGTCCTTCTACCGGAACATTTGACGGGGAAGATCTCACGTGTCTTACCGAAACGGCGAGAATATTGGGAGATTTTCTTAGCAAAACAAGCAAGTGACTTTACAGCGTATTGGTCATGTAAAGGATTTTACTTTATAGCCTGCTTTATCAAATTTGACGGACAAAGTACACAGGATACTCTTGATTCTTGACCGGCGGCGGTGTATAATATGTATAGGAAAATAAGTTCTTTGAAGGGGGTCAGATCATGGCAATCATCGCGATAAACAGGTACTACGGAAGCGGCGGACGCGTCATAGGGCAGAATGTCGCAAAGAAGCTCGGCATTCCCTTCTATGACAAGGAGCTCCTCTCCATCGCCGCGCGGGACAGCGGATTTACCGAGGCGCTCTTTGAAAACGCCGACGAAAGACCGTCCAACAGCCTGCTCTACTCGATAGTCACCGGCAACTACAATTCGCGCTCGCTGTTCTTCGGCGGCTCGGACGTACTTACCAACGACACGCTCTTCAACATACAGGCGGAGGTCATCCGCAAGGTCTCTGCGAACCCGTGCGTGATAGTCGGGCGCTGTGCCGACTTTATACTCCGCGAGCGCAAGGATCTGCTCCGCGTGTTCATCACCGCTCCGCTTGAGAAGCGCATGGCCTTCCTCGTCGAGGACTCGCCCGAGCTCAAGACCGACCGCGAGCGTGAGAACTATCTGCGCCGTATGGACAAGAGCCGCCGCAACTACTACAATTACTACACCAACCGCACCTGGGACGAGCTCGACAACTACGACCTCACGATAAACACCGGTCTCATAGACGACGATTCGTCGGTCGATCTCATCATAAAGGCTCTCGAGCTTGCGGGACTCAAGTAAGCGGCGGCCATGAAGATACTTTTTATCGGAGGGACGGGGCTGATAAGCTCCGCCGTCACCGAAAGCCTGCTCCGCTCGGGGCATGAGGTGTTCCTCCTCAACCGCGGCTCCGACCGCGGGTATGAAGCGCTCGGCGCAAGGTATCTCATCGGCGACATCAGGGACGAAAAGACCGTGCAGGAGCTTCTGCACGGTCTTGTTTTCGATGCCGTCGCCGACTGGATAGCCTACACGCCGGACGATGTCGAGCGGGACTTCCGCCTCTTCGGCGGCAGGACAAAGCAGTACATATTTATCTCGAGCGCTTCCGCCTACTCAAAGCCGATAACCTCCTACCCCATCACCGAGAGCAATCCCCTCGGCAACAGGTATTGGGACTACTCGCAGAACAAGGCGGACGCGGAGGCGGCGCTGTTCCGCCGATTCCGCGAGGACGGCTTCCCCGCCACCATCGTGCGTCCGTCGCACACCTACGGCAGGGACAAGCTGATAGTTCCCCTCTCCGGGGCGAAGACCCAGTGGACCTACGCCGCGAGAATGCTCGCGGGCAAGCCCACGGTCGTCCACGGTGACGGGCGCTCGCTCTGGACCGTGACGCACAACACCGACTTTGCGAGGGCGTTCTGCGGACTTGTGGGAAACCTCCAGGCTGTGGGGCACGCGTTCCACATCACCTCAGACGAGGCTCTGAGCTGGGATCGCATAATCGAGATAGAATGCGAAATACTCGGCGTGGAGCCGAATATCCTCCACGTCCCGAGCGACTATATCGCGCGGAAGCTCCCCGAGTACCGTGGCGGTCTCCTCGGCGACAAGGCGGAGAGCATGTTCTTCGACACGACTAAGATAAAGCGGTTCGTGCCGTCGTTTGTCTGCACCGTGCCGTTCAGCGCCGGCGCGAGGATGGCAATAGAAAAGCTGCTGCGCGGTGACAGAACAGTCGACGAAGCGTATGACGCAAAAATAGACGCGTTCTGCGAGGACTACATCAAGAGGTTCGGGGACTGATATGTACGAACTGACTCTTGCCGCCGGAAACAGCTTTTATCTTCAGTGTCCCGCCAAGATAGGGCTCGTGCGGCTGGACGGAGGCGACGTCTGCCTCATAGACAGCGGCGGAGACAGAGACGCGGGCAGAAAGGTCCGCCGCCTGCTCGACGAGAACGGCTGGCGTCTCCGCGCCATATACAACACACACTCCCACGCCGACCACATCGGTGGCAACAGGTTCCTTCAGGACAGGACCGGATGCAGGATCTACGCCCCCGGCGCGGAGCTCGGCTTTGTGAGGCATCCGACGCTTGAGCCGTCCTTGCTTTACGGCGGCTGTCCGCCGGACGAGCTCCGCCGAAAGTTCCTCCTTGCGGAGCCGAGCGACGCCGAGCCTCTGACGCCGGAGGTCCTGCCGGACGGGTTTGAGGTCATTTCCCTGCCCGGCCACTTCCTTGACATGGCGGGCTTCCGCACGCCGGACGACGTCGTCTACCTCGCGGACTGCCTCGCGAGCCGCGCGACGCTTGAGAAGTACGGCATAGCGTTTATCTACGACGTCGGCGCGTACCTCGCGACGCTTGAAAAGGTAAAGACGCTCCGGGCAAAGCTGTTCGTCCCGTCCCACGCGGACGCGGCGGAGGACATAACAGAGCTTGCCGACTTCAACATCGCGGCGACGCACGACACGGCGGACAGGATAGAACGCCTCCTCGCGGAGCCGATGACCTTTGACCTGCTTCTCCGGCGGGTGTTTGAGGAGTTCTCGCTTGTGATGACCTTCGAGCAGCACGCGCTCATCGGCGCTACCGTGCGCTCCTACCTCACATGGATGAAGGGTCTTGGCCGCGTCACGGCAGAGCTCTCGGACAATACTTTCCTCTGGCGGAGAGCGTAGAAGCATGGATATGTACGCCAAATGATACGACGCGTAGCCTACAGCTGCAATACCGCAAACTTTACACGAAAAAACGGCGAGCGCGAAATCGCGCCCGCCGTTTTTCAGCTTATCAAGAAGTCTTCTTGTCAAAAGCCTCGCAGAGTTTCGCGCCTTTGGCGCGAAATAAGGTTAAATCCGTTTTTTTCGGCGGCGTGTACGTCGGAAAAAACTCCTCTCGCGGAGCGTGCGTCGATTTTACGCCGCAGGCGGAAAACTCGGCGCGGAGCGGAGCGAATGCTGTCGGTAGGGCTTCGCCCTATCCGACAGCTTCACTTGAAATTGCGCCTGCGCAATTTCAAGTGAAAGCCTCGGCGCGAAAGGGTGCGCAGCGAAGCGAGCACATTTCGCGCCGATGTTTAAAATTCTGTGAAGTGCAGCTCGAACGGCGCGTAGTCTCCCCAAGTGCGCGGGAGAAGTATCCCACCGTTCATCAGCGCCGTGCCAGAGTATATCTTTCCGTCGGCATCGAAGCGGTAGAGCTTTTCCGGATCAAGTCCGCGAAGAAGGATCCGATAGCGCATCGCGCTAGGCTCGGTGCGGAAGACCATGCCGTGGACCAGCGCCTCGGTCCGGTCAAAGGACACATATTCCCACGCGGCGAACCTGTCCGCCGTCGGGTCGGAGAGACGGTGGTAGCTGCCGTTGTGAATGAGGTCGTCGTATCTTCTGAAGCGCGCAGTCTGCTCCTTCACGGCGGCCTTCTCCTCATCCAAAAGCCTGCCGAGGTCGAGCTCATAGCCGAAGCTGCCCGCCATGGCGGTGACTGCGCGCGCCTCGAGCGGCGTCACGCGGCCGGTCTGGTGGTTCGGGACGGCGGAGACGTGCGAGCCGACAGCGGAGACGGGATATATAAAGCTCGTGCCGTACTGTATCTTTGTGCGCTCGTAGGCGTCGGTATCGTCGCTGCACCATATCTGCGGCGTGTAGTAGAGCATGCCGGCGTCGAAGCGTCCTCCCCCACCGCTGCAGCCCTCGAACAATACGTCCGGGAAGTCGTGCGTGAGGCGTTCGAGAAGTTCGTAAAGTCCGAGCATGTAGCGGTGCGGCATCTCGCCCATACACTCCTTAGGTATGCCGTGGGAGTACCAGTCGCAGATGCTGCGGTTGAAGTCCCACTTCACATAGGAAATATCCGCGCTGTTCAGTATATCGTTTATCGCGCCGTAGAGGTACTCGCGGACGTCCGCGCGCGTGAGGTCGAGCAGGAGCTGGCTGCGGCTCAGCACCGGCGCGCGTCCCGGAACGGCTATCGCCCAGTCGGGGTGCGCACGGAAGAGGTCGCTGTCCTCGCTTACCATCTCCGGCTCAAACCATATACCGAACTTCATTCCGAAGCTCTTTACCTTGTCCACAAGCGGCTTGAGGCCGCCTTTTAGCTTGCTTTCGTTTACCGTCCAGTCGCCGAGGCCGGATGTGTCGCTCGAACGCTTGCCGAACCACCCGTCGTCCATGACAAAGAGGTCCACGCCGAGCTCGGAAGCCTGCTTTGCTATCGCGGCAAGCTTTTCTTCGTCGAAGTTGAAGTAGGTCGCTTCCCAGTTGTTTATGAGTATGGGACGCGGCGCGAGCTTGTACTTCCCGCGGCAGACGTTGTTGCGTATGACGCCGTGGAAGTTCTGCGAGAGACGGTCAAAGCCCTCGCCGCTGTACGTGATTATCGCCTCGGGGGTGTAGAAGTCTTCCCCCGCCCCGAGCTCCCAGCTGAAAAGGTCGGGGTTTATGCCCATAGTGAGGCGCGTTCCGCCGAGCTGGTCACGCTCTACCTGCGTCTTGAAGCTCCCGCTGTACACGAGCGCCGCGCCGTAGCACTCGCCCGACGTCTCGGTACAGTCCTTCGAGCAGAGTATGACGGACGGGTTCTGCTGATGGCTCGACGCGCCCCTCACGCTCGAGCTCTCGTGTATACCGGGGTCTACCGGCCGGCGGTCGGGCACGCGCTCCATGGCGTGACGGCCGACAAATGTCATCCTGTCCCACTCTCCGAACGGAATGTCGAGACAGAAGCTCATGGCGTTCTCGAGGCGAATAGGGCTGCTTCCTTTGTTGGAGATAACGGCGCTCCTCGTGATAACGTCGTACTGCGGCAGGATGCCGTAGCGGAGACGCACCACAAGCTCGCTTGCGACGTCCTGAAGGTATATCTCAAGCGTCTCCGCGTCGTCATCGGAGGCGTAGACAGCGGGAAGTCCGGGTATTGAATACTTCCCCTTTTCTATCGTGTATCCGATGTAGCGGAGGTCGACCGTGCGCGAACCGTCCGGAAATACGACGCTTATCGACGGCACGCGGTAGTCCGCGCCGCCGCTGCACCCGTACTCCTGCGGAAGCGTGTCCGGCGAGTATTCGCGCCGGTCGCCCGACTCGTGGATGTTGCCCGCAAAGCCTATCCCGGGATAGTCGAGGAGATGGTCCATATCGTCCCAGACCGGGCGGCCGTACCAGACGTGCTTGAGTATGCCGAACCTGTCGACCTTTATCTGGTACTCGGTGTTGTTTGTGAGTATGCGTATCGTGTTCGCGTTCTTGTTTGCTTTAATCGGCATAACGTATCCGCCTTTCCGAAAATCTCCGTAAAATCAATGAATGAACATCGCATCCCCGAACGAGAAGAACCGCATTTTATGCTCGACCGCCGCCCTGTAAGCCTCGAGGATGTGCTCCCTTCCGGCGAGCGCCGAGACGAGCATTATAAGCGTGCTCTCCGGCAGATGGAAGTTCGTTATGAGCGCGTCGACAGCCTTGAACCTGTATCCGGGATAGATGAAGATGTCCGTCCAGCGCGAGCCCGGTTCCATCGTCCCGTCCTCCCGCGCGAAGGTCTCAAGCACGCGGCAGGAGGTCGTTCCGACGGAGATCACCCGCCGACCCTCGCGCTTCGCGCGGCTCACGGCCTCGGCGGTGTCCTCCGGGAGGATGCAGAACTCGGAGTGCATCGGGTGATCCTCTATCTCGTCCTCGCTCACCGGGCGAAAGGTCCCGAGCCCGACATGCAGCGTCACGAACTTCTCCTCCACGCCCTTTTCCCGTATGTGTTGCAGCAGCTCCTCGGTGAAGTGGAGCCCCGCCGTCGGCGCGGCGGCGGAGCCGAGGTGCTTTGAGTAGACAGTCTGGTAGCGCTCCGGGTCGTCGAGGGTCTCCTTGATGTACGGTGGGAGCGGCATCCGTCCGAGCCGCTCGAGTATCTCGAGAAATATTCCGTAGTACTCGAAACGGACAAGGCGGTTGCCGCCCTCCTCGACGGATACTATCTCGCAGGAGAGCTCGTCCCCGAAGGTGATGCGCGCGCCGGGGCGGAGCTTCCTCCCCGGGCGCACGAGACATTCCCAAAGGCCGCCCTCACGCTCGCGGAGCAGAAGGACCTCCGCCGCGCCGCCGCCGCGCCGCGAGCCGATAAGACGCGCGGGAAGGACGCGCGAGTCGTTCATGACGAGAAGGTCGCCCTCGTGAAAGAAATCCGCTATCTCGCGGAAGACGTGGAAGGAGTACTCCCCAGTCGTCTTGTCGAGGAGCATAAGCGACGAGCCGTCCCGCTCGGGGGACGGAGTCTGCGCTATCAGCTCCTCGGGGAGTTCGTACCAGAAATCGCTCTTTTTCATCTGCCGAGTACCTCTTGTATGTTCATGACCTTTGCGCCGGTGTAGTAGTATTCGAGAATAGACACATAGTCCCAGCCAGCCTCGGCGCGTCCCCGGCTCCCCCACTGGCTTAGGCCGACGTTGTGGCCCCAACCGGTGCCGCTCACTACGAACACTCCGCTTGTGGATTCGGAGCGGAGAGCGTCGGTGCCGTTTGCCGTCAGAACATACACCTCGCCGGGGTTCCGAAGTCCCTGAATTTTGCCGTCCGCACCTATGACCTGCGCGGTGGAGGCGGAAATCGAAGTTCCGCTCTCGCCCGCGGCTATCTCGACCGTCCCGCTCGAGATGGTGTACCGCTGGCTCCGCGTACCCTTTCCGAGGGTGCTGCTTGTGAGGATGGTGCGCGCCGCCTCCTTTGAAAAGCTCAGCTTCTTTCCGCTCGCGTCCATAAAGCTCACGGTGTATACGTTCCCTGCGGGGGTGAACTTCTCGACCCACGCATTTGTGACCGTGCCGATAGAGTAGTTCTTCTGATTGAGCACCCACGCTATTTCCTCGCCGGTGTAGGTGTAGCTCCAGCGCCCGTACTGGGCGCGGTCAAGGTCTTCGTAGGTGTCGGGCACGGCCTTCAGGTACGGGTAGTCCACGCCCCAGACGTTTACCGCGTCCTCGGTGTAGCCTCCGTTCGTGGAGTGGTAAACCGTGTCGCATATCTTGCCGTCGTAGAACATCGCGAGACCTGCGACGGCGTCGCAGTAGGCGTTCGACTGCGCGGTGGCGCGGTTCAGCCCCTGATAGACCTGGCAGTGGTCGGTGTTGCAGACGTCAAAGCCGTAGGCGCTGTGGCGGTTTTTATTGAATACGACGTAGCTTGAGGCGCAGACCGCTCCGACCTTTGTACCCTCCTCGGTCCAGTTGGTGCCTATCTCGTAGGGTATGACCCCCTTGGTATAGTCGCCTATTTCGACGACGTTTATAACGACGAGCGAACCCGACGAGTTCCGCCTGTACTCAAAGCCGCCCGCCCACTTGTAGCCCTTGTGCCAGGTGACCGGCTCCTCCGAGCCTATCGGGCGTATGCCGAAGCGGTCGCCGCCGTTGTCAAACTCGAATATGATGGTCCCGGTGGGCGTCACCGCCACCGTGTAGCAGGTATTGGACGCGCCGACGACCGTGCCGTTCGGCACGCCGAGTGAAGCCGCCGCCTCTTCCGCCGCGCCGGACGAGCGGTATGAGCCGACGCGGACGCGCCACTCCCCGTTTATGTATGCCGGAAACGCGGATGCGTATGCTCCGGCGGCGGCGAGCGCCTCCTGGTAGGTCGGATAGGAGTCCGGCGTCTGGACATGGTACGCGCCTATCGACGTCGCGCCGGAGGGAGCGATCGAGTCGTAATATGTGCTGTCCTTGACGTACATGTTTCGGTCGGAGAAGGTAGTTATCCTCTCCTGCGCGGTATAGCCGACGGCGGTGAAAGCCCCGTCCTTGTCGTACCAGCCGAACATATACCCCGAGCCGTCAAAGTTCTGGAGATTTGCGGAGGCAAGCGCCGTGGAACCGTAGTACAGTCCGGCGCGGACGATATACTCCTCCGGCTCGCACACTATGGGGTATGTTACGGAAGCCGGGTCAACGGCAGTGGAGACGTAGGACACCGGCTGTGCCGCCGTGGGGGAAGCCTCGGGCGCTGCGGATGCGGCAGGCTCGGCGGACGCAAACGGATCCGCCGAATTCTCTCCGGTAGCGGGGATAAATCCGGCCCCTTCGCTTGCGGCAAAGGCCTCGCCGCCGAGAAGAAGCGCGAGAACAAGCAGGAAAGAAGTAAATCGTTTCATTTTGTTCCTCCGAACGGGGTTTGCGTTGACAGAAAGTACATGCTGTGCTACAATTATATCCGGCGGGAGAAGTCCCGCATATTATGTAAACAAAGCACCTCTCTAATTATAGCATAATTTGTCGTTTTTTCAACGGCTTTTTGATAACTTGATAAACGGCATATATTCGGAGGAGATCAAGATGAAAAAGTACAGAGTCGGCGTCATCGGCGCTACAGGCATGGTCGGGCAGCGGTTCGTGATGCTTGTGAGCAGGCACCCGTGGTTCGAGCTTGCGGCTCTCGCCGCCTCTCCCCGCTCAGCGGGCAAGCTCTACCGTGACGCGGCGCATTGGATGATGAGCGAGCCGATGCCGGAGAGCGCGGCGAATATGACCGTCCTCGACGCTACGGCGGACATCGACAAAATAGCGGGCGAGGTCGACTTCGTCTTTTCCGCCGTCAACATGACAAAGCAGGAGATCTATGCGCTCGAGCTCGAGTATGCGAAGCGCGAATGCCCGGTCATATCCAACAACTCCGCGCACCGCGGCGACCCGGACGTTCCGATGGTCGTCGCCATGATAAACCCGGAGCACATTCGGGTGATAGACAGCTTCCGCAAGCGCCTCGGAATAAAGCGCGGCCTCATTGCCGTGAAGTCGAACTGCTCGATACAGTCCTACGTCCCGGCGCTCCATCCCCTGCTGAAGTACCGTCCCACGAAGGTGCTCGCCTGTACCTATCAGGCGATAAGCGGCGCGGGCAAGAACTTCGGTACCTGGCCGGAGATGATAGATAACGTCATCCCCTACATAGGCGGCGAGGAGGAAAAGAGCGAGCTCGAACCGCTGAAGATATGGGGGCACATCGAAAACGGCGTCATTGTGAACGCCGAGACGCCGTCCATCACGACGCAGTGCATCCGCGTCCCCGTCACCGACGGCCACCTTGCGGCGGTGTTCGTCTCCTTTGAGGAGAAGCCGTCCATAGAGGAGATAAAAGCCGCGTGGGCGGGATATCGCGCGCGTCCGCAGTCGCTCGCGCTTCCGAGCGCCCCGAAGCAGTTCATCCACTACTTCGAGGAGCCCGACCGTCCGCAGACCCGCCTCGACCGCGAGCTCGAGGGCGGCATGGCGGTGTCGGTAGGGCGTCTGCGCGAGGATACGCAGTACGACTACAAGTTCGTTTCGCTCTCACACAACACCCTCCTCGGCGCCGCCGGAGGCGCGGTGCAGCTCGCGGAGCTGCTCTGCGCGGAGGGTTACATCGACTGAACGCACTAGGCAGTCCTATCAACTTACGACATTCTGCAAAAGGAGCCGAAAATTATGAAGCAGCCGATTTTTACGGGAGTAGGTACGGCGATAATCACGCCGTTCACGTCCGATTTCGTCAACTTCGAGAAGCTCGGTGAGCTCATCGAGCAGCAGATCGCCGCCGGGGTCGAGGCGCTCGTTGTCTGCGGCACCACCGGCGAAGCGCCCACGCAGACCATCCCCGAGCACCTCGCCACCGTCGAGTACGCGATAAAGCGTGCGGCGGGCAGGATAAAGATAATAGCCGGCACCGGTTCGAACGACACGGCTCACGCCATCATGATGAGCCAGAACGCCGAGAAGAGCGGTGCGGACGCGCTCCTGATGGTCACACCCTACTACAACAAGACGACGCAGCGCGGACTTGTGCGCCACTTCGAGGCCGTCGCGGACAGGGTGAACATCCCGATAATCCTCTACAACATCCCGAGCCGCACCGGCATGGGCTTCACCGTGGACGCCTACAGGGAGCTCTCAAAGCATCCCAACATCAACGGCGTCAAGGAGGCTAGCGGCGACTTCGAACTCGTCAGCCGCACGAAGATGGTCTGCGGCGACGAACTCAACATCTGGAGCGGGGACGACAGCGCGACGCTGCCGATGATGTCCCTCGGCGCGAAGGGAATAATCTCGGTCCTCTCGAACATCCTCCCCGGCGCGATGGTCGAGCTCTCCCATGCCTGTCTCGAGGGCGACTTCGAGCGGGCGCGCGAGCTGCACTACAAGTATTACCCTCTTATGCGCGCTCTCTTTGCCGAGACAAATCCGATACCGGTCAAGGCGGCGATGAATATGATGGGCATGGGCGTCGGGCCAACGCGTATGCCGCTCGTCGAGATGAGCGAGGCAAACGAGAAGATGCTCCGCGACACTCTTGCGGAATACGGGCTTCTCGGCTGATCTTCAACAGGAAAAATAACTGAGGGGGCGAGCGTTCGCCCCCTGAATTCTAAAGAAAGGGACGTCCCGCCGCCGTCACGCGGCGCGGACAGAGGTGAAAGGAATGACGAAGATACTTCTCTGCGGAGCCGGAGGACGGCTCGGAGGCTTCATAGCGGACGCGGCAAAGCAGGATCCGTCCTTTGAGATAGCCGCGGGCGTCGATATAAACGGAGCGGAAAAGTCGGGCTTTGAGATATACCGCAGTCCGGCGGACTACACCGGAACTGCGGACGTCCTCGTGGACTGCTCGCACCCCTCTGCCCTGCGCGGGATACTCGACTACTCCCTCCCCCGCTCACTTCCTCTCGTGCTCTGCACCACCGGCTACTCGGAGGAGCAGGAGGCGGAAGTGCGGCGCGCGGCGGAGACGCTTGCGGTGTTCCGCTCGGCTAATATGTCGCTCGGCATAGCGCTCCTCACAGCGCTTGTGGAGGAGGTCGCGGGAGTCCTTGGCGACAGCTACGACATCGAGATACTTGAGCGGCACCACCGCAGAAAGCTCGACGCGCCGTCCGGCACCGCCCTCACGCTTGCGGACGCCGCGCGCAGAGCGCAGGGTGGCTCGGCGGAGTATGTCTACGACCGCCACGAGCGCCGCCGCGAACGTCCGCGCGGAGAGATAGGGATAAGTTCGATACGCGGCGGGACGATAGTCGGCGAGCACGAGGTCATATTCGCCGGAAACGACGAGATAATAGAGCTGAAGCACACGGCGCAGAGCCGCGCGGTGTTCGCGGAGGGCGCGCTCCGCGCCGCGAGGTTCATCTCGGAGCGCAAGGAGCCGGGGCTGTACGGAATGGACGATCTGATGAAAGAATATCTAAAATAATTTCGCTGACGCGTCGGCGACCGCGTGGGAGCCCTTCCGATTAAAATGCTCGTGCGGAACACGAGGGCGCCGACATATTTCTCATCGAAACCTATTCAGCCCTCGTGAACTTTGCCCGCTTTGCGGGCAAAGCCAAACATTGATATAATCGCCTGCGCGAAGTTGGCGGCTTTGCCGTGGGCTTCAACCGCTGCGAACCGCGAGGGCGCGAACCAATTTCTCATTCGACATTTTACAGCCCTCGCTCGCAATATTCGCTTTGCGAATATTGCCCGACATTGAGCTAATTAAAATGCGGAAAGCGTCTGCGGCGCTCGACGCACGCTCCGCGAGAAGTGTTTTTTCCTTCAATTAGCAGAAAGTCGGGACGTCGGCGCTAAGCGCCGAGGTCTGATGCGCCCGGCAAAAGGTTGGCTGCTGTATGGGTTTGAGGGCGCATTGTACACGCCGCCGGAAAAAACGGATTTGACTTTATTTCGGCGCCTGTCGCAGACAGGCGCCGAAACTCTGCGAGGCTATGAACGATAGGAGCGGGCTTTGCCCGCTCCTGTCGTTTATAATATACGCCCATTTCGCGCGATATTTACAAATTCTGTTTGTATCGCTCCGCCGCATCGATGAGCTCCCGCGCGCTTTTGAGGATGGTGTCCGTCACCTCTTCGCCGCCGATGATGCGTGCGAGTTCACGTTCGCGTGCCTCGCCGTCGAGATTTGTCACCGACGTGAAGGTGCGGCCGTTCCGCTCGCGCTTCTCGACAAGGAGCTGGCAGTCCGCCATGGCCGCGAGCTGCGACAGGTGCGACACGCAGAGCACCTGTCTCGTGCGCGCTATCTTTGCGAGCTTTTCCGCGACGCGCTGCGCCGCCCGTCCGCTCACGCCGGAGTCGACCTCGTCAAATATCAGCGTGGCGACCTCGTCGCCCGACGTCAGCACCGACTTCATCGCAAGCATTATCCTCGACAGCTCGCCGCCGGACGCTATCCTGCTGAGCGGCTTCGGCTCCTCGCCCGCGTTAGCGGAGATGAGGAAGCGGACGCCGTCGCCGCCGTCCGCGCCGAGGGCGCTCTTTTCAACCTCGGTGACAAACCGCACTCCCGGCATGTCGAGCTCGCGGAGCTCGCGCTCTATCGCTTCGGCGAGGCGGACGCCCGCCTCGCGGCGCACCGCGCCGAGCTCATCCGCTATCTTCTCCGCGCGCTTCAGTGTATCCGTTTCGCGCCGGCGGAGCTCCTCAAGCGCTTCCTCCGAAAACTCTATGTCCGAAAGCTCCGCGCGCCACTTGTCGAGGTCGGAAAGAAGCGTCTCGACCGTGCCGCCGTAGCGGTGTTCGAGCGTGTTTATGACGTCGAGGCGGCTTTCCACCTCGTCTATTTCCTCCGGCGAGAAGTCGTACTCGCCGCGAAGTCTTCTAAGGTCGTCCGCCGCGTCCTCTGCGGCAAAGCGCAGGTCGCGGAGTTTTGAGGCAAGCTCCGCGAGGCTCGCGTCTGTCTGCGCGGCTTCGTCTATGCGGCCGGACGCGCTCTCGATAAGCGCAAGCGCGCCGGAGTAGTCCTCGCCGCCGTAGAGCTCGGAAATACTGTCGTCCACGGCGTCGGAGAGCTTCTGCGCGCTCTGGAGGATCTTCCGCCGCGCAGCAAGCTCCTCCTCCTCTCCCGCTTCGAGCTCCGCTCCCTCGACGTCCTCTATCCTCCGCCGCAGGAAGTCCGCGCGGAACGCTTTCTCCTCCTCGCCGATGGTGTGCCTTTCTATATCACGGCGTATTTCGCGCAGTTCGTTCCAGACCGCGCGGTAACTTGAAAGAAGCTCGCCGTCTCCCGCAAATCCGTCGAGGTAGCCGAGGTGCTCGTGCTCGTCGAGCAGACGTCCGCTGTCGTGCTGACCGTGTATGTTGACAAGGAGCGCACCGAGCTTCTTCAGCGCGGACACGCTCACCGGACGGTCGCCTATCCGGCAGAGGTTACGTCCGTCCGCCGACAGGCTCCTGCGTATGATGAGCGAGCCGTCCTCGTCCGGCTCGTAGCCGTTTTCCTCGAGCCATTGAAGCACGCTCGGGGCAAGCGGCGAAAAGCACGCGCTCACGGTGGCGCTCTTCTCGCCGGAGCGTATGAGGTCGCGCGGCATCCTTTCGCCGAGGACGGCGTTTATCGCGTCTATGACGATGCTCTTGCCCGCGCCGGTCTCGCCGGTGAGGACGCTGAACCGCTCCCCCGGCTCGACCTCCGCGCGCTCCACCACGGCTATGTTTTCGATTTGCAGAAAGAGAAGCATTTTAGTCCTCGATAAGTCCGCGCAGCTGCTCGCAGAGTTCGTGTGCCTGTTCTTCGCTTCGTACTATGATAAGCCCCGTGTCGTCACCCGCGAGAGTGCCGACTATGCCGTCGTACTTCATGCCGTCTACCGCCGCGCACGCCGCGCTGCCGAGGGCGGCCATGGTCTTTATGACGATGATGTTTGCCGCGTAGTCCACGCCGTAGACGCTCTTGCGGAAGATGTCCTGAAGGCGCTCGTCGCCGGTGGTGCTGTCCGGCCGCTCGTCGGGAAGAACGTACCTGTATCCGAAAGAAGGGGCGGCCGCCTTCTGCAGCCGCAGCTCCTTGATGTCCCGGGAAATAGTAGCCTGAGACACGTCGTAGCCCGCTTCGCGCAGCATATCGACGAGCTCATCCTGTGTGCCGACCTTGCTTGTCCTCACAAGCTCGATTATCTTCTCGTGACGTTCCTTTTTCACAGATTGCCCACCTCCGATATTTGTGTCTGCCAAAGTTTCGTACCAATGATACCATAAAAGTCATAATTTTGCAAGCGTATCAATGTAGTTTTTTTGGCGTATTTGCCGATGAGCACACTGTCTCCCGCTTCGAGCCGCGTTCCCGTCCTGCCGTCTACCGTCAGGACGGCGCTCTCCGGCGCTTTCAGCCTCACTTCGGAGCAGAGCGGCAGCACGATCGGGCGCGCGTAGGGCGTGTGCGCGCAGACCGGCGTCAGGACCATGCAGTCGGAGCGCGGGTCGATTATCGGCCCTCCTGCCGAGAGCGAGTACGCCGTCGAACCGGTCGGTGTAGCGGCGATGACGCCGTCGCCGCGCAGGACGGCGACGCGGCTCCCTCCGCAGGAGATCTCCACGCGCACCATCCTTCCGAGCTCGCCTGCGGAGATGACTGCGTCGTTGAGCGCCGCCGCGCGGAAGAACTCCCCGACGCCGCGCTCCGCGCGCACGGAAAGAAGGGCGCGTTCGTCGGTGACGTAACCGCCCTCAAGCACGGTCTCGAGCGCGGCTTCGTCGGAGGCGTCGAACCCGCTCATAAAGCCTATATTTCCGAGGTTTATCCCGAGTATCGGAACGCCCGCCTCCGCCGCCGGAACGGCGGCGGAAAGTATAGTCCCGTCCCCGCCAAGCACCGCCGCCATGTCCCGCCCTGAAAGCAGGGAAAGAAGCTCCCCGCGTCCGCAATGCGAGTCGCAGAGCGTGACGGAGACGCCGAGGCGGCGCGCGATGTGCTCCGCCTTCGCGGCGTACAGAAGGCCGGGGTCGCGCTCGGGGTTCGAGTATATCACTAGAGACTTTACCGCCGTCACCTTTCGCTCTCCCTTCCGTCGAGCGCGGCGTGCGAGTTCTCCACGAGCCGCTTCAGGTCAAAGTCGCCGCTCTCGCCCTCGCATGAGAGGTAAGCAAGATACTCTATGTTGCCCTCCGGGCCCCGCACAGGAGAGAAGTCCAGCCCCTTCACGGCAAATCCCGCGTCATGAGCGTGAGTGAGGAACGCTTCGAGGACCTCGAGGTGCGTCTCCGGGTCGCGGACGACGCCCTTCTTTCCCACCTTCTCGCGCCCCGCCTCAAACTGGGGCTTCACGAGCGCGACGACGGTTCCTCCGTCCCGGAGGAGCGGCTTCACGCACGGAAGGACTATCCTGAGCGAAATAAAGCTCACGTCTATCGACGCGAAGTCGAGCGGTTCGCCTATCATCTCCGGTGTGACGTTACGGATGTTCGTCCGCTCCATGACGACGACGCGCTCGTCCGTTCGGAGCGACCAAGCGAGCTGTCCGTAGCCGACGTCTATCGCATAGACTTTCGCCGCGCCGTTTCGGAGCATACAGTCGGTAAATCCTCCGGTGGATGCGCCGACGTCCGCCGCGCGGACGCCCTCGAGCTTCACAGGGAAGACGGTGAGCGCCTTTTCGAGCTTCAACCCTCCACGGCTGACGTAAGGTATCGCGCGGCCGCGGAACTCCACCTCCGCGTCCTCCGGCACGGACGCGCCGGCCTTGTCCACGCGGACGCCCGCGACAAACACCTCGCCGCTCATTATCGCGGCACGGGCGCGCTCGCGGCTCTGAAATATCCCGCGCTCCACGAGGAGCACGTCAAGCCTCATTTTTGCCACAGCGACACCTCCGCTATGCTACCGGCGTCGATGCCGTAATATTTTTCGAGCTCCGCGACGGGGCCGTGAGTGCAGAACCTGTCGCCGAGGTCCACAAGCCTTATCCCGAACGTCTCACCGGCGCACGCCGCTTCCGCCGCGAGGCGCTGCCCGGCGGAGCCTGCCTTGACGCAGTCCTCCGCCACGACGAGCCGACCCGTCCTCCGCGCGGATGCAAACACCGTTTCGGCGTCGAGCGGCGAGAGAGTATTCAGCTTCACTATCTCGGCGGAGACGCCGCGCTTTTCGAGGATACCAGCGGCGTCAAGAGCGTTTGTGAGCATGTGTCCGTAGGCGGCTATCGTCACGTCCGAGCCGCTTCTTATGACCTCCGCCGCACCCTCGGAAACTCCCGTGAACCTGCCCTCGTCCCCACCTCGGGGATAGCGTATCGCGCTCGGCGCGCCGCAGGAGAGCGCGAGGCGCAGATACTCCCGCGTCTCCGCCGCGTTTGCCGGGCAGTAGATCCGGACTCCCGGAGCCTGCGCGAGAAAGCCGGGGTCGAAGATGCCGTGGTGCGTCGCGCCGTCCTCGCCGACGAGCCCCGCGCGGTCGACGGCTATGACGACCGGCAGTTTTTGCAGAGCGACGTCGTGCAGCAGCTCGTCATAGCTTCTCTGCGCGAAGGTGGAGTAGACGGCAAACACCGGCTTCATCCCCGCAGCCGAGAGCCCCGCTGCCATCGTCATGGCGTGCTCCTCCGCTATGCCCACGTCGAAGAAGCGCTCGGGAAACTCCCGCGCGAACTTCTCAAGCCCGGTCCCGCTCTCCATTGCCGCCGTGATGGCGCATATTCTGCTGTCCTCACGCGCGAGCTCGACGAGCGCGTCCCCGAACGCGCGGGAAAAGCTCATCCCCGGCTTTGCGCTGCCCGCCGGAGCGACGCTGTGGTACTTCTCCGGGTCGTTTTCCGCAGGGCCGTATCCCCTGCCCTTGACAGTGACCGCGTGTATCAGCACGGGTCCGTCGTAGCTCTTTGAGAGCTCGAGCAGCCGGCAGAGATTTTTCACGTCATGCCCGTCCACCGGGCCGAGGTAGGTAAATCCCATGTCCTCGAATATATTCGAGCGGATGATAAGGCTCTTGAGAAACTGCTTGACGCCGTGGACGAAGCGGTACAGGGCGTGTCCAAAGCGTCCCCTGCTGGTGGCGGCGCGGAATTTGTCCTTCGCGCGCATGTATCCCGGGCGGAGGCGCAGTCTTCCGAGCATCTGCTCCACGCCGCCGACGTTGTGCGCTATCGACATCTCGTTGTCGTTCAGTATGACTATGAGGCGCTCGCGGGACTGTCCCGCGTCGGTAAGCGCCTCATATGCAAGTCCGCCGGTGAGAGCCCCGTCGCCGAGCAGGGCGACAACGTTGCCGTCCTCCCCCTTCAGCGTCCTCGCCCGCGCCATGCCGAGCGCGGCGGACACCGAGGTGGAGGCGTGGCCGGCGCGGAACGCGTCATGCTCGCTCTCGGCGGGGTCGGGAAAGCCGGAAAGTCCTCCGAAGCGGCGGAGAGTGTCGAAACGCTCGCGGCGTCCTGTGAGGAGCTTATGCGCGTATGACTGATGGCCTACGTCGTAGACTATCTTGTCCTTCGGGGTCGAAAAAACACGATGAAGAGCAACTATGATCTCCACCGCGCCAAGACTTGAGGCGAGGTGCCCGCCCGTGCGGAGCACCCCGTCCGTTATTTCACGGCGCAGCTCGGCACAAAGTTCGTCAAGCTGCGCCATATCCAGCTTTTTTACGTCTTCGGGGGAATGTATCCCTTCGAGGATGGACACAGAAACACCCCCGTCCCTATGTGTCCGTCTTATTTGTGTTTATGTCTTCCGAAGGTGAAGGGACGCTTGACAAAGTACACAACGCGCCCCGCATAGTGGACTATCATCGTGCTGTAATTTATCGCGAGGCTCTTGCCGACGGCCTTTCCGCCGACCGTGAGGGCGGAGATCATTCCGCTCATCAGGAGGCTCACGATAACATTCGGCAGGCTGAAGCTCGCGACAAGACGCGCGGCGATTATGGCGCCTGTAGCGCCGGAGATGATGCCCGAGATATCTCCCACAACATCGTTGCAGAAGGAGGACACCTTGTCCGCCGACCGCACGAGCGCGAGCGCTTCGCGCGCGCCGCTCACCTTGCGGGCGGCCATGGAGTTGAGCGGCTTTTCGTCCGCCGCAGTTACCGCAACGCCTATAACGTCAAAAACTATACCGAGCAGTATGAAAAAACCGAGCACACAGAACGCGACTATGTCTCCCACCCCGCGCAGAGCTTCGTTTGCGACAAACGACATAGTCATGGATATCGCCATCGTCACAAAGAAAAGGGTTATTATCCAGCGCGGGTTGAAGTTTTTCTTTGATGACGGCGGCTTCTTTTTCTTGTCGGTAAGCCGCGCGTCGCTTCGTTTCGGTTCGGTGCTACTTCGGTCGCCTTCCATAAAATATCCGCTCCTTGAATCAAAAAAGTTACAGGTTCCGTCCCGCCGCAGGGCGGTGGGATACGCATAATAAAGTGGCGGCAGCGAAAGTAAATCTTACGGCTTAGGTCCGGTCTGATTTCCACGGAGGGCTGCCCCGCGTCGCCGCAGGGGGCGGTTTCCCTTTGAAGCCCTCGCCCAAAACGGGTACCGGATTACCACTTAGTCCGTACTGCAATCCTCTCGCCGCCCCAGACATAAGTCTCGGACAGCCTAGGTGATTTCCACAGCAGGCAAACCGACTCTTAGCCTCTTTTGCAGGCATGATTTCTTCGAGCGATAACGAGTCCGCCGCGGCCGGCGTCGAACTCGCCTGATCCCGGATCCGCCATGCCCACTCAAGGCAGGCTACGCTGCACACAGCGCTACACGGGCCGCGAACGGCCTTTCGCACCGCAATACAGGTTTCACCCCGCCTCGTACCGATTACCCCGGGGCGCTTTCGCGCGTCCGATAGGAGTACGGCACAACAACGGGTCTCCACGGAAACAGGGTCGGGGGATGCATGCCGTTGCAAGCCGCCCTGAAACCTTAACCCCCAGCATCCACCCCAGTCTGGGCGAAAGAAGCAAACACCAGGGACTTCATCGATGTGCCCTTCAACGGATTTTTAGGCCCGTCCTAGGAGCCGGCTGCTCTGACTAGGATACTGCGCCACCATTATGCAGTTTCTTATTATAACACAAACCTCCCCTTTATTCAAGGGGAGGAATAAATTCTGTTTAACGGATCAAATAGCTGCGGTCACATAAAGAAACCCACGGCGACGCCGAGGAGCATCCCCACGAACACCTGGAGCGGCGTGTGCCCTAGCAGCTCCTTCATCTGCCGTCCGAACAGCTCGGGGGACTGCTTGTCCGCGCTCTGTATCATGACGTTGAGGACGTGGGAGTGCTCCCCCGCCGCGCGGCGGACGTTCACCGCGTCAAATATCACGATGAACGCGAATATCGCGGATATGCCGAACTCGACGCTCTGTATCCCGGCGACGCGCGCGACTGCGACCGTCGCCGCGCAGACGCAGGCGGAGTGCGAGCTGGGCATCCCGCCCGAGCCGACAAAGAACCGCCTCCACACGAATTTCTTCAGGCGGAGCGACTCCACTATTACCTTCGTCACCTGACCGATAAGCCATGCCGCGACGGCGGCGTTTATTATCCTGTTGCCGGTGAGAAAGCTCACCGCCGCTGACAAAGACAGATACGGAATAAACATCTTGTCACCTTCCGAATGTATTGCCTAGAAGCTGCGCCGGGTGAGCTCTTCGGCGAGCGCCGTAAGCTCCTCCGAGCCGGGTATGTCTCTTATCGCGTCCGCCGCCCCGTCGGTGAGGGAACGGATAAGCCTTTCACATTCCTCGCGGCCGAGCTCTGAGGCAAACGTGCTCTTTCCGCGCCTCGCGTCCGCGCCGGTCGCCTTGCCGAAGCTTTCGGCACTGCCGACGACGTCGAGCAGGTCGTCCATAACCTGGAACGCGAGGCCAACGCCCTCCGCGTACTTCCGCGCCGCCGCGCGTCCGGCGGCGTCCGCGCCGCCGAGTATCGCGCCCATCTCGCAGGCGGCGGAGATGAGCGCGCCGGTCTTGAGGCGGCAGGTGGTCTCGAGCCGCTCGCGGGAGGCGCGCCGCGTCTCGTTCTCAAGGTCGAGGAGCTGCCCGCCGCACATCCCCTCGGGACCGGCGGCGCTCGCCGCGACGCGCAGAGCCTCCAGTCCCACCGACGGACATTCCGCCGCCGCGAGCGCCATCTGCTCGAAGGCAAAGGTCTGGAGCGCGTCGCCCGCGAGCACGGCGACATTCTCGCCGAACGCTATGTGGCAGGACGGTTTTCCGCGCCGCATATCGTCGTCGTCCATGCAGGGCAGGTCGTCGTGGATAAGCGAGTAGGCGTGTATGCATTCCAGGGCGCATGCGAATTTCATCGCAAGCTCTTTGTCACCGCCGAACAGCTCGCAGAACTCGAGGAGCATCACCGCGCGGAGGCGCTTTCCACCGTTCAGAACGCTGTAACGCATCGCCTCGTACAGGCGCGACATCTCGCCGCCCTCCGGCAGGAGCGCGTCAAGCGCCGCGCTCACCTCGCGCGCGAGCGCGTCACGGTGCGCGCTCATTCCTCCGCTCCTCCGAACGGCTCGATGACGGGTTCGCCCTCCTCGGACGTTCCGACGAGGATGCTCACCTTCGTCTCCGCTTCCTCGAGGATCTTATTGCAGTCCTTGAGGAGCGCCGCGCCCTCCTCGAAGAGCTTCAGCGACTCCTCTATCGGCGTCTCGCCGTTTTCGAGCAGAGCCGCTATCTCCTCGAGCCTTTTGAGCGACTGTTCAAAGCTCGGTTTCTTCTTTTCCGCCATATATTTCACCTCGAATTATAATATCTCAAGCTGCTCGGGCGGCTCGTCCGCGCCGGAGGGCTTCTGCCGCCGCTTCGGCGCACCGCCGCCGGTCACCGCCGCCTCCGCCGTACCGTCGGCAAATCTCAGCCGGAGCGCCATGCCCGGCTTCAGCGTCTTTACGCTTCGGACCGCCGTACCGTCCGGCAGGCTCGCGATGGAGTAGCCGCGTGCAAGGACGGCGAGCGGACTCAGCGCGTCGAGCGACGCCGCTATCCTTGAAAGCTTCGCCCTCTCCCGCTCGACCTTCTTCTCCGCCGCGCCGAGGAAAGCGCTCTCCGCGAGGTCGAGGCGGTGCCGCCTCTCGCGGAGCGTCCCCTCCGGGCCGGAGAATACCGGCTTCTTCGCGAGCGCGTCGAGGCGCATCCGCGCGAGCCGTATGTGCCTGTCGGCAAGCGCGCGGAGGCGCGCGCCGGAGCCGTCAAGCTGTATTCTCACCTCGTCCGCGTCCGGCACGGCGAGCTCCGCCGCGTTCGACGGCGTCGCCGCGCGGAGGTCCGCCACCGAGTCGGATATGGTGAAGTCCGGCTCGTGGCCTACGGCGCTTATGACAGGTATCTTCGAGCGGAATATGGCGTCCGCCACCCGCTCGTCGTTGAACGCCCACAGGTCCTCTATCGAACCGCCGCCGCGCCCCGTGATGATGAGGTCGCAGGGGATGTGCTTATTTACATAGTCGATGCCGGAGGCTATCTCCGCCGGAGCTTCCTCGCCCTGTACGCGCGTCGGGACTATTACGACCTCCGCCACCGGCCAGCGTCCGCCGAGTATGCGGAGCATGTCCCGCACGGCCGCGCCGGCGGGCGAGGTGATAAGGCAGATCTTCGCGGGATACCTCGGTATCGGCTTCTTGTGCGCCTCGTCAAAATAGCCCTTTTTCTCAAGCTTCTGCTTTAACTGTTCGTAGGCGACGTAGAGCGCGCCCACGCCGTCCGGTATCATCTCAGAGGCGTAGAGCTGGTACGTGCCGTCCCGCGGGTAAACCGCGACGCGTCCGCGTATGATGACTTTCATCCCGCTCTCCGGCTTGAAGCGGAGCTTTGAAGCTTCGCCACGGAACATGACGCATTTCAGCGTGCTTTCCGCGTCCTTGAGGGTGAAGTAGTGGTGGCCGGAGGGGTAGGTCTTGTAGTTTGAGAGCTCGCCGGAGACATAGACGTCCGCGAGGGCGCGGTCGCTCTCGACGAGCATCTTGACGTGATACGTTATCTCCGAGACGGTGTAGACCGTGCGGTTCATCCTCTCCCCTCCCTCACGAACAGTTTCTCCGCGAGCAGCGCGACGCCGCAGGCGTTGTCGCTTGAAAAGGACGGCTCCGCGAAGTGCGCGCCGAACCTCTCCTCAAACCGTGTGCGTATTATACCGTTTGACATGACGCCTCCGGCGCAGAGAAGTTCGAGCCCGGGGCGCTCCTCGAGGGCGCGCGCCGCCGCGCGCTCGAGCACCGCAGACACGCTCTCTATGACGAACCGCGCTATATGCTCCGGCGGTCTCACGCCTATCAGCTCGCGGAACTTGTTTTCGATTCCGGAGAGCGAGAAGTCCCCGCCGGAGGTTTTCGGCAGGAACGGCCTTACCGGCTCGCTTTCGAGGGCGAGGCGTTCAAGTTCCGGCCCCGCCGGGAACCCGAGCCCGAGCGCTACTCCGCAGCGGTCTATCACCTGTCCCGCGGCGAGGTCTGCCGTGCCGCCGACGCGGCGGCAGACCGGCAGTCCGTCCTCTCCGGGCGTGACATAAAGAAGCTCGGTCGTGCCGCCCGAGACGTGGTACGCGAGGAACTCACGGTCGAGCAGGTCGAATCTCCCCGCCGACCACGCGGCGGCGGCGATGTGTCCCTGCTGGTGCGACACCGCGTAGAACGGTACGCCCGCAGCCGCCGCGAGCGTCCTCCCCTGTCCCTCGCCCACGAGAAAGCAGGGCATGTACGAACCCTCGACGGCGCGCGGACGCGTGGACGCCGCGACGGCGGCTATACCGCCGCCGATACATGAAAACAGCGCCTCCGCAAGCTCGGGGAGGCGTTTTGTGTGTGCGAATACAGCGTCGCTCTGCCGAAGGCCGAGCTCGCCCGGCTTTACGTCGAGAAGGCGTTTCTTTCCCACGACCTCGCCGCCGCAGACGGCGGCTGTTGAGGTCGTGTAGTTCGAGGTATCAAAGCCGAGAAAGAGGCTCACTTTACATCGTCCTCCGGCTCGGGCGGTTCGGACGCTTCCGCCGTCTCCGGCGCTTCTCCGCCGTGCTCCGAGCGATAGTACGCGCCGAGGATGCCGTTGACAAAGGGAGCGCTGTCATCCGCATCGTAGCATTTGAGCATGCGTATCGCCTCGTTTATCGCGACCGAGGCGGGCACCGTGTCGCTCATGTATCTGAGCTCGCAGATGCACAGCCGCAGCACCGCGAGGCATATCCGGCTTATCCGCGAGATCTTCCAGCCGTGGGAATACTTTGAAATATATCCGTCTATCTCGTCATAATGCTCGACGATGTTGTTTACGACCGCGTTTATGTAGCCGAGAGAATCGCTGTCTATCGGCATGTCAAAAAGCTCGGTCTGGTCGGAGAGGCTCTTCAGTCCGTCGTCGCTGAGGCGCCAGTTTGCCGCCTCATACGGTATCTTGAAGCTCATCTCGAAAACTATCTGCAGCGCTGCCTCGCGCGCGGCACGTCTTGTCATCAGCTGTTTTCCTCCACAGGGTCAAGCCCTACGACGTGAATGTTTACGGCGTCGGTCGGAAGTCCCGCCATCGCCTCGAGCGCCTGCATGACAGACTTCTGAAGCTCTGCCGCCGCGGACGGTATCTTCGTGCCGCGCTTCACCGAGACCGCTATGTCCACCAAGGCGGAGGCGTCTCCGAGGGTCACGCGCACGGCTCTGCCCCGTCCGCCGGCGAGCGTAAATTCCTTCACCTCGCCCACGGCGGCGGACGCTATCGAGCATATCACTTCCTCGGATATGCTGATGCTTCCGAACTCGTCCTCGCTTCTGATGTATTCCTTGTTGTCGGGCATTTTCCGCACCCCCAAAGCAGATTGTGACGGTTACTCCGTATATATCCCGATTATAACACGCCCGCAAAAAAAAGACAAGGTATTTCCCGCGATCCGTCCCGGCTTCCGCCGTGCGGACGCAAAACAGCGGACGGTGCCGTTCGGCCGTCCGCCGTTTTGTTATGCCCCGACTATCCTCACGTTTTCTATCGGGATATCGGTTTTGCTTAATACTATGTCCTTTATCTGCGAGACCTGCTCGCTGACGAGCCCGCCTTCCGGCGCGGCGACGATGACGTCTATCCCGCCGTCGGATATGTACGCGACGCAGTCACTAAAGCCCTTTGCCATGACGAGACCTTCGATCTCCGCCTCCTTGAGAGCGTTCGCGGCGATGAGGTTCGCCGCCGCTATCGACTCGTCCCGCGCCTCCTGCGACGCGGTCTCAGTCTCGCCCGACTCACGGAGTATCGCAATAGAGCTTGCCCGCGCCTGCTCGCGGCTGAGGCGCGCTTCGGCAAAGTACTCGTTTGCCTCCGGCGCGTCCGCCGCCGACGTCTCCCCCGACGGCTCCGACGCCGCCGGCTCGGTGCTCGCTCCCACGACCGAAAGCTCCGTCGAGCCGCCGTCGTCCCCGCCGGACACCTTCGTTCCGGACGCCGCCGGGGACGGAGAGACCTCCGCCACGGCTGCGGCGTCTCTCCCGTAGGACCAGTTGAGGTACACCGCCACGCATACGAACAGTATAACGGTGGCGAGCACCGCGTTTTTCTTCCAGATCTTTGCGTTCTTCATTGCCTGAACTCCTCTCTTTACCTGTCAGTCTGCTCCGCGCTTCAGTACGGTGATGCTGTCGCCGGAAAGGCCCGTGAGCGTCTCCACGGCCCGGGTCACCTCCAGCCGGACGCTTGCGCTCGACGCTCCCTCGCACACCACGAGCGCTCCGCGAAACTTGGGATATATCCGCTCCCGCACTACCGCCGACTGCGTGCCGGAGCCGGTGTTCTCTAACACCGTGTCGCTCCTGCGGGAGGCGGAGCCGTCCCGCTCGTCGCTTGTAAGGTCGGACTGGTAGACAGTCTCCATCGTGGACCCCAGTGTCAGAACCACCTCCGTTTTTCCCACGCCGTCTATCTTCTCAAGCGCGCTCTCTATCCTGCGCTCAAACTCGGCAAGCTCGAAGGCTTCGAAGTCCGGCGCGGCCGAAGGCTCGCTTTCGGTCTTCTTCCCGGTGGGAAGCAGCAGAAGAAGCAGACCCGCCGCTATGACTATCAGCATATACCTGTAGCGCTTCGCCGCCTCCGTCAGCTTTTTCAGGACGTCCTGTCTCATCCTCCGTCAGCTCCCCAGCTCTGCGACGCGCGCGGTATCCCGAGGTCGCGCGCAACGGCGTCCGCGAGGCGCTCGCGCGCGTCCTCGTCCCCCGACCAGACTCCGTGCAGCGATACCGGCACCGGCACGCCCTCCTCGTCTGAGCACATCACGTCTACGTCGCACGCCACCCCCAGCTCATCCGCTTTGTCCAAAATATATGCTTTCGCCTTCTCCTCTATGACCGACCTCATAAACTCAAACCTTTCGCGCTCCATGCGCTCCGCCTCGGCGGCGTATTCGTCCGAGAGCTCCCCGGCTTCGAGTGCGAGGGCGCTCAGGTCCGCCTTAGCTATCGGAGCGCAGACCGCTATAAGTACGCACGCGCCGCCGGCGAGCCGCACTGCGCGCTTTGCCGTGCCCTCCGGCGCGAGCGAATACACGGCGGCGTAGAGTATCGACGCCGCGCATATCCCGACTATCCAGTTATGTATAAATTCCATTGTTCTGCCTCACAAAGCGCCGTGCGGACGGTGCTGTTTATAACGGGTCGGGTTATCCCGACGAAAGGGAGATCATACTCAGTGTGGAGACAAGCGTAATGAGCGAGCACGCCCCCAGCATACCGAGAAGCATCCCGAACGCCCCGGTAAGATTTTCGATGAGCTTTGAAAGCCGTCCCTCGCACACGAGCGGGCTTACCGCCGCCGCGAGCTTCAGGAACAGGTAGCGGAGGCCTATGTGGAGAAACGGAGGAAGCACCAGCGCCGCGAACGCAATAAGTCCGGTTATCCCCGCCGCGCTCCGCACAGCGCGGGTGGACACTATCACCGTCTCGCTCGCGTCGCTCAGCACTCCGCCCACCACAGGCACCGCGTTCGATATGACCGTCTTTGCCGCCTTTATCGCGAGCGCGTCCGCGCCGCCCGCTGCTATGCCGCTGAGGGCGAGGTAGAGCGTGAACGCCGCAAGCAGCGTGCCGAGCGCGGCCGTCACGGCGCTCTTTATCAGCTTTGCGAGCCCCGCGAGCGAGTCTCCGCCCACCGCCGCGTCCGCCGTTGCGACCGCGACGTAAACGTAGAGCGCGGGTACGGCTGCGCGCTCTATCACCGTTGCGAGCGCGTCCGAAAAGATCATCGCCGCCGTGTACCGTGCCGCCGCGCCTCCCGGCGAGCCCAATACGCCTCCCGCCGCCGCGAGCGACGCCAGAAGTCCCTTCGAGAAGGAGTTGAGGGTCTCGACAGCGCTCCGCCCCATGTCCATAAGGGACGCGAGGTCGGAGCCCGCCGCCGCGACTATCGTAAGCGCTCCCGCGAGCGGTATGACCTTCACCGTCCTGTCCCGCCCCGCGAATGCCGTCTCGGCCGCGCCGCAGAAGAGCGCCGCCGTGAGCACCGTCACGGCGGGGAGCGCGGCCGCGCGGAGTATCCCGCCGGAGTGCGACGCGATACCCTCCGCAAGCGCGCCTATTCCCTCGTCAAGCGTCATATTTTCCGGGCTCCCGCCGAGAAAGTCCTCCGCCTCGGCGGGAATATCGAACGACATATCCGGCGCGGCGGCGTCCTCCCCAACGCTGTGCGGATGGAGCTCCGCCGCTAACGCCCCGCAAAGCCACGCAAGAATGAGAACACAGCCGATAGAAGCGGCAGCGATACGACAAGCGCGGCAGCTCCGCCCGCGAGGTCTATCGCGGCTCCGACGCCGCGCTCCCCCGCGTCCCGGCAGCTCTCCGAGGCTATGTGCGCGGCGGATGCCACCGCAAGCACGCGAAGGAGCGTGCCGAGTATCTCGCCCGAGAGTCCCGCCGCCTCCGCAAGCTCCGAAAGGAACTCCGCCGCGGGAGAGAATATTCCCGCCGCTGCTGCCAGTATGACGGTCCCGACGGCGAGGGCAAGCACGAACGCTCCGGCGGGATTGTCCTTCTTTAAGGCAAGCACCGCCGCCACCGCCGTAAGTCCCGCGACGGCGGCCTTCAACGCAGTTTCCATACATCTCTCTAAAGCCCGAAGAGGGTGCGCACCGTCTCAAACAGGTTGTTTATTTCCTGAAGGAGTATCATGAGCACCACAACAAGTCCCGCAAGCGTTGTCATCATCGCCTGCTCCTCGCGTCCCGAGCGCACGAGGAGCTGATTGAGCACCGCGACAAGGATACCTATCGCCGCTATTCTGAATATCAGGTCTACCTGCACACAGACATCCCTTTCTCTAAAGGAGCATCACCACTGCGGCCGCTCCTCCGCATATCCCGAAGGTTATATACATCCGTCCAGAGCGCCGCCGCTCGTCCTCCGCCGCGTCTCGGAGGCGCTCTATGCGCAGCTCCGCCTTCTCGAGGGCTCTGCTCTGTTCCTCCGCAGCGCACCGTCCCAGGAGCGGCGCAAGCTCCGCAAGTATCCCGCGTATCTCCTGCGGCGCGGCGGAGCACGCTTCCAACCAACACCCGGAGGCGTCCGCGCCGCCGCGCGAGCGTATACCGCAGAGCACGCTCCCTGCGAAGTCCGGCGAGGCGTCCGCGCGGACGGCCGCCGAAAGAGCCTCCTCGAGCGTCGCAAGCTCCGGATATATCTCCCGCCTCAGCACGCCGAGCATCGCCGCGTAGGACGAAAGCGTCCTCACCCGCGCGGCGGCGGCGCGGAACGCCGCCACTCCCGCGCCGGACGAGCCGAGTATCACGAGCGCGGCGCCGACGGCGCGCATCATGTGCGGCGCGGCATATCGGATATGCTCGCCCTCCGCCCGTCCTCGCGGCGCTCTATCAGCACCGCCTTCTCGAAAATATGTATAACGCCGGCGAGCGCGGGGCGCGCCGCCGCCTCCTCCGGGGACGCGGCGTGTACCGTCGCGAATACCGCCGTCCCGCAGCCTGAGGCGTGCAGGAGCACGCGGGCGTCGGCGGGGTCGGTTATCTCGTCGAGCGCCAGCACCTGCGGATTCATGGCGCGGAGCAGCGTGAGCGCGCTCCACGCCTTCGGCGCGCCGGAGAGCACGTCGGTCCGCATGCCCACGTCAAAGCCCGGAACGCCGCCGGAGCACGCCGCTATTTCGCCGCGCTCGTCCACAAGCGAGACGCGAAAGCCGAGGTCGCTCACCGTTCTCACAAGGTCGCGGAGCAGCGTCGTCTTCCCGCCGCCCGGGGGCGATACTATGAGCGTCGAGCGCACCCGTCCGCCGGAGCATATCTCCCCGGAGATGCCGTCCGCCGCGCTGCGAACCTCCTTGGATATTCTGAGGTCAAGCGACGAGAACTCCCGCAATCCGACACATTCCCCGCCGCTCATCGCGGCGCGTCCGCAGACGCCGAGGCGGTACCCTCCGGCGGCGGTGAGAAATCCCGCCGCCAGCTCGCCCGCGAAGGTGTGAAGCGACCCTCTCGCCGCCCGTGTCAGAGTGTCGAGGATGTCGTCCGGGGTCACTGGCGGCCCGTCGAGGTCGTGCTCGCCGGACGCCGACGCGACTGCGGGCGCTCTCCCCGTGCGGAGGCGTATCTCCTCCGCCTCCGCCATCATCGCCTCGCTCACAGCGAGCGCCCGCAGGCGCAGCTTTGACGGAAGCAGCTCGCACGCCCCGAGATAACGCGAAATAAAGTAGTCCATACCGGTGCACCCCCTTGTCCACTGAAAAGATATGCCTGTCCGCCCAAAATATGCATTGGCAGAGCAAAGCTTTGCGACACTTTGCAGGCGAAGCCCGCCACCTTGCGGGGAAGCACCGCGTCCGAGTGGGCAGAGCCCACACCCGTATAGCGGGGCAGACCCCGCGAGTATTCGCGGGGGCGACCCCCGCGTCCTGAAGTGAGGCTGAGCCTCACGGGTACTTTGCGGGGGTTGCGCCCCCGCGCCCTGCGTTACTTTTTGCTTGTGCAAAAAGTAACCAAAAAGCACACATAGGGGAGAAAACAAAGTTTTCTCCCCTATGTACCCCTCTTTCCTTTGACCGGGAAGTCTCTGCTACGCGGGGCGTCCGTCCGTAGCTTAGTACAAGCTTCCACGCCCATACTTTCCCCTAGAACCGAAAGTTCCGTCTTCTCGGGGAAGTATCTGCATTACGCTTATAGTGTGAGCGTAGGACCGGACTTTTATATCTACTACGCAGGAACTGTTCGATGTCGTCGAATACAGTGGGAAAGTCGGATAGAAACTCACCCGGTCGGATGACAGATTTGTTTGAATCAGTGTGTCGTCCTATTCTGGCAGTAATGGTGTTGTGTCTGTATTGGGAGAGGAATCATTAAGGGAGAGGGCTTCGCCCTCTCCCTTAATCGCGCTTTTTGATTACTTTTTGCGCGAGCAAAAAGTAATGCAGGGGTGCGGGGCGGCACAGCCCCGCCGGGGATGCGGGGGCAGCGCCCCCGCAAGCCCTCGGAACCGCCAGGTTCCGCATAAAACCTCGAAGTTTTACTTCGTAAATTACTCGGCAAGCATAGCTTCCAGCTCTTCCTCCGTGAGCACCGGAATACCGAGCTCCTGTGCCTTTTTCAGCTTGGAGCCGGCGTCCTCGCCCGCGACGACGTAGTCGGTCTTTTTTGAGACCGAACCGGAGCATGTTCCGCCGGCGCGCGCGATCAGCGCCTCCGCGTCCTTGCGGGTGTACTTCGAAAGCGTCCCCGTGAGGACGAAGGTCCTGCCCGCGAGCTTGTCGCTCGCGCCGTCCTCCTCGGCATATGTGAAGTCTACGCCGGCCTCTCGAAGTTCTTCTATGAGGTGCCCCGCGCCGCGCCGCCAGCTGTCAAAGCTCTGCGCCATGACCTCGCCGATGTCCCGCAGCTCGCTTATCTCCTCTGTCGGCGCGAGGAGCAGAGCTTCGAGCGAGCCGAAGCGCTTTGCGAGTATCTCCGCCGCCTTCTCTCCGATGTGCCGTATCCCGAAGGCGTAGAGCAGGCGCTGCAGCCCCGCCGACTTCGACTTCTCAATGCTCGCGAGAAGGTTTTCCGCCGACTTCTTCCCCCAGCCCTCGAGCGACATTATCTGCGCCCGCGTGAGCCTGTATATGTCCGCGCAGGAACGGAGCAGTCCCGCGTCCGCGAACTGCTCGCAGGAGCGGATGCCCATGCCCTCGATGTCCATCGCGTCCCGCGAGGAGAAGTGGGCGAGGTTACGCACTATCTGCGCCGGACAGTCCGCGCCGGTACAGCGGACTGCGGCGCTTCCCTCGACGCGCACCGCCTCCGCCCCGCAGACCGGGCAGACGCGCGGGAATTCGTACCGCACGGCGTCCGGCGGGCGCTTCGACATGTCCACGCCGATGACCTCCGGAATTATTTCCCCCGCCTTACGGACTATCAGCGTGTCGCCTATCCTCAGGTCCTTCTCCGCTATGAAGTCCTCGTTGTGGAGCGTCACGTTCGTGACGGTCGTACCCGCGAGGCGGACGGGGTCGATCTCACCCTTCGGGGTAAGGACGCCGGTGCGTCCGACCTGTATCGTTATCCTGCGCAGGACCGAGGGCTTCTCCTCCGGCGGATACTTGAACGCCGCCGCCCAGCGCGGTGCCTTCGCCGTGGAACCGGCGGCCTCGCGGTCGCGGAGGCTGTTCAGCTTGACGACCGCTCCGTCTATGTCGTAGGGGAACTTGTCGCGGTCCTCGCCGATGCGGCGTATCTCCGCTATCGCCTCGTCTATCGTGCGGCAGACGATGTGCGGTATCGTGCGGAAGCCGAGCGCCGCTATCGCGTCAAGCGTCTCCGAGTGCTTTTCAAAGCTCATGCCGTCCGCAAGCTGGAGGTTGAACACTATGAGGTCGAGACGGCGCTCCGCCGCGACCTTAGGGTCGAGCTGGCGGAGCGAGCCGGCGGCGGCGTTGCGGGGATTTGCGAGCAGAGGACGCTCGTCCCGCTCGCGCTCGGCGTTCAGCTCCTCGAACACCTTCTTTGGCATGTAGACCTCTCCGCGCACGATGAAGTCCCCCTCCGACGCGGGTATGCGGAGCGGGAGCGACCTTATCGTGCGTATGTTTGCCGTGACGTCCTCGCCGGTGACGCCGTCCCCGCGCGTCGCGCCGCGCAGGAACGCGCCGTCCGCGTACTCGAGCGAGACCGACAGACCGTCCACCTTGGGCTCGACGGTGTACTCGACGCCGCCCGGGAACATCTCGCGCATACGCGCGTCGAATTCGCGAAGCTCGTCCTCGCCGAAAACGTCGTTGAGGCTCTGGAGCGGGACGCGGTGCGTGACCGGTGGGAAGCTCTCTACCGGCGCGCCGCCCACGCGCTGCGTGGGCGAGTCCGGCGTAACAAGTTCGGGATGCTCCGCCTCGAGTTCCTTCAGGCGGCGCATTTTCATATCGTATTCGTAGTCGGAGATGGTCGGGGCGTCCTCGACGTAGTAGCGGCGCGAATGCTCGGCAAGTTCCGCGCGCAGAGCCTCTATCTCCCTTTCAAAGTTCTCCATATCTTCCTCCGCCGTTGTTTGCCGTGTTGGTTCTGACGGTTAGATTATACCACCGCCGTCCCCGCGCCGCAAGAGTCAGAGAAGATTTCCGAGCGTCAGACGCTCGCCGTCGCTTATCAGCTGAAGCTCCTCTATCGCCTCCGAGTACGCCTCCGCCGCGGCGGTGGGGTCGCTCTTGAGCAGGCGTATCAGCACGTCCAGCCGTCTCTCCGCCGAGGCGGAGGCTTCTCCGTGCAGCGCCGCGCCGAAGAACTGCCGGGACGTCTCCCAGCGCTCGCGCGCAGACTGCGCGAGCACGAGCGCGCCCTGAATGTCTCCCGCAATGAACTTCTTCTCCGAAAGAGTGAGTTCTTCGGAGATCTCATCCATGCACCGCTCGAGCGTGATGCCGGAGACGACGCATACCGTCCCGACCGCCACGAGCACCGCAAGCCCTATCATAAGGTAGCGCATCAGCTCTCCTCCTTGCGTTCGACGTATATCTTGCCGATGTCGTCTATCGTCATGAGAAATATCCTCTCCGGCGACGGGTGGCCGTTCTCGCGGAGCCACTTCTCAAGCCCGCTCCTGTCCATGCCGCGAAGCGAGAGGTTGCGGCCTATCACCCGCCCGTCGCTTATTATCGTCATCGGCAGACCGTGCTCCTTCGGGGTGACGCCGAGGTCCTTCGGCGTCGCGCTGTCGTCTGCGGAGTAGCGTATGGCGCTCACCTCTCCGCCCGGCTCGAGAATGACGTACCGCAGGGTGTCGAGGTCGGTGATGCCCTTTTTGCGGAGCTCCTCTATGAGCTCGTCTACAGACATGCGGCTCCGGTGCAGCTCGCGCTGGTCTATCTTCCCTTCTCTTAGGACTATGGCCGGCCGCCCGCTCACGATCGCGCGGAAGCGCAGGCTTTTCAGCGCCCCGAATGTGGAGATGTATTCCAGCCCGACGAGGACTATGATCGGTATCAGCCCGTAAAGCAAGGGGATGTTGTTGTCCTGCATGGGTATCGACGCAAGTTCGCTTATCATCATCGCCACAACGAACTCGCTTGCCGAGAGCTGTCCCAGCTGCCGCTTGCCCATGGCGCGCATGGCGGCGATTATCGTAACATAGAGGATAATGGCCCTCACAAACAATACCTGCAACTGCCCCGCCTCCCAAAATTCTGTCGCTTGACCATTATACTTGCCCGCTTGTCGCCGGATTATGCGCAACGGGACAGGCGGCGGCGCATACACTTGATACGGCGGGAGGTGTTTATATGCGGAGGATAATGCCGTCGCTTCGGACGGCACTGGCGCGGCGAAGGGTGCGCCGCGCGGCGTCCGGACGGAGGAGCTTCGAGCGGCGTCTGCTTGTGCGGCTTGCAGTAATTCTCGCGGCGGCGGCGCTGATGTTCGCGTGGTTTCAGAGAAGGCTCCGCCCCGTGGTGGAACAGCTTGCGGCAAGCCGCGTCGCGTATCTCGCGGGCGAGGTGATAAACAGCGCCGTAAACGAGCAGATAGCCGAGAGCGGCGCGGGCTACGACGACCTCGTCCTGCTCGAAAAGGACGCCTCCGGGAAGGTCACGGCGCTGAAAACGAATATGTCCGCCATAAACCGGCTCAAGACCGATATAACGGCGCTCGTGCTCGAGAGGATAAACAATATGGACACCTCCGAGCTTGCCATCCCGCTCGGAAACATCATCGACGGCGAGCTGTTCAGCGGACGCGGCCCGGAGATACCCGTGCTGGTCGTACCGGTCGGGACGGCGGAGGCGGACTTCTCCACGGCGCTCGTGACCGCCGGGATAAATCAGACGCGCCACCAGATGATAGTCACCGTGACGGCGGATATTTCCGTACTGCTGCCGGGCTACGAGACATCGACGAGGGTGTCCTCAAAGGTAGTCGTCGCCGAGACGGTGATAGTGGGAGACGTGCCGGAGGCGTATACATACCTAGAGGACACCGGCGCTTCCCCGCGAGAGCTCTACGGCGACTATGACATAGTGGCGGAGCCGCCGGACTGAGCTTGTATTGTCCGCGCGGATGTGCTACAATCATACAAAGGACTTTGATGAGCCCGAAAAGGAAGTGACGCTATGCGCAAAAGACTTGTATCGTTCGTGCTCGCAGTTATTATGCTTCTGCCGGCGGTCTCCGCCTCCGCCGCGCCTGCGGAGGAGCCGTATTCGGATATGCCCGCCGCCGGGTGGGCGCGGGACGCAGTGTCAAAAGCAACGGAATACGGTCTGATGGAGGGCGTCGGCGGCGGACGTTTCGGCACCGGCAGAATCATCCTACGCGAACAGTTCGTGACGATACTTTTCAGAATGTTCGGCTGGTCGGAGGAGCCGGAGGACGTGTTTGACGACATCTCCGGCCGCTGGTCCCGCACATACATAAACGCGGCGGCAAAGCACGGCGCGGTGGACGCCGGCGGCGATTTCCGACCCGCAGACCCGATAACCCGCCGCGAGATGGCGGTGATGCTCGTCCGTGCGCTCGGATACGGCGGCGCGGCGGAAGCGTCCGAAAACTGGGACGGACTTCCGTTTGCCGACGTCACGGAGGACAAGGGATACATCTCGGTCGCATACGATATCGGTATGACTACCGGCGTCTCGGAAACCTCCTTTGCCCCGGAGGGATACGCAAAGCGCGAGGAAGCGGCGGCGATGCTCGTGCGTATCTACGAACGCCGCGTCTCCCCGCTCGGATGGCGGCACGCCTTCTACGCCATCTCTTCATACAGCCAGCTCGAGCTTGCAAAGTCGCTTGACGCGGTGAGCCTCGGCTGGAGCCGTATGCGCATAGAGGACGGCGCGCCACGGCTCGTCACCACTCCGTCCGGCGGGAACGAATACTGCGTGCCGGACGGGTATGAGGAGGTCACGGAGGCGCTGCATGACAGCGGCGTCACCCTGCACCTCGACATCGTGATGACGGGCGTGACGAGCGCCGCGTTTGTCGATGCCTTCTCCCTGCCGGAGAACCGCTCCGCCGCCGTGGATATGATACTCGGCGAGATAAAGAAGCTCGGTCTCGACGGCGCGACAATAGACTTTGAGGGACTTCGCGCTACCGCCCGCGAGCCGTTCGAGCTCTTCCTGCGCGAGCTCGACGGGGCGCTCGAGTCGGCAGGGTTCACCCTCTACGTCGCGGTGATGCCGGCTACCGCCGACGGGGTCTACTACGACGGATACGACTACCGCGAGATAGGCGAGCTTGCGGACAGGGTGATACTCATGGCGCACGACTACGCGCCGCGACAGATTGAGGAAAACCTTCTCGGCTCGACCTTCTACAAAAACGCCGCGCTCACCCCGATAAACTCGGTCTACTACTCGCTCCGCGCGGCGTGTGACCCGAAGACCGGTGTCCGCGATAAATCGAAGCTCGCCCTTGCCGTCAGCATGACGGCGATGGCGTGGGAGACCGATGACTCCGGAAAGCTCACCTCCACGCAGCCGCAGTACCCGACATACGAAACGGTGCTCCGCCGCATCGAGGGCGGCGCGACGATGGGCTGGTCGTCCGCGCTCGGCAATCCGTACCTCACCTACAGCACCGAGGACGGGCAGAACATCTTCCTGTGGTACGAGAATGAGCGGAGCATCGGCGAAAAGCTTGACCTTATGCGCCTCTTCGGCGTCACGGGAGTGTCGGTGTGGCGGCTCGGGCTCATCCCCGAGGCTCAGGACGCCGCCGCGCGCCTCAACGTGGCGGCTCTGCTGGGATAAACCTTCTAAAGAAAGAAACCGAGGCACAGCAAAAAGCTGCGCCTCGGTTTCTGTTATCTCGGAATTCACTTTATTTTCCTTCCCACGCGGCTGTGACCGCCGCGCGGAGCGGTTCGATGTTCTCCTTCTTCCTTGCGGAGTAGAGAATGACCGGGTCGCGCTCGTCGAGCGTGAGCGTCTCGCGGATAGTCCGCACCGCATCCTCCCGCGCGCTTTTCTTCAGCCCGTCAGACTTGTTCGCCGCGACGAGGAAGGGATACCCGCACTGGCGGAAGTAGTCGCACATATTCCGGTCGTCGGCGGTGGGCGCGTGGCGGCTGTCTACGATGAGGACGCAGAGCACGGGTCCCGCCTCGCGGTCGGCGAAGTAGTCCTCCATCATCTCGCCCCACCTGTCCCGCTCCTTCTGCGAGACCTTCGCAAAGCCGTAGCCCGGCAGGTCGACAAGGTAAGCCTTCCCGTCTATTGCGAAGTAGTTGACATGCGCGGTCTTGCCGGGGCTTTCGCTCACCCGGGCAAGCGAGTTGCGGTTGAGAATGGCGTTTATCGTCGAGCTCTTTCCGACGTTTGAGCGCCCCGCGAACGCCACCTTCGGCAGTCCGTCGCGTATGAAGCCGCTCTTTCCCGCGGCGGAGCGCAGAAATTCGGCGTTATGCAGATTTATCGGCATATTTTGCAGGCTCCTTGCTCCCCACGGGCAGAATGGCGGCCTTGAACACGTCGAGCGCGCTCCCCGCCGTGACGAAGTTCAGCGCGGCGCGGACGGTCGGGTCTATCTCCGCAAGGTCGCTCTCGTTGTCCTCGGGTATTATCACCGTGCGGATGCCGTTCCGATACGCCGCCATCGTCTTTTCCTTGAGGCCGCCTATCGGCAGGACGCGGCCGCGTATCGTTATCTCTCCCGTCATGGCGACGTCCGAGCGGACCGGCGCGCCGAGGAGCGCCGAGCATATCGCCGTCGCTATCGTGACGCCGGCGGAAGGCCCGTCCTTCGGAATAGCGCCCTCCGGGAAGTGGATATGTATGTCCTTTGTCTTGTAGAAGTCCGGGTCTATGCCGAGCTCGTCCGCCACAGAGCGGATATAGCTTATCGCGGCGCGGGCGCTCTCCTTCATGACGTCGCCAAGGTTGCCGGTGAGCTCTATCTTCCCGGTGCCCGGCATAACGCCGGCCTCGGTCTCAAGTATCTCTCCGCCGACCGACGTCCACGCGAGGCCGCAGACAACGCCCGCCTCGTCCCGTCCGCTCCGGCGCTCCGGCTTGTAGCGATGCGGCCCGAGAAGCGTCTCGAGGTCGCGCACGCGGATGTGGACAGACTCCTCTCCGGACGCCACCCTCTTTGCCGCCTTGCGGCAGAGCGAGGCAAGCTCACGCTCGAGGCTGCGGACGCCGCTCTCCCTCGTGTATAGCGTGATAACGTCCCGTATGGCCTTGCTGTCGACGCGCATGGTCTTAGGTGTGAGTCCGTGCTTTGCCGTCTGCTTTGGAAGAAGATACTTCGTTGCTATCTTCATCTTCTCCTCGTCGGTGTAGCTGGAAAGTTCTATGACTTCCATGCGGTCAAGCAGCGGACGCGGTATCGTGTCGAGGGTGTTCGCCGTTGTCACGAACAGCGTCTGCGAGAGGTCGAAAGGTATCTCTATGTAGTGGTCGCGGAAGGCGTGGTTCTGCTCCGCGTCAAGCACCTCGAGAAGCGCCGCGGCGGGGTCGCCGTGGAAGTCCGCGCCGAGCTTATCCACCTCGTCGAGAATGAGTACGGCGTTCTTCGAGCCAGCCTGCGCGAGGGCGTTCATGATGCGCCCCGGCATCGCGCCGACGTAGGTCTTGCGGTGGCCGCGTATCTCTGCCTCGTCGCGTATGCCGCCGAGACTTAGGCGCGCGGTCTTCCGTCCCATAGCGGACGCGAGGCTCATCGCTATCGAGGTCTTGCCCACTCCCGGAGGACCGACGAGGCATATCACCTGTCCGCCTATGTCCGGCTTCAGCTTGCGCACTGCAAGAAACTCAAGTATGCGCTCCTTGACCTTTTCGAGGCCGTAGTGCTGCCTATCAAGTATGCGGGCGGCGCGGGCGAGGTCGGTGTTGTCCTTCGTCTCGACGTTCCACGGGAGCTCGAGGACGGTGTCGAGGTAGGTGCGCGAGACCGCCGCCTCCGCGGACGACGGGTGCATCATCTCGAGCCGCGCGACCTCCTTAGTAAGCTTTTCCTTATACTCCGGAGCAAGCTGCAGCTCGGCTATCCGGCGGCGGTAATCCTCCGCGCCGGTCTCCTCCGGCTCCTCGCCGAGCTCCTCGCGTATGGCGCGGAGCTGTTCGCGCAGGAACTGCTCCCTGTGGCTCTGCCCCACGCGCTGGCGCACGCGGTACTGTATGCCCCGGTCGAGCTCGATTATCTCGGTCTCGCTCTCGAGCAGCGCCGCGACGCTCTCAAGGCGCTGCGCCACGCGCAACTCCTCGAGTATCGACTGCTTTGCCTCCACCGCCACGGGGAGGTTCTGGGCTATGTAGTCGGAGAGATAGGACGCGTCGTCCGCGCCGAGCACGCCGTGAAGTATCTCCTGCGAGATGCGCGGCGACATTTCGGCGTACCGTTCAAACTCGCTGTGCGTATGGCGGACAAGCGCCTCGAGCCGCTTTGCCGACATCCGCGCGGACGGCCTATCCTCGAGCCGTTCGACGTCGGCGACGTAACAGCCGCCCTCGCTCGTGACCCCGGCGCGGCGGGCGCGGAACAGACCTTCCACGAGGACGCGGACGGTCTCGTCCGGCAGCTTGAACACCTGGCACACCTTCGAGACTGTGCCAACCTCGTAGACCTCGTCCGGCGACGGGTCTTCCTTCTGGACGTCCTTCTGCGCGGCAAGGAACACGAGCTGGTCCGAGGAGCGCAGCGCCGCGTCGATAGCGGCGGCGCTCTTCTCGCGCGCGACGTCGAAGAACATTATCATGCGCGGGAACACGGTGAGCCCGCGCAGAACAAGCATCGGGAGAGTTGTGACGTTTTTCTCTGTATTTTCCATTTTTACCTCATAAACACGGCGCGGCGTTCCGCCGCTCCGAAAAGTTGATATTTGAAAAAAGCCGGGCATACGCCCTAAAAATATTTTACGACAAAAACCGTCCCGACGCAAGCGTTTCACATCATTTTCTTTATTTCCCTTTTCAGCCTCGCTATTATTTTCTTCTCGAGGCGGGATATGTAGCTCTGGGATATGCCCATCGCGTCCGCCACCTCCTTCTGCGTCTGCTCCGGCCTGCCGTCTAGCCCGAAGCGGCGGGTGATAATGTCCCTCTCTCGGACGGACAGCCGCTCTATCGCCGCGCGGAGCATCATCCTGTCCGCCTCGTCCTCTACGGGACGGTGTACGACGTCCGGCTCGGTGCCGAGCACGTCCCCTAGAAGGAGCTCGTTGCCGTCCCAGTCGGTGCTGAGAGGTTCGTCTATAGAGATCTCTCCCCGCCGCGAGGAGTTTTTTCTGAGGTACATCAGTATCTCGTTTTCTATGCAGCGCGAGGCGTAGGTAGCGAGCTTTATCTTCTTTGCGGGGTCGTAGGTGTTTATCGCTTTTATGAGCCCTATCGTGCCTATCGAGACAAGGTCCTCCAACCCGACGCCGGTGTTGTCAAATCTCCGCGCTATGTACACGACGAGGCGCAGATTGTGCTCTATAAGCGTCTTTCGCGCCTCGGCGGAGCCCTCCGCGAGAAGCTGTATCTGCCGCGCCTCCTCGTCCGGCGGAAGCGGCGCGGGCAGCAGCTCGCTTCCGCCGACGTAGTGCAGGAAGCCCCCTCGGAGCCGCGCCGCCGCGCCGCGTATGAGTTCAAGAAGCCTTTTCAAGATTCGCACGTTTTTCCCTCCCTTCCCCTTCTATTTCTCCCATGAGCGCGGGGAACGCCCCCAGAGGCTCGCGGCACACCGCCGCGAGGATATGTATTTTCCGGCCGTCCGCCTCCGCCGAGTCCGGCCGGAACGCCGGCGCGAGCCGCGAGCCTGCGGCGGTCACGAACGGCAGGAGCCGCCACTTCACCTCCGGCGGAAGCTTCTCCATCACGTCCGCCGGGAACGGACTGCGCAGCAGCCGCAGCGTCTCCGACGGGAACAGCGGCGCGAGCGCGTCCGCCTCGACCACGAGCACCGGCGAACCGTCGAGCGGGTCGCGGAGAGTGTTCCCGCTGTCCTGAAGCGCCGAAAACTCCGCCGTCCTCCCGCCGACCGTCAGCCGTATGCGGACGCTCCCGCTTTCCCGCTGACGGGAGCTTCCGCGCGAGGCGGCGCTTATCGCGCCCACCGCCGCCGCGCTCGCGAGTATGGCGGCGCGGAGCGTCCACGGTGCGTAGATCATCCCTCCCCGGGCGTCCGCGCCCATGGCAAGCGAGAGCGCGTATGCCGCGCCGCCCATTATCGCGGAGTATACCGCAAGCGCCGCCGCGCGGCGGAGAAAGAGCCTCCGCGAGACGTATCCGAACGCCGTGAGAAGCATCGCGGCGGCGGAGACAAGCTTCGCGGGGAGGCTCCCCGTCGCCGGAAGCAGATATGCCGCGACGGCGTACAGCCCTCCGAACGCCGCGCCCGCGAGCAGCCGCAGACGGCTGTAGTGGGCGGCGGAAGTCTGCGCCGCGCCGTAAAGCAGGATATAGTCCGCCGCAAGATTCAGCAGGAACAGCTCGTCAATATAGACCGTCCGCATATCCGCACCCCCTGTCCACCCGGATATTATAGCGCCGGAGCAGGGGTGAAACCGAGCGAAACTTTGTGCATCCCGCATTCGACCCGCTCCGCGCCGCGTCCCGCGCGAGGCGTTGCAGTTTGCGGATTTCGGTGGTATGATATGTGTAAATAGAGATATAGGAGGAAACACCGTGCAAAGGATGATCAAGTCGATGGAGGAAAAATACCTTCTTCCGTCGCTGGAGCTCGTGGAGGACGTCTTTTCGAAGTGGGACAGTCCGGAGGAAGGCAGGACCGTTCGGCGGCTGGTCGAAGAAATTCGCCGCAAGAGATATTATATCCCGGAGTTGGAGCTTGTCATGTTGGACGAGTATGACGAGGTAGTGGGATACGCCATGTTCTCCCGGTTCCACATCGAGGGAAGATATGAGGATGAGCTGCTGATGCTGACACCAGTGGCAGTAAAAACGGAACTGCAAAGACAGCACATCTCAAAAGACCTGCTGGAATACGGCTTTGAAAAAGCAAAATCTCTGGGGTTCAAGGCCGTACTCGTCGAGGGAAATCCCGAAAACTACAGATCGCGCGGCTTTCTGCCGAGCTACCGATTTGGGATAGAGGCGGGTCCAAACATACATCTGCCTCACCCTGACTGTCTGATGGCAAAGGAGCTTGAAGAAGGCGCGTTGGACAGGATGAGCGGTCACGTCGACTACTCGTTTTACGAAGCCCTGCACGAAGGCTGACCGCGCCCTCGTCTTGACCGCGCCCCGGGCGGGTGCTATACTCTTGATATCAACGACACCACGGAGGAACGGTCATGGGAAAAAGCTGTCTTATAATATCCGGCGGGGACTTCTCCCGCGAGGGCGTCTCCGGGCGGTTCGACCTCGTCCTCGCGTGCGACCGCGGGTACGAGTACGCCGCGCGGCTCGGCGTCGCGCCGGACGCCGCCATCGGCGACTTCGACTCGGCGGACGCGCCCGACTCGGCGGGTATCCCGATAGTCCGCTTCCCCTCCGTCAAGGACGACACCGACACGATGCTTGCCGCAAAGTACGCGCTCGAGCGCGGGTGTGACGACATCGCCGTCTGCTGTGCCTTCGGCGGACGGCTCGACCACGCGCTCGCGAACATCCAGACGGCGGCGTACATCGTGGCGCACGGCGCGCGGGCGTGCATCTTCGGCGCAGACACCGCCGCCGAGGTATTCTCGGGCGGCGCGCGGCGCTTTCCGCGCCGCGACGGTTGGTCGCTCTCGGTGTTCGCCCTCTCGGACAGGTGCGCGGGCGTCTCGATAAGCGGAACGAAGTACGAGGTTCGCGGCGCGGAGCTCACGAACGGCTTCCCCCTCGGCGTGAGCAACACATGGGCGTCGAACGCGGCGGAGGTGTCGGCTGAAAGCGGGACGGTACTCGTACTTATGTCAAGGCTCAGACCGGGCGAACATATATAGAAAGACGGACGGCGCGAAGCGCCGTCCGTCTCTGTTGTGACCCTGTTCTGCCCGGAGGCTTCAGCTGTTTGCCGCCGCCTGCCGGCCGCTCATAATGTAGCGGTCGAGCTCCATGGATACGGAAATTATATATCCCGATACGCCGTTCTTTGCGACCTTCATCGTCACGAGGTGGTCGACGTTGTCCGGGTCGCGCCATATAGCGGTACCCTCGGGTACTTTGCCGTCCGCAGCAGCGTCCGCCACGACCTTGTCATTGAGCGAATTGTCGTAGGAAACGTGAGTATCGCCCACGTCGTACTCCGTCAGAGCGTCAACGCCGCCGCAGCTCTTCACCATCTCGGCGTAAAGCGCCTGAACGAGCTTCAGCACGTCCGCGTCGCTCGTCTCGCTTGTGAGGGTGAGCGTGTAGCCGACGCCGGACAGGAAGGCCTTCATGTACTCCGTTTTCACCTCCGCCGTGTCGAGAGCCTTGTTTGCATAGACGCTGAACGAGAGCCGCTTTTCAAACTCCTGCCCACCGAACTGCGTCTTGCCGACGGTTATATCGCTTCTGTCACGCTTGACGTCGTCCTCCGTCAAATCGAGGATGTCGAGCATCTCCGCGTCTGTTTTCATCTGGATGTAGCTGCCGAGCGAGAAGTCGAACGTCTCCGCGCCGCTGTTCAGCACGACGGTGTTCGTCTGCGGATCCCAGTCCACGTCAAGACCCAGCGCGCCCGCAACCGCTCTCATGGGCAGGTAGGTGGTCCCGTCGACGATGAACGGCTCAACGGTCTTTCCGTTTACGTCCTTTGGCTCGAGGGTGACGCCGTCAAGCGTTATTTTGATATCGTTGAAGCTTGCGTCAAGCTGCTTTTTCACCGCAGTCGCCGCCTCCGCCGACACACACACGGAGACGACGATGCCGATAACGCAGACGAACGCGAGAACTCTGCGCAGATACTTTGATTTCATAAGTCCTTTCTTCATTTTTAATTCCTCCCGTAAATAGAATCAATAATTTGCTTCAACTGCTTTACGCTGAGGCTGCTGCCGGCAAGAATACATTCGCAGTTTTCGTTGAGCCAGCTCGCCTGAGTGTACCGGAGGTTCGTCATGATGTAGTGATCTATGCCGCCTGTCTCATATATCTCTACATCTCCGGCGTCCTTTTCCACATAGCTGAAATCCGGATTTGTCCGAACATGGATGCTTGCGGTAATTTCCTCGCCGTCGGAAGAAACATAGCGTGCAAAAAAGTGGATTTCTTCCAGAATCTTGGCTGCCGAAACGCCGCTGAAACTGTACTCCTTCGGTATCCACGTAGGAGCGAGCGGAACGGTCACGTCGTAGGCGTCGAGCGCCCGCTGAAGACTTGTGTACACCGCCTCTCCCTCCGGCACGTCGGACGGGACGTCCATCGTCAGCCTGCCGCCGCGGTCGGACTCGTATGCATTGTGCGCTTGTCCTTCCTTGTCGTAGATCGAGCTTACGATCGTTTCCAGCTGTCCGAAAGTAATGCCGACTCCGGATATGCAGCACTCGAAATCCTCATTTACCCATGCCGCCTGTATGTTGCTACTGTTGGTCATGAGATAGTGGCATATCCCGCCGTCCCAATACTCCAGCACCGGGTCGTCCGTCTTTTCAAAAATACCGAAGTTATCGTCATTACATCGCAAAGCGAAAAAAGATATACACACATCTTCATCTTCGTCGAGCGTATACATGGCGTAAAAGGCAAGCTCATTGTCGTACCGGACGACGTTGACCATGCTTAGCGAGTACTCCTTCGGTATCCACTTCGGCGCGAGCGGAAGGGTCACGTCGTAGGCGTCGAGCGCCTCCTGGAGGCTTGAGTACTTCGCGCCGTCCGGCGAATCGCACGGGACGTCCAGCGTCAGCTTGCCGCTCCTGCCGCGGAAGGTGAATATCTCGTTTGTCCACGTTCCGACAGCGCCGAACAGGTCGTAGCCGGACGCACGCGCAACGCCGACCCCCGCAAATCCCACCGCGAGAATAACGAGCGCGATACACGCGACGCGGGAGAGAACGGTAAAGCGCCGCCGTCCGCGAGGCTTCCGAGCGTGCGGGTCGTCATGGGCATCGGGCTGTATGTGCTTGCTGTTGTTCTTCGCCGGCGCTTCTGCGCGGGGCAGATAGTTTTCCGTGAAGTCGCGCCACGCTTCCTCCGTGTTCGCATCGTTTTCGTTTTCTCTTCTTTCGACCACCTCCATGACGTACAGCACGGCCTCCATCTCCGCGCTGTCCTCCGCTATTTCCGGCGCTCCGAGATAACCCCAAAGGAACAGCTTCAGCTCCTCCGTGGTCATGGCGTCGAACCGGGAAAAGTCGTTTTTAGTTTGCCCGCCCATGAAACAAACCCCTTTCAGTGTATATATGTCAAAAGAAAGAGAAAAATATCGCGTCTTTAAGAAAAATTTTTCAGCGCCTTCATCAGCTTCTTTTTTATTCGGACGGCGCGGTTGCGGCAGTTAGCGGCCTTTGTACCGTACTTCGCCTCAAGCTCCCCGTCCGAGAGCTTATATACGCGGACGTCCTTGAACAGCGCGTAGTCTTCCTCGCCCACCGCCCGCGTGAGGAGATCTTCAAGCTCGAAGCCGTAGTCGTCTACGCTTGACGGGACGTATCCCGCTTCGGCGTCGGGGCCGAAGCTGTCGTCCGCCGCGGGAAGTATAGTCGGCGACTTGGCCCTTTCCCGTTTGTCGTTTTTTATCAGGTTTTTGAGGGTGTTCACAAGCCACCCCTCGCGGTTGCTGCTCGCGAGGAGCCTGTCCGCATTCCGAACGGCCGTGCAGAACGTGTCCTGAACCAGCTCGTATGCGTCTTCCTCGCCGTAGCCCGCCGTCCGCGCGAGGCGCAGCAGCCTTGCAAACATTTCGGAGTACAGCTCCGCTATCAGCTCTGTCACGCTATCCGTCGCCACGCCGTCACCTCCCGCCGGGTAAAATTCAAGCACTTTCGATGTGTTCCGCGGATATTATAGAGCATTTCGGACGGTTTTTCAACAATTATTAACACTTCTCGCCGTCCCCGCAAAATACGACAACGAAAACGGACGGCGAAAATTCGCCGTCCGTTCGTACCCCTCAATTATTCCCTTGGCAGAAGCTTGTAGTCCGCGTCGAGCGAGGCGTATGCGTTCTGCTCCATACCGGACGTGTGGCCCGCCATGAGCTCGTAGTAACCCTGCGCGCCGATCATCGCCGCCGCGTCTCCGCAGAGGCGAACCGGCGGGATGAACAGCCGGAGCGACTTCTCCCCCGCCGCTTCCGTCATCATCTCACGCAGGCGCTTGTTCGCGGCGACGCCTCCGGCGAGCACGACCTTACCGTACCCTTCGGAGACGGCGCAGTCTATGACGCGCGGGACTATCTCCTCGCAGACCGCGAGACGGAAGGACGCCGCGAGGTCCCCCGTGGGCAGCGTCTCGCCCTTCTGCTCCGCGTTGTGGACGAGGTTTATCATGGCGGTCTTGAGCCCGGAGAAGCTCATGTCGTGCGGCGCGCCGTCCACGCTGGACTTCGGGAGCGTGTAGGCGTGCTCGTCCGCGCCCTCCGCCGCCCGGTCTATCGCGACGCCGCCGGGGTACCCGAGCCCCATCACCCGCGCGACCTTGTCAAACGCCTCTCCCGCCGAATCGTCCCGCGTGCAACCGAGTACGCGGTAGTCGGTGTAGCCGTCCACGCCGAGGATGAGCGTGTGTCCCCCGCTCGCGACGAGCGCGCAGAACGGCGGCTCGAGCTGCGGGTGCGCGAGGTAGTTCGCCGCGACGTGTCCCCTGTGGTGGTGGACAGGCACGAGCGGACGGTCGAGCGCGAACGCGAGCCCCTTCGCGAAGTTCAGTCCCACGAGCAGAGCGCCGATGAGTCCCGGCGCGAAGGTTGCCGCAACGGCGTCTATCTCTTCCGGCCGTATGCCGGCCTCGCGTATCGCCTCGCGGTACAGTCCGGCAATCGCCTCCGCGTGACTGCGGGACGCGAGCTCCGGCACGACGCCGCCGTATATCGCGTGCATCTCGACCTGACTTGCGACCTTGTCCGAAAGGACCTCCCTACCGTCCCGCGTGACGGCAACGGCGGTCTCGTCGCAGGAGCTTTCAACAGATAAAATTAGCATTATTCGTCCTCTTTTAATGTCTTTTCGTATATCACGGCGTCCTCGGTAGGCTTTATGTAGTACCTTGGGCGCACGGCTATCGCCTTGAAATCCAGCTTTTCGTATGCGGCGCGCGCCGCCGAGTTCGACTCGCGCACCTCGAGAAGCATCCTCACGGCGCCGCTACCCCGCGCGATACCCTCGAGCCGCCGCATGAGCGCCGTCGCCACGCCGCTCCGTCTCGCGTCCGGGCGGACGGCGACGTTTGTTATGTACGCTTCGTCGAGGACGACGTGCATACCTGCGTAGCCCGCGACCCTGCCGTCCCCGTCCTCGGCGACGTAGTAGACGGCGTACTCGTTTGAGAGCTCGTCCTGAAGGCTCGCGCGGCTCCACGGCATCGAGAAGCAGACCTGCTCGAGCTCCGCCATCTCGTCGAGGTGCGAGAAGGTCATCGGCAGTATGGAGAAGGTCATTTCAGTCTCTCCTTCAGCGCGGAAAGTATCGAATCTATCGCGTCGCGTATCTGCACGGCGCACTTGCGGTAGTCGTCGAGTGTGCCGCCGTAGGGGTCGGCTATATCGCGGCCGGAAAGCGTGAAAATTTTGTCGGAATACTTCGGAAACGCATTTTTCAGGGCGTAAAGGTGACGCGCGCTCATACAGAGGACGACGTCCGCGCGGCAAAGCTGTTCCTCCGTCACCTGCCGCGCGGTGTGGCGCGATATGTCCGCGCCGAGCTCCGCCGCCGCCGCGACGGCGTTTTCGCTCGCGGGAACGCTTATCGCCGCGAGCCCGCAGGACGAGGCGTGTATCGGGAGGTTTTCCCGCGCCGCCGCGAGGTTCATCAGTCCCTCCGCCATCGGACTGCGGCAGGTGTTGCCGGTGCATACGAAAAGTATCTCCAAAGACCGCGCCTCCTCAGTTCTTCGCGTCGTACCAGGTGCGGCCGCTCGCCGCGTCCGCCACGAGCGGGACGCGGAGCCGCATCACGCCCTCCATCTCCTCGCAGAGCAGGCGCTTTACATCCTCCGCGCGCTCCGACGGCGTCTCGACGATAAGCTCGTCGTGGATCTGCATGACAAGCTTCGCCTCCGGCACGTCCCGGCGGAGCCGGTCGCGGACGCGGAGCATCGCGAGCTTTATCACGTCGGCGGCGCTGCCCTGTATCGGGGCGTTCATCGCCGCGCGCTCGCCGAACGAGCGCAGGTTGAAGTTCTTTGACTTCAGCTCGGGGAGGTAACGTCTCCGCCCGAGCAGCGTCGTGACGTATCCGAGCTCCTTTGCGCTCTCGCGCGAGCGCTCCATGTAGTCCCGGATGCCGTGATAGTGGCTGAGATAGCTGTCTATATAGTTCTTCGCTTCGGCGTTCAAGACGTGCAGGTCGTCGGCAAGCGAGAAGGCGGATATGCCGTACACGATGCCGAAGTTGACGGCCTTCGCGCGGCGGCGAAGCTCGCCCGTGACCTCGCCGCGCGGCACGCCGAACACCTGCGACGCGGTTATCGTGTGGATGTCCTCGCCCTCGGCAAAGCCCTTTATCATCGCCTCGTCGTTTGCAATATGAGCAAGGAGGCGAAGTTCTATCTGCGAATAGTCCGCGTCGACGAGGGTGCAGCCCTCCTCCGCGCGGAAGCAGCGGCGGATCTCGCTCCCGAGCTCGCGCCGCACCGGGATGTTCTGGAGGTTCGGGTCGGTGGAGCTGAGGCGACCGGTGGCGGTGGCGGTCATGTTGAAGGTCGTCCTCACTCGCCCGTCCGCGTCTATGACCTTGAGGAGCCCGTCGCAGTAGGTACTTTTCAGCTTCGTGAGCTGGCGGAACTCGATGATGCAGTCGATTATCGGGTGCTTTCCGCGGAGCTTCTCGAGCACGTCGATGTCGGTCGAGTATCCGGTCTTGGTCTTTTTCACCGGCGGGAGACCCAGCGTCTCAAACAGCAGCTCGCCGAGGAGCTTCGTGGAGTTGATGTTGAATTTCTTGCCCGCGAGCGAGTATATCGTCGCCTCGAGCTCCGAAATGCGCGCGCCGAGAGTATCCCCGAAGGCACGGAGCGCCGCGCCGTCGAGCGCCATTCCCGCGCGCTCCATCTCCGCAAGCACCAGCGCGAGCGGCTGTTCAAGCTCGCAGAGAAGCGGACGCATATCGAGCGAATCTATCCTCTCTCCGAGCAGCTTTCGGAGCTCCCACACCGCTTCGGCGTGGGAGCAGAGCGCGTCCGAGGCCGCTTCCGCGTCGCCGAGCACGCCGAAGCTGTCCTCGCCGGCATACGCCGACGCGGACGGAAGCTTTCGGCCGAGGTAAGAGAAACCCACCCGCTCGAGCGGGTACTTCCCGAGCGACGGGTCGATAAGATACGCCGCAAGCTCGGTGTCAAACTCCGCCGGGGACGGCTCCACGCCGCACTCCATCAGCTCCCGGAAGAACTGCTTCGAGCCGTGCAGAGCGAGCTTCTTTTCCCCGCCGAACGCCTTTTTCAGCAGGTCGTTGTAGCCTTCGCGCGTGAAGCCGGAGGCGCGGACGAAGAAGCTCTTTCCGTCCGCCGCCGCCGCGAACGCGCCGAGACCCGGCTGCCACGCGACGGCAAAGCCGTCGAGCGCGAGCAGCTCCCCCGCCGACGCTTCGTCGAGCTCTTTCCGCTCGAACTTCTCCGCGGTATGCTCCGGGACGGAGCCGCCGGAGCCGTCCGAGAGTCCGAATTTTTCTATGAAGGAGCGGAACTCCAGCTTCACGCAGAGAGCGTACAGCTTGGAGTTGTCCGGGTTTGCAGGTCCGATGTCGTCCGGGCCGAAGTCGAGCGGCATGAACCTGTCTATCGTCGCGAGGTCGTAACTCGAGTAAGCGCTGTCCTTTCCTTCGACGAGCTTGCGGCGCATGGCGGGCTTTATCCGCTCGTCGTCAATGTTTTCGTACACGCCGTCAAGCGTGCCGAACATGTGAAGCAGATCGCCTGCGCCCTTCTTCCCTATGCCGGGAACGCCGGGGATGTTGTCCGACGAGTCGCCCATAAGCGCCTTCAGGTCGATGAGGCGAAGCGGCTCGAAGCCGTACTCCTCAAAGAAGCTCTCGGGGGTGTAGACCTTTGTCGTCGTCTGCCCCTGCGCCGTCGAGACGAACTTCACGCACACTTTCTCGCCCGTGAGCTGGAGCATGTCGCGGTCGCCGCTGACGACGACCGTCTCCCCGCCTCTCTCCGCGTTGAGGCGGCTGAGCGTTCCTATGATGTCGTCCGCCTCGTAACCGTCCGCCGAATAGCGGCGGACGCCCATGGCGTCGAGCAGCTCGTCGACAAGCGGCATCTGTTCGAGAAGCTCAGCGTCCATCGGGGAACGCTGAGCTTTGTAGGCTTCGTATTTCTGTCTTCGGAAGGTGGGCGCGTGCGTGTCCAGCGCGACGAGCACTCCGTCCGGCTTCTCCTCCTCGAGGAGTCGTACAAGCGTCGTGAAAAAGCCGTAGACGGCGTTCGTGTGCAGACCGTCCTTCGTTGTGAACGGGCGTATCCCGTAGTAGGCGCGGTGGACGAGGTTCGTCCCGTCAAGCAGCATGAGCTTCATGTTGCGCTTCCCTCCGAATATTTTATCGGCAATGCCGTAAAGTTATATATTTCACAGCGTTGTGCAAGCTGTAAAGCTGAAGCCTTTACGCTTTTACTGCCTTCACGCCCTGCGGCGTGTCGATGAGTTTTATGCCCTTTGCCGCGAGCTCGTCGCGGATGCGGTCGGCCTCGGCCCAGTTCTTCGCCTTCTTGGCGGCGGTGCGCGCGTCGATGAGCGCCTGAGTCTCGGCGTCCGGGACGTACTCGTCCTCCGCCTGCTTCTCCGGCTCTCGGGTAATATCGACGGCAAGCACCTCGTCCAACCTCTTCATCAGCTCGTAGACGTCGTTCGACTTCTCCGCGCGGCGCGCCGCGCCCCAGACGACGCCGAGAGCCTTCGGGATATTGAGGTCGTCGTTTATAGCCTCGTCAAATGCGGCGACGATGGAAGCCTTCTCCTCCTCCGGGAGCACGCCGGGCGCGCCCTTGTGCGCGTGGACTGCGGCGCGTAGGTTCTTCAGGCCGGACTTTGCGGAGTCCATGCCCTCGAATGTGAAGTTCAGCTTGTTGCGGTAGTGCGCGCCGAGGCAGAAGTAGCGGAAGTCGAGCGGGTCATAGCCGCGCTCCATAAGCTGGTCTATTGTGTAGGTGTTGCCGAGCGACTTGCTCATCTTTCCGCCGTCGACGAGCATGAACTCGCCGTGCATCCAGATACGCGCCGCCGGGTGTCCGAAAAGGCCCTCCGCCTGCGCTATCTCGTTCTCGTGGTGTATCGGAATGGCGTCCACGCCGCCGGTGTGGATGTCAAACTCCTCGCCGAGGTACTTGAGACCCATCGCCGAGCATTCGATGTGCCAGCCGGGGTAACCCATCCCCCACGGCGACTCCCACTGCATGATGTGCTCCTTGGGAGCCTTCTTCCAGAGCGCGAAGTCGGCGGGGTGACGCTTCTCGGTGTTCACCTCGACGCGCGCGCCGGCCTGCTGCTCCTCGAGGTTCGCGCGGGAGAGCTTGCCGTAGTCCGGGAGCTTCCCGATGTCGAAGTAGATGCCGTCGGACGTCTCGTAGGCGTAGCCGCGCTCCATAAGCGCCACGACGTAGTCTATCATCTCTTTGATATGGTCGGTCGCCTTGCATATTATCTCCGGCCTGCCGATATTCAGCCGGTCGATGTCTTTCATAAACTGCGCGGTGTAGAACTCCGCTATCTCCCACGGGGTCTTCTTCTGCTCACGGGCGGTCTTTGCCATCTTGTCCTCGCCGTCGTCCCCGTCGCTTACGAGATGGCCGACGTCGGTGATGTTCATGGCATGGCGGAGCCCGAAACCGTTGTACTTCAGCACGCGGCGGAGCTCGTCCATAAAGACGTAGGTGCGCAGGTTGCCGATGTGCGCGTAGCCGTACACCGTCGGACCGCAGGAGTACATGCGGACCGTGTTCCCCTCGAGCGGACGGAACTCCTCCTTCTCGCGGCTGAGTGTATTATAAACTCTCATAGCAGTATTACCTCCGTATCGTTATTCGACGGCCGCCGCAGGCACCCGCGGCGTAAGCCGCCGGCTCAGAAACTGTTTATCACGTCGCGGTTCCTCACGAGATACTCTATGCCCGACCAGAGCGTCACCGCCGTCATAAGTATGACGAGCAGGTCGTTCACCGTGACGGCGCCGAATACCGCGACGGAGCCGACGCTTCCCACCGCGCCGAATAATGGCTCAATGAGCAGCGCCGCAAGCACGACGCACTGCACCACCATCTTTATCTTGCCGGAGACGGATGCGGCAAGCACCCGCCCGTCGCTCATCGCGACGACGCGCAGGCTCGTCACTATAAACTCCCGCGCGATTATGAGGATGGCGTACACCGTGCCGACCGTTCCGCTCTTCACGAAGAGCAGCAGCGCGGAGGTTATGAGCAGCTTATCCGCGAGCGGGTCAACGAATTTTCCGAAGTTTGTCACCTGGTCGTAGTGGCGCGCGATGTATCCGTCGAGCTTGTCTGTGACGCTCGCGACGACGAACACGGTAAACGCCGCGTACCACGGCAGGAAGTACCACGCCGCTATGAACACCGGCACGAGCGCGATACGAATAAGCGTGATGATGTTTGCTGTTTTCAAGGGGGTGTCCCTCCTTATGAACTCCGGCGGAGGCAGTCTCCGCGCGGAGGAGTCAGCGGCCGTCCGCAGCGGACGCCGCGTTTCGGAGCATCTTCTGTCCCAACGGCTCAGAGCATCTTGCCGAAGAGGTCTCCGTCAATGACTTCGTTGATAAGCACCTGCCGGATGTCTCCCGGCTTTGCGCTGCCGCGCGGCGGGAAGAACACCTTCCCGTCTATCTCGGGCGCGTCCGCATAGGTGCGGCCGTAGGCAAGCTTGATTATCGGGTCGGCGCCCTCGCAGAGCACATCCACGACCTTGCCGACGAGGCTCTCGTTGTACTCCTCGACTATCTCGTCACGGATCATCTCCGCTGCCTCCATGCGGCGGGAGACTATGTCCTCGTCGGGGTAGTCCATCTCCGCCGCCGGCGTTCCGTCCTCCGGGGAGAACGCGAAGAACCCGGCGCGCTCAGGACGGTACTCCCGCAGGAATTCGCAGAGCTCCGCGAACTCCTCCTCCCCCTCGCCGGGGAGGCCAATGATGATGCTCGTGCGGAGCACGACGCCCTCCAGCTCCTCGCGGAGCTTGCGGAAGAGGGCGCGGATCTCGTCGCCGTCGGTGCGGCGGCGCATCTTCTTCAAAATCCCGCTGTTGATGTGCTGTATCGGTATGTCGAGACAGCGCAGGACCTTCGGGTTGCGCTTTATACACTGTATAAGCTCGTCCGTGACTCCCTCCGGGTAGAGGTAGAGGAGCCGCAGCCACTTTACCTCCTCTATCTCGCATATCCTGTCGATAAGCTCGGGGAGCAATGACCGTCCGCAGAGGTCGCGGCCGTACATCGTGAGGTCCTGCGCGACAAGGATTATCTCCTTTGCGCCCATCTGCGCGAGCGCTTCCGCTTCTTCAAGGACGCGCTCCGGGTCGCGGCTGCGGTACTTACCGCGCAGCTTCGGTATGACGCAGTAGGCGCAGTTGTTCGAACACCCCTCCGCTATCTTGAGGTAGGCGGTGAAGCTCTCACCCGTGATGAAGCGCGGCGTCTCGGTCACGGGCGCGTTGATGTCTCCGAACTCGCTCACGCGCTCGCCCGCGAGCACCCGCTCCACGACGTCCTCAATCTCGTCGTAGCTGCCGCAGCCGACGACGGCGTCGACCTCAGGTATCTCGTCAAGTATCTCGTCGCGATAGCGCTCGGCCATGCACCCTGTCACGATTATATGCTCCACGTTGCCGCCGATGCCGTCTATGCGGTTCTTTACCATGGCGGCGATTATCTCGTGGATGTTCTCCACCGACTCCTCGCGAGCAGGCTCTATGAAGGCGCAGGTGTTTATCAGCACGACCTCCGCCATCTCCGGCATTTCGACTATCTCGTGCCCGGCGCTCATCAGCCGCCAGAGCATCTGTTCTCCGTTGATAAGGTTTTTGTCGCACCCGAGCGACACAAGACCCACTTTTGCCATAAATCCTATTCCTCCGTATACTCCCTCAGAATGGGCGCTATATCCTGCCAACGGAAGCCCCGGCGCATGAGCGCGTCGGACACCTTCTTTGCTTCCTTTCGGTCGAGCAGTCCGTCCCCCGCTCTTGAGAGGATGAAACTCTCGATGGCTTCCTCACCCGTGCCGAGCTCGTCAAGCACTTCCTCGGTTATATCGTCGTCCACGCCGCGCCGCCGAAGCTCGCTCCGTATCCGTATCGAGCCCCAGCCGCGCGCGCGGCGTTCCTGCGCGAAGAGTCTCGCGTACTCCGCGTCGTTAAGAGCGCCATAGCTCTCGAGCCTGTCCGCCGCGCGCTCCGCAAGCTGCCCGTCGTGGCCCTTGTCCTCAAGCTTCTCAATGAGCATCGCGCGCGTCATGGGACGCATCGCGAGCGCCGCCGCGCCGTCCGACAGGGCGGGCTTTGTGAGCACGCACCACAGCTCTTCCTCGTCCTCGCGGTCGAGCTCCGCGCCGACGAGCGGACGGAGCGACGTGAGGTCTCCCTTAAAGGATATCTCACCGTAAGGCTCGAGTTCTATAACGTATCCGTCCTCCGACGGGGAGAGCGCGAGTATCCTCGCCATCGCTTACTCCTCGCCGCCCTCGGCGTCCTCGTCTCCCGCGTCGATGTCCACGGCCTTTGCGGACGACTTTGCGGGCTTCGCGGCCTTGGCCGTCTTTGCGCCCTTCTTTGCGTTGAAGATGGCGGGATCGTCGCGGTAGAGCTCGTGTATCTTGCGGTCAAGCTCCTCCGCCACCTCTGGGTGATCGGAGAGGTACTGCTTGACGCTGTCGCGCCCCTGACCGACGCGCTCCTCGCCGATGCTGTACCACGAACCGCTCTTGCTTATCAGACCCGCGCGTTCGCCGAGCTCGACTATCTCGCTCTCGTGGCTTATGCCGGTGCCGAACATAATGTCGAAGTAAGCCTCACGGAAAGGCGGCGCCATCTTGTTCTTGACCACACGCGCGCGGGTGTAGACGCCGATGTTCTCGGTGCCCGACTTTATCCAGTCGGCGCGGCGGATGTCAATGCGCACCGAGGAGTAGAACTTCAGCGCGCGGCCGCCGGTCGTGACCTCCGGGTTGCCGTACATGACGCCGACCTTCTCTCGGAGCTGGTTGATGAATATGACGGCGCAGTTGCCCTTCGAGACGACGCCCGCGAGCTTGCGGAGCGCCTGGCTCATCAGTCTCGCGTGCAGACCGACGAAGCTGTCTCCCATCGCTCCCTCTATCTCCATCCTCGGAACGAGCGCCGCGACGGAGTCGACCACTATGACGTCGACCGCGCCGCTTCTCGCGAGGGCTTCGGTTATCTCAAGACCCTGCTCGCCGGTGTCCGGCTGGGAGATGAGAAGGTCGTCCACCTGGACGCCGAGCGCCGCCGCGTAGGTCGGGTCGAGCGCGTGCTCCGCGTCGATGAACGCGGCGACGCCGCCGAGCTTCTGCGCCTCGGCTATGATGTGGAGCGCCACCGTGGTCTTGCCGGAGGACTCCGGGCCGTATATTTCGACTATCCTTCCGCGCGGTATGCCGCCGCAGCCGAGTGCGAGGTCGAGCGAGAGCGAGCCGGTGGGTATCGAGCTGACGTACATGTCGCTCTTTTCGCCGAGACGCATGACGGCGTTCTTGCCGAACTGCTTCTCGATGCCCGCTATCGCGGTCTCCAATGCCTTTTTCTTTTCGCTGTCCATATCCTTACCTCCGTATATGTGTCCTAATTAGTATACATCCGAAATGTACATTAAGCAAGCGTACATTTTACGACTCTTTCAATGCCGGAGAGGTCGCAGAGTATCTCCGGCGCCGGCCATCCGTTCCGACGGAATATCTCCGCGGCTTCTCTCGCTTCCCCCGCCCCGACCTCGACGGCGAGGAGCCCTCCGGGCTTCAGCGCACGCTTCAGGTTACGGGCAAACGCGCGGTAGAAGTCGAGTCCGTCTGCGCCGCCGTCGAGCGCTATATGCGGCTCGAAGTCTCTCACCGACGGGTCAAGCGACGGTATGTCGACCGCCGGTATGTAGGGCGGATTGGAGACTATGACGTCAAACTGTCCGAGCGCTTCCGCCGGAGGCTCCGTCGCGTCTCCGCAGATGAAGAACGCTCTGCCGGTGACGCCTAGCCGCCTCGCGTTCCGCTTCGCCACGGCGAGCGCCGGCGGCGAGAGTTCCACCATTACGGCGTTCACGTCCTTCCGCTCCGCGAGCACGGAGAGACCGACGCACCCGCCGCCGCAGCAGAGGTCGAGCAGCTTGCCGTTCTCGGGAAGCGCCCCGAGCGCCGTCTCGCAGAGAAGCTCGGTGTCTGAACGGGGAATGAGCGTGTCCTGCGTCACCTCGAAGATGCGGCCCATGAAGCCCCACTCCCCGATTATGTACGCGAGCGGTTCGCCCGAAAGCCGGCGGCGGAGGTATTCCGCCACGGCGTCAATCCGTTCTGCGGACGGGTAGATACGCAGGTCACGCAGGAGCTCGTCCGGCGTCTTCCCCGCCGCCGAAGCGACGAGCAGCCGCGCCTCCAGTCCGGCGGAGCTGACGCCCGCCTGTTCGAGCGCTTTCCGCGTATCGACGACTATCTCCTGATACGACGCGCTCACCAGCGGTCCTCGCCTTCCACCTCGGGTATGACCGCCTTCAGGGACGCTATGGCGACCTCTATCATCGAGTCGTCCGGCTCATTCGTGGTGAGGTTCTGCAGCCACATCCCCGGCGCGCGGAGCACGCGCGAAACTATGTTGTCGTGCCGCCCCGCCCACATATTGAACTCGTAGCTTATGGCGACTATCACCGGCAGGAGCGCGAGGCGCAGTCCGGCGCGCGCAAGGGGGTTCGATATGTTCGCAAAGCCGAGGAGGCTCGTGACGAGTATGCTGATGATTATGACGACAAAGAGGAAGCTCGTGCCGCAGCGCGGATGCTGCCGGCGCTGGATTCTCACGTTCTCGACCGTGAGGTCGAGCCCCGCCTCGTAACAGTATATCGACTTGTGCTCCGCACCGTGGTAGGCAAACGTCCGCTTCATGTCCTTCATGAGACTCACGAGGAAGAGGTAGAGTATGAATATCGCTATCCTTATCGCGCCCTCGACGAGGCTGCGGAGAATGCCGGTCCCGAGCCACTTCCCGAAAAGTCCTGCAATAAAGCTCGGCAGGAGGAAGAACAGCACTATCGGAATAGCTATGCCGAACACCAGCGCGACGGTGGTTATGATAGTGTCTATCGTCTTTTTGGAGAAGTGGCGGTCGAGCCACTTATCAAACTTCGAGGGCTCCTCCCCGTCGTCCGTGCCCTCCACCGCGAGGTCGGCGGAGCGGAGAAGCGACTTCACGCCTATCTTCATCGACGAGCCGAAGCCGATGATACCGCGTATGAACGGCACGCCCCATATTTTATGCTTCTCCTTCGGCGCGACGTAGTCCTCCGTCTCGGTCACTATCCCGTCCGGCGTGCGGACCGACATGGCTATCTTGTGCGGCCCGCGCATCATCACGCCCTCAATGAGCGCCTGACCGCCTATCGACGTCTTGAATTTTCCGTTCTCCTGCTTTTTCACTGCTTTTACTTCCTTTTCTTCATATCTGCTTCCATCGAGAGCGGCAGGCGTATCGTCACCGCCGTGCCCTCGCCCTCGTTCGAGTCGATGTCAAGGCTGCCGCCGTGAAGCTCGACTATCTCGTTTGCCACGGCGAGACCTATGCCGCTGCCGCGCGTGGAGCTCGCGCCCTTGTAGAACTTCTGCTTGACGTAGGGCAGGTCAGCCGCCGGGATGCCCGCGCCGTAGTCGCGCACCCGTATAAGTATCTCGCTCCCGTTGCAGGTGACCGAGGTGGTTATCCTTCCGCCCGAGCCGCCGTGCTTTGCGGCGTTGTCGAGTATGTTGTAGAACACCTGCTTGAGACGCTCCGCGTCTCCCGTTATCTCGGGGATATCCTCGCCGCAGCTGTACTCGAGCTGTATGTTCTGCGCCTTCAGCGTGTCGCGGTAGACGAACATTACCTCCTCGAACTCCGCCGCCGCGTCCATCTGCTCCATGTGGAGCTTCATCCGGCCGCCGTCTATCGACGTGAACACAAGCAGCTCCTCGACAAGCGACGTGAGCCGCCGCGCCTCCTTGAGTATCGTCTCGACGCCGCTTTTCATCTCCTCCGGGTCGTCCATGTACATTATCGTCTCCGCCCAACCGGCTATGACGGTGAGCGGCGTGCGGAGCTCGTGCGAGACCGAGGCTATAAAGTCGTTTTTCATCTTCTCGGTCTTGGATATCTCGGCGGACATCTCGTTTATCGTGTCGCAGAGTTCTCCTATCTCGTCGTCAAACTTCGCGTCTATCTGCGCGCCGTAGCTTCCCTTCGTTATCTGCTTTGCAAAGTCGTTTATCTCGCGGACGGGGTTGACTATCGAGCGGATGAAGAATCGGTTCGACGCCACGACGAACGCGACTATCACCGCACCAATCGCTATCGCGCCGAGGACGAAGGTTATGACGCGCGCATCTACCTTTGAAAGCGAGGAGACGTATCGCACGAGTCCGACCGGCTGTCCGTTCGCGAGCGTTATCGGGCAACTCACCGCCATGATGCGCTCGCCGGTTTCGGGGTCGCGTCCGCTCCAGGAGGAGGTCTCGCCCGACGAGAGCGCCGTCGCTATGTCCTGCGTGCCGGGGTCGGAGCCCGCAAGCAGTCCGCTCGAGGAGAAGTTCAGCCTCCCCGTGGAGCTGAGGAACTGGAGCTCGAGACGGTTCCTCTCCGAAAAGTTCTCGACATACGATTTGGCCGACGCGTAGTAGGTGCTGTAATTTGAGGTGTAGTAGTCGCTGAAGACCTGCGCCGTGGACTTCGCGCTCTGCTCCAGAGAAGTCCTCATATTGGAATAGTAGTAGCCGGAGACAAAGGTACTCACCGCAATGACCGCCGCAAGCAACACGATAAAGACGATGCTGAGGCTGTTGAGCATCCAGCGTCGCTTTATCCCCGGCCCGCGTCGCGGCCGTTCCGCGGTTATCGTATCAATGGCTTCGTTCACTCGGCGCCTCCGTCTGTTACTTTCCCCACTGGTAGCCGTAGCCCCAGATTGTGGTCAGGAATTCGGGGTTCTGCGGGTCCTGCTCTATCTTCATGCGGAGGCGGCGGACGTTCACGTCGACTATCTTGAGGTCGCCGAAGTAGTCCTTGCCCCAGACCGCGTTCAGTATCTCCTCGCGGGAGAGCGCCTTTCCCGGGTTCTCCATAAAGAGCTTCACTATCGTGTATTCGACCTGCGTGAGCTTGATATGCCTGTCCCCTCTGTCAAGCGTGCGGCTCTCCATGTTCAGCGTGAACGGGCCGCTCCGAAGCTCGTTCCGCTTCGGCTGAGGCTCCTCGCCCCGGACGCGGCGGCATACCGCGTCTATCCGCGCGATGAGCTCGGTCGGCGAAAACGGCTTTGTAACGTAATCGTCCGCACCGGTCATGAGTCCCGTGACCTTGTCTATCTCCTGCGTGCGCGCGGTGAGCATGATTATCCCCACCGACAGGTTCATGGCGCGTATCCTGCGGCAGACCTCGAACCCGTCGATGTCCGGAAGCATGATGTCGAGCAGCGCCACCGAGACGTCGGGATTTTCGACGAGGCGCTCGATGGCCTGCTCGCCGGTGCCGGCTTCGACAACGTCGTAACCGGCGCGTTTGAGGTTGATGACGACGAAGCTGCGAATCGACTCCTCGTCCTCGAGTACAAGAATCTTTCTCATCAGTTTGTCAACTCCCCGGTTATCCATTCTGTCTGAGTGAGGCGGAAAGCGTCGGTCACCTGCTCCTCGGTAAGCGCGTAGCGTTCAAAGGCGGTGCCGGTAAGGTCGAGAAGCTGCGCCGCGTATATCGTTGAAGCGACCGTTCTCGTCTGCGAATTGAGTATCGTAAATCTCCCCGGAAGCTCGCTGCGGCTCACGCGGTTGTCTCCCGTGAGAGTGAAGAGGCGCAGTATCGGGACGGGCTCTCCCGTATCCGGATTCAGCACGGAGAATGTGATCGTCCTCTCCCCCGTCACGCCGGACTGTCTGTCCGCCGCTATCTGCGCGTCGTACCAGGTCTCCGGCAGGACGAAGTACCAGCCGTCCGCCTGATTGTGGAAGGTCTGGAGCACCTCCGCGCTCGCGCCCGAGAGCGAGTAGTCCCGCCATATCGTCTTGCGGAAGACCTCGTTCGAGTTCCTGCCCTCGTAGGTCGCGAGCAGCACCGGCATCGGGAGGTCGAACACGCCGTCTCCGTTGATGTCCGCCGCGTTCACGTCGTAACCGGGCACGACCTCGCGGCTGCGCTCCAGCTCCGGGTCGAGTGTGATGTTTGCAAGCGTTCCGTCCCGATAGGCGCAGACGTCGGTGAGCATCTCGCCGGAGTTCATGGCGGCGGTGACGAACACCGCCGGAACACCGTCGGTGAGGTAGCCGGTCCTGAGACGGCGCAGGGACGATATGTCGCGGCTGAGCTCGGCGCTTCCGTCGAGGAGCATTGTGCCGTCCGCGGCGCTGTACCGGTAGACCTCGACGACGCCGCTTGAAAGCTCCAGATCCTGCCGCGCTATTATCAGCTCGAGGCGTCCGTCCGAATCCATGTCGAGCTGCGTGCAGCCCGAGTAGGTTGCGGAAAGCAGCTGCGAGAAGCCGTCCGGCCCGAGCGAGAGCACCGAGAGCGCCTTAGGAACACCGCTGCCGAGGCTCCGTCCGACGAGCAGGTCGAGTGTTCCGCCGCCGGTGAGGTCGGCATAGCCGACGCTGTCGAAGTTCACCCCTTCGCCCTCCGCCTCCGCAAAGAGCGAGTAGCTGCCCTCGGAGTCCTGCTCGTAGACGCAGATCTTCAGCGTCTCCGGCATCCTGAGAAAGAGTATGGCCTCCTCCGTCCCGTCTCCGTTCAGGTCGGACATCTGCACAGACTGCCGGTTGAGACCTCCCACCGGCGCGGAGTATTCTCCGCCGCCCTCCATCGCTTCGTCTATTGCGGACTGGAGCGCAAGTATCGCGCCGGCCGTCTTCGGAAGCGCGAACAGCTCGTCCCCCGACCCGTCGAAGCCGGAGCATCCGCCGAGTATGAAGCAAAACGCGAGCGCCAAACACAGAGCCCGCGTTGCCGCGCGCCGCAGAGTTACGGTATTTGCCGCATGGCGGCGCTTGTCATCCATTTTGCACATACGAATATATTATATCATAGGAACGAACGAAAGTACAGAGCAGACTTTGAACAAACAATGAAATTTTCTTATTCGGTTGACAATCGGCTCCGGTGATGATATGATTAAGTTACAGCAGACGGAGGGTTTAAGATATGTTTTCAATACATACTCACAACTGCATAATTACCGTCGTTATGTCGATAGGCCTTGCAGCCGTATCGGCCTTGCCGCCTGCATCGTTCTTTTGAGTTATAAAAAATATAACATCAAAACGGCGGTGTGGCGCGTATAGTTACCACACCGCCTTATATTTTTGCTTCCCTTCCCATAACATTTGACAATTCCGATGCCTTAGACATATGCGATCATAAAACACAAACTTTCAAAGGAGAAACCACCATGGCACTCAATCACACCGGCACGGTCGAACTGGAAACAAACAGGCTGAAGCTCCGCCGCTTCGTTTGCGAGGACGCGGAGATGATGTTTGCAAACTGGGCGGGCGACCCCGTCGTCACCGAATATCTGTCGTGGGACCCGCACTCCTCCCCCGACGCGACAAAGTCCCTGCTCGATATCTGGTGCGCACAGTATGAGAACTCTGACTACTACAACTGGGCGATAGAGTACGAGGGCGAGATAGTCGGCAACATCTCGGTCGTGCAGGTCCGCGAGCGGAACGAGCGCGCCACTATCGGCTACTGCCTCGCTCACCACCACTGGGGCAAGGGCATAATGCCGGAGGCGTTTTCTGCGGTCATCGACTATCTGTTCGGCACCGTCGGATTCCACGCGATAGAGGCCGAGCATGACTCACACAATCCAAGCAGCGGACGCGTCATGGTAAAATGCGGCATGACGCGGGACGGCGTCCGCCGCGAGGCGTGGCACCACCGGGACGGGACGTGGCACGACCTCGAGGTCTACTCCATCCTCCGCAGCGAGTGGCGGCAGTCGTGGCTCAAGCGCTGCAAGGCGTAGCGGAATACATAGGTCACCCGGCGGCATCGCGCCTCCTGCCGGACGAAAGCTGCTTTCCTGAAGTCCGCAAAATATCTCGACATACGCCGAGATATGTGTTATCATATTAACGTGAATATCGGGGCGGTCCTTCACACCCGAAAAACTCCCCCGAAAGAAGGAAAAATCATGCTGATACTGAAAATTGCCGCGATCTTCTTCCCGATCGCCGTGGTCTTCGAGATACTTCGCCACAGAAGAGATAAGATATGAATTAAAAATCCCCCGGTGTGAACCGGGGGATTTTTACATATGGCGGAGCCGCACCCCACAAAGTACCCGTGGGGCTCTGTCTCACTTTGAAGCATCGGGTCAATGCTCCCAGGCAAACTCCGTTGCCGTCGCTTCCGGGACGTTCTCCTCGTCCCAATAGTGGCCGGTGTCGTGCAGATACTCGCTTGTGACGTTGAAGTACTGGTGACGCTCGAAGTCGCTGTGTGTGACGAGTCCCACCGGGTCGTCCCACGTCACGTCGACGCAGTACCACTCCCCTCCGAGGCGCACCATGTTCCACGCGTGCTCCTCGAGGTCTGCGTGCGCCGCGCCGTTCACCGTGATGCATTCGATGCCGAGCATATCCATAAACAATTGGAACGTGCCGGAATACCCGGAGCATATCGCGCGGCCGTTTATGAGCGTTCCGTAGGGATTCGAGTTGTCCGGGTCGGGCGAGCCGAGGCCGGGATAGAGCTCCGCGCGGTCATAGTCGCTGATGTCAATGATGTAGTCGTGGATGGCGAGCTCCTTTTCGTAGTCGCTCATACCGTCGGTGACGAGCGCCGCTATAGCTTCCGTCATGCACTCGTATATGGCGGCATTCTTCGGTGAGAGCGCGGACGCGTCGCCGCTCGTATACGCCGCGAGCAGAGTGTCGTGGTCATACACGTCGTCCGGCGAGGGAGAATATATCTCCGGCGTGGGCGATGTCTCCCGGGACGGCTCCGCGCTCTGTGAAGCCTCCGGGGACGGCGCGGCGGTCTCGGGCGGCACCTCGCTCGGCTCCGCGACGGTTTCGATGTCGGACGGCTCCGGGGACGGCTGCTCGACGCTCTGCGGCGGCGTGACCTCCGGCGACGGCTTTCCCGTCGGCGGTGCCGAGACTTCGGACGAAGGCTCCGCACTCGGCGACGGCTCTGCCGCAAGCATTGCGTCGAGCGTCCCGGACGGCGCCGCCCCGTCCATGCACGCAGCAAACGCCGCGGCTGCCGCGTCCGAGTCGCGGAAGACCGCGAGCAGGACGACGCGCCCGTCGCGGACTACCCTGCCGCTTTCCACGAGCGCCGCCTGCTCGGGGGCGTAGCCCTCGAACGCGGAGGCGCGGGAGAGCAGGTAGTCCGACATGCTCGTTTCGGCGGTCTCCGCCGCTTCCGTGTCCGCAAAGCGAAGCACCGCGAGCTCGGTCGCGTCCACGCCGTAGGGGTAGCATATCACGCCGTCCGCGACCGTCGAAACGTCGCCGACGTACAGGGCGGCATAATCCTCAAAGCCGTCCTCGCCGTACCGCACGGCGTAGAGCTGCGGAGCCGAGTCCTGACTCTCGAGCACGGCGGCCGCGAGCTGTTCCGCGGACGGCTCCGCCGCCTCGCTTCTCTCGGCGCAGGACGCGATAAGAAATATGAAAAACAGGCACACAGCCGCGATCCTTTTCATTTCATCTTCCTCTCAAAAGGTTTCCGAAAATCATTATAGCCCCGTGCCCCCGGGCGAGTCAATAAACAAATTGTGAACGAAAAGGAGAAGCTCCGAACGGCTGGATGCCGTTCGGAGCTTTCATGATTTCCGTGTTCAGCGGTTCCGGTAGGAATAGACCTGCGCCGCGAAGCTCTCCGACATCAGGCGAAGAACCGCCGGTTCTATTGCGATATACGGGTAGTCGGTGACGCCGTCCTCAGTCCAGACCGTGCGGACAAGCAGGCAGCCGAACCCTGCCGCAAATAGCCGGCAGCTCCCGTGCGTGCCGTCGGCAGCTTTCTCGTAGACGCCATTGTCCGAGGCTTCAAAGCCCTGCGCGAGAAGCAGCGCTTCCTCGTCTGCGACCGAGTTTTCGGAGCGGGACACCGTAAGCATTGAGCCGGTGCCGTACTCCGACTCCCACGCGGCTTCGCTTCCGTCCGGCTTCACCGGCGTCCACGCCTGTACCGGGATGTATATGTACCACCCGTCGCCGTCATAGCGGTGAGCCGGGAAAGACCCGAAATTTTCTCCCTTCAGGCTGTCTGTCCAGTCCTCGACATAGAGCGGCAGTTCGTCCATGCCGTACTCGGTGACGTACCAGTCGTAAAGCGACTCCTCCACCGTGTTGCGGTACATCCCGAAGCTCAACGCATCCGGCTCGGCAAGGACTTCGAAACCGCCGTCGTCCCGTTGGAGCGCTATCGTGAACACACCGCTCCCCTCGCCAAGGTAGCCGTCCTCCGTGACGTACTCGCCGCCGATGGGGGCTATCTCGCGCCCCCCGGCGTTAGTCGGCTTTATCTCAAGGTACCACTCCCAAAGTTCGAGCGTTCCGTCCGGCGCGAGGCCGTCCAGCTCGCCGAGCTTTTGCAGGCCGACTGCGCGTGCGTCCGCGACGGTGTCCCGCACCGTTTCGGTGAGCTCCCCCTCCTCACGGAAGTATGACACCGTGACCGACTCCGCATCCAATGCGCGCTGCTCGGCGTAGTTCACTATGGGACCGAGGGAAGCGTAGTCCGACACCGTTACCTCCGCCGTCTCCCATGTGTCGCCGAGGTCGCGGGAGGTCATAACGTACCACGCGGACGAGTACCCGGAGGACCCGATCTTCATAGTGACCGTGCCGCCGTCCGACGTTATCGACTGCACCTGAAGGTCCTCGCCGGGAAGCGGGATCTCCTCCCATGTCCCGCCGCCGTCCTTGGTGATGAAGCACGGCGCACCGTCAAAGAGACGCTTTGCCACTATCAGCCGCTCGGGGCTTATAAATCCCACCGTCCCCACAAGCCAGCCCTCCTCGGGCCGCGCGGTCTCGGTCCAGGTGACGCCGCCGTCCGTCGTTCTGTAGACGTATGTGTCCGCCGACGAGACCCCGCGCGGGTAACAGGCGACGAGCCATCCGTCTGTTTGAGAGACCAGCCGCGCCCACAGCTCGGTGGTATCGGGGTAAACAAAGAGCGCGGAGACCTCGTTCCGGCCGGCAAGTCCTTCGTCTCCGCCGTCGACGTCCGCCGCCCACTCCTTTGGCGGCGCTATCGGCTCACCGAGGCGCTCCCACTCATCCTCGGGAGAATATCGGATATACGGAACGCCGCTCTCGTCCACGGTTATCTCCGCCGTCTCCGGGTCCTCCACCCCTGCTATTAACGCCATCGGTCCGGGAATGCAGGAGAGGCGCACCGTGCAGCCGCCCTGCCGGAAGTCTCCCACAAGCGACAGCGTATAGTAGGGGTTATCCGGGAAGGCCCATCCTGCGCCGCAGAAATCGACGTCCTCGCCCGCGAGCATTTCCGCGACGGTGTCTTGTATGACGGGGCTGCCGTACTTCTCCGTGAGGTCGTTATACAGCTCTGCCACGACCTCCTTCGCCTCATCCTCGCTTTCCTCCGGCAGAAAGAGGTTGTAGGCGATATTGTTAAGCGTCGGCACGGCTTTGTCCGCGAACTCCGCGTCGGGGAGCTTCGACATGAAATTCAGCCACTCGCCGAACTCCCGTCCCCTGTACTCGACCGAGCCGATAAAAAGACCGCCCATATCAAGCTCCGCCTCGTCCCCGGAAAGGCCGAGCTCCTCGACTATGTCGTCGTAAGTGGAGCGCGCTATGCGGTCGTAAAGCGAGAAGTCAAAGACGGCAAGCGCGTCCTCCTCGGGCTCCGCCGGTTCCCCGGACGTCTCCGCCCCGGTGAACGTGCATCCCGCCGCGACAGCCGCGACCGTAAGCACCGCAACGAGCGCAAGCACGGTCGTTCTCGGCTTCTTTGCAATAAACATTATGCGCTCCTTTATGCTCCCGGCGCTGCCGGTCATGGTGGTGGCAAGGCCGAGAAGGTTCGGGCGCTTGCGGCAGGTCATGCCGATGAGCGTCCTGCCGTATTCGGCGCGCTCGCTCTCGCCGAGGCGCTTTACCGTAGCCTCGTCGCAGGCGAGCTCGGAGTCGCGGCGGGACAGCAGCGCCGCGCACCAGACGAGCGGGTCGTACCAGTGGAGCGCGAGGCACACTCCGCGCAGCAGCGACCAGACGTTGTCGCCGCGGCGGAAGTGCGTGAGTTCGTGCTCGGTGACGTGGCGCAGCGCGGCGGCGTCCTCCGCCGCCTCCGGCGTGACATATATCGAGGGCAGGACAAGGCCGAAAAGGCAGGGCGTCTCGACCGCGCCCGAGACGTACACATCCAGCGTCCCGCGAGTCCCCAGCTTCTTTCGCGACCGTCTGAGCCGCGCGTATAATTTCAGATTTGAGAACACAAACGCGCACCCGACGGCGGCGCTTCCCGCCGCCCACACGACAGTCAGCACCTCGCGGACGGTGAGTCCGCCGTTCATGCGCGAAAGCGCCTCGCGGTCTGCCACCTCACGCTCCTCCGGCGGCAGCTCCGAAATGTCGACGCCTCTTTCCGCGTACTCCCGCGACACCTCGGAATACGCGGCGTTGTAGGTCATACGCGGAAGCTCTGTCTTCGCGAAGGAGGTTATCGCCTGCCCCGTCTCTGTTCCGGAAGCTGCCTGCACCAGATTGTTTACGCTCACCTGCGTCGAGCCGAAGCTGACGGGAATGAGCAGGCGCAGCAGCACCGGCAGCCAGAGAGCGTATTGCAGGCGCGGGCTTATGCGTCCCTTCAGCGCGGCGCGAAGCGCCGTCACCGCAAGGATGAGCACCGCGGATGAGACTATCCACTCAAGCATCTCTGTCCTCCTCCATTTTCTTCAGAATGTCGTAGAGCTCGTCTATTTCCTTTTTAGAGAGAGGCTGTTTCTGTGTAAAGGAGCTCACGAGCAGGCTGAGGCTGCCGTTGTAGACTCTGCCGAGGAAGTCTTCGGTCTCCTTCATGGCTATCTCGTCGCGCCCCACGAGCGGGCGGAAAGACTTCTTCCCGCCCGACATGTCTCCCGCGACCGCGCCCTTGGCCTCCATCCTTCCTAGCAGCGTCAGCGTCGTCGAACGGCTCCAGCCGCACCGCTCGCGCAGAGCGTCGGTGAGCTCGCGCCCGGTCATCGGCGAGCGCTCCCAAAGGCATTCCATCACGCTCCACTCGGCGGGCGTGAGGCTGATGTTTTTCCCGTCCATCGGATATCCACCCCTTTTGTTTACATCTGTAATCAAATTATAGCATGCCTGTCTACACTTGTCAACAGCTTTTTCAAAAAATGTCCGGCCGATCCGAAGAACCGGCCGGATAAGGTCAGCGGTCGCCCGTACCGCCTCTCTTTGCGGTATTAAGCGAGGCTATCGGGATACGTTTTATCTCCTGCAAAGCGGTAAAAACAAACATAGATTGCATCAGGTCTTTGCAGGAGAGTGGACAAAGCTGCCCATTTATGTTATACTGAGAACATCTTAACGAGATTTTTGCTTATGAAGGTGCAACAATGATAACAAAACGTTTCACTATGCTTCTCGGTACCAATAAGGCTTTTTTCTGTCTCGCTGCATTTATCGGAGTGATATACTGCGCAGTGTCTGTGATCGTTCCGGCAGTTTCGGGAGATGTGGTGAACGCAGCTTTAGATGATATTTTCTCGAGCGGCAGACTGCTTTTTACTTATCTCATGCTCAGTCTCGGGCAGATCTTGCTCGCTGCTGCCGACAGTTGGCTTGGTGACACGTTCAAACTCAGACAGAAGCGGGTGATGCGGACTGCCTCTGCGGAAACCTTTATGCGGAGAAGTGACGCAGGGAAAGATGAGATTTCGGGTTTTACATCATTTTTGAATAACGACATACCTTCCATCGTTGAACAGTACTTCTATGCGGTGATCGATGCGGTCAAATGCATATCATTGATTGCGTTTTCCGCATTGACTCTTTTTCGTATTGATTGGGTATTTGCGATAACGATAGTCGGTATCAGTGTACTTATTGTGGTGGTTCCGCAGGCCATGCGAAAGCGGAGCGGTCGTGTTCGGGAAAAGTACTCCCATGAGCTTGCGGACTATAACACCACGCTCCAATCATTGTTAAACGGTCTTAAGGTGCTGCACGCATACGGCTATCGTGCACGCGCAAATAAGCGTCTGGAAGAAAAAAACAGCAATGTTGCCTCCGGTGAGGCGGCGTTAGTAAGGCGGCGTACAGCAATATATACTTCTACTGCGGTGCTGCAAACCGCAAATACGGTTTTGATCCTGGTGGTAGGAGTTGCTTTTATTGCGGCGGGAAGAATCGACGTGGGCGGGTTACTTGCAGTGATACAAATAACGGAACTGCTTGGCTCGCCGGTGGAGGTGCTCTCTCACCTGCAGCACGGGAGGATAGAATCCGCTCCGCTTCTGAAGCGGTATGAGGAACTAATAAGCGAGAAGCAGCACATTGCAGCTAACGGTTTTAAGCCGCCTGTTCGAAATATTGAAGTGAAAAATCTGTCATACGAGGTTGACGGTATTGAGATATTACACAATGTCTCCGTCACCTTCAACGCGGGGGGAAAGTATCTTCTTACCGGGCCCAGCGGCAGCGGGAAGTCAACATTGCTTCGGCTCATAGCCGGCATAGGAGACCTGTCATTCAGCGGCTACATCACCTGTAATGGCGAAGAAGCGGCAAATATTCCGAGAAATCTGTATTATAAGAGTATTTGCCCGGTGTTTCAAGAGCCCTATCTTTTCCATGAGGATCTGGAGGAGAACATTCTGATGGGAAGAAATATTCCCAAGGAACGTTATTACGAAATTGTCGAAAAGCTGAATCTGAAGTATCTTCTTGAACGGTATCGAGAAGAGAAAATAACCCCCGAAATCGTGGAGACGTTGTCGGGCGGCGAGAGACAGCGAATCGCTTTGGCTCGGGCAATGGTCGGTTCCCCCGAAGTGTATCTGCTGGATGAAGTGACTTCGTCGCTCGACCGGGAGAATTCGGAGATAGTAGAAAACGCGCTGCTCCGTGAAAATGCAATGGTTATTCATGTTTGTCATAAACCCGATCCAAGGTTGGCGGCTGACTATTCGGTCCGCTATACTCTGCTTGAAGGCAAGCTTGTACTGTCCCCGCCAACGATGTGAAGGACCCGGTTCGACAGTGGTCAAAATAAACGGTTCGCTCAAAGTCAAGAATATACGTAATATATTCAGCCCTCGTGTTGGTATGCGTTCGAGCAGGAGCTTCACAAAGTCGGGCAATATTCGCGGAGCGAATATTGCAAGCGAGTGCGGCAGAATGTCGGAGGAGGAATTGGTTCGCGCCCTCGCGGTTCGCAGCGGTTAAATTCGCCACAAGGCGGCAAATTTGCGGAGCCAAACCACAATCAAAGCCCATAAGGGCTGAATATGTTCCGATGAAGAATTGGTTGGCGCCCTCGTGTTCCGCGCCGGTTCGCGCGGTTGAAGTTGCTTGCCACGGGCAAGCAACTTCGCGCAGGCGGAATTCATTTCCGCCGAGCATTTCAATTAAAGGGCGCAGGCGGCTTCGCCGCCGGAGCCCAAAAAAGAAGCAGTCCCAAAGGGACTGCTTCTTTTTTGGTGGAGGCGGGGGGGAGTTGGACCCGCTGTAAACTCCCCCAAACCCCTTGCGCCCCAACGCTTTCACAAATCCGTGTGCATTTCCCCCCCCTCACGGCGTCGGCAGACTCACCCACTCCGGCACATCTTCCTCCTCGCGGTTGAGCCTGTCCGCGACCTCCTCGCCGAGCCTTGTGTCATACGGGTTTTTCTTCGGCGACCAGTTCTTAGCCTGCGCCTGCCAAAGCACGGCCTTCTCCTCGCGCGTGAGCTGCTTCATACTGCCGAGCGCGTCCGCGACCTCTGCCTGGGTGTAGCTTCCGTTCCCGTCGTCGTAGTCCGGCAGCGCCTCCATGAGCTCGGTCCAACTCTCGGAGCTCACGCCGAACTCTCCCGCCGCCGCGACCTTGTCGTAGGCCGCCTCGGTGAGGACGGTCTTCATCGCCGCGAGCCTCGCTTCTTCTATATCAGTCGCATTCACGACCGCGCGCATCTTCTCGGCCTTCGTCATTTCGTCCCCCTCGATCTCGCGGAGCAGCTCGAAGGCGTCCCTCTGCCCCATGCCGGCGTCGGTCATCTCGCGGTAGGCCGTGGTCTGCTTTGCGGAGAGACTGTCAAATCCGCTTCTCACCCAGTCCTGCGCCGTGTCGAGCGAGCTCTTGCCCATTATCATCGACTTCACGACGTCCCAGAACGAGCCCGCGCCCTCGTCCGTGTACTCCGGGTACTGAAGAATGTCCTCGCCCTTGGAGTTTACGGTGTAGCTTCCGCCAGCGGCGCTCGTCGCTGCGCCCTCTATTACGCGCCGGACGGCTCCGCCTCCGGCGGGCGGCAGGAGGTAAGTGAACGGCTTCGAGAGCTCGTCCGCCGCCGTCTTCCGGCGCTTCTCCGGCGCCCAGTCGGGATTTGTCGCGGCGCTCCAAAGGTTTGTGAAGCTCGGTTTTGCGCTGCTTACCGGAATACGCCCGCCCCCGAGCAGGCCGCCGACAAACGGCAGCTCCTCCGCGACGTTCTTTGCGAGGTTCTTGCCGGCTCCGTAGACGCCCTCCTGCTCGGTCTCAAAGCTCGGCATGTCCCCGGTTATCGCTCCTTTTGCGAGCCGGAAGACATTCGGCAGCTCGTAGCCGGTGAGGTCCCCGACCGTGTCGTTGAGGATGCCTATCGGGTCGAGCGCCGGGCGGTAGCCCGTCAGCAGCTCGCTGGCCTCGTTGAAGAGCCACGCCCCTATCGCGAACTTGAGCAGCGCCCACGCGAGGCTTGCCATGCCCTTCTCCCTGTGTTCGCGCGGAACGTCCTTCATTAAGTAGCTGAACTGATTGTTGACTTCAAGCTGGAACTGCGTGAAGAGCTTCGTCACGGGATTTGCGCGGCTGAAGAGCGTCGGCATGGAGCCCTTCGACCGCGCCGCCATGACTCCCGCCGCCCACGCGTCCGCCTCGTCCATCGCGCTCTGCTCGGAGAGGCCGCGCTTCACGTTCTGCGCGTACCGCGCGCGCACGAGCGTCTCGCTCGAGAAGCGGTCTACCGTCTCCATCAGGTCGCGCGCCATGCGGAGCGGCGTCTTCCCGACTATTTCCTGCGTCCTCGTCTGCACGAGCCGCTCGCTCCCGCGGCGGTTCGTGAGGAACTCGCTCATGTCCGAGAAGTCGTCTAGCGGCATATTGTCCGAGAGCGCTTCGATGATGCCGCCGACGCTCCACCCGCCGTTCCTTACCGCCTGCATGAACTTGGCGCGCGGGCTGTGCGCCTTGAGCGTGTCCCACATTCCGCGCAGCACCGTCCCGCCTCCGAGGTCCGCCCAGCCCTGGGTTATCGGGATGAAGTTCGTCGTGGCGCTCCGGACGTTGAAGCCGACCATGTTCGCACCGACACGGCTCTCGAGCGCCTTGAGTACGTTGTACATCCCGCGCCCGGCGTCCGCCTCCATCTGACGGTCCGCGCGGCTCTTCTTCCCGGCAAGGAGGTTCGTGTACTCATCTATCCACCCCGCGAAGTTGCTGAGCTCATACGGTCCTTTATCCACCTTGGTGCGTATCTGGTCCTGCTTTTCCTCCTCGGTGAGCTTGTCGTCCGCCCGTATCCTCTCGATGTCTGCCTGAATGCTCTCGTCCGTCGTCCGCTCTCGCGTGGCCGTGGCGAGCGCGCGGAGGCGCTGTATGTCGTCCGTGTGCCATATCACGTCCGCCGCGACCTCGAGATAGCGGTCGAAGCCCTCTACCGCGTCGAAGGTAGTGGCGTTGCCCTTCCGTTCGAGCGCCGCGCCCATCCAACGTATACCCGGCTTGAAGTCCTCGGTCCTGCCGTTTATCGTCGTCGGGAGGTTTGTCACCTCGGTCTGCACGCCGAACGCCTTTCCGAGCCACCCGAGCACGCCGGAGCGCTGCTCGCTTTGGAAGTGCGGGAAGTACCCGCGCCGGTAGCTTATCGGCTCGTAGCCGTTTCGGACGCGCACCTCGTTTATCTTCTTGAACAGGTAGTCGTAGAGCTCGCGGAACGTCTCGACGGCGTTCTCTATCTTCGCGCGGTCGATGTTCGGGTTCTCCTTCCACGCGTTTTCGAGCGCGCCGCGCCACTCTTCGAGCGTCATGCCGCCGCGCTTCGCCTGCGGATCGCGCGCGTTCGCGCCTGTCGAGAGGACGGCTATGTTGTCCTCCGCCTCGCCGACGAACTGCACCAAAGCGGCCGCGCTCATGCTGTTCCCCTTCTTCACTCTGCGGGAAAGGTTGAGCTCGCGCACCTTGTCGCGCAGACGGTTCTTCATCTTGGTGCTCTCGGCCTCGTTCTTGTGTACCGGCGTGAAGTAGGTGTCGATGATCTCCTGCGCCTTCTCGTCGTCTCCGACGACGTCGCGGACGTTCCGCTCCGCCGTCTCGCGGGAATACAGGACGCCCATCTTCTTGTCGTGCCACTTCTCCGCGCCCTTGAGCATCTCCTTCGCTTCGTCGCGAAGCGTGGCCGCGCGGCCTTCGTTGTACTCGCGGAGCTTGCCGACTATTTCCTCGTGTTTGCGTGCGGCCTCATAAACTGCCTGTATCCCCTTGACGTTATCCTTTGCGGGGTCAAGGTCTTCGATCTGTATGTCCCCCTTGAGCAGGCGTCCGACCTTTGTTTTGTCCTCGTCGATAAGCAGATTCCGCGCCTTGGCTTTTTCGAGTGCGCGGCGCGTCTCCTTCATCTCAGCATAGAGCGCCGCTGCTTCCTCTGCGGTCATTGACCGGAGCTGCTTTCTCGCCTCCCTTGCCGCTTCCTCAGCGGCTCGTTTTGCCTCGCTCGCCTGTGCGTATCGCTTTATGTCACGGAGCTTTGGCACCGTATCGTAGACCGCCTCGTTGAAGTTGTGCCGGAGTATGCTCTTGTACGCCTCGGCATTTGTCCCGCCGTTCTCGTCCAGAGTGCGCTCGGTTCGCGCTATCGCCTGTGAGACAAACGCCATTCTCTCAATGCGGTTTATTTCACCCGTTATACTTTCGGGGAACAATTCGGGCGCCGCCGAACTCAGTTCCTCGTAGAAATCACCCGCCGAACGCGCCGTACCGTCCGCGGCGTTCTCGGCTTTTACAAGCGTCAACCGGCCAAACACGCTTTTCCGGAACTGCTCCCAGTTCGGCATGCTCTCTCTAAGCTCCGGCCCTACGCTTATCTTTGTATCTCGGAGATACGTTTTCACCGGCTTGTACATCTCGTAGAACGCGCTGTCGATTATCCTGCCCGCATTGTATGCCTGCTCGAATGCGTCCGAAAGCGACTCCTCCGAAATGCTTCCGTTCCCGAGATATTCGTCCGCAAGCGTCTCGACAAGGTTTCCGACGACGGTTCTCTGTGCGGCCTTCGGAATCGAGAGTGCGTTCCCTATCGCGGCGCGCATATAACTTTCAGCCGAACGCAGATAACTCCGCGCCTTTGTCGGCAGCTTTGCCCGTTCGGTTCCGGCGGCATCGGCAGTTTCTCCGCTTTCCGCAGCATCCGGGGCGGTATTGTCTCCGTTTCTTTTGCGGAAGAAATCTGCCCACATCTCATTTTCCACCATCTGCGCCGGTATCCTCTGCCGTTCTTCTTCGTCCCGTTCTGCTCTTATTTCCGCATCCTCCCTTGCAAGGTTTATCGCATTCTGCCTCGCAGCGGAGAGCTTAGAGAGTGACGAGTCTACCGCGTCGTCGAAGTGGTGGCGCATAAACTGCCTGTCTATCTCCTCCGACAGTCCGTTTCCCGCCGCTTTTCTCGCTGCGCCCTCTGCTGCTCTGACCGTATAAAGAAGCCGCGAAAGTTTGTCTGCCGTGTTGAGCTCCTCGCTATGACCATTCCCGTCCGATATTATGTCCGGAAGCATCTGCGGATCTATTCTCTGCGCTTCTTTGTAGACTTCGCGGAAGGGGATTCCGTTTTCCCCGAAAGTCATCAGCCCGGAGGCGCTTCGCTCAAAGCTCGCCCAATGCTCCATTTCTGCGCGCTCTTTCGGGTCAACCGCTATTGTCACGCCGCTCACATAGTCCTTTATTTTCCCATACTTTTCGGCAACCTCGCTTTCGCTCTGTCTTGTCGCTTCATACGCTTTATCAAAGGCCGTATTTCTCGCCTCATCGGTGAGTGTCCCCGATTTATAATAGTTTTGTGCAAGCTCGCCTACCGCTTCGCCGATTATCTCGGCTTGAACGCCGCGCGGTACTCCGAGGCTGTTTCCGACCGCGCGGAGCAGATAAGTCTCCGCGCTTTTCAGTTCCTTTCTTGCTGAGTATGGAAGATGGCTCTGTGCCGGAAGCGTTTGTTCTTCCGTTCCCGCATCTGCATTTTCTGCTATTTCACGGCTCTGCACATCTGTGTCCGGCGACGGAAGGTGTATCCACTCCGGCCACGCATCCTGCTCTGCGGACGGCTCGTTTGCCTCAAGGCTATTCCAGTCTTCATCCTCCGACAGCTCGCGCCCCTCGCTGTCCTCGCTGATGCTGTACTCAGGGACACTCGGTTTCGGAATATATTTTGCAGCGTCACCCTTGACAAGCGCGAGCAAATCCTTTACACTAATTGTAGAAGAAGATTCCGAAGGGTGCTTAACGGCGACGTTTGTCGCGTCCGTGGGTGCTGAACTGGAGGAATCTTCTTTTTCTATTTCTTCCAGTACGAGCACATTACCATCATACAGGCTTGCATAAGTCTCTGACTGCATCTTGTCCTCAAGGTATTCCCTGACTGTTCTCGGAATATCCTGTCCGGCAAGATTATATTCTTTGACCTTCAGCTTTACCGGTTTACTCCCTTGCTCTGTCCTCGCAGCAGCGAAAAGAGTATACACTCCGGTAGTATGGTCTCCGGGTGCGTTTCTGCTCTGCTCAGCGTGGGTAAATACTGCTTCTTCCAAAAGCTCCCTCAGATGCTTAGCTACACCGATCTGGTCTCTGCCAAGGTTGGAAAACGTATGTGTAATACTCTGCGGTGTAATGAATATACTCTCGCCCGTATCCCGGTTCACTACCGGCGCGGAATACATCTCACGAGCTGCGTCGCTTGCGAGGAAAGCCCGCCGCTGCTCCGCTATGCGTTCGGTGCTTGTCCCCCGTATGTCCACTATGGCTATGTCCGGCTTCGCTATCAGGTCTTCATAAGTCGGTTCGCTGACTTCCGAAAAGCTGTACTCCGGCCCGTTTCTGAGCGCGTCTTCGGCGCTGTAATTCTCGTCGAACTCGCGGTCGTACTCCTCCTCGCTCATCTCTCCCGCGGCGAGGCGCTCCCCGGCCTGACGCAGTCTCTCGCGGCGCGTCTCGGCGGCGGTCTCCTCCGCGCGTGCGGATACTGCCGCGTCCGCCCTCGCCCTCGCATCGACGGTGCGCCGTCTCGCGCGCCCCTTGACGTTCTCCGCGTCATCCAGAGCGCGGGCATACAGATTGACCGCCCGGCGCACGAACGCGCGCTCGCGCGCCGCGTCGCTTCCGAGCTTCGCGAGAAGGGAGTCGAGCCGGTTTTTTATCCGGACGGCGAGCCCGCGGTTCTCCCGCACCATCCTGATAACGGCGTCCTCGTCTGTGAGGAGGTGCTTTTCGATGTACTCCGCGACGAGCTCGCGGTCTACGGCGGCGTTGTCCGCAAGCGCCGCGCCGCTTCTCTCGTAGAGCGCCGCCTTCTGCTTCCTCGCGTCCTCCACACTCTCGCCGCTCTCGCGCATCCGCGAGAGCACCATGTCCGAGAGCTGACTGTACAGCTTGGAGCCCTCTAGCGAGTGCGTCAGCTCGTGGCTTATTATCTGCGCCACGGGGTTTCCGCTCTCCGCGTTGACGTATATCACGCCGCCCTTGTAGTACCCGTTCGCTCCCGCGGCGGTGCTGCTCTCCGCCGAGCGGCTGTCGTAGAAGCGCACCTCCCGCCCGACGGCGCGGCTTATCCGCTCCGCCGCCGATATGTCCTCGTCCCTCGCGCCCGCGAGTATCCCTGTTTTCTCGACCTCGCTCCGCGCCAGGGCCGCGCGGTTGCGGCGGTTGAACTCCTCGCCCACCGTCAGCGGCATGGGCTCCGCCGAAGTCGCGCTTCGCTCCGGCGAACTCTCGCTTCGTTCCTGCGAAGTCCCGCCGCTTTCCCGCGCTCTGTCCCATTGGCGCGTAATCTCATCCGAGAGCGTCTGCGCCGTCGGACGCGCCTGTTCCGTGTTGACATTCTGTCCCGGCTGTGATATACTATCATTGAAAGAACCAGACGACGGCACGTTTCGGACGTTCTCCCCAGGGGCGGAAGCAATTCCGGCATTGGGGGTCGTATCAGTAGGTTCTTTCTTTTTTTGTACCCACATGGAGTCTGTCGCCAGCGCGTGCCGCCCGTCCGTTACTGCCTGCGCCGTGACAATGTTGTCCCCGATTTGCTTTTCAAATATGAGGACTTGCCGACCATACGCATCTGTATCCGGAGAAAGAGCCACAGAATCAGGCGCAGCGAGCACCTGCGAGATCAGGGGGAAGTCGTCCGGTGTTACCGCCCGTTGCCCCCTTGCGGCCTCGGTCCGCTCGTTGCCGTGGTGATTGAAGATATGCTGTACCACGCTCCCTTGCAATATCGCGTTGTAACCCGCGACGTTGACGCCCGTGGACTCCATTACCGTCTGCGCGGCGGAATCGGGTATCGTACCCATATAGAGCCGCTCCGAGCCGCCCTTCTTCCTCAAGGCATTTCGGACAAACGCGACAATATCGTCTTTTGTCCTTGCGATGATGTTGTTTTTCCCTGTCGCCAGACGGCTTGCCGCCTTTTCCGACACGGGCACTAGCTCAGGCACCGCTTCCGCGTTTTCGCTCTGCCGCACCTCCGCAGCATTTCCGGCTTCCTGCTGCACCTCCGCAGCGCGTTCCGCCGCCCTCGCGCGGCGGTTTATTGTGCCCTGATATATCGAGCCGGGCGCGCCCATAATACCGCCGGAGATCATTCCGCCAAGTACGTCCATGCCTATATCGCCGAGTTTGTCCGCCATGGCCTGTCCGAAGGCTTTGCCCTCGCTCATGCCCTGTTCTTCGTATTTGCGGACAGCCGTGCGCCACTCGCTTTCGTCTCCCGCGATAAGCACGTCAAAGAACGTGTTGATTATGTTGGACGCGCCTTCCTCGCTGCCTTCCACCCCTACCTGAGCGAGCCAACGAAGGAACGCGCTCTTTCCCGGTTCCGCTTTCTTGAACAGTTGGTCGAGGCTGAACTTCTCGGTGAACACCTCGGCAGCTCCGGCAATAATACCGAGCGCAAGCGCCTGACCGTCTCCGAGACCGCGGTCAAGCGCACTCTGTACCTTGCTCGCGCCCGCGTCCGCGGCCATAAGCGCGAGACCCGAACCTTCGCCGAACAGCACTCCGCGCATGGCGTTGTCGCCGATGCTCATCAGCTGGTCATACGCATACGCCCACCCCGAGCCGTAATTCTCTGTTATGTACTCGTTTACGGCGCTTCTTGCCGCCGTCGTCCGGTTTATCGAGCTGTAATAGCCCGCGTCCCGTTCAAGCCGCCCGTCCTCGAGGAAGTCCCCGATTGCTCCGGCGGCAGGCGCTATTCCCCTGTACGGGGAGAGCATGACGCTCGCGATGCTCGTCCCTACCGGGTCCTCTTTTGCGTACTCGGCCATCCTCTGCTCCTCGTACTCGCGTTCCCGCGCGTTGAGGCTCCCGCCTGTGTAATTCGGGTCGGTCGCTATGAACTCGATAAACTCGTCTGCGGCTGCTTCTCCCTGCTTGTTATACAGGTAGTTGTAGATAGCTATCTCGTCCGGCGTCATGCGCTGGAGGCGGTCGCTGCCTATGCCCGCCTCCGATATTCCGAGGAGCTGTTCGTTTGCTCCCGCAACGTCCCGCGCCGCCTCGTTGCCGTTTATGTAGTCATACTTCACGTCTCCGAAGCCCGTGTCGGTGTACATCCCCGCGAGCGCGTTATACTTCGGCTCGCCGTGCTGTGTGCTCCTATACTGCGACGCCGCCGCGAAGTCCGGCTCCCGCATCAGCGCGGCGTATTCGGCGGCGCGCTTGCCGGTTGCCTGCTTCGCTTTCGCGTCCTCGAGTAGGTTTTCCGCGGCCTGCCTCCGCTCGTAGTCGCGGCTCGTCTCGTAGGCGTTTATCCTCTCGGCGATGTCCCGCGCGCGGTTTGCCTCCTCGTCCGAAACGACGTGGCTCTCCGCGCGCTCCCGCATCTGCTTCTGCTCGTTCTTCAGCCGCTCGTACTCCTGCGCCTCCGGCGTCGCCGTGACCCGCCGGACGGTGTTCCGCGCGCGGTTGCGGCTGTCGAAGTCGTCCCGGCTCGCGCCGTACTTCGCCGCCCTCTCCGCCGCGTAGTTCCAATTCGAGTATTCCGTCTGCCGGGCGGCGCTTTCGCTCCGCTCGGCTTTTCTCGCCGCTATTCTCTCTTCCGCCTCTGCCCGCGCCGCAGTCTGCCGCTCCTGTATCAGCTTCTGCCTGTCGCTTGCAGTACCGGCAGCGGTGCCGGAGGCGGCGGCCTTCCGCCCGGCTATTCTCTTTTGAGCGTCGCTTCTTGCCGTTGCCTGCCTCTCCCGAAGGAGATTCTTCCGTTCTTCTTCCGTAAGCCTTACCGCCATATCCGCACCTCACAGAACTCCGACATATTTTTTCGTGCTCCCGCATACGTTGTTGCCGTATTCGTCCACGTCAATGACAACGACTTCGCCGCGCGCCAGCATCTCGTCGAGGTCTTCCTGTGTCACCCTGCCGTAGCCCTCCACCGTGACATAGCTTCTGCCGGACGGGGTTTTCCCGCTCGTTTCATTCGGCACGTTCTTCAACTCCTCCGAGGCTCTGCGCGCCTTCTCGGTCTTGTAGAACTCCCACATCTGTTCTATCTGGCTCTGTGTCCAGCCCTGCCTTACGAGATATTCATACGCCCGAGCGTCGTCGCCGTAGGAGATCATCGCGTCGATGAGGCTCTGCGTCTCGCCGTTCTCCGCGCTCTCGGAGCTCCCGCTTCCGCCGCTTCCGCTCGCCGCCCTCGCCGCACGGTCAAGCGCGTCCTGCCGGAGGTTATAGTCCCATTCGCGCTGACGCCATTCGTCTTCGACTGCATCCCTTCCGACGCCGTAGTCGAACTCCTTCTGCCTCCACTCGTCGTCGAGGGCGTCCCTCTGCGCCTGATACTCGCGGTCAAGGCGGTCCTGCTCGCGGTTGTAGGCCGTCTCGTCCTCGTAGCGGCGGCGGTCCTCCTCTTCGAGCAGCCCCGTGTGATAGCGGTCATAGTCGGTCTGCTCCTGACCCTGAAGTGCCGCAAGCGTGCTCTGCATCCGGCTGTAATCGTCCAGATACTGCCCGTAGGCGAAATTGCGGTCGGCGTTGTACTGGTTGAGCTCGTCGAGGTACTTCGCGTACTCGTTCTGCTCCTGCGTGTTGACGTCTCCGAGCGCCTGCCGCTTCATCGAGTAGTCGTCCAGATACTTCTGATATGCCTGCTGGTAGAGCTGCGGGATCATGTCATTCAGCTGCGCCGCATAGTAGTCCCCGGCCTGTCCCGCGGCGGCGACGGCATAGCTCGAGGGACGTCCCGCGCTCGCGGCGTGCTCATCTCGCTCAACCCTGACTATTCGCCCGTCCCCATGACCGAGGATACCTGGTGCAACGGCCGCGTCATAGGCGTCCTCGACCCCTCCGACATCGCCCGGCTCTGAGAGTACAGCCGCAACATCTTGTTTACAAGTGAATAACCCAGCCTATATCTTGCTGTTGATTTTTTGCTTCTCCCCGCGTATAATATAGACGTGGAGTGATCCACGGGTGAGAATGTAACGCCCAATCGCCGTTATCATCTTCACCACTCGTCCAAGCGGAGAGTCCGAGCCGAAAATCGGAACCGGAAAAAGCGGTGAGCTCCTGCCGTTAAACGGAGCCTCAAAAAAGCGGAGAGTCCCTGCCGTCAAGTGGGAACCGGAAAAAGCAAGATTGGCATCACTGCCGGTCTTGCTTTTTTCTGTCGGGAAAACTCACGAACACATATTTAAATGTTTGTATTTCCTCTTGACAAATACTTTTATATGTGTTATTATTGTTTTGTCAGGAGGGGAGGATATGAAAAGCTACTCATCGCGGGAGGTCATTAAGATTCTGAACGCGGACGGATGGTACGAGGTCAGATGTGTCGGCGACCATCACCAGTTCAGACATCCGACGAAGCCCGGGCTCGTCACGGTGACTCACCCGGTCAAGGACATCCCGAGAAGGACCCCCGGCAGCATAGAGAAGCAGGCCGGCATCAAGCTCCCCTGATGCCGGCGCTCCCCCGATTTTCTCGAAAGGAGCTATTGATATGGAGAAGACCTACTACTCTTATCCCGCTTATTTTTACTACGATGAAGACGGCATATCCATCGAATTTCCCGACCTTCCCGGCTGTCTGCCCTGCGGTGCCTCCACCGAGGAGGCTTTCAAAAACGCCAGGGAAGCGCTCGGCCTTCACCTGTTCGGGCTGGAGCAGGAGCACGAGCCCATCCCGGCGCCCACGCCCGTGAAGGATCTTCATCCCGAGCCCGGCGCAGTCGCCGCCATGGTGGAGGTCTATATGCCGTCCGTTCGCTATGCCGCTGTCAACAAAGCGGTAAACCGCACCGTCACCCTCCCCGCATGGCTCAACGCCGCGGCGGTCGAGAGAAACGTCAACTTCTCGCAGGTGCTTCAGGACGCGCTGAAGCGTCAGCTCGGCGTGCGATAAACAAAAAAATCTCCCCCGGGGCGGCCACCCCGGAGGAGACGTGCAAAAGTCGTATACCCACAAAGCACGGCACCTTTGCGCCCTTATTGTACCACACGGGGCGCTTCGGTGCAAGGAGAAGGAGAAAATATGCCCCGCAAATCGAAAATAAGAGTTCCCGAGCCGACACGCCTCCCCTCCGGGCGCTGGAGGATACAGCTCCAGATAGACGGCCGGCGTCTCTCCGTCACGGAGGACGACCCGAAGGAGTGCCAGGCTCGAGCCGTCGCTCTGAAGGCCGGCCTCATAGAGCAGGCGGCGAAACCGAACCGGATAACGCTCCGCGCCGCGATAGATAAATATATCGACTCGCGCTCTGCCGTCCTCTCGCCCTCCACGATACGCGGCTACCGCGTCATCCAGCGCAACAGGTTCAAGGCGCTGATGGATAGGCCGGTTTCCGAGATAACAAAAGAGACGATGCAGCGCGCAGTAAACTCGGAGGCCCGTCGGCTCTCCCCCAAAAGCGTAACAAACGCGTACTTATTTGTTTCGTCGGTTATCTATAATGAGACAGGGAACCGCTATGATGTTGCCCTTCCGCGCCTCATGCCGCACGAGCGGCCTTTTCTCTCGGCCGATGAGATCACCGTGCTGCTCAATGCTATCCGCGGCACCGAAGCCGAGGCGCCCATACTGTTTGGCCTGCAAAGCCTCCGCCGGTCGGAAATCCTCGGGCTTCGGTGGTGCGACGTGGACCTCGCTCGCGGCACGGCACACATCCGGCACACCCGCGTCCAAGGTGAAAAAGGAATGGCGGACAAGAACACAGCGAAGAACAGTTCGTCCTACCGAACCATTCGACTGCCTCAAAGACTCGTTGATCTCCTTCGCGATATGCCTCATGGTGATGACGACAGCGAACGCATCTTCTCCTTCGGCCCCAACTATATAAGAGCCAATGTTAATCGAGTTTGTAAGCGTCTCGGCCTTCCGGAGGTAGGCACGCACGGGCTTCGGCACAGCTTCGCCTCGCTCGGCTATTACCTCGAAGTTCCGGCGAAGGTCATTCAGAAGGCCGGCGGATGGTCGGACGATCACACCATGCTGAAAATATATACCCATGTCTCCGAGAAGTACGTCGAGCGTCAACGCACGGCGCTTAGTAACTTCTTCGACGAGGCCGACAAGCCCACCGGGTGATTCGCCGTGTGCATTTTCGTGTGCATTTTCGTGTGCATTTTGTACCTCGAAACGGCTGTAAATACCTTCTCAGTTTCAAAACCCGTTTCGCGGCGGCGAAAGCTGAAACCGTTGCGAGAGTAGGATTAGAGCCCGAAACCTTTGCGGTTTCGGGCTCTTAAAAATGGTGGAGGCGGGGGGAGTTGGACCCCCGTCCGAAAACACTTCCTCGTGATCTTCTCCGGGTGCAGCCGAATGTTTAAGTTTCCCTCCCCGCATCGCCGATCGGCGGGCTATGCGGGTAGGTAGTCCGATAATTCATGCACCCCGCTCAGGACGTTGCGGGGGCACGTTCACCGCTTAGTCACGCCCGAGCCGGAGCCGCGGTACTCTCCGGGCGGACGGCAGCCTTTAGTTAGGCCGCGTAAGCAAGACTATTGTCGTTACTTAATTTATAAAGGTTGCCCTTTTAACGTGGTGGGCGCCACGACCCGCTTATCACGCACCCGCGTCCCCGTCGAAACCGGTACGCCCCCGTATGCGGGCGGAGCCTGGGCTCCGCCTCTGACAGTACAGACAATAGTTACTTTATCGTCTCCGGCTCGGGATAGTCCACGCCGAAGGTATCGACCGTCACGGTGGAAATCTTCTGGTCGGTGGTAGGACGGTCATAGTAGTCGGTTTTTACCGTCTCTATATTATACACGACGTCCATGCCCTCTATGACCTTGCCGAAGGCGGCGTAATTCCCGTCGAGGTGCGGCGAATTGCTCGTCATGATGAAGAACTGACTTCCCGCGCTGTCCGGATCGTTCGCGCGCGCCATCGAGAGCACGCCCGGCGTGTGCTTGAGGTCGTTCTCAAAGCCGTTGGACGTAAACTCGCCCTTTATCGAGTAGTCCGGACCGCCCGAGCCGGTCCCGTCCGGCGAACCGCCCTGAATCATGAAGCCTTCAACGACGCGGTGGAATATGACTCCGTCATAAAATCCGCTCTTTACAAGGCTTATGAAGTTGTTGACGGTGTTCGGCGCGACGTCCGGATACAGCTCCGCGACTATCACTCCCCCGTCCTCCATGGTTATCGTTACCTGTGGATTCTGCACTTCTTCTTCCTCCCCGTTGTTATCTTCCGCCTCTTCCGAGGGGTTTTCCGTGTTTTCTCCGACTATGACCTTCGTCGGACCGTCCTCACTGCTGATGACGCCCGCCGAACAGCCGCCGACGGCGACCGCTCCGAGCAGCATAGCAAGCAAAATGAGTACCGAAACCGTCCTCTTCATTATACGTCCTCCGTGTTACCTGTTTCGCGATTTCATCACTCTGTCCATCTCGCGCTTCGCGTCCCGCTCGGCGGCGGCGGCGCGCTTGTCGTGCAGATGCTTGCCCTTCGCGAGCGCTATTTCGACCTTAACGCGCGGCCCCTTGAGATACACCGATATCGGCACCAATGTATATCCGTCCTGCTCGACCTTTGCCGCGAGCTTCCAAATCTCCCGCTTGTGCAGGAGCAGACGCTTGGGACGGAGCGGGTCGCGGTTGAAGATGTTTCCCTTCTCGTATGGGCTGATGTGCATACCGCGCACCCACATCTCGCCGTCCTTAACGGTACAGAACGCGTCGCGCAGGTTGACGGCGCCCAGACGTATCGACTTCACCTCGGTGCCGTACAGCTCCACGCCCGCCTCGTACCTGTCCTCAATGAAATAGTCGTGGAACGCCTTGCGGTTGGTGGCAAGGCTCTTGATATTCTCTTTCCCGGCCACGGAACCGCCTCCTTTTGGGTTCGTATGCCGCCGCTCAGACCTTCGCCCGCACGGCCGCCTCGATCACGTCTACGCCCTTGCAGTCGTCGAGCGTGCCGTTCAGCACGAGGTCGGCATGCCAGCGCGTCGGCTCGATAAGCTCGTCGTGGCGGTAGCGGACGGTGTCAAGATAGCGGTCGGTGACCTCGTCCATCGTCTGCCCGAAGCTCATGAAGCGCTTTATGCGGCGGACTATCCGCTCGTCGCTCCTGAGGTCTACGAACACCTTGAGGTCGAGCCTATCTCTGATTCTGTCCAGATGCAGGGCAAATAAACCCTCGATTATCACCACGTCCGCGTCGGAACCGCACGCCGCGTCGAAGTCCGCATACATCCGGTCGAGCTCGAGCGCGTCGGGGTGGTTGTGCTCGACGTACACCTTCCGCGTCACCGGCGCGACGGTGTTGATAAACGGACGGCGGAAGTAGGCGTCCATGTGCAGGACGGTGACCTTGAGGCCGTCGAGACGTTCGGCAAGTCTCTCCGCCGCCGTGCTCTTGCCGGAGCAGGTGCCGCCGGCTATTCCCACTATGTACGGCATGGCGTTCGCCCTCCTTTGCCCGAAGATAAATAGAACCGTTCAGAACTCTATCCTGTGGAGCACCCACTGAGGAAGCGCCTCCGCGCCCATTCCCCGGTAGAACTCGAGGGACGGACTGTTCCAATCGAGGCAGACCCACTCCATTCGCGGGCAGCCTCTCCTCTGCGCCTCGGCTTTCAGATACTCGAAGGTCTTTGTGCCGAAGCCGCGTCCCCTGTACTGCGGGCGGACGTATATGTCCTCGAGGTACAGCCCGGCGCGCCCCTTGAAGGTCGAGAAATTGAAGCAGTATATCGCGTACCCGACTGCCTCTCCGTCGAGCGTGAGGAGCAGCGCCTCCGCCTCGTGCCGGTCAAATATCGAGGCTTCAAGGGTCTCCGCCGTGGCTGTCACCATGTCGGTCATCTTTTCGTACTCTGCAAGCTCGTTTATAAGCGCCATAATGAGCGGCGCGTCTCCGCGCACCGCCGCGCGTATCTCAAACGGCATATCATCCCTCCAAGCGTCGAATTACATTGTAGCACATTATATGCGATTTGTCCATAGAAAAAGTTCAGCGCGCGAGCCACGCTATGGCGCGGGCAATACGCCCATCCGGGTCACGGAAGTGGCTCCCCGGCTCATTCCTGAAAACGACCCTCTCCGCCGAAGCAAGGCAGAGCCGCTTTGTTCGCTCGGTGGTCTCCGGATTTGCCGCCATCAGCGGGTCGCGGGTGTTCTTCTCCTTGCCGCCGAGGCTGAGGTAGACCGCGCCGCGCGCCGGGTGCTCCGCGAGAAATTCACACCAGCCGGGATACCACAGCGAGCCGGAGCAGCTTCCGCAGCCGTCCGAAAGCCCGAGCGTGAGGTGAAAGTACATCGCGGCGAGGCCGCCGAGCGAGTACCCGACGATGTACACCGCGCCGGGACGCAGCTCCTCCAGGAGCGCGTTTATCGCCGCCGCGACGCTGTGCCCGAATTCGTCCGCGCCGCCGGAGAAGCGCCGTCCGTTCGACCCGTCCGCCGGCCACGGCGTGAAGTCTCCGTCCCAGTCTACATCGCACGGGACGGCGAAGTTCGCGGGCGGCGCTCCCTCCGCCGAGAGCTTTGCGAAAAACTCCTCCGAAAGCTCGTCCTCGCCCGCGAGCAGTATCACGAGCGGAGCGCCGTCACGCGGCTCCCCAAAGCGCTCCGTGCGCCATTCTCTGCCTCCGAAGCTTCTCATCTGCGTATGTACTCCTGTCAAATCCGTAATGTTGATTGCTTTACACTGTTTGCGCTACGTCAAGTTGTTTCGCTTTACAACGTTTTGCCGCCCATCCACTGGTGTCCCGTGACCTCGAAGCCTATCCGGCTGTACCAGTCCACGAGCTCGACATAGCGCAGCTCGACCGACCTGTATCCCCTTTCCTTCAGCCACCGGCACCCTTCCGCGACCATGCGGAGACCGGTTCCCTTTCTTCTTGCGGAGTGAACGACGCCCACGCAGCCCACCGAGCCGACAGCTTCCCGCTCCGGGTGGAATCTCCCTCTGCCTAGTATCAGGAAGCCGACCGTCTCGCCGCCCTGACGGGCTATCATCACCGGGTCTACGCAGTCCTCAAAGATATCTACCCAGTCCGGCTCCGCGTCCTCCACGGCGCGGAGCACCGACGCCTTCTCCTCCGGGCGGGCTATGCGGAACTCGGTTCCCTCCGGCGCGGGATATATTTTCAACGAATCAGCGTCAAACGTATCAAGAAACATCCCCATATTCGCGCTCGTCCACTCCGCCGAGTACCCGCGCTTCTCAAAGAAGTCCACCGCGTTGTGCCCCTCGACCGGCACTCCCTGGAGGATACAGCCCGGACCTCTCCCGAGCGTCACGCTTCCGAAGCCGTTCTTTCGGATGATGTGCTCGCTCTCGGAGAGCAGTCGCGAGCCTATGCCGCGGCGGCGATACCTCCCGTCCACGCAGAGTAGGGATATAGAGCTCTCGTGGATGAGCGAATATCCGACGAGCGCATTTCCGTCGCGCTCCTCGACCGTTTCCGCCGTCTCCGGCGCGGTCAGCTCGCGGAATATCTCAAACGTCGTATTGTAGTCCGGAAAGCAGCTGTTATACAGCGAAAAGAGCTCCGAAATTTTGTTCTCAGTCATGTATTTTCCTCCGTCCCTGTTGTCTTTGCCAACCCGAAGCTTCGCCGGGAAGTGGCGTCGCTTCCGTTAAAAGTATGTTAAAAGTATTAAATATGCAAATCCCTCTTGCTTTTTTGAAAAAAAGCTGTATTATTATAAGGTATGCCCGAGTGACCGATGCTTCCACCTTTCGGTACACGGTCTATTATATCGGGCGCACTTTCCAATGTCAACAGTATGAAAGGAAGGTTTTATGCAGAAAATCAAGATATCGACCGACTCGACAGCCGATATTCCGAATAATTTTTGTGAAGAGCTGAATATCAGCGTCCTCCCGCTGACGATACTCGCGGGTGACAAAGAGTACCGCGACGGCATTGACATAAGCAAGGAGGAGTTCTACAATATACTCGACACGGCGGCGACGCTGCCGGTATCCAGCCAGGTGACGTCGGTGCTATATGCGGAACTCTTTCTTGAGACGTGGAAGGCGGGCTACACCGACCTCATACATATTTCGATAAACTCCAAGGGCTCCGGAACCTATCAGGCGGCGGTCATAACCCGCGATATGTTCTATGAGGAGCATCCCGAGGCAAAGGAGACCTTTGCCATACATCTCATCGACTCAAAGACGTACAGCATGGCCTACGGCATCCCCGTCATCGAGGCGGCGCGCATGGCGAAAAGCGGCAGCAGCCCGGACGAGATACTTTCGCACCTTGGCGACTGGCTCGAGCACGCGCGTCCGCTCTTCGTGCCGCTCAACCTCAAATGCGTCAAGAAGTCGGGACGCATCTCCCCCGCCGCCGCGTTCCTCGGGGACGCGATAGGCCTCAAGCCGCTTATAACCTTTGAGGACGGCGAGGCGAAGATACTCTCCAAGGCTCGCGGAGACAACAAGGCGATAGCCGCGCTGGTAGAGACCTGCCTGCGCGAGCGCAAACAGGGCACGAACTACGCGCTCGTCTACGGCAGCAACCGCGCCGCCTTTGAGCAGCTGCGCGAAGCCTGCGCTAAGGCGTTCGACATTCCTCCGATAACTGAGTATCAGGTGGGCTGCGTCATCGGCATAAATACCGGCCCCAACATGATAGGCATTCTCTACCGCACCTGACCGATATGCTTACTACCGTACTTTTTGATTTGGACGGCACCCTTCTCCCGATGGACCAGGACGAATTCGTCGCGGGCTACTTCGGTCTTCTCGCAAAGAAGGCCGCGCCTTACGGCTACGAGGCGAAGCGGCTCATAAATACCGTCTGGGCGGGCACCGCCGCGATGGTCCGTAACGACGGCTCGCGCACAAACGAGGAGGCGTTCTGGCGGAGGTTTGCGGAGGAATACGGCGAGGAGCGCCTTCGCGACAAGGCGGTTTTTGACGACTTCTACGCAAACGAGTTTGCGGGCGCGCGGAGCTTCTGCGGTTTCAACCCCGAGGCGGCGGAGCTCGTGCGCGCATGCCGGCGGGACGGGCTCCATGTACTGCTTGCGACAAACCCCATCTTCCCCGCCGTCGCCACCGAGACGCGGATACGCTGGGCGGGGCTCGAACCGGACGACTTCGAGCTCATCACCACCTACGAGAGCGACCGCTTCTGCAAGCCGAACCCCGACTACTACCGCGACATACTCCGGCGCACCGGCGTCCCCGCTGCCGAGTGTTTGATGGTCGGAAACGACGTCTCGGAGGACATGGCGGCGTCGGCGCTCGGGATGGAGGTCTTTCTTCTCACCGACTGCCTCATAAACAAGAATCAAAAGGACATCTCGGTCTACCCGAACGGAGGCTTCACTCGTCTCGCCGCGCATATCCGCCGGCTTCGAGGCGCGTAAAAATCCCGGAAAGAGCAATTTGCCTATTGACAGACTGAATTTCATGTGATATACTCTGCTAAACCGTTGAAGAAGAGTAAGTAGGTCTTTTCCCTTTTCTCAAAGAGAGCCGCGGGCGGTGGGATCGCGGCAGAAAACATCAGACCGAATGGGCTTCCGAGGGCGCGGTGAAAGGCGTATGGCGCCGAGTAGCATGCGACGTGTTGGCATACGTCAGTTGCCGGGGATATGCCTGTATCCCGCTAAGTGCGCGGCCTCTGCGCCGCGAATCAGGGTGGCACCGCGGATCATATTCGCCCCTGACAGAAGATGATCTTCTGTCAGGGGCGTTTTCGCACCCCGGCGGGAGAAACGCTTGCGAGGAGGTATGTACATGAACATCAGACCCGGTCCCGAGGAGGTCAAAGCGATAGCCGCCGAGGGACGCTGCAAGGTACTGCCGGTCAGCTGTGAAATGCTCTCCGACGTCTGCACCCCGATCGAAGCTCTGAAAATCCTGAAAAACGTCTCCGCCCACTGCTACATTCTGGAATCGGTGGCCGAACAGGAAAAATGGGGGCGCTACACATTCCTGGGCTTCGATCCGACTCTTGAGATAACCTGCACCGACGGGATAATGCGTGTCAAGGGCGGCGCGCAGGACAGCTGCCGCCTAGTCAAGGATCCGTCGGAGGAGCTGCGGAAGATACTGCGCAATTACACAAGCCCCCGGTTTGACTACCTTCCCTCCTTCACCGGCGGACTTGTGGGCTACTTCTCCTACGACTACCTCGGATACAGCGAGCCCGCCGCCCGCACCGGGGCGCTCAATACGGAGGGCTTCAAGGACGTCGATCTGATGCTCTTCGACAAGGTGATAGCCTTTGACAACGTCCGTCAGAAAATCATCCTTATAGTCAACATGCCGCTTGACGACCCGGAGACCGGCTACAACAAGGCATGCCTCGAGCTAAAGCAGCTCCGCGACCTGCTCCGTACCGGTACGCAGAAGCATGAGCCGGGCGGCCGGCTTGGTGGCGAGGTCACTCCTCTCTTCGACAAAGAGGAATACTGCTCCATGGTGGAGCGGGCAAAGCGCCACATCCGCGAGGGCGACATCTTCCAGATAGTGCTTTCAAACCGTCTCTCCGCGCCGTTTGATGGGAGCCTGCTCAACACCTACCGTGTACTGCGCACACTCAACCCCTCCCCGTATATGTTCTACTTCTCCGGCACCGATGTGGAGGTCGCGGGCGCATCGCCGGAGACGCTCGTGAAGCTTGAAAACGGAGTTCTCCACACCTTCCCTCTCGCCGGCACACGTCCGCGCGGAAGGACCGAGGAGGAGGACGCCGCGTTGGAGGCAGAGCTGCTATCCGACGAAAAGGAGCTCGCCGAGCACAACATGCTCGTGGATCTCGGACGGAACGACCTCGGCAAGGTCAGCCGGTTCGGTACCGTCCGCGTGGAGACCCTCCACTCTGTCGAGCGTTACTCGCACGTCATGCACATCGGCTCGACCGTCCGCGGAGAGATCCGTCCCGAGTTTGACGCGCTGGACGCCATCGAGGCGGTCCTGCCGGCGGGGACGCTGTCCGGCGCTCCGAAGATACGCGCCTGCCAGCTTATCGGCGAGCTCGAGAACAACAAGCGCGGCATTTACGGCGGCGCTATCGGCTACATCGACTTTACCGGAAATATGGACACCTGCATAGCGATACGCATCGCGTACAGGAAGAACGGACAGGTCTTTATACGCAGCGGCGCCGGCATAGTGGCAGACTCGGTGCCGGAAAAGGAGTATCAGGAGTGCATCAACAAGGCTCAGGCGGTCGTGAGCGCGCTGAAGCTCGCTCAGGAGGAGGATCTATGATACTGCTTATAGATAACTACGACAGCTTTTCCTACAACCTCTATCAGCTTGTCGGGGAGATAGACCCCGATATAAAGGTCATCCGAAACGACGAGCTAGCCACCGGCGAGATACGCGAGCTGCGTCCCTCCCGCATCATTCTCTCCCCCGGCCCCGGACGCCCGGAGGACGCGGGTGTGATAATTCAGGTAGTGCAGGAGCTGGGCTCTGAAATTCCCGTTCTCGGCGTGTGTCTCGGTCATCAGGCTATTTGCGCCGCGTTCGGAGCGACCGTCACTTACGCAAAGGAGCTCATGCACGGCAAGCAGTCGGTGGTTCGCTTTTCTCGGGACTGTCCCCTGTTCCGAGGGTGCCCCGAGTCCGCCCCCGTCGCCCGATACCACTCCCTTGCCGCCGACCCGGACACTATCCCGGATTGTCTCTGCGTCACCGCCCGCACCTGCGAAGGCGAGGTCATGGCCGTGCAACACAGGGAGTACCCCATCTACGGGGTACAGTTCCACCCCGAGTCGATAATGACTCCGGACGGGAAAACAATGCTGAGAAATTTCATAGAACTTTAACAACAAAACGAAAAGGAGTGCTTTTCATGATCAAGGATGCGATCGCGAAAATCGTTGACAAGCAGGATCTGACATACGACGAGGCGTATGCCGTCATGAACGAGATAATGAGCGGAGAGACCACGCAAACCCAGAACGCGGCGTTCCTTGCCGCCCTCTCCACCAAGAGCGCAAAAGCCGAGACATCCGACGAGATAGCCGGATGCGCCGCTGCTATGCGCGACCACGCCACCCGCGTCGACGCCGGAATGCCCGTTTTTGAGATAGTCGGCACCGGCGGCGACGGAGCTCACAGCTTCAACATATCCACGACCTCCGCGCTCGTCGCCGCCGCCGGAGGGATAAAGGTGGCCAAACACGGCAACCGGGCCGCGTCCTCGAAGTGCGGCACGGCCGACTGCCTCGAGGCGTTGGGAGTAAATATCGAGCAGGATCCGGAGAAGTGTGTCGAGCTGCTGCGCGAGGTCGGCATGTGCTTCTTCTTTGCGCAGAAGTATCACACCTCGATGAAATACGTCGGTGCCGTCCGCAAGGAGCTGGGCTTCCGCACGGTGTTCAACATTCTCGGACCGCTCACAAATCCGGCGGGCCCCAAGATGCAGCTTCTCGGCGTATACGACGAGTATCTCGTGGAGCCGCTGGCGCAGGTGCTGATAAGCCTCGGCGTGGAACGTGGCATGGTAGTCTACGGCAGGGACAGGCTCGACGAGATCTCCGCTTCCGCCCCCACCGCCGTCTGCGAGTTCAAGGACGGTTGGTTTAAGAGCTACACCGTCTCCCCCGAGGACTTCGGCATCACCCGCTGCCAAAAGAGCGACCTCGTGGGCGGCACGCCGGAGGAGAACGCCGCCATCACCCGTTCGATACTCGCGGGCAAAAAGGGTCCCGCCCGGGACGCCGTCCTGCTAAACGCCGGCGCGGCGCTCTACATCGGCGGCAAAGCGGCGACGTGGAAGGACGGCGTTGCGCTCGCGGCGGAGCTTATCGACAGCGGCGCCGCGGCGTCGGTACTCGAAAAGCTGATAGAAGTCAGCAACAGATAGTCCCTAAAGCGATTTTAGGTGATAACGATGCGTCAAACGATTTTAGACCGGCTTGCGGCTCACGCGAGGGATCGTGTGGCGGCAAAGAAGGCAGAGCTTCCCCTGGACAAGTTGCGGGCGCTTGCGGAAAACAGCGCGGGAGGCAGCGGCACAGCCTTTTCCGACGCCCTGAAAAAGCCGGGACTGTCCTTTATATGCGAGGTCAAGCGCGCGTCCCCGTCCAAGGGACTGATAGCGCCGTCCTTTCCCTATCTCGACATCTCCCGGGAGTACGAGTCAGCCGGGGCGGACGCGCTGTCCTGCCTGACGGAACCGAAGTGGTTTTTGGGCTCCGACGAGATATTCGGGGAGATTCGCGCGGAGATAAATATACCCATGCTCCGCAAGGATTTTACCGTAGACGAGTACCAGATATACGAAGCAAAGGCGATGGGCGCGGACGCCGTGCTGCTCATATGCGCCCTGCTCGACACCGAAACGGTATCAAAATACCTCGAACTCTGCTCGTCTCTCGGGCTTTCCGCGCTTGTAGAGGCGCACGACGAGGCGGAGGTGCGATCCGCCGTCAGCGCCGGGGCAGAAATAATCGGAGTAAACAACCGCAACCTGAAGGACTTTTCGGTGGACTTTTCCAACGCCGCCCGGCTGCGGGAACTGATCCCTCCCGAGTGCGTGTACGTGGCGGAGAGCGGCGTCTCCCGCCCGGAGGACGCCGAAGTATTGCGGAAAATCGGCGCGGACGCCGTACTTGTAGGCGAGATGCTGATGCGCTCCGAGGACAGGGTCGGTCTCCTCCGCAAAATGCGGGAGGCGGCTATATGACGAAGATTAAGATATGCGGCCTGTTCCGCCCGGAGGACATCGAATTTGTCAACTTCGCCCTCCCCGACTGGTGCGGCTTTATCATCAACTTTCCCAAGAGCCACCGAAGCATTACCCCGGAGCAGGTTCGCGCGCTGCGCGCGGGACTGTCGAACGGAATTACTCCCGTAGGCGTGTTTGTGGACCGTCCCGCGGAGGAGGTGGCGGCGCTTCTGAACGACGGGACCGTCTCGGCAGCTCAGCTTCACGGCAGCGAGGATGACGGGTATATCGCGCGTCTCCGCTCACTTGTGGCGCGCACTCCCGCGCCTTGCGATGTTCAAATCTGGAAGGCGTTCAAGGTTCGCTCGCCCGCAGACCTTACTGCGGCGGAAGCCTCTGCCGCCGACCTTGTCCTGCTCGACAACGGATACGGCACGGGCGAGACGTTTGACTGGTCCGTCGCGCGCGGCATAAAGCGCCCTTTCATCCTCGCCGGCGGACTGACCCCGGAGAACATCCCCCGCGCCGTCGAGGCGCTCCATCCCTACGGGCTAGACCTCTCCAGCGGAGTAGAGGTCGAAAAAAAGAAGGACTTCGGCAGGATCGTGGCGGCGGTCGCCGCCGCCCGCCGGTGAAAGGCGGCGCTTTTGTCCGGCCGCGCGTCGGATGGCGGGTAAGCTCCGCCGATAATCGTTTTAATCTCGATAAGGAGAGTTTGCAATGAGCAAGGGAAGATTCGGAATACACGGAGGACAGTACATCCCCGAGACACTGATGAACGCCGTAAGCGAGGTCGAGGCGGCGTATATGAAATACAGGGACGACCCGGAGTTTCTGCGGGAGCTCGACGAGCTGTACCGCAACTACGCCGGCCGTCCGAGCCTCCTCTACTACGCGGAGAGGATGACGCGCGACCTCGGCGGCGCGAAGATATATCTCAAGCGCGAGGATCTCAACCACACCGGCGCGCACAAGATAAACAACGTCCTCGGTCAGATGCTCCTCGCAAAGCGCATGGGCAAGACGCGAGTGATTGCCGAAACCGGCGCAGGTCAGCACGGAGTCGCTACCGCGACGGTCGCCGCGATGATGGGCATGGAGTGCGAGGTGTTCATGGGCCGCGAGGACTGCGAGCGGCAGGCGCTGAACGTCTACCGCATGAAGCTCCTCGGCGCGAAGGTACACCCCGTCGACACCGGCACGAAGACCCTCAAGGACGCTGTGAGCGAGACCTTCCGCGAGTGGACCCGCCGCATAGACGATACGCACTACGTTCTCGGCTCGGTGATGGGCCCGCACCCCTTCCCCACCATGGTGCGCGACTTTCAGGCGGTGATAAGCCGCGAGATAAAGCAGCAGCTTGCGGAGCGCGAGGGACGTCTGCCGGACGCCGTGATAGCCTGCGTCGGCGGCGGCTCAAACGCGATAGGCGCGTTCTACCACTTCATAGCGGACAAAAGCGTCCGCCTCATCGGATGTGAGGCGGCGGGGCGCGGCATAGACACCTTCGAGACCGCCGCGACGATAAGCACCGGGCGGCTCGGAATATTCCACGGCATGAAGAGCTACTTCTGCCAGGACGAGTACGGCCAGATAGCGCCGGTCTACTCCATCTCCGCAGGTCTCGACTATCCCGGCATCGGCCCGGAGCACGCGGCGCTTCACGACAGCGGCAGGGCCGAGTACGTCCCCGTCACCGACGAGGAAGCGGTCACGGCGTTCGAGTACCTCTCCCGCACCGAGGGGATAATCCCCGCGATAGAGAGTGCGCACGCGGTCTCATACGCATGTAAGCTGGCGCCCACAATGCCGCGCGACAGTATCATCGTCGTCAACATCTCCGGGCGGGGCGACAAGGACGTCGCCGCGATAGCAAGATACAGAGGTGAGTCGCTTTATGAGTAACATTTCACGCGCGTTCGACCACGGGAAGGCGTTTATACCGTTCATAACCTGCGGCGACCCGTCGCTCGACGTTACGGCGGAGACGGTGCGCGCCATGGAGCGCGCGGGTGCCGACCTCATAGAGCTCGGCATCCCTTTCTCCGACCCGACGGCGGAGGGTGCAACCATTATGAACGCCAACCTCCACGCGCTCGCCGCCGGAACGACGACCGACAGGGTGTTTGACATGGTGCGTGAGCTCCGTAAAACGGTGAAAGTCCCGATGGTTTTCATGACCTACGCGAACGTGCTCTTTTCCTACGGCTCGGAGCAGTTCATCGCAAAGAGCGCGGAGATAGGCATGGACGGGTTCATTATCCCGGACGTGCCGTTTGAGGAGCGGGACGAGTTCCTTCCGCTCTGCCGCAAGTACGGCCTCGACCTCATCTCGATGATAGCGCCGACCTCCGATGCGCGCGCCGAGACGATAGCGCGCGAGGCGCAGGGATTTCTCTACTGCGTATCCTCGCTCGGCGTGACCGGCGCGCGAAGCACGGTAAGCACCGATATCGCCGCCTCGATAGCGAGGGTGAAGAAGGTCAGCGCCGTCCCCTGCGCGATAGGCTTCGGCATATCCAACGCGGAACAGGCGGCGGAGATGGCGCGGTACGCGGACGGCGTCATAATCGGCTCCGCGATAGTTTCGCTCTGCGAGAAGTACGGTGAGGATGCACCGAAGTACATCGAAGAATTTGTGCGCGGCATCAAAACCGCGATATCAAAGGTATAGAGCAGAGCTCTACCTAATATGTGGGCGAAGCCCGCCACCCTGCAGGGCAACCCGCACCCGTATAGTGGGGAAGCCCCGCAGGAATCTGCGGGGCGAGACCCCGCGTCCCTGAGTGAGGCAGAGCCTCACGGGTACTTTGCGGGGATTACATCCCCGCCGCCCCATCAGCGGGCGGAGCCCACACCCATCTAGCGGGGAAACCCCGCAGGAATCTGCGGGGGCGACCCCGCGTCCCTAAGTGAGGCTGAGCCTCACCGGCACCTTGCGGGGGTTGCGCCCCCGCGCCCCGCGTTACTTTTTGCTTGTGCAAAAAGTAACCAAAAAGCACACAAAGGGGAGAAAACTTTGTTTTCTCCCCTTTGTACCCCTCTTTCCTTTGACCGGAAGGTCTTTACCACGCGGGGCATCTGTCCGTAGCTTAGTACGAGAGTTCACGCTTATGCTTTCGCCCAAAACTGAAAGTTTCGTTTTCTCAAGGAAGTGTCTGCATTACGCTTATAGTGTGAGCGTAGGACCGGACTTTTGTATCTACTACGCAGGAACTGTTCAATGTTGTCGGATACAGTGGGAAAGTCGGATATTCTTTCCCCAGAAACTCACCCGGTTGGATGATAGATTTGTTGGATACAGAGTGTGCCCTGTTATGCGGGTTACGGTTGTATGTCGTATTCAGGAGAGGGATTATTAAGGGAGAGGGCTTCGCCCTCTCCCTTAAGCGCGCTTTTTGGTTACTTTTTGCGCGAGCAAAAAGTAACGCAGGGGTGCGGGGCGGCACAGCCCCGCATGCCTTCGGAACCTCTTGGTTCCGCATAATCCCGCGAAGTTTTACTCCGCAAATAAAAAGCCTTTATTTCCAAAGAATATTCTTTGCAAACTCGGTAAACATCTGCGGCCAGCAGTACCAGTCGTGCCCGCCGGGGACGAAGTATGTGACGTGCGGCACGCCCTTCTTCTCCAGCTCGTCTATCGTCGGCGGAACGCCGATCTCGCGGAAGTTCCACGCGATGTCCTCCTCCGCGCAGCCTATCATGAGCATCCTCTGCATGAGGTTCGGGTCGTCGAGCGAGAAGTGCTCGCCGCCCGCTATGCCGCCGCTGAACGCGCCGTAGTAGTGGAACGCCGTGTTGTGGTGCATGTACATATACAGCGTCGTCATGCTGCCCATCGAGAGACCGCAGAACGCGTTCTTCATCGGGTCGCAGGACACCGGGAACAGCTTGCGGACAAACGGGATGACGCATTCGTAGAGGTTCTTTGCTATCTTCTCGAAGTCCCACCCGTAGACCGAGTTGTTCATCGTGACGAGTATGGCTTCCTCGGTCTTGCCCTCGGCGATGAGGGTGTCCATGTTCCAATGGATGCCGCCCTGATGGAACCAGTCGGCCTCGTTTCCGCCGCCGCCGTGCGAGACGAACACGGCGGGATAGGTCTTTGTGCGGTCGTAACCCGCCGGGAGGTGCACACCGAGCGACTGCGGCCTGCCGTCCACGTCGGTGTAGGAGACGTAGGTGACGGCGCCGCGCTTCTCCTCCGGCACGCCCGGGAGCCACGGCAGGTCGGCGCAGGTTCCGACGACGCGGACGCTTTCCGCCTGCGCTCCGGTGACGGTCGGTATCAGCGGAGGATTTGCCGGGTCGGGCAGGTACACGGTGTCCTTCGAGAGAACGTGCATCTTCCCGTCATGCCCCACCGCCGGGAACCTGCCGCTGCGGAAGTCCGGCTCGCCCTCCTCGAGCTCCGCGTTTATGGCGAAGCGGTAGTTGTAAAGTCCGGGCGGGAGCATGAATTCGACGGTATAGACGCCGTCGCAAAGCTCCATCTCCTCGTAACAGCCCATTCCGATGCGCTCCATGCCCTCTTTGTACATGTGGGGCGGGAAGAACTCCTTGTTGTCGCCCATGCCGGTCTCGCAGGTGTTGCCGGTGAGGTTGCTGTTGTAGAACAGGAAGGTCCCGACTATCCCGACGTGTTTTATCTCGCCCTGAAAGCTCTCCGGCGAGAATGTGAACCTGACCTTTTCAAGCCTTGGCATAAGCCCACTCCCCTTTCAAAATCGTCGTCCGGCCGAGGCGGAAGCGCTTCGGCCCGCTTCATCCTTTTAGAAAAGTTTACCACAATTTATTCGGAGTGTCAACGTATCCGGCGCGAGACCGCGCGGCGCTCCGCGTGAGCGCCGCCTACTCGTCGAACGGCGCGGGTCCCGGCACCTCGGATATAAACGCTACAAGTCCGCCCGTGTCCTCGCAGAATGCCTTCAGATCGCCCATCTGCTCGCCGTCAAGCGGGGTGTCAAGCCCGTCGAGAGCCTCCGGCGGCTGTATGTCCACGTCTATGCCCAGCTCCTCCGCGGTGCTTGTCGAGAAAAACACGTCCTCCCAGCCCTCGCTCCTCACCACTATCGCTATCACCTTGAGCTCCGGCAGATATTTGTACAGGTAGAAGTGGAAGCCGCTCATGTCCTCCGCGTCTACGCACAGCCCGGGCGACGGACGGCCGTCTATCTGCTCCTGAAGAAGGTAGTTCATAAGCACGGAATCGGTCACCACCGTCAGGCGGCGGTCGTATATCTCCGCCACGCTCAGACCCGGCTCGGAGCTTTGTTCCTCCGACGGGTCGGCTTCCCCCGGCGCGGTCTCCCCCGCCGCAGAGCTTACCTCCGCCGGCGTGACTTCCGACGTCCCGGACGTTCCTTCCGCGCATCCCGCCGCCTGGATCGCAAGCGCGAATATCAGAACAAACACAACGAGCTTCTTCATATTCCGTTCCTCCGTTTCATTCCCCGGACTGCAAAAGCTTCAGCGCGCTTCCCGCGCTCACGAACGCCGACGCCGCAATACATACCGCCGCAGACAGCAGAGCGCAGGCCGCAAAGTATTCGTAAGCTCCGGCGAGGTTTGCCGCCGTCTCCGTTCCAAAGCCGTGCGCCGCGAAAAGTCCGAATACTCCGAGCGCCAGCCCCGCGAGCGTGAGGAGCATCTGCTCGCACACTAGCATAGCTATAACTCGCCTGCGCGTCGTACCGAGCGCACGCATCGTCGCCGCCTCCTTGGAGGACTGCAGGATAACAAGCCCCGGTATCGCCGCGCCTATCGCGACGACCGCCGCGCCGACGAACGGAAGCAGCAGCTCGAGCAGGTCGGTGTTCTCCTCGAGCGGCTTTATGACGTTCTGTACCTCGTCGTCAAAGACGCGGAGCGTCAGCGTCGAAATTCTCTGCGACGACGACGTTGCAAGCAGCTCGTTCGGGAGGTCGCGGTAAGCGCGTTCGTCGCGCAGGAGGTCGTTTCGCACGCGGAACTGCACCGCCGTCTGCACCGTGCCGTCTCCGTCGCCCACCCCGGGATAGAATCTGTCATACAGCCGCTTTATCGTTCCCCACGGCATAAGGACGTCGTAGTCGCCGAGTCCCGTCCTAAAGGAGCCTACGACGGTAAACCTCGCCCCCTCCACGAAAGCGTCGCCGTATATATTCACATATATCCGGCGGAGAGACTCGTCCGCGCCGCTGAGGTTCACCTCATCCCCGAGCTTCAGTCCAAACCTGTCAAGCGCCGCCTCGCTTAGGAAGCACACGTTGTCACGCGACGCGGCAAAAACGTCCGCGTCGTACCCCTCGGCGTAGGTCAGTCCGGCGGCTCTGCCGAAAAGCTCCGGGTCGGTCGTGGCGTACAAGGAGGCGGCGCCGTCCTCAAGCGACGGCGTCACCCAGTAACACTGACCCGTCGACTCGCCGTAGAATCCGCTCGAGAAGTCCGCCGAGAGCAGGAGGTCTACCGCTCCGAACGGGATGTTGGTCACGACGACCCCGGAACGGTTCGCCGGCGAGGCGTACACCTCCGCCGTGTCGTACATCTCATCCACAAGCGCGCGGTTGGAGCGGACTATCGCAATAAACTGCCCGAGCGAGGCCGTGAGCGCCGCCGCAAGCAGGAGCGAAAGCAGACTTCTCATCGGCGCGCGCGGGATATGCCGCAGAACATACTTCATCACCATAATTTCACCTCTCGCGCGTAAGCACACCGTCCTTCATGCGGTAGACGACGTCGGTCATGTCCGCCACCTCCGCGTCGTGGGTGACGACTATCACACAGTAGTCCTGCTCGTCCGCGAGCGAGGCGAGGATGTCTATGACCGTCTGCGTGTTCTCGACGTCGAGGTTGCCTGTAGGCTCGTCGGCGAGTATCACCTTCGCGCCGGAGGCGAGCGCCCTCGCTATCGCGACGCGCTGCTGCTGTCCGCCGGAGAGGTTTGCGGGGAAGCGCTGCATCTCCTCCTCGGTTATGCTGACGCTTGCGAGCAGTTCCCGCGCCCTCCGCTTTGCCTCCGCGCTCTTTACGCCGACAAGTTCGAGCGGATAGCACACGTTCTCGAGGGCGGTGAGCAGTGGGAACAGCCGGAACGCCTGAAATATCATCGAGATGTACTCGCGGCGGTAGAGGTCGAGGTCGAGCGCCGCGATATTCTCCCCGCCGAACAGGACCTCTCCCTCGTCCGGCAGGTCGAGCCCCGCGAGCAGCGCGAGAAGCGTGCTCTTGCCCGACCCGCTCGGGCCGACAACGGCGTACAGCGTTCCCGCCTCAAAACTGCAAGAGACCGAGTTCACGGCGGGCTTTGCCGCGCCCTTGTAGCTGTAAGTCACGTTTTTAAGCGAAATGACTGCCATTTTCTTTCCCCCTCCGTTATTTTTCGCCCTGAAGCAGTTCAAGCGGCGGCTTTCTGCCGACGCGGCGCAGTCCGAACGCCGCAGCGAGCATCAGCAGGACAAGCTCGCCCGCGCCGAACGCGCACACCGTCAGATATGAGAGCGACGCGCGGACGTCCTCGCCGGTCAACTCCGTGAGCCGCGCGGCGAGCTCCGCTCCGGCGTCCCGCGTTATGACCGTCGCCGCCGCGCATCCGACGCAGATTGCCGCCGCCGCAAGGACAAACAATCCTACGAAGAGCGACATATTCGCGCGGCGCACAGACGTCCCCATCGCGCGCATCACCGCATAGTCCTGCTTTCTGCGCGTGATAAAGAGATAGACCGTGACCGCGAGGGCGAGCATCAGCGCCCCGCTCATGGCGGCAAAGCCGACGAGCGCCGATGTCTTCATCATCTCAAGCGAATGGCGCGTCTCCGCGTAGCCCATGTCGTCTATCACAAGCTCGTACCCGAGCTCCGCGAGTTCTTGCGAGAGCTCGCTCTCTATCTTTTCCACGTCCCCCGGGTGTTTCAGAGTAAAGTTGAAGGTCGAGGGCATCAGCGGCTGCTCCACGCTGTCCGGCCAAGGGTAAGCGTCCTCGGGCAGGAACACCGTGTTTATCGGGTATGCGTAAGGGTCGCGCTCGCGGAGCGACGTGATGCTGTCCGCCCACAGTCCGACTATCTCGAAGGTCTCCATCACCGGCTCGAGACCGAGGTCGCTGTATGCCTGTATTTCAAGAAAGGCGATGTCCGGCATGTACCCGTCCACGACGGGCAGGCGGCGCGCGAACAGCTTTCCGCTGTGCATCATCGTGTCCGCGCTCACCGTGAACTCCACGCTGTCCCCCAGCGTGAAGCCGTTCTGCTGCGCCCACAGCGCATTCACGACGCAGACGTTCCCGCTGTCCGAGGGTCCGAGCGCCCTGCCTTCCGTGATGTACTCCTTGCCGTCCCGGAAGCGCATGAGGCTTTCCATGTCCCCGGTGTAGACGAGCTCCTGCGTGTGCGCGTTGAAGTTCAGCCGCTCCATGTAGGTCCCGACCGAGACGAGCTGTTTGTCCTTTATCTCCCGCACGGAGGGATAGCTGTTGTCGCCCTTGAACTCGACCAGCCCGTATTCCTCCGGGTCGGCGAGCGCCGCGCGCCAGTCGTCCGTGCCGTGCTCCTCCTCGAGGCGAGTAAGGTCTATGAGCGGATAGTCCACCTTCGTGCTAAGCTTTCTCTCGTCCGAAGCAGGACGCTGACCCACGCTCTCCGCCTCCACGACCAAAAAGTATCGGTGTCCCGGCACTATCTGGTCGACTATTGCGGAGTTATCCACGCTGTACTCGCCCCACTCGGACACCTCCGGGTCGGCAAACCACGTCTCCGACTCCTTCCAGCCGCGGGCAAAGGACTTTAAGACAAGCTCCCTTCCCTCACCGTTCCACTGCGGCATTCCCGCTATAAGCTCCTCGACCTTTATCTCGGCGTCGAGATGGCCCGGCGCCTCCCCGCCGTCGAGATGCTTCACCGCCCCGCGGCTCACATCCGTGCAGGACGCTATGAGCGCCGCCGCGCACCCGCGCAGATCGTCGCCCAGCAGCTCGCCGCTTCCGTTCGTGGCCGCCTCATAGAGCGGCTGTTCTACTACGTCGAAATACCCGTCCGACGTTCTGCCGCCCGCCGTGCGGCGCACCTCGCTCCGCTCAACATACTTCGAGCTTTGCACCAGGTCCACCGCCTCCTGCGCGAGCGGCATGAACTCCGGGAAAAAGTCCGGCGAATACAGCACGTAACCTTCGTAGTTTTCCTGCGTGGCGCGTATCGTTCCGCCGGCCTCGTAGTATCCCTCCGCCGAGCCGACGGCGCGGAGCGTCGTCACAAACTCGGCTCCCCTGCTCACAAAAGCCGCGCTAACCGCCGCGAGCAGCAGGAAGGTAACGACAGTCTTTATCGGCGAGCGAAGAAGCACTTTGAGTGAGAATTTCGCTTCCATCCTTTCACCTCCCGCTGTCCGCCGGATACGGCGGCGTCTTTTCTATCGAGCTAAGCATTTTCTCAAGCTCCGCAAGCGGACATTCGCCGTACAGCGCGCACTCGTACCTTCCGTCCTTCCAATACGCCTCGGACGAGCCGCCGGAATCACCTACAAAGTATGTCGCAGGCGCATTTCCGTCCGGAATGTACTTCTTGAGCGCGTCGTTCCGCTTCGGGAAGGCGCTCCCGACGCCCTCGCCGGATACCGCGACGCTCATCGTTATCTCCGCGCCGCCGTTGGAACAGCGAAGCAGGAGCACACTGCGTATCCGCGTGCCCACGGTCTGCGCGCCGGTGCATATAAACCCCTCCGGCAGAGTTTTCGGCGCTGACAGGTCGGATACGCCGAGGAAATAGAGCGCGCTCTGTAAGTTTGTGTACTCAAATTCACAGCAGGCGCTCTCCGCCGTCTCGTACTCCCACGGCGCGGCGGCGCGGGAGTCCGCTCCGGCGGCATACGCCGACACCGAAGCGGCGGATATGAGCGCCACGGTCACGAGCGCCGCCGCGGCCGCCTTGAGATTCGACCCGCCGACGCTCCGCGTCCACGCCGGCCGCCGCCTCGGCGGACGGCGGCGCAGCGACGGCGGCAGCGTCTCCGCCGCCGTTCTGCGCTCCATCGGCTCGAGGTAACTCCGCCGGAAACGCTCCCACGCGGTATCCGCCGGAGTGTACAGCGGCGACTGCTTCTTTTCGCTGAGAGCCTCCAAGACCTCCCACGCCTCCTCCGGCTCGAGCGCTCTCTCCGCACCCGCTTCGGCGTCCGCGCGGAGGAGCGCTTTCAGCTCGTCTGAGCTCTTGCTGCGGTAGTATTCCTTCACGGATATGCCTCCCTTCACTCTCTGAAATACCGTTTCAAACGGTTCCTTGCCCGCTGGAGCCGCTTTTTGCAGGCTTCGGCGGATATTCCCATGGTCTCCGCGAACTCCGCCACCGTCCTGCCGCAGTCCACATAGCCGCGCAGGAGACGGTATTCCGGCAGGTCGAGCAGATCGCCGTAGAGGATGTCGGGGTCGGTCTCGTCGCTGTGTACGTTCTCGCCCGCCGCCGCGCGGCTTTGCAGACGTTCGAGCAGCATGACGTCCCCCGCGCGCTCCTTTGCCGACGTCTTAACGAGATTTCGGAAGGTGACGAATACCCAACCCTCCGGCGCGGGGTGGCGCGTCAGCGCCGCGACGTTCAGACAGGCGAGCTCGAAGGTGCTCTGTACTACGTCCTCCGCCCTCGCCGCGTCCCCGAGTGTTTCCATGGCGTAGCGCATAAGGCGGTCGTACATCCTGCGGTAGAGCGCTTCGATAAACCGAAGCTCCTCCGTTGTCATCGAAACGCCCTCCCTTCAAAAAACTTTGAGACTATTTTACCCCTACATTCCTTAAATGGAAATACCCCGCCCCGAGGGGACAACTTTTTTGCAATTTTTCAAATTTTTCCGTTTTGGGGCCCCGCGTCTATGGAAAATGCTCCGCGCGGGTGTTATAATAATTACAATACATTAGCATACAAGGGAGGCCGGTCTATGAAGCTTTCGTTCCGGTGGTACGGTGAGAGCGACCCGATACCGCTTCAATACATACGTCAGATACCGGGCATGCGCTCGGTGGTGTCCGCCGTCTACGACGTGAAGCCCGGCGAGGTCTGGCCGGAGGCGTCGCTCGCGCGGCTCAAGGAGCAGTGCGAGGAAAACGGCCTCGTCTTCGACGTCGTAGAATCTATTCCCGTAAGCGAGGACATCAAGCTCGGCACCGAAAAGCGCGCTGAGCACCTCGAGGCGTACTGCGAGAATATCCGCCGCTGCGCCAAATACGGCGTGAATTGCGTCACCTACAACTTCATGCCGGTGTTTGACTGGACGCGGACGCAGCTCGACCGAACGGCGCCGGACGGTTCGACGAGCCTTGTCATGTATTGGGACCAGCTTCGCGGGCTCGACCCGCTCAAGGACGACATACATCTCCCCGGCTGGGACGCGAGCTACACCCGGGACGAGGTGCGCGGCCTCATCCGCGCCTACGGCGAGCTCGGCGAGGACGGGCTTTGGAAGAACATCGAGGTGTTCCTGAAGAAGGTCATACCCGTGGCGGAGGATTGCGGCGTCACGATGGCGCTTCACCCGGACGACCCGCCCTACCCCATATTCGGACTTCCCCGCGTCGTCACCTGCGAGGACAACATCGACCGCTATCTCTCTATCGTTGACAGCCCCGCGAACTCCCTCTGCCTCTGCACCGGCTCGCTCGGGTGCGCGAAGTCGAACGACGTCACGGCGATGGTGCGGAAATACGCCTCGATGGGTCGGATAGGCTTTATGCACATGCGAAACGTGCGCGTCCTCGAGGACGGGAGCTTTGAGGAGAGCGGACACCTCTCCGCCTGCGGCGACCTCGACATGAGCGAGATAGTGCGTGCGCTCGTGGAGAGCGGCTTTGACGGCTACGTCCGCCCCGACCACGGCAGAATGATCTGGGGCGAGACCGGCAAGGCCGGCTACGGACTCTACGACCGCGCGCTCGGCGCGGCGTATATAAACGGTCTCTTTGAGGCGTGGGAAAAGGCATTGCGGCGCGGCTGAGTGTTCTCGGTCGCGCGAATCGGATATTGCAAGGAGGAAAACAGTATGCAGAAGAATGTTCTCAACACCAACCTCACTGGCAAGGTCGCGGTCGTCACCGGCGCGGGCGGCGTGCTCTGTTCGTCGTTTGCAAAGGTGCTTGCGAGGGCGGGCGCGAAGGTCGCGCTCCTTGACCTCAACCTCCCGGCGGCGGAGGGCTTTGCGGAGGAGATACGCGCCGAGGGCGGAGCCGCAAGGGCGTATGAATGCGACGTGCTCGACCGCGAGGTCTGCTATGCCGTCGCGGACGCGGTGCTCCGCGACCTCGGCCCCTGCGACATACTTATAAACGGCGCGGGCGGGAACAACCCGCGCGCCACCACCGACAAGGAATACTTCGAGCCGGGCGACCTCGACGGTGATGTCAAGAGCTTCTTCGATTTGGACAAGAGCGGCGTGGAGTTCGTGTTCAACCTCAACTTCATCGGCACGCTGATACCCACTCAGGCATTCGCGCGGCAGATGATTGGCCGCGAGGGGTGCAACATCCTCAACATATCCTCAATGAACGCCTACACCCCGCTCACGAAGATACCCGCTTACTCCGGCGCGAAGGCGGCGGTGTCAAACTTCACTCAATGGCTTGCAGTCCACTTCTCAAAGGTTGGGATACGCGTAAACGCGATAGCGCCCGGCTTCTTTTCGACAAAGCAGAACGCTTCCCTCCTCTTTGACCCGGACGGCACTCCCACCGCGCGCACCGGCAAGATACTCGCCGCGACGCCGATGGGCCGCTTCGGAGACAGTGAGAAAGAGCTCGCGGGCGCGGTGCTCTTTCTGCTGAACAACGACGCCGCGAGTTTCATCACCGGCGTCTGCATACCGATAGACGGAGGTTTCTCCGCCTACTCCGGCGTCTGAACCGCGAGAGCGCGGACTACTACTGCATATCGGAGGTAATTTTCATGGACAGCGTTTCCGAGAGAATAACCGAGACCGGCGTTGTGCCGGTGATAAAGCTGAATCACCCCGAGCGGGACGCCGCGCCGCTCGCGCGGGCACTCCTCGCGGGCGGCGTGCCTGTGGCGGAGGTGACCTTCCGCGCGGAAGGCGCGGCAAAGGCCATAGCCATCATGACAGAGACCTGCCCCGAGATGCTCGTCGGCGCAGGCACCGTCCTCACGACAGAACAAGCGGGCGAGGCTGCGGCGGCAGGCGCGAAGTTTATCGTCACGCCCGGCCTCGACCCGGAGATAGTTACTCACTGTCAGAAGAAGGGTCTGCCGGTCTTTCCCGGATGCACCACACCGACCGACTATCACACGGCGTTCAAGCTCGGGCTGAAGGTGCTGAAGTTCTTCCCCGCCGAGCAGTCCGGCGGGCTCGCGAAGATAAAGGCGATGAACGCGCCCTTCCCAATGTTCAAAATAATGCCGACCGGCGGCATTACGCTAAAAAACCTCGCGGAGTACATGGCGTGCCCCGTCGTGTGCGCATGCGGCGGAAGCTACATGGTGTCCTCCGACCTCATAGAGGGCGGTCGCTGGGACGAGATAACGGAGCTCTGCCGGAAGTCCCGCGAGATCGTTAAGGAGGCGCGGACAAATGGCTAAGGTAGTCACCTTCGGCGAACTGATGGTTCGCCTTCAACCCTACAACTACGAGCGCTTCGTGCAGGCGAGCACGCTCGAATTCACCTTCGGCGGCGGCGAGGCGAACGTCGCGGTGTCGCTTGCAAATTTCGGTGTGGACTCTGTGTACGTCACGAAGCTCCCCTCTCACGCCATCGGACAGGCCGCCCTCAACTCGCTCCGCCGCTACGGTGTGGACACGACGAAAATTGTGCGCGGCGGCGAGCGCGTCGGCATCTACTACAACGAGAAGGGCGCGAGCCAGCGTCCGAGCGTCTGCATCTATGACCGCGCGCATTCCGCCATACAGGAGGCAGACCCCTCCGAGTTCGACTGGGATACGATTTTCGATGGCGCGGACTGGTTCCACTTCACCGGCATCACCCCCGCGCTCGGCCCGAACATGGTGGAGGCGTGTCTTGACGCGTGCAAGGCCGCCAAGGCGCGTGGCGTGAAGGTCTCCTGCGACCTCAACTACCGCGGAAAGCTCTGGACGCGCGGCGAGGCGCGCGAGGCGATGATGCAGCTCTGCCGGTATGTCGACCTCTGCATAGCAAACGAGGAGGACGCGAAGGACGTCTTCGGCATCGAGGCGGAAAGGACCGACATCACGGCGGGCGCTCTCAACCGTGAGGGGTATATCTCCGTTGCGCGTCAGCTTGCGGAGAGGTTCGGCTTTGAGAAGGTCGCGATAACCCTCCGTGAGAGCCGTTCCGCCTCCGACAACGACTGGAGCGGGATGCTCTACGACGCACAGAGCGGCGAAGCTCACTTCTCCAGGCGGTACAGCCTGCACATCGTCGACCGCATAGGCGGCGGAGACAGCTTCGCCGGCGGGCTCATCTACTCGCTGCAGGGCGGCAGGAGCGACGAGGACGCTATTGAGTTTGCCGTGGCGGCGTCCGCGCTCAAACATTCGGTGGAGGGCGACTTCAATTTTGCCACCGTCGCGGAGGTCGAAAAGCTCGCCTCCGGCGACGGCTCCGGGAGAGTTCAGCGGTAGCCGTCCGCCAGAGATTCATTCGGAAGGGAGCACGGGATGCGAAAATTCGACAACAAGATACAGTATCTCAAGTATCAGGTCAGGCGCGAGGTCGCACGGCATGCGTGGAACGGTACTCTTCTCGAAAACATGCTCGACATTCCCCACATGATAGTCCCCGGGAAAAAGCCCACCATGCGCTGCTGCGTCTACATGGAGCGCGCCATCCTCTCCGAGCGGGTAAAGATTGCCATGGGCGGAGACCGAAGCGACCCGAACGTCATCGAGGTCATCGACATTGCCTGCGACGGATGCCCCGCCGCAGGCTACGAGATAACCGACTCCTGCCGGGGATGCCTCGCTCACCGCTGTATGGAGGTCTGCCCGCGCGGAGCGATAGTCCTCGACCACAACCACATAGCGCACATCGACAAGACAAATTGCGTCGAGTGCGGGCAGTGCGCTAAGGTCTGCCCTTACACCGCGATAATCAACCGCAAGCGCCCGTGCCAGAGCGCGTGCAGGCTGAAGGCCATTTCCTTTGACGAGGACAACGCCGCCGTCATTGAAGGCGACAGGTGCATCGCCTGCGGCGCGTGCATAAACCAGTGTCCCTTCGGCGCGATGATGGACAAGAGCTTTATGCTTGAAGTGATAGACATGCTGAAAAAGAGCGACGCCGGCAGGAACTTCCGCCTCTATGCGATAGTCGCGCCGTCCGTTGCAAGTCAGTTTGCCTATGTCCGGCTCGGGCAGGTCATGAGCGGACTGCGCGAGCTCGGCTTCAGCGACGTCGTGGAGGCGGCGCTCGGTGCGGACATGGTCGCCCATGCGGAGGCGCGCGAGCTTGCGGAGAAGGGATTCCTCACGAGCTCCTGCTGTCCGGCGTTCGTGGAATACGTAAAAACGGAATTTCCCGACCTCGCGGAGCACATCTCGCACAACCTCTCCCCCATGGCGACGATAGCGAAGTACATAAAAGAGAAGGATCCGTCGGCCATGACGGTGTTTATCGGCCCGTGCACAGCGAAAAAAACGGAGATCCGCCGCGAGGAGGTGCGCCCGTATGTCGATTCCGTGCTCACCTTTGAGGAGCTTCAGGCGCTCTTTGACAGCCGGGACATCGACCTCGGGGAGCTTGAGGACGCCTCGCCGGACAATGCCTCCTACTTCGGCAGAAGCTTTGCCCGAAGCGGCGGCGTCTCCGCCGCCGTAAAGCAGGCTCTCGCGGAACAGAATATCGACTTTGAGCTGAAGCCGATAGCCTGCGACGGTATCGAGGCCTGCCGCGCCGCCCTCCTGAAGAAGCGCGCCGGTACGCTCGACGCAAACTTCATTGAAGGCATGGCCTGCCCCGACGGGTGCATCGGCGGCGCAGGATGTCTTACATACGCCGCGCGCAACCGCGCAAAAGTCGAGAGCTACGGCCGGGACGCCGGCGACAGGACCATTACGGACGCGATATCCGCGCTGAAATAATTGCACGAATAACCGAAAAACAGAGCCATGAAGCGCTGCTTCACGGCTCTGTTTGTTTTAAGTATCTGCAAAACGCGGCTTTGCGTATCCGTTAAGTATGACTCTCATCGGAGTAGCGCCCTATCACTTCCTCCGCGACGGCTCTGCGCGGGACGCACATATCCATCGCGCGCTTCTCTATGTAACGGTGCGCCGCAGGCTCGTCCATCTTCTCGCGGTCAATAAGCAGCCACTTTGCTCGGTTGACAAGGCGTATCTCCTCCATCTTCTCACCGATGGAGAGCTCCTTGCGCTCGAGGCCGCGCAGACGTTCCCGCGCGCTCGCCATCCAGCCGAGAGCGAGTGCGAACGCCGAGCGCGACACCGGCTTCGGAAGCAGGAAAACTCCGTGCTCCGCCGCCGCCTCGTACACCTCGCCGTATACGTCCTCGCGCGCGAGCAGGAGCACGACCGTACCCGGCCGCCCGCATGCGTCCACGGCGAAGTCTATGCCGCCGTCGTCCGGCAGAGGGGAGTTTACGATGACAAAGTCGTAGGAGCGCTCGGCCGCCGCACGGCGCGCCGCGCCCACGCTCGAGACGGTGCGCACCGGGTCGTAGGAGGTCTCGGGGAGCATGGACTTCACGGAGGAGTTCAGATTTCCGGACGCAGAGACAAGAAGAACGCTGTACACGCGCTCCTTCAGGCTCATGGCTCTCCCCTCCTCCCGAGTTTGGTTTAAGTCCCGGCGCTATTTCCCGCAGTAGATGTCCAGAATAGCCTTTGGAACATGGTTCCTTATGAATTCGCTCTCCCTCGCCGCGCGGCGCGCCTCGTCGAGGCTTTCCGGCAGCTTTTCAAAGTCCGCAAGCGTCTCCTCGGACGCCTGGTAGAGGTTGAAGTCCGCCACCATCGGCAGAGAGAGCTTGCGCTCTATGCCCTGAAGCCCCGCGTATATCATCAGCGCGTAGGCGAGGTACGGGTTCGAGAGCGGGTCGGGCGAACGGAGCTCCGCCCTGCGGTACTCACCCTCCGCCGCCGGTATGCGCACCAGCTGCGAGCGGTTCTCGCTCGACCAGGAGATGTACTTCGGCGCCTTGTGACCTCCGAAGCGGCGGTAGGAGTCCTCCGTCGGGTTGAGGAACGCGGTCATGCAGCGGACGTTTGCGAGTATGCCCGCTATCGTCTCCGGCAGGACGTCCGCGCCGTCCTTCGACTTCACCGACATATTTATGTGGCAGCCGTTGCCCGGCGCGTCCTCGAGCGGCTTCGGGCCGAAGTCGGCGACGAGGCCGTTCCTGTGCGCCACCGTCCGCACAACGGTCTGGAAGGTCATGGCGTCGTCCGCCGCAGTCAGCGGGTCAGAGTAGCGGAAGTCTATTTCGTTCTGCCCCGGTCCCTCCTCGTGGTGCGAGCGCTCGGGGCGTATTCCCATCTTCTCAAGGGTAAGGCATATCTCGCGGCGGATGTTCTCCCCCTTGTCGTCCGGCGCGAGGTCCATGTAGCCCGCGCAGTCGTAGGGTATCTTTGTCGGCTCGCCGTTCTCGTCCTGCATAAACAGGTAGAACTCCTGCTCCGCGCCGAAGGAGAAGCTGTAACCTGCCCTCTCCGCGTCCTCGACGGCGCGGATGAGCAGGCGGCGCGTGTCGCACTCAAACGGCCGTCCGAAGGGATAGGTCACCGTGCAGTACATCCGCACGACCCGTCCGTGCTCCGGCCGCCACGGCAGGACCGCGAGCGTGTGCGGGTCAGGGTGCAGCAGCAAATCGGAATGTGTCTCGTCGCCGAATCCGCGCACGGCGGAGCCGTCAAAGGTTATCCCGTTCCCGAACGCGCGCGGAAGCTCCCCCGGCATCAGCGAGATGTTCTTCTGCCGCCCGAACACGTCGCAGAACGCGAGGCGGATGAACTTCACATCCTCCTCGTTCACATATTGGATTACTTCCTGTTCCGTGTATTTCATAGCCCTGCCTCTCTTTACTCAGTTTGAGACATACATACGCTTGTATGGGTTTTTGCTGTCCGGCGTGACGACGGTGAACGGAGACGCGAGTATCTCCCCCGCTTCCGCGCCGAAGAGCGAGCAGTATTCCGCGACGTACTTTCGGAGCTCCGCCATGTCCGCTTCCTCTGCGGGGCGTGCCGTCACCTGCGCCGGGAAGAGGACGTCGCGCCCGTCTCCGCGAAGGAAGAGCTTCCCACCGTGCATACCCGTACACGAGAAGTTGCCGACTGTCCTCCGTCCGTTCGCGCCGATCCCAAGGACGACTATGACGCCGCCCGCCTGATACTCCCCGAGGAAGCTCCCGGTGCATCCGCCTATGACCATCAGCGGTACCTTGTCCCTGTACTCCTTCATGTGTATGCCCGCGCGGTAGCCGGCGTTGCCCCGGACGAAGATGCTTCCCCCGCGCATGGCGTATCCGACGGCGTCTCCGACGCTTCCGTGGATGACTATCCTTCCGTCGTTCATCGTGTCCCCGACGGCGTCCTGCGCGTTGCCGTGAACGGTTATCTCCGCGCCGTCCAGATACGCGCCGAGCGCGTTGCCGGGGATGCCGTCTATACGGATATTCCTCGCGGACATTCCTGCGCCTATGAACCTCTGTCCGCAGCAGTTATTTATCTCGACGTCGCCCTCGGCGGCTCTCACGCGCTCGCCGAGTGTCCTGAAGTCGAGGCCGTTCGCGTCCAGTACAGTCATTATACCACACCTCCGAACTTTTTTCTGCGGGTTTCGGGAGAAAATGCGGCGGTCGTCGCGGTTTTTTTCAGCAGCTCGAAGTCGACCTCCGAGAGCGGCGTCCTCTCCCGTATGAGGGACGTGTATATGCCCGCTCTCTCCGCGCCGCCGACGATGATGAATCCGACAAGGCGTCCGTCCTTCAGATAGAACCGTTTCAGCCCGCCGTCCGACTCTTCCTCGAATACCTCCGAGTCCTCGGCGGAGCATGTCCCGGCGCTCATTATGTGCAGACCGAAGAAACCTATCGAGTTCATCGGTACGGCCTTGTCAAACGTCTCGTCTCCGCCCGCCATGTTTACTCCGGCGCAGTGTCCCTGAATATAGGCGTTCGGGAGGATCGCCATGACCTTCCGCTTGCCGCAGGATATGTCCTCGCTCTCGGTGCAGTCTCCCGCGGCGAAAATCTCCGGCAGACTTGTGCGCATCCGAGGGTCGACGACTATGCCGCGCCCGGTCTCTCCGCCGGCGTCACTTACGATCGCGCTGTTCGCGCGGACGCCTACCGCGAGGACGAGCAGGTCAAAGTCCACCGTCCCGCCGCCGGTCATGACGGCGCGGTTTTCTTCAAAGCGCGCGACGCTCTCCGAAAGCAGGAGGCGTATTCCGTTTGCTTTCAGACACTCCTCCACCGGCGCGGCGGCGCTGTCGTCAAGGATGCTCGAGAGCACCCTTGGCGCGAGGTCGCAGACCGTTATCTCCGCGACGCGGCCGTGCAGCCCCTCCGCGCATTTCAGCCCGATGAGTCCCGCGCCGACTATGAGCACGCGGCTCTTTTCGTCCGCCGCCGCGTCGAGGGCGAACATGTCGTCCATCGTCATGAACGGGAAGCGGTTCTTCACCGTCTCCAGTCCCTCGAACTTCGGCACGAACGGCGAGGAGCCGGAGGCGACGCACAGCGCGTCATACGGGAGTGCCGTGCCGTCGTCAAGCGCGACGGTCTTATGCTCCGCGTCTATGCGGACTGCTCTCCTGCCGTAGAGCACCTCGCAGCCGTTCTTTTCGTAGAAGTCGTCCGGGCGGTAGTTCATCTTTTCCGGCGTCGTCTTGCCCTCGAGGAAGTAGGATACAAGCGGGCGGCAGTAGACCGGGCGGCGTTCCTCGGAGATGACGGTTATAGCGCCCTCCGCGTCCGCCAAGCGTATGCCCTCTATGCAGCCCGCGGCGGCGGTCCCGTTCCCGATTATCACATATTTCTTCATCCCGTCACCTCTCCTCGTAGACTATCGCTCTGTTCGGGCATCCCGTGACGCACGCCGGCTCGCCGCAGGAGTTTTGCAGGCAGAGCTCGCATTTCTGCATGACGCCGTCCCCATCCGGCGCAAGCGCGCCATAGGGGCAGACGAGGACGCAGGTGAGACATCCGACGCATTTCTCGCGGTCTATGCGTATCACGCCGTCCTCCTGTCGGAGCGCCCCCGCGATACAGCTTTTCACGCAGATCGGGTCGGTGCAGTGGCGGCAGGACACGGCGTAGGAGATTTTGTCGTTCTCCTCGATGTGTATCCTCGGATATATAGGCTTGCCCTTCAGCGCCGTCGCCATATCCGGCTTGCCGGAGTTTGCGAAAGCGCAGTTGTACTCGCAGAGGTGACAGCCGAGGCACCATTCCTCGTTCACATATACTCTTTTCATTCTCTCTACTCCCCCGCGTGCGAGATACCGAGTATCCCGAGTTCTTTTTCGTTGAGACCGACGCCCCGGAGCATCATGCGGTTGCCCTTCAGCGCCTCTATCGAATTTATGCCCATGCCGCCCATCAGCTCCATTATCTCGTGCCGCCACGCGGTCATGAGGTTTATGAGCCGCTCGCTGCCTATATCCGGGTTCAGACGCTTCACGAGCTCCGGGCGCTGTGTGGCTATTCCCCAGTTGCAGTTGCCGGTGTTGCAGGTGCGGCAGAGGTGGCACCCGAGCGCGAGCAGCGCCGCCGTCGCGACGTAGCACGCGTCCGCGCCCAAAGCTATCGCCTTGACGACGTCTGCGGCGCTGCGGATGCTTCCGCCGACGACGAGCGACACGTTGCCGCGTATTCCCTCGTCGCGCAGGCGGCTGTCTACGGCGGCAAGCGCAAGCTCTATCGGTATACCGACGTTCTCGCGAATGAGCGTCGGCGCGGCGCCGGTGCCGCCCCGGTAGCCGTCTATCGCGATGATGTCCGCGCCGCTCCGCGCGATGCCGCTCGCTATGGCGGCGATATTGTGAACCGCCGCGACCTTGACTATGACGGGCTTCCTGTATGCCGTCGCCTCCTTGAGCGAGTAGACGAGCTGTCTGAGGTCCTCTATCGAGTAGATGTCGTGATGCGGCGCAGGGGATATGGCGTCCGAGCCCTCGGGGATCATCCTCGTGCGCGAGACGTCGCCCACTATCTTCGTGCCGGGCAGGTGTCCGCCGATGCCGGGCTTTGCGCCCTGACCCATCTTTATCTCTATCGCCGCGCCGGCCTCGAGGTAGTCCTTGTGGACGCCGAAGCGTCCGGACGCCACCTGGACTATCGTGTTCTTTCCGTAGCGGTAGAAGTCCTCGTGAAGTCCGCCCTCGCCGGTGTTGTAGCATATCCCGAGCGCCTCGGCGGCGCGCGCGAGCGACGCGTGCGCGTTGTAGCTTATCGAGCCGTAGCTCATCGCCGAAAACATCACCGGCATGGAGAGGTCTATCTGCGGGGAGAGCTCGGTTTTGAGCTTTCCGTCCGGGCCGCGCTCGGTGCGCGAGGGCTTCTTGCCTAGGAACACGCGCGTCTCCATCGGCTCGCGGAGCGGGTCGATGGAGGGGTTCGTGACCTGCGAGGCGTTTATCAGTATCCTGTCCCAGTAGACCGGCTGGGGCTTGGGGTTGCCCATGGCCGAGAGCAGCACGCCGCCGCTCGACGCCTGCCGGTACACCTGCTTTATCGTGTCCGGCTGCCAGTTCGCGTTCTCGCGGAAGGTGCAGTCGCTCTTTATTATCTTCAAAGCCCGCGTCGGGCAGAGCGAGACGCAGCGCTGACAGTTGACGCATTTCGTCTCATCCGAGAGCATCGCGCCGCGCTCCTCGTTGTAGCTGTGTACCTTGTTCGAGCATTGCCGCTCGCAGACGCGGCAGGCGATGCACCTGTCGCTGTTCCGAACGACCTCGAACTCGGGGAATATGAAATCGACCGCGCTCAAAGCTCCACACCCTCCTTCACTCTGACTATGACCGGCTCGCCGCCGAACGGCGCGCGTATCTCGCCGACGTCCGGCTCCATCGTGCGTATGGCGGCCTCCTCGCTTGCGATAAACACCCGGTCGTCCTTCTCGCCCACGACCATCGAGCGGAGCTTGAGGCGGTCATTGAGGGCCATCAGTCCGCCGGTGAAGCCGAAGACTATCGAGAACGGCCCCGTCACAAGCAGGCTCGAATACACCGTGCGGAGGTAGGTGTTGAGCCTCCTGTCCTCCTCGCTCGGCTTGTTCGCTATCGTGCTCCAGAACGGCGCCGCTATGACGGCGGACGCCTCCTCGAGTGTGAGACTCTGCACCCGAAGCAGATAGTCCATAATGTAGGTCATGACCTCCGTGTCGGTCTGGAGGGTGCATTTGTAGCCGAACATCTCTATGTAGCGGCGGTTCGCGTCGTAAGAGGAAATTTCACCGTTGTGGATTATCGAGTAGTCGAGCAGCGTGAACGGGTGCGCGCCGCCCCACCATCCGGGGGTGTTTGTGGGGTATCGACCGTGACCCGTCCAGGAGTAGCCCTCGTACTCCTCGAGCTTGTAGAACTCGCCGACGTCCTCGGGAAATCCCACCGCCTTGAACGCGCCCATGTTCTTCCCGCTCGAAAAGACGTAAGCGCCCTCAGCCTCCGAGTTTATCTTCATCACCGTCTCCGCGACGAACGCCTTCTCGTCTAGCTGCACCGACGCGAGGACGCTCTTCAGCGGCGCGACGAAGTAGCGCCAGATTATCGGCTCGTCGGTGATGGCGGGTATCTTCCGCGTGGGGATTATCTCGGACTGGACTATCTCGAACCGCTTCTCAAGGAAGCGCTCGCAGTTCTCGCGCGCCGTGCGGTCGTCAAAGAAGATGTGCAGCGCATACAGTTCCCTGTATTCGGGGTATATCCCGTAGCCCGCAAAGCCTCCGCCGAGTCCGTTTGAACGGTCGTGCATCGGCTTCATGGCGTTTGTTATGAGTTCGCCCGTCATCTTCTTCCCGTCCCGCGAGATGACGGCGGCTATCGCACACCCGGAGGGGATGCGCACCTCGCCTTCCAGCTTCATTCCGTCTCATTCCTTTCGGAAAAAATAAAAGCGCCCATTTCGGCGCGGCAAGCTGCCACGCCGAAATGAACGCCATTGCTCATTTCCTCTACATTATATCCCGCCGCCGCAGGGTTGTCAATACAAAGCCGCATTTATCCTCCGACCCGAAAAAAATCTGTTGACAAACGGAATTTTCCGGCGTATAATTCCTTCCGTAAAGGCAAAGGCGTCTTTGGTGCTCCGGCACCGAAGACGCCTCATTTTTTGTCCGTAAGCAGCGCTTCGGACATTCGCGAAAGGGAGAAGCAAAGAATATGAGCAACATACCCGACTATTTTGGCAGCCTTGTTTTCGACGACCGCGTCATGAAGGCGACTCTCGCCGCAGACGTATACGGCTCCCTCAGGAGAACGATAGACGAGGGCGCGCAGCTCGACCCGGAGGTGGCGGACGCCGTTGCCGTCGCTATGAAGGACTGGGCTGTCGCCCACGGCGCGACGCACTACACCCACTGGTTCCAGCCGCTCACCGGCATCACGGCGGAGAAGCATGACAGCTTCATCTCCCCCTCCCCGGACGGCGGCGTCATCATGTACTTCTCCGGCAAGGAGCTGATAAAGGGCGAGCCGGACGCGTCGAGCTTCCCCTCCGGCGGCATCCGCGCCACCTTTGAGGCTCGTGGCTACACCGCGTGGGACCCGACCTCCTACGCCTTCATCAAGGGCAAGACCCTCTGCATACCGACGGCGTTCTGCTCCTACGGCGGCGAGGCGCTCGACAAGAAGACGCCGCTCCTCCGCTCGATGGACGCGCTCAACCGGCAGGCGCTCCGCATTCTCCGGCTGTTCGGCAACGACACGGTGAAGTGCGTCCGCAGCTCGGTTGGGCCGGAGCAGGAATACTTCCTTGTCACAAAGGAGATGTACGACAAGCGCCCCGACCTACGCTTCACCGGCCGCACGCTCTTCGGCGTGAAGCCGCCGAAGGGTCAGGAGATGGACGACCACTACTTCGGCGCGATAAAGCCGCGCGTGCTTGAGTACATGGAGGATCTTAACGAGGAGCTGTGGAAGCTCGGCATCCTCGCAAAGACCGAGCACAACGAAGTGGCGCCTGCCCAGCACGAGCTCGCGCCGATATACTCCACGACAAATATCGCCACCGACCACAACCAGCTCACCATGGAGATAATGCAGAAGGTCGCGGAGAGGCACGGACTTGTCTGCCTGCTGCACGAGAAACCCTTCGACGGCGTCAACGGCTCGGGCAAGCACAACAACTGGTCTATATCCACCGACACCGGCGTGAACCTTCTCTCCCCCGGCGAAACGCCGTATGACAACGCGCAGTTTCTTCTGTTCCTCTGCGCCGTCATAAAGGCGGTGGACGACTATCAGGACCTCCTCCGCATCTCCGTTGCGACCGCAGGAAACGACCACCGTCTCGGCGCGAACGAGGCTCCGCCCGCCGTCGTGTCGATGTTCCTCGGCGACGAGCTGAACGCCGTCCTCGAAGCCATAGAGAGCGACACGCCGTACAAGGGCGTCGAAAAGACGACGATGAAGCTCGGCGTCGACGTTCTGCCTACCTTCAGCCGCGACACCACCGACCGCAACCGCACCTCGCCCTTCGCGTTCACCGGCAACAAGTTCGAGTTCCGCATGGTCGGCTCCTCGGACAGCATAGCGTGTGCAAACGTCATGCTGAACACCGCCGTCGCGGAGAGCCTGCGAATATATGCCGACCGTCTCGAGGCCGCTGATGACTTCAAGACCGCCCTCGGCGAGATGATAAAAAAGACGATAAAGGACCATAAGAAGATAATCTTCAACGGCAACGGCTATGACGACGCGTGGATAGAGGAAGCCACCGAGAAACGCGGTCTTCTCAACTACCGCACCACGCCGGACTGCCTGCCGCACCTGCTCGACAAGAAGAACGTCGATATGCTAACCTCGCACGGCGTCTACACCCTCACAGAGCTCAGGAGCCGCTACGAGATAATCCTCGAGAACTACTGCAAGACCGTCACCATCGAGGCAAATACCATGAGCGGCATGGCAAGGACACAGATAGCCCCCGCAGTCGAGGCGTACTCCGCAGAGCTCGCGGGCTCGGTCGCGGCGAAGCGCGCCGTCGACCCCTCGATAGCGTGCGTCTACGAGAGCTCGCTTGTGCGTAAGCTCAGCGGCCTCCTTGACGGCATAGCCGAGGCCGCCGACGCGCTCGACGCAGCTGTAGCCGAGATAGGCTCCAAGGGCGAGATCGGCGACGAGGCCAACTACATCCGCGACGTCGTTATCGCAAGGATGGCCGACCTCCGCAGTGTCTGCGACGAGGCCGAGACCGTCACCTCCAAGAAGTACTGGCCGTTCCCGTCGTATGCGGATTTGTTGTTCAGTGTAAGGTAGTCTAAGAAAACAGCAGGTCGCGGGCTTCGCCCGCGACCTGTTTCTTTACTAGGCTTTTGTTAAGACGTTCTTTCGACACACAGCAGGTACCGGAAGCGGTACTCATCTTGCCCGTCTTCCGCGAGAAGCCAGACGCCATCAACGGGAATGTATCCCTCGGTCTCGAGAGTACACGTCACGCTCCACCCGTCTCCCGAGGCGGAATAGGTCCCTTCACGGGGGCGGGTCACATTATCTATCACATTTTTCCACTCGCCAAGCGCCACGGCGCCGTGTCCCGTAAAGGCGCTCATCATGGCGGTTATCCTGTCAGCCGGTATAATCACCATAGATCGTACCGGGTCTACACTTTCGACCGGCGCCGTATATGTGTAGGTGACAGACTTCAGCAGGTCTCCCTCGGTCTTGTACTCGAACCCGGCAACGTCGGCATAACCGACGTTTGCGCCGCGTTCCAGCGTTCCGTCGTCCGCCATTCTTTCGTCGGACGGTTCAAAGCCGATAAAGCCGCAGTATTGGTTGTAATTTTCGGCAAACTCCGCTATCGTAAGACTTCCCGTATGAACCGGCCGCGCCGCCGCAAATATCAGCCCGACGGCTGCAAGGGTTTGGAGAAGATTTGCCGCCACAAAACCGGCGGCGCGGAGCCTGCTTCCCTTGACACTCCAGAAGCCGTAGGGACTTTTTGCCGCGAAGTCGTCCCACACCTCATCCTCATTTTCCCACGGCTGTCCCCACTCATTCCGGCACCGCCTGTAGGCGAGGATGTTGGTTATGATTCCGACGACAGGCAGATCGAGTCCCATGCCGGAGATGATGACGTTTGCCGTCCGCCTCGCCGCCTCGTGATAACTAAGGAGGCTCCCGTCCGAGCGGGTGAGCTTCAGCCCCAGCAGCGCCTTTCCCGGCGTGGTACCCAGCTTCGAGAGAAAGATCGGCTCCGCCGCAAGCATCAGAAGCAGCGACACGACGGTACCGAGGATATCGAGCACCAACTCCCAAGCTCCGCCCGCCGCAGGGTTTACACGCAGGAGCGCGAGTATCGCGATCCAGACGAGATTACAGAGCGCATAGTCGAGCATCCTCGCGAAGTACCGCCTGAATGGTATAAAGTGCCGCACGTCCCGCACCTCCGGCTCGGGGAACCGAGCCGCCGGAGCAACGTCTGCATAGCGCTCCGGTTCGAGACGTTCCCAGCTTGTACGGTCGCTCCTTATCCTCTCGCAGAGGGTCTGGGCGCGCTCTATGCGTTCGCGGTCACCTTTGAGCCGCATAAGGCATGCGTCGAGAACGTCGTCAAGCCGGCGCGTTCCGTTTTTCACCGCCGCGATGTCTTCTATCGGACAGTCCAGCTCCCGCAGCAGCTTTATCTTCTTCAGGTCTTCGAGGTCCCGCTCCGAGTAGTTCCTGTACCCGTTTTCTCCTCGCGAGGGCGAGATCAGCCCCTCGCTCTCGTAATACCTGATGCTCGCGCGCGGGAGGCCGACGGCGGTCTCTACCTCTTTTATCGTCACCTTGCCGCACTCCTTTCCGGGAAAAGGACTTCCCGTTTTCCATCATTATAGAGTATAAAGCAGGTTTACAGTCAAGAGGAAAAGTGAGAATTTCTCGAAATTCCCCGGTTTTTTCCTATTATCGGAAGAGGCGTTCGCCCGAAAGGCGAACGCCTCTTTGTGCGGTAGTGCAGCAGGGTCTCTATGTCCGAACGCGTACCGAATCAGCAAATGCCGCTGTTCGCCGGAACGGTTTACGCAGTTCCGGGAAAGCGCTGCTCACCCGTTGAGAAATCCGATAAGCTCGCTGCTTACGTTCTCCTGATGGAACATGAATATAACGGCGTCTATATTGCGCGTCTTCACGAGCTCCTGCAAAGGGATATCCCTATATGCCCGCGGGTCGATAACGTTCACCTCGCGGAACAGCTCGGTGAAGTAGTCGGTCGTCAGGTTCTGGTAGGAGTCCTTCAGGATAAGGACGCGCTTATCGCTGCGCGCGTCGGGATTTATCACGCGGAAGTATCCGAGGTTGTCGGTAGAGAGCGTACTATAGTTCAGCTCCGTGCTTCCGAGTCCGCGCGCAACTATCTCGCTCCGTTCGACCTTCACGGAGTCGTCTACGGATGTGTAATATTCAATGCGTTCAGCGTTCTTTACGCCGTAATACGGTATGAACTCCCGGGTCGAAAGCAAATTCGAGAACCGGCGGTTGAGGTCGCCCATATACTCTGCTTTGCTGGTGAGGTCCCGCCACTCGAAGTCGTCCTCCCTCGGGATGTCCGCATTTGATATTATCCCCTCGTGCGCAAGTTCCTCCGCGACGCTCTCCGCCGCCCGAAACGCGCCAAGCGCGTTCCAGTGGAAGTCGGTGCGGTAGTACATCCGCTCCGCCTCATTCTCTCCGTAAAGCTCGAGAAAATCACCGCTGACGTCTGCCGCCGTGACTCCGTTTGCCGACGCTATCGCGTCGAGCAGCCGGGTACGGTTTGACGACGTATTGGCCGCGTCCAGATATGGCTCCGCCAGCCCCGCAAGCATATCGTTCTTCTGCGGGAGCAGAGCATACACGAAGGGCACGCCGGTCCTCCCCGCCGCCCCCTCGAGCGCGGAAGCAAGGTCTTGCAGAGAGCTGTCAGTCAAGGTGTATGGAAACGTGAGAAGCCAGCCGTCCGACGTGACGTAGGTGTTCCGCGCGAAGCGCTTTCCCTGAATCAGCTCGAGCGCGGAGTAGACGCCGAGAAGCCTCTCCCTCATCGGGAACTGGTCGACTGCGTAGTTGTTCCAGTTTTCGGTAAGCGCCTCAAGGTCGCTCAGGTCGTTTACGGGACGTGCCGTGAGGGTGCGGTTCTCCGCAAGACTGCTCTGCGCGTCCGGGAGGGCAATTCCGAGCAGCGCACAGCCGGCGAGTATTCCGAAAAAGGCGATAACAGTAAGATATGCCGTTATTTTTCTCATACCCTCACCTCAGAAGCGCGCATAGAGCTGCGGCTGATATGTTGAATTTACAAGGAACACCGTGCAGAGCAGAAGGAGCAGCACCGCTGCCGCGCATCTGAGCGCGCCGGCGAGCGTGGGACGTTTTTCTCCGAGGCGCGAGCAAAGCTTCGAGACAAGCGGGGTGCATCCGACCGCCGCGATAAGTATGAGCGGCAGGTAGTCGTGCAGATACAGCAGCGCCGCACTGTCGACGGCGGCGCCCGCGCCGAACATCCTTGCAAAGTAAGCGGACATCTCCCCCACTCCGGCGCTGCGGAACGGCACCCACCCAAGCATGACAAGGAGCATACAGACTATATGGCGCACGGCGGAGGGTATCTTCCGCTTTTCTAGACCCGCCAGTTTCTCAATACAGATAACCACTCCGTGGAAAAGTCCCCAGATAATGAAGGTCCAGCCTGCGCCGTGCCAAAGGCCGGTGAGCAGCCAGACTACAAGGAGATTCCGCACAAGCTTCGGCTTTGTTGTGCGGCTCCCACCCAGCGGGAAATAGACGTAGTCCCGAAACCACGCTCCCAGCGTTATGTGCCAGCGCCGCCAGAAGTCGGATATGGAGCGCGAGCAGTACGGATAGCGGAAGTTTTCGGGGAAGGAAAAGCCCATCATCCCACCGAGGCCGAGCGCCATGTCGGTGTAGCCGCTGAAGTCAAAGTAAAGCTGCAGCGTATACGCCGCAAGTCCAAGCCAGGCTCCCGCAACGGTGTCCGGAACCGCGCCCAAACCCGCAGACGCCGTACCGAGCACGTCGGCAATAAGCACCTTCTTCGCAAGTCCGATAATGAAGCGGAAGATACCGCCCGCCATACGCTCCGCGTCGACAGTCCGCGCGTCCAGCTGCGGCGCAAGGTCCTCGTAGCGCATGAGCGGTCCCTGCATCACGCGCGGGAACATCATCATATACAGCGAAAATCCCACGGGACCCGCTTTTATCCGCCGCCTGTATGCATCCGCAAGGAAGCTTACGGCCTGGAAGGTGTAGAAGGATATGCCCATCGGCAGCGGAAGCATGGGAGTGGTTAGCTCTATGCCGATGGCAGAACATACCGTTTGGAAAACAAGGCCCGTATACTTGAACACGCCGAGCAGGAGAATGTTAAGGCAGCACCCTGCAACAAAAATGCATTTCCTCGTCCCTGCGCTTCTGTCGCCGGAAAGCAGCCGCCCGAGCAGGAAGTTCACAACTACCGACAGGGTGAGCACACAGATACAGTATGGGTCTCCCCAAGCGTAGAAGGCAAGGCTGAAAAGAAGCAGAGCCGCATTGCGAAACCGCTTCGGTAAGAGGTAATATATCAGAAAGAAAGCAGGGCAGAATCCGTATAGAAATATTATGCTGCCTAAACCCATTGCAAACACTCCCGGCGCCGGTATGCCGTATAACGGACAGACGGCATATAGCATATCCGGCGCGATTTTCCGCGATTGCAGCTATTTCCCGCGATAAATGTCACTTGCCGCGAATTATTCCTCCGCGAGCACCTTCACTATCTCGCCGACATACATGGTGTGGAAGTCCTTCTTGGGATAGTTGCAGTCCGCTATCTCCTTATCGGTAAATCCTTCCTCCGTTATCGGCGCGGCGTACAGCTTCCGGCAGACGAACACCAGCTTTGCCTCGGAAAAGTAGGTCGTTCCGTCCTCAAACACCGGCGTGAGACCCGCCGCCGCGACCTTGTCGCCGTCCCGGCCGGAGTGAGAACCGAGGTACGCGAGCGCCTCGTGGCGCTCCGGAGGAAATACAGACAGCGTGAACAGGTCCTCCCTGTCCGTAAACTCCTTGGTGTAGCGCTGCGGACGGATGAACACTATTGCGGTCGGCAGACCGTGGCCGCCGGCGCCGGGACGTCCCCACAGCGAGCCGAGATGGCCCCACGACGCGGTCATGGTGTTATAGCCGCGCTCCCTGTTCCCCGCCGTGATGAGCCACCAGTCGCTGCTCACCATCGTCATCGGGTTAAGGCTGAGGTCCTTCAGAGACACTTCTTTCATACGCTGCTTCTCCTCTCTGCATCAGAATTATGAATCATGCGATACATCCGAAAATAAGTATGCTCCGTGAGCGGGATTTATCCTGCGTTCGCCGCCGCAGGCTCGGCCTTGCGGAGCTTTGCGCGGACGTAGAAATAGTACGCGATGCCGCTCGCCGCCGCAAAGACCTTAGACACCGGCCACGCCGCGAACAGCACGTCCACCGTGTGCCAATGCTGGAAAACCGTGTATATCCAGATTATGCGGAGCACACAGACGCAGAAGATCGTGCTTATCGTCGGATAGAGCGAGCGCCCCATACCGCGCACGACGTTTGCCGGGATGTTCATTATCGCGTTCGTGAAGCCGAAGACGCAGAGAATGAACATTATCTGCTGTGCAAGCGAGATGACCTCCGGGTCGTCGGTGTAAATGCGCAGGAGCTGCGGGGCGAATATGTACGCGGCGATGCCGAGGACGAGGCTTATGCCGCAGCCCATGCTCAGCGTGTAGGCAAAGATCCTGTCTATGCGCCTGTAGTTCCCCGCGCCGTAGTTCTGCCCGGTGAAGCTTATCGACGCCTGCGCCAATGCGTCGACCGCGACATAGCAGAACGAGTCGATATTGTTTGCTATCGTGCTTGCCGCCATCGTCGACTCGCCGAACCGGTTTATCGACGACTGTATGAGCATATTCGCTATCGAAAACGCCGAGCTCTGTATCCCTGCCGGTATGCCGACGCGGAGTATCGCCATGAGCTTGCTCCTGTGTATGCGGAGCCGCCTCAGCTCGATGTGATAGTCGGTGTCCGAGCGCACCATCGTTATTATGACGAGCACCGCCGAGAGAGTCTGGGAAATGGAGGTCGCGGCCGCGACGCCGTCCACACCCATCTTGCAGACTATGACAAAGAACAGGTTGAGTATGACGTTCAGCACGCCCGCCGCCGTGAGATAGTAGAGCGGACGGCGCGTGTCTCCGAGCGCGCGGAGCACCGCCGCGCCGAAGTTGTAGACCATCATACTCGGCACGCCCACAAAGTATATCACGAGATACCGCTTCGCGAGCGGCAGGACGCCCTCCGGGGTGTCCAGAGCCTCGAGGAGCGGTCCCGCGACGAACAGTCCGAGCAGCATTATCATGACGCCGACGCAGACCGACATCGTTATCGCCGTGTGGACGGCGTCGTGCAGGTCGTCCTTCCTGCCCGCGCCGGCAAGCTGGGCGCATATCACGTTCGCGCCGACGGCAAGCCCCATGAACGTCATGACTATCAATCCGGTGACCGGTCCCGCCGCGCTGACGGCGGCGAGCGCGTCCGAGCCGGTGAACTTACCGACGACGGCGATGTCCGCCGCGTTGAAAAGCAGCTGGAGAAGCCCCGAGAACATCATCGGTATGCTGAAAATGATAAGCTTCGAGAGCAGCGGCCCCGAGACCATGTCCATGTTCACGCCGGAGCCGGTCTTTGTCAGTTCCTTTGCCATCTTTGTCCTTTCCGGAAAGCACGGCGGCCTCACGCCGCCCGCATCCTTCACTGAAATTCCAGTTAGTATTATAGTGGGTTCCCCCTTAGGATTCAAGAGGATAATCCGCCAAAACATCATATTGCGCGGCGCGTTCTTTTGTCGTTTCTCGACGCGCGGCATTTTTCGCTCCTTAGGACTTTCGGCTCGCTCGGAAAACCCGTATTTCCCGATATTTACATCCGCCGCCGGAATGTGCTATAATAGTTTTATTGAATACACTGCAATGCGCCGTTCGTTCCTCCGGTACGCGGAGGAGAAAACGCGCGCATCTGACGAAGGTTCGGAAAGGAGAACATCAGCAATGGTAGAGACCAGCTACGGCAAGATCGTCGGCATCGACTGCGGCGACCACTACGAGTACCGCGGCGTTCCGTATGCCAAACCGCCCGTCGGCGACCTCCGTTGGAGAGCGCCTCAGCCGCTCGACACGTATAACGGAGTCTATATGGCGACCGAGTTCCCGAAAAAGGCGATGCAGGGCCCTCAGGCGGGACCTCCCTACGACAAGGACTTCTATGACGACCCCGCCTACGACCGTCCGATTAGCGAGGACTGCCTGTACCTCAACATCTGGGCGCCGAAGGACGCGCAGGACTGCCCCGTCGCCTTCTGGATACACGGGGGCGCGTTCCTCGGCGGCAACGCTAGTGAGAAGGAGTTCGGCGGCGAGGCCTACGCGAAGCGCGGCGTTGTGCTTGTCAGCGTGCAGTACCGCCTCGGCGTGTTCGGCTTCCTCGCACATCCGTGGCTGACGGCGGAGAGCGGAGTTTCCGGCAACTACGGCATCCTCGACCAGATTGCGGCGCTCAAGTGGATTCGCGAGAACATCTCCGCCTTCGGCGGCGACCCCGATAACATCACGATTTTCGGACAGAGCGCCGGCGCGATGAGCGTCCAGACTCTCATATCCTCTCCCCTCACCGACGGTATGTTCAAGCGTGCGATACTCCAGAGCGGCGGCTCCTACGGCGAGGGACTGCACCGCGACACTCCCCTTAAGGAGCAGGAGGGCTACGGCGAGATCTTCGCGGAAGTTCTCGGTGTGAACAGCCTCGCGGAGATGCGGGAGAAGTCCGCAGACGAGATAATGAAGGCGTTCGGCCCGTTCATGGGGCGCGTCATGCCGATAGCGAAGGGACTGTTCCTCGTCCCGGTCATAGACGGCTGGGTGCTCCACAGCGGGTATTACGAGCTGATGGACAGGGGCGAGATAAAGGACGTTCCGTACATGCTCGGAAGCACCAAGGACGATATACTCGTCACCCCCGAGATGCAGTCGCCCGAGGATAAGCCGCTCTATCGCGGCAGCATGGCGTTCAGCCGCAAGCTTGAGGAGCTGGGACGCAAGCCCGCATACGTCTACTACTTCACGCGCGACCTGCCGGGCAACGACTTCGGAGCGTGGCATTCCTCCGAGCTGTGGTACATGATGGGCACCCTGAAGCGCTGCTGGCGTCCGTGGACCGAGGGCGACTACGCCCTCTCCGACCGCATGATGGATTACTGGACAAACTTCATGAAAACCGGCGACCCGAACGGCGGCTCGCTTGAGAAGTGGGAGCCCTGCTCCGGGGAAAACGGCTTCGTGATGGAGCTGGACGTTAAGTAAGCGATTGTGATAAAACACATACAACACAAGGGGGACGGTCGTATGACCGTTCCCCCTTGTGTTATATGAAACCCTGCCGGTTCCGTCTTACGATAATTTTTTCCGCATAACGATTGTGCTTCCGTGACGTTCCGTTTCTTCAAATCCGAAGTGTCTGTACATTTCCTCCGGACCGGTAAAATCAAGGACGGAATATTTCTCGGTCATCTGCGGATAAGCTTCGACAAATTCGTAACCGTCGTTTTCGGCGTCCGTGCAGACCTGCCGCAAAAGAACCTTGGCGATACCTTTTCCGCGGTACTCCGGGGCAATTTCAAAGCATACAAGAGACTTCACTTTTCCGTGCTCGCCATCCGAAATATAGTAGTCCCCGTCACGTTTCTCGTATGGCACAAACGAGCCCGCGCGGACATAATTCTGCCTGTCGTTTGCGTTGCACCAACCTATCGAAATGCCGTCCTCGTATGCGAGATAGCCCTGCATAATGCCCTTTTCTATGAGTTCTTTTGCGGATTCCTTCAACGCAACGGCAAAGCCTTCGGAGCCTCCGCCGAGCATCTCCGCGCGACTTCCTATGCTGTCGCAGACCTCCTCGGGCGTCAGATAAAATGCGTTGCAGTAACAGGGCGCAAAAGGCGAACCGTCCGAAAAGGCCCTGTTGTCAAAGAAATCAAAGAAGTCCGGCATATTTGATTTTGAGAGCTTTTCAATAGTGATATTCATATTTTCCCTCCGTCATAAAGCCGCATATTGTCATTTTTCCACAACGCATATATTCGTTTTCTTCGGGTTGTATCAAACCCCGCAGGATGATCCCAAGGATTTATACGGGTATCGCGCGGGAGATGACGTCGACAATGCACCCTCCTGCTATCATGAACACCCCGACTATTCCGACGACCTCCGGCAGGCGGAGCACACGGAACCTCTCGCGCCATTTCTTCTCGTCCCTGACGTCGCCGAATTTGGGCTTCTTGCCCCGGGCAAGTATCGCGCCGGCGAGTATGAACATACCGAGCGCCCCGAGCACAAAAAGTATGCTCCGCGCAATTTCGAGGCTCCCCTTCATTCCCGCGAATATGCCGATAAGCGCCGCGACGACGCCTATCGCGGCGCTCGCGGCGAGACCCGCCGCCGCCGCTATCGCTATGTCCCTGAACGCACCGGACGCTTTTCCCTTCATACGCGACCTCCGCAGAGCCCCGCCGTCCTGCGGGGCGTTTTTTTGGATAAGATAAGGGCGGAGGCGTGAGCCTCCGCCCTGTTTCATTATACTTCGCCGGGCAAATGCTGTCAAATGTTATTTCTTACTTGTCGAACAGATGGCAGGCGACGTAGTGCTCCGGCTCGACCTCCTTGAGCTGAGGCGCTTCCTCACGGCACCTGTCGGTGGCGAAGCGACACCGTCCGCAGAAGCGGCAGCCCTTCGGGGCGTTTATCGGGCTCGGAATCTCGCCCTCGAGCTTGATGCGAGTCGTCTGACGTTTGCGCTCGACCTCCGGGTCCGGCACCGGCACCGCCGAGAGCAGCGCCTGAGTGTACGGATGGAGCGGGTTCGCGTAGAGGTCCGCCGACTTAGCGTGCTCCGCGACGACGCCGAGGTACATGACCGCGATACGGTCGGAGACGTGCTTGACCATCGAGAGGTCGTGCGCGACGAAGAGGTACGTGAGACCCATCTCGCGCTGGAGCTTTATGAGCAGGTTGACTATCTGCGCCTGAATCGAAACGTCGAGAGCGGAGATAGGCTCGTCGCACATGATGAACTTCGGCTCGACGGCGAGCGCGCGGGCTATGCCGATACGCTGGCGCTGTCCGCCGGAGAACTCGTGGACGAAGCGGTTCGCGTGCTCTTTGTTGAGTCCGACGAGGTCGAGGTAGTGGTAGATCTTCTCGGTGCGGTCGGCCTTGTTCGCCGCAAGGTTGTGGATGTCGATGCCCTCCGCGATGATGTCCGCGACGGTCATACGCGGGTCGAGCGAGGCGTAGGGATCCTGGAATATCATCTGAACGTCCTTGCGGAGCGCCTTGCGGTCGGCGCCCTTCTGGGTGTGGACGTCCTTGCCCTCGTAGTACACCTCGCCGCCGGTCTTGTCGTAGAGGCCGATGCAGGTACGGCCGCAGGTGGTCTTGCCGCAGCCGGACTCACCGACGAGGCCGAGCGTCTCGCCGCGGTAGATGTCGAAGCTGACGTCATCGACCGCCTTGAGTATCGCGTTCTTGCCGACTTTGAAATATTTCTTGAGATTTTTGACCTCCAGGACCTTATGACTCTTGTCCATTATATCACATCTCCTATCTCAAAGGGCTTTTCGATGCCGGTGCCGTCGAAGGCGTGCTTCGCCTCCGGGTGATGGAGCCAGCAGGCGGCCTGATGCGTGTCGCTGAACGTGCTCACGTCGGGAGCTTCGCGCTTGCAGATGTTCATGCAGAACTTGCAGCGCGTGCAGAACGGGCAGCCCTCGGGCGGAGCGATAAGGTCGGGCGGCGTGCCCTCTATCGCGACGAGCTCCTGCTTGTTCTCGAGGTCGAGGCGCGGGACCGCGCCGAGTATCGACCAGGTGTAGGGGTGGCGCGGTTGATAGAATATCTCGTCACAGAGGCCGCGTTCCACTATCTTGCCGGAGTACATGACGACGATGTGCTTTGCGACGTTCGCGACGACGCCGAGGTCATGCGTGATGAGTATGACCGACGTGCCGTGCTGCTTCTGAAGGTCGCTTATAACGTCGAGTATCTGCGCCTGAATGGTAACGTCGAGCGCCGTGGTGGGCTCGTCGGCTATCAGGAGCTTCGGGTTGCACGCGAACGCCATGGCTATCATGACGCGCTGGCGCATGCCGCCGGAGAACTCGTGCGGGTACTGGTCTACGCGCTTCTCCGGCTGAGGGATTCCGACGGCGCGGAGCATCTCTATAGCCTCGGCGCGAGCTTCCTTCTTGCTGATGTTCTTGTGGAGGCGCAGGTTCTCCATTATCTGCTTTCCGGCGGTCATCGTCGGATTCAGAGCGGTGAGCGCGTCCTGGAAGATTATCGACGCCTCCGCTCCGCGGTAGGCGGAGAGCTGCTTCTTGTCGTAGGCAAGGATGTTCTCGCCGTTGTAGTAGATGTAGCTCTCGGGCTTGACCTCGCCCGTCGGGCCCTTTATCAGGCCCATGACGGCGCGCATCGTCACCGACTTGCCGCAGCCGGACTCGCCGACTATCGCGAGCGTCTCGCCGCGCTCGACTTCAAAGTCTACGCCGCGAACCGACTGTACCTCACCGGCATAGGTGTGGTAGGAGACATGGAGATTCTTGACTTCGAGAATGTTGTCCTTCTTATCCATAAGTATCCTCCCTCCCTGTTACTGACGAAGGCGCGGGTCGAGCGCGTCGCGCAGACCGTCGCCGAGCAGGTTGAACGCGAGAACTATCACGCAGAGCACCGCCGCCGGGCAGATGAGCTGCGAGGGGTAGAACATCATCAGCTGCTGACCGGCGGAGAGCAGGTTGCCGAGGCTTATTGCCGGCGGCTGAAGTCCCATGCCGATGAAGCTGAGTCCGCTTTCGGTGAAGATGTATCCCGGGATGTTCGTCGCGATATTGAGTATCAGGACGCCCATGCAGTTCGGGATGAGGTGCTTTCTGATGATGCGCGCGGGCGAGGCGCCGAGCGACTCCGCCGCGAGGACGTATTCGCTCTCACGCAGCTGCATTATCATGCCGCGCATCTGACGCGCCGTGCCGCACCACGACGTTATACACATCGCTATCAGCAGCGCGCCCATGCCGTTGCCGAGGACCATCATCATAAGGAGCGTTATAAGGAGCGACGGCAGCGACGTGATTATCTCGATGATACGCATCATTATGTCGTCGACTATGCCCCCGAAGTAGGCCATGATGCCGCCGTAGACACATCCGACAAACGCCTGAATGAAGGTGCATGCAAGCGCGACGAGTATCGACACACGCGCGCCCATCCAAACTCTCGTAAACAGGTCGCGGCCCATCGCGTCGGTTCCGAACAGGTGGACGGAGGACGGCGACTGGTTCTTGTTTATCGCTTCGACCTTGTAGAGGTCCCAGCCGGTGGCGTAGGGCACGACGATAGCCATTATCGCGACGATGACAAGGAGTATCAGCGACGCCATCGCTACGGGGTTCTTGCGGAGACGCCTCCACGCGTCCTGCCAGTAGGTGATGGCCGGGCGGACTATCACGTCGGAGTCCTTGGCATTGCTGCCGATTATCGTAAAGTCGCCCTTCTGGAACTTTTTTACTTCTTCCCCTATCGGGTCTTCCACTGTGTAGTTCTTCTTGTCTGCCATCACTGTCACCTCTTTCCACCGCGCAGGCGGATCCGCGGATCGACCAGCGTGTAGAGTATATCGGTAATGTAGATAACGATTATCATCATCGCGGCTATCAGCACCGTCCAGCCGAGGACGACCGCGAGGTCACGGCCCTGAACGGCCGTGGTGTAGTACATTCCGATGCCGGGTATCGAGAATATCCTCTCGACAAAGAAGGAACCGGTGATGCACATGACAACGCTCATCGGCAGGTTCGTGAGAACCGGGATGAAGCTGTTGCGGAGAACGTGGCGGAAGATTATCTTTCTCTGCGAGAGGCCCTTCGACTCCGCCGTCATTATGTAGTCCTGATTTATGACGTCGAGCATCGAGGTCTTGAGCAGACGTGCGTAGCTTGCTATATAGCCGAAGCATCCGGTGAGGGTCGGCAGTATCGTGTACTCCCAGCCGCCGAGCCACAAATCTTTGCCCTCCGGCCATCCTATCGTCGGGAAGACTTTCCAGACACCTCCCGCAAACAGGTATTGCAGCATAAGTCCGAAGACGAGGTTCGGTATGGATATCAATAGTATCGAAAGCGTTATGACCACGTAGTCGGGCCACGAACCCTTCTTCATTGCCGCAATTATGCCGAGCGCAAGGCCTACGGTAATACCGAGCAGCATCTGCTGTATACCAAGCCGCGCCGAAATCGGGAGCTTCTCATGCGCTATGGACCAGACGGTCTGCCCGGGGAAGGTTATCGACTCACCGAAGTCTCCCACGAGGAAGCCCTTCATGGTGATGATGTAACGCTCCATCACGGGCTTGTCAAGGCCGTACTTGGCATACATACGATCACGCTGTTCCGCGGAAAGACGCTCCGTCTTTGCGACGAGCGGGTCGCCCGGGACAGCCTGAAGCAGGAAGAACGTAGCGGTGGCGATGATGAACAGGGTCAGTATCATCGCAAGGAACCGCTCTATTGTGTATTTCAGCATCTGATTCACTCCCAGTTTCGCTTTTGTACGGCATCGCCGGACTTTCTTCAAGTCCGGCGATGCCAAACCGAGTCAGTTTACTTTGCTTACAGCGTCCTGTGAAAAATCACTGAGCGTCGTCCGCGACGATGAACGCACGGCTGACCTCAACGGGGTTGACCTGCGGCCAGCTGACATTGCGGACATTGGTCTGGGTGAACTCTATCTGGTCGCCGTAGTAGAGCGGGGCGACGCCGGCCTTGGTGACGAGTATCTCCTCGGCCTTCTGGAACGCTTCGGCGCGCTCCTGCGGGTCGGTGGAGCTCATCGCGACCTCGTGCCAGTGGTCATACTCCTCGTCGTTGAAGCCGCCGAAGGTGTTGTAATAGCCGCTGGTGGAGGTGTAGAGGAAGGTGAAGGTGCCGGGGTCGTTGTAGTCGCCTATCCAGCTGTAGACCATCATATCCCAGTCGCCGCTGTTGCGCTCGGCACGGGCAACGGAGCTGTCGACGTTCTTGAGCTCGACGGTGACGCCGAGAACGTCCTGAATGTTCTGCTGGAGGAACTCGATCTGAGTAGCGGCGAGCGAGGTCGTGCTGCTGTTCATCAGCTTCAGGGTGACGTCGGAGACGGTGCCGCTGACGCCGGCCTCAGCCATGCCCTCCTCGAAGAGAGCGCGGAGCTTCTCCGGGGTGTCATACTGAGCCTGGAGGTTGGTGATGTAGTCGTCCGGATAGGTCTCGCGGAAGTTGATGCCGTTGCACTCCATGCCCTTCGGGATGAAGCCGCCGGCGACGGTGTAACGGTTGTAGACGGTGTCGAGGAACGCCTGACGGTCGATGGAGAGCGAGATGGCAAGACGGCACTTCTCGCTGAGCATCAGGCCGGAGGAACCGCCGCGCGGACGGTCGGCAGGTACGTCGTCCTCGCCGGGGTAGCCGGGCTCGTGATCATACTCGTTGAAGTAGATCATGCCGGTCTGCGGACGGCCGAACACGCCCATGATGTACTCGCCGTTGTTAGCGGCAGCCTGCCAGCGGTCAACGAACTCGGCAGTGCCGTCGAGGATGTCGAGCTCGCCGTTCTCGAACATCAGAGCCTGAGTGGCCTGCTCGGAGACGGTGAGGAGGTTTATCTGGGTGAGCTTGATGTTCTCGGCATCCCAATAGTAGGGGTTCGGGGTGAGAGTAATGCTGTTGTCCATGACACGGTCGCTTATAACGAACGGGCCGTTGAAGACATGATAGGTGTAGTCGGTCTGCCAGGTCTCCTCGTCCGGAGCGGCCTCAAGGACGTCCTGACGGATCGGGTAGAGCGGAACCATGCCCATCTCTTCGAGGAAGTACGGGGTCGGCTGCTCAACGGTGAGAACGAGGGTCTTGTCGTCCGGGGTAGCGATGCCGATGTCGTCGACGGTAACGCCGGCCTCGCCGTGATAGTACGCGTCGGCGTTCTTAAGGACCCACATGTACTCGGCATAGCCGAACGCCTCCTCCGGGTCAAGCAGGCGGCGGAGGGAGTAAGCGTAGTCAGCAGATGTGACAGGCTTGCCGTCCGACCAGGTGTTGTCGCGGAGATGGAAGGTATAAGTAAGGTTGTCGTCCGAGACTTCGTAGCTCTCGCAGCCGGCGGGCTCCATGGTCTGGGTGCCGTCCGGATTGCCGTAGACGCGGAAGAGTCCCTCGCCTACCATCTGGAAGATCTCCCACTGGGTAGCGCCGGTCGAGTCGTTCGGGTCGAGGGTCGTGGTGCTCGGGACGGAGAGCACGATGTCAAGAACCTGCTCGTCCGCGAGAGTGTAGTCACGCCAGTCGAGGCCGTGAGTGCCGGGCTCAAAATTCTCGATGGCCGAGATGGAACCGCGGTTGCCGTCGTCGCCGGTGCTTCCGGGCTCGGTGCTTGCGGTGCCGGTGCCGCTCGGCTCATTCGAAGTGGTCGTGCTGCCGGGGTTGCACGCCGCTACGGAGAGAGCCAGCACCAGTGCAAGCAGAAGAGCAATGAACTTCTTTAACTTCATACTGGTTTGCCTCCTAACAATTTATTCTCCGCTCCCCTCCCAACTGACGGGGCATCGGAAAACTTATTTAAGAGTATAACTTCACGGCTCCGCTTTGTCAATATTTTTTCGTTCGATTTGCAGGATTTCGTAAATCGTGTTGCAAACAAGCCTGTCACGGCGACGATTTTTGTTTATTTTTTTACGGGGATTTTTCTTTATTATCCATCGGTGGAATAATCCTCAAATCAAGTAATAGTGCGGGTTTTGCCAAATTTGCAAACAAACTTCCGTGTCCTGCGGACACTCTCCGCGCAATATTATCCACCGCGTCATTCGCATTTTTGACAGGCCGCATTTCCCGAATATTCAATTCACGGGAAAAGTATCCGTCAAGTTCCACAAAACCCGCGCCGCCTCGAAGCCCCGCTCTGTGAGTTTCCCACATCGAACGCCGGGGGTCGCCGTCCTGCGCGCTTCACGCGCGCAGGACGCGGGCGGCGTTCCCGTCAAAAACGCCGAACCTCTCCTTGTCCGGGCGCCGACGTGCGCGGCGATCATGCCCCGAAATTTTTGCCGTTTTTAACAATTTGCTCTCGACAAGCAAAATGTATTGTGTTATAATTTACTCAAGGAAGGTCAGCCGCCGCTACAAAGCACACATCGGGCGGCGATATTTTACATAAGGAGTGGAGAGTAATGATATCCAAGGCCAAATATTCACTTTTAAAGAATGTTCCGCGTCTGCCCGACTACATACCGGTAAAGGCCGTCATGCACAAGTCCAAGCTCTCGGGCGAGGATTTCGCAACGCTCGTTAAAAAAGTCCTCGACGAGAAGTACATTCTCATGCAGGGCACCGGCGCGGACGCGCGGATAAGCCTACGCGACAAGGGCTGGGACGCCGTCAACGAGTACCGCTTCAACCCGCGCACGCTGAGCCTCGCCGCCCTCATCCTCGGCGCGGCGGCGCTGGTAGTGTCGATCGTAACACTCATTATAAAATAGTCGAGGCGAATCGCGAAAAGCAATCAAATGCAAGCCGAGCCTCGGAGCATTGCTCCGAGGCTCGGCTTTTTATTGTAACAACAGCGAAAAGTCAGCGCTCGACGGTAAGTCTATACTGCAAACCCGGGACTTCTCCCGAGAGGTTAAATTTAACGCCGTCCGGCGTGCGCTCGCCGTCAAGCGACGCGAGCACCTTCCCTACCGGGTCGAGTATTTCGAGCCGCGCGGACTGCGCCTTCACCGTGAGAGTTCCCTCGAGCGTGTCCGCGCAGAGCTTGCCCGCCATCGTCACGCGGCTCACCGTGACGCCCATCATCTCGCCGACGGGCTCGCAGGTCTCGCCGTCGGTGCCGGTGGGACCCATCGCCGTCATCAGGTACTCCCCCGCGCCCGCGAGCTCCCGCTGCCCCACCGGCAGAAGCGAGAGGGATATACGTTCGTTTTTCGCCCGGACGGACACGACGCCGCCGAGGGATACTTCCTCCTCCGGCGCGCCGCTGAAAAACGCGCAGCCGGGCGCGCTTACCCGGAAACGGGAATTTTCCGGGTCAAGGACAAGCTCGCCGGTGTCGGAAACGAGCTTTCCGTCCACATATCCCGTCCCCTCCGCGAGGACGCCCCACTCCTTCATCGCCCGGTCGAGGACTTTTGCAAGCGCGCGATAGTCGCCGCCGCCAGCGGCGTTCGCGATGTCGTCGATGACGAGCGCCCGGCGGCCGAGGCGTATGCCCGGCGCCGTCTCGCGGCAGTCCGCCGCCGCGCGCTCGAGACGTCCCGCGCCGGGCGCGCGGCGGTACGCGTCCCTATACCGGCTCCACGCGTAATATACCGCGTGCTTCGCGTCCCGAAGGTCGCCGATGTCGGTAAAGCCGGCGTTCAGCACGACGTCCGCGCCACCCTGATAGCTGTCCCCGCCGTCGAGAAAGACGTTGCGGTACTTTCCGATATACGGCAGGAAGGTCGTCGGCATGGCGTGGAACGGCGGCAGCGTGCGGAGGTCGTTCTGTGTGAAGGCGACGTCGAAGCTGTTCCGCGCCGTGCTCACGAGCCCCTTCAGGAACATCGACGCCATGAATCCCCACTGGCAGATCATCGAGGGGTCGTTGTAGCAGTCGAAGACGCTGTGTATCTCGTCCGCGGGCTGGTCGTCCCAGTGTCCCGAGGTGTGGTGGTTATAGACGATGAGCCCGTCCCAGTCGTTGAGGCAGGCGTAGGCGACCGTCTCGACGACGCCGGTGGAGTGGAACGGATGCAGGCCGTACTCGTTCCATTCGCTCAGCATAAAGGGCTTTCCCCTTACAGTCGCGACCGCGCCGAAGCTCGTGAGCGTCGTGCCGGCCGCGCCGACTCCGCGCTGTATAGTCAGCGGGTTTACAGACACATACTCCATCGGTCCCGCGCAGAGCTGCGATTCGGCTCCGAACGGAGGTATCGGGTGGTTGAAATAGCTGTTGTTTTCCATCATGTCGCCGTCGATGTGTCCGTAGACGTCCGCCGCGCCGCCGAGGAGGTTCGAGCAGACTATCGGAACCTTCGCGCCGAGGCTTATGAGGAAGTCCTTCATCCGGCGGTAGTAATTGCGGTTCATCCAGATGCCGAAGTCCATGTAGTCGGCGTAGCGCGCGGGGCTTATCTCGCCGTCCCACGCGCCCATGGGATCGTTTGTCGGCTGATGGAAGCCGCCCGGGACGACCTCCACCGTCCCCTTCTCCGGGTCCTCGTCCGCACCAAGGGCGCAGACGCCCTCGAACGTCCACGCCTCCTGCAAACGCTCCCGCGTGTGGTACTTCATGAGGAGGAAGTCGTTGAAGCGCGCCCGGCGCTCGTCGCGGTATGGCTGCATCTCCGGGATACCATCGGTGTCGGCGGTGGACTTGATAAACGACTCCTCGTTCGATATCTGTATCGTCACCACCGCCGGGTCGTCTATCAGCCGCAGGCCGGTATACGGGTTTTTGTGGCAGAGAAATTCCCGGTCAAACTCCTGCTCAAGCTCGATGAGGCGCTCGTTCATCGTCGGATAGCACTTCGCCGTCGCCGGGAACGTGCCGGGATAGTCGAGCCCGTCGCCCGGAAGGAAGCTCCGCGCCACGAGTGTGTCGATGTGGAGGTATATCCCCCGCTCCTTCAGCTTTGCAAAGAGGTAGTCGAAGCGGTCAAGCCCCTCCGGGTGGAATTTGCGGGACGAGCCGCTCTCGTAGTCGAGAAGCGGAGCTTCCCTCGAACAGCTCCAGTCGGTAGGGCCGTCCGTTATCACATTGTCCGCCGCGTGCAGGCGTATGATGTTGACGCCCATCGACGCGAACCGCGCCGCAATCCTCTCCGCCGTCTCGTGGTCGGGCATATTCGAGCGCGCGGCGATGTTGAAGCCGATGAACCGCGCCCGCGCCCCGTCCTCAAAGTAGAGATGTCCCCGCCGCGCGGAGACGAATCCATGCTTCCCGGCAGGCGCGTCGAGGAGGTGCGAGAAGTCGAGCGCGCCCGCGTTCGGCGCCGCCTTATGTATGCGGATGTTTCTTTTCATCGTTGTCCCTCCGTTCCGGGTAAATCTGCATTTCTGCATTTCAGCTGTATTTTACCACCTTCTTCTCCGGTTTTCAATATACAGTAGGAAAGAGGCGGACGCGTCTGCGTCCGCCTCTCTCCTACGAAGATTTTTTACAGATATTTTCTCATCTGCGCTATCGCGTTTTTCTCGAGGCGCGAGACCTGCGCCTGCGAGATGCCTATCTCCCTCGCGACCTCCATCTGGGTCTTGCCGTCGTAGAAGCGCATCGAGAGGATCATCCGCTCCCTGTCGCCGAGCTTCCGCATCGCCTCGCTTAAAGCGATATGCTCGGTCCAGCTCTCGTCGGTGTTCTTGGTGTCGCGCACCTGGTCCATGACGCATATCGCGTCCCCGCCGTCCGAGTAGACCGGCTCGTAGAGCGAGACCGGGTCGACTATCGCGTCCATGGCGAACACTATGTCCTCCCGGGGTATGCCGAGCTCCTTCGATATTTCATCGACCGTCGGCTCGCGCCCGCCCGCGCTCTGGAGCTTTTCCCGCGCGGAGAGGACCTTGTACGCCGTGTCGCGAAGCGAGCGGCTGACCCGCAGACTGGAGTTGTCCCTGAGATAGCGGCGTATCTCGCCTATTATCATCGGAACGCCGTAGGTGCTGAACTTGACCCCGAGCTCGGTGTTGAAGTTGTCTATCGCCTTTATCAGTCCGATACAGCCCACCTGAAAGAGGTCGTCCGCGTTCTCGCCCCTGCCCGCGAACTTCTGTATGACCGACAGCACAAGCCGCAGGTTGCAGGAGATGAGCTCATCCCGCGCGGAGCGGTCGCCCGCCTGCGCCGCCTTCAAAAGTCTCTCCGTCTCCTCTCCCGACAGTACCCTGAGCTTTGAGGTGTTGACCCCGCAAATCTCGACCTTTGTCTGCATAGCGTTTCCTCCCCGACTCTCCGTCCGCCGGCTCGTCCCGTCGGACGTTCGTTTTTAACCGGCTGATAGAAGTATTTCCCGGGAGAGAAAACGCTATTCTTAAATCGCGAGCGTGCCGTCCTCGCTCTCAAGCAGTATCAGTATCTGCTCCTCGATGCCGGTCTCGGCGTTCACGTATATCAGCACGCGCCGGCCAGAGCTGTCCGAGCAGAGGAATTCGTGGCAGAACCGCTCGTACTCCCCGGCGGACGGTATCACGCAGAGGCGTGCATTTTCCACCGTGACCTCCGGCGAGAGGGCAGCGCGCGCGGCCTCCTCGCTCACCTGCACCGGCGGCAGGTCGCGCTCCGTGTGGTTCATGATATAGCCCCGCGCCTCCATGCCGACGATCTTTCCCGTGTCCGCCGCGACCGACACTTTGACGAGGTCGGGGTAACAGACGACGCCGTTCTCGCTTGCGGCGAAGTTTGCCGTGACCACGCCGTCCCGCCGGAAGTAGTAGCTCTCCGTCATATTCTCCATACCGAGCGACGCAAGCCAGTCCTTCGCCCGCGCTACGCAATCCTCCGCCTCCAGCGCCGTCTCCTCCGGCAGATAGGACGAGTACATCTCTATAAGGACGCCGCCCGCCTTCGTCACGTCGAAGTACCACGCGGCGCCGTCCCGCTCCGCGCTGAAGGAGTACGCCGGCACCGTCCCGGCGCTCTCCCCCTCAAAGGTCAGCTCGTGCGTCTCGAAGCCGCCCGCCTTTGCCGCCGTCTCCGCCGCCGCTTCGACCGTCACCTCTCCGCGCCCCGCGAGGAGCACCGGTTCCCGCGACAGAATGTGCTCGCTGAACGGTCCGTCGTATATCAGGCTCGCATACTCAGGAAACTGCGTCTCCATCTCCGCGAGCGTGTCCGCTATACCGCCGAGGCCGCTCTCGTCCCGCGACTCGCCCTCTATCGCGCCGGTGACGCTCATCGACCCCTCCGCGACAGCGTAGTACAGCTCGTCCATAGACTCCGCGAGGGAGTACGCCGTTTTGGTAAGCTCGCGGAGCGACTGCCGCTCCCCGTCGGTTATCCCCTCGCCCGCCGCGTCCCTTCGCGTGAGGTAGTACGCGAAGTCGCCTACCTGCGAGAGAAATTTCGCGGTCTTCTCAAGCTCGATATTCGCAAACGGCAGTCCGCTCATCGCCGACTGCGCGGCGGACGCCTCGCGCGTCACCTCGTTTGCAAGCGACGCCGCCATCGCCGGCGAATTCGAGTAGCGGCTCTTTTGCAGCGCGTCCGAAATGCCGCGCATCGCCTCCGCAAGCTCGTCAAAGTAGTGCTGATAACTCACCTCAAGCTGTTCTTTATATCGTTCCTTTTCCAGATAGTTCTTCACAAGGAAGCCCGCGAGCACCAGTATCCCCGCCGTGATAAAGCTCACTATCCGAACGACGCTCCTGCGTCCAAGTTGGTTTTTCTTCATCTTGACACCTCCGAAGCACGGTCTTTTTCGGTATCTTGCCCGTATTCCCGCGATTTATCACCGCTCAAGCCGTGGTTGAGGCGGCGGAAGTCTCCCGCTAAAGCACCGCTTGTTTGACGTATTCCGCGCGCCAGGCTATAATAAAGCCAAACCGAGGCCGGCCGGCAACGACAAAAAAAACGAAAGAGGTAATGACAATGCCGACATTCGACATGATGAAAATAGGCGCGAACATTATGCGGGCGCGGAAGGCAAAGGGCATGACGCAGATGCAGCTTGCAAACGCGCTCGGGATAAGCTTCCAGGCGGTGTCGAACTGGGAGCGCGGAGTTTCCCATAGTTAAGGATACCACATCAACAACCCACGCTTACAGACGCATATCATAGTACCGGGACAAGAGCATGGATATTTGGGGAGCCCTGTATCCGCGCTCTTGCGCTATGGCTGGTTATCTTAATCCTTACGGCGCGCCCAGGCGCCCGGAGTCAAAGCCGAGGGGGCCCCGGAAACGCCGCCGGGACTTATGAAAATGGAGCAAATGCTCCTGTTTCGGAAGCTGAAAACATTTGGAGGTATAAAATATGAGGACGCTTCTCTCCTGCCTTTACAACGCGGACACAGGCTCCGTAGAACTCAAGTACAGCGACGGCAGCATGGTCGCCATCAACTGCTCCGCTGTTGAAAACGAGGTCGCGGACGATATGTACCAGCGGTCAGAGCTGGACCTCCTGATTTACAACGCCCCGTTGGAATACGCAGAACTCATCCTGAACGGTGACCCGAAGACGTATCTCAGGGCGGTCACGGAGTATTCACCGCTTGATTGAGTCTCTCGAAAAGCCATGCCCGCTGTCTCCACATCCGGCTTTTCCATATCCGGGAAAACCGGATATGGAAAAGCCACGTCTGGAAATCCCCGCGCAAATAAATATAGATAAAAGAAATACTGATCTACAAATAACTGATCTACCAAGTATCGATTCATTCCTTCCGTTCCGCCCCGCCGCGTTTTTTGCGGCGGGGCGCAGCCGTGGGTTTACCCACGTTAAAGGGGTTTGGGGGCGGTCCCCCAACAAGCATTTTGGGCGATTTCCGTGGTCACGGAAATCGCCCAAAATTTGCATCAAGGACCCTTGATGCCCCGCTTGCAAAGATGAAAAAACTTTTGTCCTCCGTTAACTTTCGCCCCCGACGTGTCCGATGGGGAGTGGAAGAAGATTTCAGTATATAATTTCACTGCTTTCCCCGTCCCGGCAGGGATTTTCGGGGGAAAATAAGTGAGAAAAACAAGGAGGACATCATGGAACAATTCATCACTCCGGCGCTTGTGGAGAGCTTCCGCGACAACCTCGTCCGCGAGGAGTACAGCAGGCACACCGTGGAGAAGTACCTGCGCGACCTGCGGGGGTACGTTGGCTTTCTCGGCGCTCAAAACGCCGATTCGGAGGCGACGCGCTGCTACAAGGAGCATCTGCAAGGCCAAAGCTACGCCCTCAGCTCCATCAATTCCGTCCTGGCGTCCCTCAACGCCTTTTTCAAATTTGTCAAGTGGACAGACTGCGGGACAAAGTTACTGAAAACCCAGCCCAGCCCCTTCGCCCCGGAGAACCGGGACCTTAGTCCCTCGGACTATGACGCTCTGTTGGCGGCGGCACGGTGTACCCGCCACAGGCTCATGGTGGAAACCATCGCCGGAACCGGCATCCGCGTCTCGGAGCTTGCCTACATCACCGTGGAGGCGGCGCGGGACGGCAAGGCCCAGGTGACGTGCAAGAACAAGACCCGGGAGATCCTCATCGACAGCAAACTCCGGACAAAACTCCTCAGCTACGCCAAGGAGGTCGGCATCACCTCCGGCCCCATCTTCCTGAACAGGGAGGGCGAGCCTGTTGCCCGCCAGACCGTCTGGGCAATGCTCAAGCGCCTGGCCCAGCGCGCCAAGGTCGCCGCCTCCAAGGTCTTTCCCCATAACCTACGCAAGCTCTTTGCCAAGTCCTACTACGCCGAGACAAAGGACGTGGT
>CANRJS010000002.1 GCA_947631015.1 uncultured Clostridia bacterium
GACTTCTACACATATCTTCGATATGGTGCTGTAAGATGGATTATACCACGCAGATGTGAAAAAATCTACTATCAACGTTCAAACGCAATCAGGGCTTCTTTTGGCAGCTTCTCCGCTCCGTTGGCAGCACTACTCTATCGAGGCGGCATACAACTCATAGCTGAGAGCGCCAATATATTGACGCCCTCAACACATAAAGCCGTCGCTGAAATGTCCGGAGAGGAGCGGTGAAAAGCGAAAAATATCCTCTGAAAACAGCCGGTTGTAGGCAGATGTAGGCAAAATGGGGCGTTTTGGAGAAAATCGGGCTTATTTTTGTAGGTATGAAAATGAGAAAAAAGTTCTGAACGATATGACAAGAATTGTCAGAGTTTCCGGATGCCTACGGCTGCCTACATTTATCATACTAAAGTAATTAGCAAAAATAGTTGCGAAAATCCCGGATATTATGCAAATATCCGGGATTTCTGGCACCCTCGAGACGATTCGAACGTCCGACCCTTCGCTTAGGAGGCGAATGCTCTATCCTGCTGAGCTACGAGGGCGCGTCGCGCCCGAGTCCGCGCCGATGTGCGTCGGACTTCGGGTACTCCTTATTTTAACCAATAGGCGGCGATTTGTCAAGCGCATACAGCGCGCGGCGCGGAATTTTCCGCGCCGGAGTCCCGCGCGGGACGATACGGAACTTTTCGCGCGTCCCGCCGTCTAACTCGCATACCGAATAATTAAGGAGGTCTCCCCATGAAACGCTTCATCGCCATCCTGCTCTGCGCGGCGCTTGCCGCGTGTTCGCTCTCGTCCTGCGGCGAGCTCCGCAGCCGGCTGGACGACATCTTCGGCGGCGCACGCGCCGAAAAGCCCGTCCTCTACCTGTACCCCGAGGAGACGACGGATGTCTCGGTCGCGCTCACGCTCGACGGCGCCCTCACCTGCTCCTACCCCGAGTACGGCGACGGGTGGCGCGTCACGGCGGAGCCGGACGGCACCCTCACTGACGCCAACGGCACGGAGTACAGCTGTCTCTACTGGGAGGCGGACACGAACGCCGCGTTCGACTTCTCGGAGGGCTTTTGTGTTCCTGGCGGGGACACGGCGGCGTTCCTCGAGGACGCGCTCGCATCGCTCGGTCTCAGCCGCCGCGAGGCAAACGAGTTCATCGTCTACTGGCTGCCGCGCATGGAGGGGAATGCGTACAACGTCATATCCTTCCAGCGCGAGGCGTATACCGACGCCGCCGCGCTCGACATCTCCCCCGCTCCGGACACGCTGATACGCGTGTTCATGGCGTGGTATTCCTCACCGGACGAGGTCGAGATAGCTCCGCAGACGCTCGACGCGCCCGCGCGCGATGGCTTCGTCGCAATCGAATGGGGCGGCGCGGAGGTCTGCCGCTGAACTCCGGCGTTCTTTCCCATTTTATGCCCCGATATTGCTTCCGCGCTCGAAATGTGATATAATTATATAAAACGAACCCGCACGGCGCGGAAAATCACTCAACAGGAGGCATACACTATGGCGCTCATTCAATGCAGTTTCATGTCCACCTCTCTCATGCGCACCGTCCCGATACAGGTGGTGCTCCCGACCGATAAAATGACCTTCGGCGCGCCCAAGACCGAGCAGAAGCCCTTCAAGACCCTCTACCTGCTGCACGGCATCTTCGGCAGCTACATAGACTGGGTGACCGGCACCCGCATCGAGCAGTGGGCGACGGCGAAGGATCTCGCGGTCGTCATGCCGAGCGGCGACAACCACTTCTACGTCGACGGCGTCCCCGCCGACGCGAAGTACGGCAAATTCATCTCGCAGGAGCTCGTCGAGTTCACACGCAAGAGCTTCCCGCTCTCGCATAGGCGCGAGGACACATTCATCGGCGGCCTCTCGATGGGCGGCTACGGCTCGATAATCAACGCTCTGAACGCGCCCGAGACTTTCGGCGCGGTCTGCGCCCTCTCCTCGGCGCTTATCACCGACGGGCTCACGCAGTACACCGAGAACACCGATATGATATTCACTGACCGCGCTTACTACGAGGCGGCGTTCGGCAAGCTCGAAGCCGTCAAGGGCAGTAACAAGGACTACCACGAGATGGCGCGTCGCGTCGCCGCGTCCGGCACGGAGAAGCCGAAGTTCTTCATGAGTTGCGGCACCGAGGACGGACTTTTCGGCGTCAACGAGGCGTTCATGCACGAGCTGAAGGAGCTCGGCTACGACGTGACGTGGCTCCCCGCCCCCGGCGTCCACGACTGGCTGTTCTGGGACACGCACATCAAAGACGCGCTCGACTGGCTCCCGCTCGGCGAGGAGTCGCAGGGCATAAGCTCGGGGCACGTCTCGGAGTAACTCAACTTTCAATCGCCCAAAACGGACAACGAGTAGCACCGCCGTGATTCGGTATGACGCAAACCCGCCTGTCGACAAAGCCGGAAGGAGGTCATAACAACATGAAACGTCCGGTCGCTGTTATTTTGGCCATAGCCATTGCCGGTGCTGTTGCGTTCTGCTTTCTGCGGCCGGTGCCCGGAAAGGTTCAGTTCATCATCGAAGACAAGAGCGATACGGTATACACCTTCACGGAACCACAGCCGTTCAAGCTCTACGGTAAGGACGCCGAGCGCATCGAGGCGGTGTATGAAAGAACTGATTCGTTCAGTAAATACCCTCTACTGGGCTTGGCTCTCAGGTCGGCAGACGGCAGATATTACACGCTCGGTTCATCGGTATATGTGAATAGCGAAGAGCATCGGGACCCGGAGATCGAGCATGACTTCTTCACCGAGAGATATGAGAATGGCGGATGGACTGCATGCGACAACATGGAGTGGTCGGCGAGCGGACCCGGGTTCTTCCTGCCGTTAGGCTATGTTGAAAATGCATTTTCCTCAACCGAGGAGCGGTATTTTGCTTTTCCCCTGAACACCGATAAGCCGGGCCGGTACAGGATAACATTCTATTTCAGGGACTATATTCCCGCATCTTCCAAGGCGCCGCGCAATGGCGGCTCAAGCGGTGACAGCCTCTACGAAGCCTCGTTTGAATACGATGTCCCAGGGCACAGTCTGTTTTCCAGGGAGCCGAAGGTGGCGGACTTCTCGATGCTTGATTGGACCGGCGACCTGCGTTATGGCGTGGTGGATGGTACATACGCACATATGAGCATGGCGCTGACAAACTGGCGTATAGGCTTCGGCTACCTTCAAGAAGAAGGGAGTGGGATAATGCGGCGCTCGGAATCCGGCGAGTACGTTCCGGACGACACATTCATCGTAGGGTACGCTCCGCGGGAAAACAACTACTTAGACCCCTCGGATGAAGAAGGCGATTTCTATGTGCGCGCGCTGACAATGAATCTCCTGAACTGGGAATACGGCGCCGAATATCGCCTGACGCTCGTGTTCACCGAGAACGAGGACGGCACCGGGGAGGAATGCTCCGTAACGCTGGATCTTCGGTTTGACGAGTGATCGGCGATTATCCGCAGAATACTGAAAACCGCCCCGACATTAAAATGTCGGGGCGGCTTTTTTGCTTTGAAATGTGCTTCAGTATACTTTATTGTCTCTTTGCACGCTTCCGCGCCTGTTCGCGCGGTTGAAGTTGCTTGCCATAGGCAAGCAACTTCGCGCAGGGCAATTTATTCGCCCGAGCACATTTCGCGCCGACTTTTTTACCAGTTCTCAATTCCTCGATACAGATTATGCGGCGCGGGGTCGGCGGCGCTTACGGCGCCGCGCCGCGCGATAAGCAGGTGCCGCTCGAACGCGAGCGGCGCTATCGGCGCGTTCCGCGAAATGTATCCGTAGAGGTTTTCCGCCGCGGCGGCTATGCCGTCCGAGTCCGCCGCGCGGAACGCCGCGAGCAGCGCCGTAAGCTCCTCGTCCGGCTCGCCGCAGAAGTTCAGCGCGCCGCCCGCGCCGAGTATGGAGTCAAGCGAGAAGTCGGCGGTGAGCTGCGTCTCGCAGAGCGCAACGTCAAAGCTGCCGCGCGCGAGCGTCGCCGCGTAGTCGTCAAAGCCCATGAGCTCGAGCGTGACGTCTACGCCGAGCTGCCGCCAATCCTCGGAGATGCGCCGCGCCGCCGCCGCTTTGAACGGGTTTTCCTCCGGCGCGATGAGCGTGAGCGCTATCCGGCTCCTGCCGAGCGTGAGGAACCCTTCGTCGTCCGGCTCAGCGCCGAGCGCTTCGAGCGCGGACGCGGCCTCGGCAAAGCGCGGCGCGGCGTCCGCCTCCGCGCCCAATGCGGACGCGGGGCTCGCGGGGAGGTTCGTGGCGTCCGCCGCGCCCGCGAGGTCGGCGGCGGCGATCTCCGGGCGGTTCACCGCCCCGGCGAGCGCCGCGCGCACCGGCGCGGACAGCCTGCCGCCGTTGAAGCACAGGTAGAGCATATTCGGCGTGAAGCGGCTCCACTCCTCGAAGTTGCCGCCGTAGTCGAGGTTGTCGGTGTCGGTCGGGTCGCTCGAGGCGGCGCTGACCGTCCCCTGCTCGAAGCTCGATACCATCAGCTCGCCCTCGGGAATGTCCACAAGCTCAATGCGCGGAAGACTCGCCGCGCCGCGCCGCGAGTCGGAGACGCGGAGGTACCCGCCGTCCTCGGTTTTTACGAAGGTGTAGAGGCCGGTACCGGGCGGGGCGGAGTCCTCCGCGCTGCCGGCGCGTATCACTGGCGTGTCAAGCAGCAGCTCTAGCCGCCCGGTCGCGCCGTTTGTCGCTATGGAAAGCGTCCTGTCGTCTATCGTCATGACCGAGCGCACGGGGCGCAAGCGCGCCGCGTATAGGTCGGTGTTCCGCGCGAGCTCGAGGGAGTAGACAACGTCGGCGGCGGTGAGCGGTTCTCCGTCGCTCATCTTGACGCCGCTGCGGAGCGTTACCGTCCACACCTCGCCCTCGTGCGATATTTCCTCGCAGAGCACCGGCTCCGCCTCGTAGTCCGGCGTGACCTCGAAAAGTCCCTCGTACATCAGCGGAGCGAGCTCGAGGTTCAGGCGGTTGGTGCCGGTTATCGGATTCAGAGACGCGGTGGAGCTGTACGCCACGCCGAAAGCCTCTACCGACGCGGGGCCGCCCGGCAGGACTATCCCCGCAGACGGGGACGGCTCCTCCGGCGTGACCTCCACAAGTGTGTCGGTGATGTCCTCACCGCCCTCGCACCCCGCGCACGCCACGAGGACGGCGAGCGCGAGCAGCAGCGACGCGGCGCGCCTCACCGTTCCGCCCTCCCCGGCATTATCACCGCGCCCTGAACGCCGCGACGGTCGCCCGTGCGGCGGTGGGAGAAGAAATACTCCGGCTCGCACATGGTGCAGTGCGTGTCGAGGTCTATGTTTTCCGCGCGCAGTCCCGCGCGCACAAGTTCTGTAAAGTTCAGCATGCCGAGGTCGGGGAAAAACTTCTCCCCGCGCTTAGGGCAGAGCGGCGCGGCGGCGTCTCCGAAGCGGCGCGCCATCGCCTCCGCGACCTCCGGGGCGGTCTCGAAGCGGTCCCGCGAGATGTGCGGCCCTATCGCCGCGACGAGGCGGCGCGGCTCCGCGCCGTACTCCTCCGCGAGCCGTTCCACGGCGCGTCCCGCTATACCCGCGGCGGTGCCGCGCCATCCCGCGTGGACGGCGGCGGCCGCGCCGCTAACCGGGTCGAATATCAGCACCGGCGTGCAGTCCGCTACGAATACCATCAGCGCGAGCGCCGTGCGGTCGCTTATGACTCCGTCCGCGTCCGGACGGTCGGGGCGGAAAAGCCCCTCCCCCGCGTCCGCGCGACGGACTGTCGACGAATGTACCTGACGGCTCATGACTACGTTTTCGCGCGAAAAGCCTACGGCCTCCGCAAGGAGGTCGTAGTTTTTATACACGTTTTCCGGGTCGTCTCCGCAGGATATGCGGAGATTCAGCGAGGCATATTCTCCCCCGCTCACGCCGCTGCGCCGCGTTGTGAAGGCGTGGCGCGCGCCGACTTCCCGCAGCTTGTCGCTTACGAGCAGGGTAAGACCCCGCTCCTGTATCATACGGAGCGCCATCAGTCTGCGTCTTTACCGGCGTTCTGCACGGACGGAGCGCCGTTCGGGTATCTGCCGTGGCATTTCTTGTACTTGAGACCGCTGCCGCAGGGGCAGGGCTCGTTCGGGCCTATCTTCTTTCCGACACGCACCGGCGCGCGGGTGACGGTCTTTGCCGCCTTCGCCGTCGAGGGGAAGTTCCCGTGGGACGCCTCGGTGGGCTTCGCCACCGCCTGACGCTTAGGCTGTTCGCGCGTGATGCGGACGGTAAGGATATACTTCGGCGTGTCCTCGCGTATCGAGGCTATCATCTCGTCGAACATATCCATGCCCTCGCGCTTGTACTCGTTCTTCGGGTCGACCTGCGCGTATGCGCGGAGGCCGATGCCCTGGCGGAGCTCCTGCATCGCGTCGATGTGATCCATCCAGCGGTTGTCGACCGTGCGGAGAAGTATTACACGCTCGAGCTCGCGCATATTCTCGGAGCCTATCTCCGCCTCGCGGCGCTCGTATGCCTCGTGGCCGCGCCGCTTGAGGAATTCCTCAAGCTCGCTCTTGCTCTGTCCCTCGAACTTCAGCTCGCCCTTCTCGAGGAATATCTGCTCGTACTTGACGGCAAGCTCCTCGACCTGGTACGCCTCCGGCGCCTTCTCGTCGCCGACGGCAGCGGCGACCGACGCCTCGATGCTCGAGTCGAGCATCGAGAGTATCGAACGCTTGAGGTCGTGGCCGTCAAGCACCTCGTAGCGCTGCTTGTATATCATCTCGCGCTGCTGGTTCATAACGTCGTCGTATTCGAGGACGTTCCGGCGTGTCTGGTAGTGGCGGCTCTCTATGCGCTTCTGCGCGGACTCTATCGCGCCGCTCAGCATCTTCTGGTCGAGCGGCGTGTCATCGTCGACGCCCATGCGGCTCATCATCATGTCTATCCGCTCCGAGCCGAAGAGGCGCATCAAGTCGTCCTCGAGGGAGATATAGAACCGGCTGCTTCCCGGGTCGCCCTGACGTCCGGAACGTCCGCGGAGCTGGTTGTCTATGCGCCGCGCCTCGTGGCGCTCGGTGCCGATGACGAAAAGTCCGCCCGCCTCGCGGACCTTCTCCGCCTCGTCCTTTATCTCCTCCTCGAAGCGGCTTACAAGCTCGGTAAACTTCTCCCGCGCCTCAAGTATCTCCTCGTTGTCGGTGGCTCCGTGTCCGTCCGCCTCGGCGACGGCCTCGTCGGAATATCCCTGCTTGCGGAGCTCGTGGCGCGCCATGTACTCGGCGTTTCCGCCGAGGATGATGTCGGTACCGCGTCCCGCCATGTTCGTCGCTATCGTCACCGCGCCGAACTTGCCAGCCTGCGCGATGATATCCGCTTCCTTGTCGTGATATTTCGCGTTGAGGACGTTGTGCTTGATACCGGTGCGCTTCAGCATCGCGCTCAGCTCCTCGCTCTTTTCTATCGAGACGGTGCCGACGAGCACCGGCTGTCCCTTCGCGTGGCACTCCTTTATCTGCTCGACGATGGCGCGGAGCTTCGCAGCCTGCGTCCGGTAGACGACGTCCGGCAGGTCCTCGCGTATCATCGGCTTGTTCGTGGGTACCTCGACAATGTCAAGCTTGTATATCTCCCCGAACTCCTCCTCCTCGGTCTTGGCGGTGCCGGTCATGCCGGAGAGCTTGTCATACATGCGGAAGAAGTTCTGGAAGGTTATCGTCGCGAGCGTCTTGCTCTCGCGCTCGACCTTCACGCCCTCCTTCGCCTCTATCGCCTGATGCAGTCCGTCCGAATAGCGCCGCCCGAACATCATGCGGCCGGTGAACTCGTCGACTATGATGACCTCGCCGTCCTTAACGACGTAGTCCACGTCGCGCTTCATCAGACCGTTTGCGCGTATCGCCTGATTGATGTGGTGAGAAATTGTAGAGTTCTCCGGGTCGGACAGGTTCTCGAGCCCGAAGAAGCGCTCCGCCTTCCGTGCGCCCGCTTCGGTGAGCGTGACCGTCCTCGCCTTTTCGTCGACGATGTAGTCGCCGCCGAGGTCTTCGTCGGCAAAGGTCTTGCTGTCCTGCTCCTTTATGCGGACGCAGGTGAGGCGTTTTGCAAACGAGTCCGCCTGAGCGTAGAGGTCGGTCGATTCGTCCCCCTGTCCCGAGATTATGAGCGGGGTGCGCGCCTCGTCTATGAGTATCGAGTCGACCTCGTCGACGATGGCAAAGTGGTGGCCGCGCTGGACCATATTCTCCTTGTATATCGCCATATTGTCGCGGAGATAGTCGAAGCCGAACTCATTGTTCGTGCCGTAGGTGATGTCCGCGTCGTAGCTCGGCTTGCGCTTGTCCGGGTCGATGTCGTGAATGACGAGGCCGAGCGACATTCCGAGGAAGCGGTAGAGCTTCTCGAGCATCTCGCCCTGGTACTTCGCGAGGTAGTCGTTGACCGTTACGACGTGGACGCCCTTGCCCTCGAGCGCGTTCAGATACGCCGCGAGCGGCGCGATGTAGGTCTTGCCCTCACCGGTCTTCATCTCGGCGATGCGTCCCTGATGCAGGACTATTCCGCCGAGCAGCTGTACGCGGAACTGCCGCTTTCCGAGCACTCGGCGGCTCGCTTCGCGCACGGTCGCGAACGCCTCGACGAGCAGGTCGTCAAGCGTCTCTCCCTTCGCAAGGCGCTCTTTGAACTCCTTTGTCTTGCCGGAGAGCTGCTCGTCCGTAAGCTTCATGTACTCCGGCTCAAGCGCCTCAATAGCGTCAACTATCGGATAAAGCTTTTTAAGCTCGCGGTCGTTCTGCGAGCCGAATATTTTAGTAAAGATACCCATTTGGCAACGCTCCTTTCTGCCCTGCGCTCAGCGCATGACAATACAGTGTATAGTATAGCACACCCATGCGCCGAATTAAAGTTGAATTTATGAACAAACGCAAAATTTTTCTTTACAAGGCGGCGCGTTTCAGTTATACTTAAAAGGCTATGGAACCGATGAGGAGACTTCGTTTTATGAGGATTTGAGCCGGCACAAAGAGAATACGACACCGTATGCCGAACATTTGAAAGGATGGAACTCTCTTGCTGATAGAATTTGACGAATATAAGCAGAAGCTTGCGGCTCTCGCGCCGCGTCTCGACGAGCTCGGGAAGGCTCTCGGGCTGGACGCGGCAAAGAAGGAGCTCGAGGAGCTCGAGGAGCTTGCGGCGTCGGACGGCTTCTGGAACGACATCGAGCACTCGCAGAAGGTCCTTCAGCGCACAAAGCAGCTCCGCGACAAGATAGCGGGCTATAATAAGCTGAAAAGCATGCACGACGACGCGGTGACGCTCTGCGAGCTCGCCGTCGAGATGGATGACGACAGCCTCATTGACGAGCTGCGCGAGCAGTACGCCGCGCTCGAAAAGGACCTCGAGGAGGCGACGCTTTCGACCCTCCTCAACGGCGAGTATGACCACAACAACGCCATCCTCACCTTCCACGCCGGCGCGGGCGGTACCGAGGCGCAGGACTGGGCGCAGATGCTTTTCCGCATGTACACCCGCTGGGCAGAGCGCCACGGCTACAAGTGTACGACGCTTGACTACCTTGACGGAGACGAGGCCGGCCTCAAGAGCGCTACCATCTCGATAGAGGGCGAGAACGCCTACGGCTACCTCAAGGGCGAGAACGGCGTCCACCGCCTCGTGCGCGTGAGCCCGTTCGACGCGGCGGGACGCCGCCACACCTCCTTTGCCGCGCTCGAGGTCATGCCCGAGATAGACGACAATGAGGAGATAGAGATACGCGACGAGGATCTGAAGGTCGACACCTACCGCTCCTCCGGCGCGGGCGGTCAGCACATCAACAAGACCGAGAGCGCGATACGCATAACGCATATCCCCTCCGGCGTGGTCGTGAGCTGTCAGACCGAGCGCAGCCAGCACCAGAACCGCGAGTACGCCATGCGCATGCTCCGCGCGAAGCTCGCCGAGATAAAGGAGCGCGAACATCTCGACCGAATTGACGACATCAAGGGCGTCCAGATGAAGATAGAGTGGGGCAGTCAGATCCGCTCCTACGTCTTTATGCCCTACACTCTCGCGAAGGACCACCGCACGAACTTCGAGAACGGCAACATCAACGCCGTCATGGACGGCGACCTCGACGGATTCATCAACGCGTACCTTCGCGCGCTTGCCACCGGCGAGCTTATCAAGAAATAATTTGTGCTGCGGCAAAAAAATCTCTTGAAATGCCGCGCCGCTTGTGGTATACTGTTAGATACTGCGGAATAGAATAATATTTGGAGGCGTTTGTTTTGAAACTCGTTTTTACGATCATTCAGGTGCTCGCGAGCCTGTTCCTTATCGCGGTCGTCCTTCTCCAGAGCGGTAAGCGCTCCGGCCTCAGCGGCGCTATTTCCGGCGTTGCGGATACCTTCCTTGCCAAGAACCAGGCAAAGACGTGGGATGCGCGCCTCGCCAAAATGACGACCTGGGTGGCTATCCTCTTCATCGTCCTCACGCTCGCGATAAACCTCATCCCGTAAATCAAACCTCAGTAACGGAAAGCGGAGCCTCACGGCTCCGCTTTTTCAGTCTGTCCCGTCTTTTGCCGCAAGCGCACAAAAGACCGGCAAGGCCTTATCGGCCTTGCCGGTCTTTTTGTTACATGGCTGAACACCCATAAAAACGGGTACAAAACACAGTGCGAACGCGGGTACCCGTTCGCGCCATGCTTTTCGTCCGTTTTTCGAAGCGCTATTTTGCAAGCTCCTCCAGGCAGGACTTGCAGACAAGCTTGCCCTTAAACTCGGTAAGCGAGCTGTCCGCCCCGCAGAACACACAGCGGTCGCTGTGCTTCCGCAGAATAATGTTTTCACCGTCCACATAGATTTCAAGCGGGTCCTTCTCCGCTATCTCCAGCGTTCGGCGCAGCTCGATCGGCAGCACGACCCGTCCGAGCTCATCTACTTTCCTGACGATTCCGGTAGTCTTCATTCCGCATAGCTCCTTAGTCTTAATGCCGGTACATGGTAAATAACTTGTCGAAAACAACCGTACCTTTACATTATATTGTTCACAATTTGAGTTGTCAACAACTTTTTTCATTTTTTGGCAAAAATGCATAGTTTTTTTGTATTCCCTTCGTTTGAGGTGGTAAAATTTGGTGATTGATACGGTCTGGCTCCTGCTGATTATCTGTTCCGTCGTGTTCGGCGCGGCGAACGGGCGTCTCGGCGACGTGAGCGCCGCCGCGCTCGACGGCGCGAAGACTGCGGTCGAGCTCTCCATCTCTCTTGCCGGCACGCTCTGCCTCTGGAACGGCGTGCTGGAGGTCATGCAGCGCGCCGGGCTTGACCGCGCGCTCGCCCGCGCGGCGCGCCCGCTGCTCGGGCGTCTCCTGCCGGACATCCGCTCGGACGACGAGGCGCTCGGCGCGGTCTCCGCAAACCTCTCCGCAAACCTCCTCGGGCTCGGTAACGCCGCGACGCCGCTCGGCATCCGCGCCGCGTCTCTGATGGCGCGCGGTGAACGCGCTACCGACTCGCTCTGCACCTTCGTCGTGATGAACACGGCGTCGCTCCAGCTCGTACCGGCGACGATTGCGGCACTGAGGGCGTCGCTCGGCGCGAAGTCGCCGTTTGACATTCTCCCCGCCGTGTGGTGCTCGAGCGCCGTAGCGCTCGCGGCGGGGCTCGCGGCGGACCGGCTTTTCCGCCGCATCGGACGGCGGCGGGGCAAAAAGGGCGATGACGGCTCTGTGCCTTCCCCGCGCCGGTACGAAAGGAGCGCGGCAGAAGCGGGCATGTCCAAGCGCGGTGGGGACCCCGGCACGCCTGGCTCCGATACTTCGGACGGCGGCGCAGAGCATCCGGTCGGGCACGAAGCCGAATCCTCCGGCGCGGCGCACGGCAAACATGCGGCGGCGTCCCGGCGCGGCGGAGCTGCTGTCCGCCCCGCCCCCGCGCGGAACCGGTGCGGCGCGCAATCCGCGTGGAACGCGCGTCGTGCGTCAGAAGTTCCGGCTCGCGGCGCGGGAGAGATTTCACCGTGAGCGCGGTGATGAACGCTCTTCTCCCCGGAATACTCGCGCTTGTGGGCGCGGCGGCGCTCGTGCGGCGCGTGGAGCTGTTCGCGGCGCTCACCGACGGGGCGAGGGAAGGTCTCAGGACGGCGGCGGGGATAGTTCCTGCGCTCGTCGTGCTGTTCACGGCGATATATATGTTCCGCGCGAGCGGCGCGCTCGACCTCCTCACCGGTCTGCTGCGTCCGGCGGCGGAGGCCGTTGGGATACCCGCCGAGTGCATCCCGCTCGCGCTGATACGTCCGTTCAGCGGTTCGGGCGCGCTCGCGCTCGGCGCGGACATCATACGCGCCGCCGGTGCGGACTCGCTTGTGGGGCGCACGTCGGCGGTGATGCTCGGCTCGACCGAGACGACCTTCTACGTTATCGCCGTCTACTTCGGTGGCGCGGGTGTGACAAAGAGCCGCCATGCTCTCCCGGCGGCGCTCGTCGCGGACGTCACCGGTTTCTGCATGGCGGCTCTGTTCTGCCGTATATTCGGTTAGCTTCGGCGCGTCTCCTAGAGGTCAACGTGGACATGGTCCACGCCGCTCTGCTCGAACTCCGCCGTGTACTCTGCTATGCGGCGCTCCATCTCCTCGCCCTCCTCGGCGCGGAGACCCTCCGCCTGCATATCCCTGCGGCTCAGCTCCTCGGCGAGGATGTCGAAGAACATGGCGTCTTCATAGTCCATTATCGCCTCGTGGATGCCGCCCTCGACGAACGCGCGGCTCGCCTGTATCGTCCCGTCGCGGAACTCCGCGAGCTCGGGCATACCGGCGCGCATGGCCTCAAAGAACATCCTGCTCTCGATGTCGTCATAAGCCGTGATGCGATCCTCTCCGCGTGCGCTGTTCAGTACCCAGTTTCCGATGTAGACCATGTCGAGGAGCAGCCGGAACTGCTTCTGTGTAAGCTCGATGTTCAATCTGCCTACCCCCAATCGTATGTCTTTGGTGCAGGTCTCTATTATATACCATCCCGGGAGGAAATACAAGAGATGTCGCTCACGCGTCGCGAAAAATAGGTCGCGGGCTTCGCCCGCGACCTGTTTTTCGCGAGACCGCCGGACAAGGCAAAGCCTTGCCGGCGGCAAGCGCTGCGCTACGCGCCGAGTTTTCCGCCTTCGGCAGAAAATCGATGCATTCCCACGCGGTCGGCGACCGCGTGGGAGCCCTTTTGATTGAAATGCTCGCCCCGAATGAATCGGGGCTCCGCGAAGTTGGCGGCAAAGCCGCCAACTTCAACCGCGCGAACAGGCGCAGATGCCGCCCTTGGCGGCGTAGAGGGTCGGGGGCAGTATAGGTTCGAGGGCGCATTGTACACGCCGCCGGAAAAAACGATTTGACTTTATTTCGCGCCGGAGGCGCGAAACTCTGCGAGGCCACAAAAAGACGGGGCCGCAGATGCGGCCCCGTCTAACGCTCCGGCAAAAGCCGGAATCATCTCTTACTGGAAGCTCTCGGGCGTGACGTTGTTGAAGTTCGCGGCCGGGACTATCTCTCCGCTCTTGACCTTCGCATAAGCGTCGGTGAGGGCGCTGAGGGTAGCCTCGCTGAGCTGCTGACGGCCGTCGGCGGAGACATAGCCAGTGGAGTCGGTGTCGGCATGGAGGGTGTAGTTGCCGCCCTTGAAGGTGCCGTCCTCGATGGCGTTGAGCTGACGCTCGACCTCCTGCGCCATGTTCTTGAGAACGGAGGTGAGGACGATGTTCGTGTCGCCGTTGGCGCCGTCGTCATACTGGTCGACGTCGCAACCGATGACCTTGACACCGGTGGCTTCCTTGGCGGCGGTGAACACGCCGTTGCCGGAGTTGCCCGCGGCGACGAAGATTATGTCGCAGCCCTCGGCTATGAGCGCCTCGCCTATGACCTTGCCGGTAGCCTCGTCGTTAAAGTCGCCGACGTAGTTGCCGCCGACATTCGTATCGGCGACGTCGGTGCCCGCGTAGGACGGGAGCTCGACTATCTCGGCGGAGGCGCCGAGGTTCTTGTTGGCGTAGTAGACGCCGGACTCAAAGCCGTACTGATAGTTGACGTTCGACGGGAACGCGACACCGTTGACAACCGCGACCTTGCCGGTCTGTGTCTCCATCGCGGCGGCGATGCCGGCGAAGAAGCCGCTCTCCTGCTCCGCGAACTGCATGGCGTAGATGTTGTCGACCGTTATCTCGTTGCTCTCGGCGTCGGCCGGGAAGCTGTCGACAAGGATGAACTTCTTGTCCGGGTTCTCCTGAGCCAGAACGCCGATGCCGGCGAACTGGAAACCCGGGGTGACGATGACGTCATAGTCGGCAAAGCAGTCCGCGACGGCCTGGACGGAGGCGGTAGCCTCGCCGGTCGGCTCGTTGACGGGGGTGACGGTGGCGCCGGGATGATTCGCGATGAACGCGAGGATGCCGTTGTAGTTATCCTCGTTGAAGGAGCCGTCGTCAACGCCGCTCGGGCTGGTGACGATGGCTATCTTGAGCGTGCTGGGGTCTCCGCTCGGCTCTCCGCTTGTGGTCGAGTTACCGCCGCCGCAGGCGACGAGCCCGAAGCACATGACGAGCGCGAGGGTAAGTGCAAGCACTTTCTTCATTTTGATATTCCTCCCATAAATTTTAGGCATAACGGTGCGGAACGCTCTTTAAACACGATCCGACACCGTTTTCAGTGTCATTATAGCACCGCGCCCGCACCATTTCAAGGCGATAACTTCCACAATCTGCACAGTCCGGCGTTACTTTTTTTGGTTAAAAAGACCACGGAGCGAGACGTCAAACGGCGGACGCAGCACCCCGTGCTCGGTGACGATGCCGGTGATAAGGCTGTGGTCGGTCACGTCGAAGGCGGGGTTGTAGCATTTCACACCCTCCGGAGCCATCCGCTTCGAGTAGAACTTCTCCGCTATCTCCTCCGGGTCGCGGAGCTCTATCTCAATGTCGTCTCCCGTGGGACAGTCCATGTCTATCGTGGAGGTCGGCCCGAGGACGTAGAATGGTATGCCGTAGTACTTTGCGAGTATCGCGACGCCAGAGGTGCCTATCTTGTTTGCGGCGTCGCCGTTGGCGGCGATGCGGTCGCATCCGACGAGGCACGCGTCTATCCAGCCGTTTTTCATCACTATGGACGCCATGTTGTCGCATATCAGCGTGACGTCTATCCCGGCGGCGTGCAGCTCGTAGCTTGTGAGGCGCGCGCCCTGGAGCAGCGGACGCGTCTCGTCCGAGAAGACGCGGAAGTTCATCCCTTTCTCCCGCCCGAGGAAGAGCGGGCCGAGCGCCGTGCCGTAGCGCGAGGTCGCGAGCGGGCCTGCGTTGCAGTGGGTGAGGACGCCCGCGCCGTCATGCAGCAGCGAAAGTCCGTACTCGGAGATGCGGCGGCACATGTCTATGTCCTCGTCCTGTATTGCCTGCGCCTCACGGTCGAGCGCGGCGATACGCTCCGCGCGCGGAAGCGCGCTCACGGCGCGCGCCACAGAGCACATGCGCTTCAGCGCCCAGGAGAGGTTCACCGCCGTCGGACGCGAGGAGTTGAGGTAGTCCGCAAGCCGCTTGAACTCGCGGACAAAGTCCTCGCCGTCCGCGTCTATCCCACGCGCGAGCGCCGCCATGCCGAAGCCCGCGCAGATCCCTATAGCCGGAGCTCCGCGCACGCGCAGGAGCTTTATCGCCTCGTAGAGCGCTTCGGCGCTCGCGAGCTCGATGTATTTCACCTCGTTCGGAAGGAGCGTCTGGTCGATGATCGTGACCGTGGCTCCGCCCGAGCTGGGATATACGTTTTTCACGTGTGTGACGCTTCTGATGTCCATATTTGTTCTCCTTTTTGTAAGTGTATTTTTCGGTTTTTTCAGAATCTGAATCCGCTCTTGAACGCCCTCGATGCGAACGCCGCCTCGTACTTCTCTATCGGGTAGAGCTCTATCGGCGGAAGTGTGACAAGTCCCCTCTCGAGCAGGCGCAGAGCCGGCTCGAACGGGCCGCAGCGGCTGCCGACGAGCGTCACCTCGTTCACGACGAAGTCCGCGAGGTTCATCGGCGTCTTCTCCGCAAACGTGCTCTTGAGGACGAGCGTTCCGCGGTGCCGCACGAGCCGCCTCGCCGTCTCGAAGCCGGAGGCCGAGCCGGACGCGTCCACGACGAGCTCGAACGTCTCGTCCTCGCGGAGCTCCGTTCGTGCGAACGGACGGAAGCGCTCGAGCTTTTCGGGGTGCTTGCCCGCGACGACGACCTCCGCGCCGGTGAGCGCGAGCACCTGCGCTATCATAAGAGCGAGGCGTCCGTCGCCGACGACGGCGGCGGGCTCGCTCGGGCGGACGTGTACCTTGTCCGGTATCTCGAGCGCTGCCGCGAGAGGTTCGCAGAAGACCGCGACCTCGTCCGGCAGTCCGTCCGGTATGCGGTGGAGGAGGTCGGTGCGGAGCGTCATATACTCCGCAAAGCAGCCGTCCTTGTCCGCAAGTCCGATCACGCGGCGGTGGATGCAATGCCCCTCCCTACCGGTGCGACAGTAGATGCACTCCCCGCAGCCGGCGTTCAGCTCGCCGACGACGCGCGCGCCGATAAGCGACGGGTCGGGCGAGCGCTCGACCGTGCCGACAAACTCGTGACCCATCACGCCCCGGAAGTCCGGCTTGTAGCCCGCAAGCACCTCGCGGTCGGTGGAGCATATCGCCGCGAGCCGTGTCTTTATCAGGCTCTCGCGCTCCCCCGGCTCGGGGACCGGCAGGTCGGTACGGAATACCGGCCTCGGCTCGCCCGTGTAGCAAAGTCCCTTCATACGTCTTCTCCCTCCCGCCGCGCGGCGGCTGGTGTGCGGCCGCGCGGCACGTTTGCTGTTATTATGTCGATTATTATATCACGCTTTCGGAGAAAATGGAAGCGTTCATTGTGGCGGAAGCAGAGAAGGAGCGCGGCATCGTATGTGCCGCGCTCCTCACACTTCTCAGTCAACTTGATCCTCATTTTCCTCACCCTCCTGCGGTGCGGAAAACAGTTCGTCTGCAATAGCTTTTGCATTTTGCAGGTGCAAATAAGGGATATAGAATCTTACTCTCTCCAACATCGGCCCGATCTTTAATGCCAACCCTGCTCCCAATACATTTTTTGTCAGATAAGGAATGTCGTTTTGTTTCAGTACATCCTCAAGCATTCCGGCCCACACGGCTTTCTGTTCGGTGAGGAAACAGAGGTCGCCGGGCTTGGGCGGCCGGACATTTTGATTTCCGCAAACGGGACACCGATTTTCGTCAAAAACAATGCCGCATCTTTCACAGTACACAGCGTTACCTCCCTTCCTCCTCTTCAATATCATCCAGTTTCCTTCGCCTCTTTTTATATACGCAACGGAAAACCTCCATAATTGCAAAACACAGTATATACACTCCAACGCACATTACGGCGATCCGAACTGTGGCGCCGAGCTCGATCGGTTTCTTCAAAATAACAAACGCTCTGACGGCGTTAACAGCTCCAAAGATGAATGAAGGTATCAGACTTGTAATGACGTTTGTTTTAAATGTCGGAGTATACTTCCGCGTCCACAGGCCGTTTTTCAGGCCGGAAAACACAATATAAACGCTTGCCGCAGATAAAGCGGCAAGCTCGCCCATCAGCTCTTTCAGAGTCGTCCCCATCAACGCCTGCAATAGAACGGCGACAGCCAATACCCAGAACACCAGCCAAAAACCAAACTCCTCAATTTTCAGCAATTTGTTGTCCTGCATTTCATCGAGCATATTATTTGATTTTTTGTATTTCATGTTAATTTTCCTCCTCTCCGAACAGTTCGTCAAGCGATTTCCCCAGCACCTTGCAAATAGCGCGGCACAGTTTTATCGTCGGGTTATAATCTCCCTGTTCTATGGCGTTCATCGTCTGCCGGGAAACGCCGACAGCCTCCGCAAGTTCCTTTTGCGTTATGTCCAACGAGCCTCTTGCCGCCTTGATTTTTACATTCCTGGCTATCGTAACCACCCCTCTATATAGTAATATATATCTGAATAAATGTCAAGTATATACGACAAATTTGTGGTCTCATTTTTTATCTTCGCTTGTCAACAAACTTTTCCGCATTCTTTGAAATCCGCCGCGAACACAACAAAGCCGGGAGGATAGTCCTCCCGGCTTTTCTGCTTGTCAAAGCCTCGCAGAGTTTCGCGCCGACGAAACGGCGATTTCCCGCGAAAGTCTTCAGCTGCTCCAGCCTCTCCCGCCTGTCGGGTCTATGTTCCCCGGATACACATAGTCGTCTACGAGCCAAACTCCGTCCACGCATTTCACCGTGAAGTCAACGTAGCTTGCGGAGAAGTCGGGAGGCGTCTGAACCTCGATTTGCAGACGTATCCTGTCCTTCTCCGTGTCCGCCGTTTTCGCGGAGGGTATGTTCAGCGCAGGAGTCCAGCCCGTTCTCCACGGGCATTTCCTCCAAATTTTGCCGTCGTATTCCTCGATAAAGTGATTCTCCGTAACCGCCGCCGTGAATTGTTCCGCGCCTTCGTCGGTAAAGCACTCGCTTACCGCTTCGTCAAAGTTTAAGATCTCCTCGAAACCCGCCCCCTGCACCGTGCCGTCCTCCAAAGTGAAGGGATGCATCGTCGAATTGTACTCTCCGAGTTCAAAAGGACCAGCCAAATCCTCGTTGTACATCGAATTGACGTTGTACCACAGCTCGACAACGCGGGCTGTTATGTCATTCCCGTCAATATCGAGCACGGTCAGGTTGTAGTCCTCCGGATCGTACGGAAGCGGTTCATCGGACACGGGCGGCGCGCCCACATCCGGCGTTTTGCTTGGGGAAGGCGCCTCCGGCCCATCGGACACAGCCTCGGGAGACGCGCTCGAACCGGGTGTTTCGCTTTGACGGACGTCGCTCCCCCGCTCCGGACTTACGTTTTCGCCCGCGCCGACGCCGCACGAGCAGAGCAGCATCGCAAACACGATAACAACGGAAATAAGTATCTTTTTCACACTTCCGCCCCCTCTCAAAGTTCCGGCTGTGCTGCTTCTTTATGTAAAATTTGTGCTAAAATAATTATATAATAAAGGAAATAATATGTCAACTATTTCCTATTTTATTTTGCCGCGCACATAAAAAGCCGGGAGGAAATATCCTCCCGGCTTTTATAACGCCGAAAAACAGGGAACGGCGCATAATCGTTCAGAATCTCAGCCAGCCCTGATTCACGCAGCGTCCGGCGTCGTCGCATTGCGCGTCGAGGCCGTCCGCGATGACCTTCCACGTCCAGTAGAACCACCCCATCGCGTCGCGCATACTGTCTTGGAAACTGTCCGCGACGGTGGTGTAGAGGTAGTCCTTCTCGGCCTTCGTCATCTCCGCAAGGCCGTCCGCATGGTTCTGCGCGTTCCACTCGCCCACTATCAGCGGCACACGCCTCGCGGCGGCGTTCACACGCTCGCCGAGTCCGCGCAGATACTCCGCGTAGACCTCTACGTTCCGCTCGCGGAAAATGGTCATGTCCGGAGTCATGAGATAGTTGTGCGTATCCAGCACCGCGCCCTCGAGCGAGCCCAGAAACTCATCCCAGATATCGAGCTCGAACGCGTCCGAGAACACTACGTACTTCTCCGGCCCCGCGTGGCGGCGGATGGCGGCGTAGGCATCGAGGTAGAAGCGCTTTAGAAAGTCGAGCGTATAGCTCTCGTTCTTCTTCGCGAGCTCTTTATCGACCGGCTTGTAGAACTCCACGAGGCTGTTGATGTTAAGGAGCTTGCCCGCCTCGGTGTCGCTGCACATCGGCTCGTTCAGAACTTCTATGCCCCACAATGCCTCGCGCTTCCCGTAGCGCTCCGCTATCTGCTCCAGGACGTCCACCGTGTAGCGGACGTACTCCGGCTTTGTCGACCACATGCAGATGCCGCAGATGCCCGAGTTGTCGGTTCCGTTGTGGCCGCCGGGCGCGGTGTGGAGGTCGACCAGTATTTTCAGTCCGAACTTCTCCGCCCAGTCGAAGGCGCGGTCAAGGTACTCATAACAATGTATGTACGGCCCGACGTCTTCAAAGAGGAAGAACGGCACCGGGATGCGGACGGCGTTGAAGCCCTTCGCCGCTATTTCCTCAAAGTCCCGCTCGGATATGAACTCGTCGCGGTGGACCTTGAGCCGCTCCGCCGCGCGCTCGCGGCCGAGCTCCACGCACAGATATGTCTCATCCTCTGCGCTCGTTCCCGAGAACAGCGCCTCCGTCATCCACTTTTCAAGCACCAGCCAGTTTCCGAGGTTGACCCCGCGCAGCTTTTCCATGTTGCTCCTCCCTTTCCGTTCTCTTTAAGTCCAGTATAAACGCAGAAAGAAATCGTGTCAACAACAACTCGCCCGCTTTTTGTCCCGTTAATGCCGGGCACACGCAAACACGTCCGATCCACGACCGCTGCACTTCTGTTGCAAATCTACTGCCCCCGGAAACTCACCCGGTCGGACGACAGATTTGTTCGATACAGAGTGTCGTCTGGTTATGTGGGTTCCGGTTGTGTGTCTGTATTCGGGAGAGGGATCGTTAAGGGAGAGGGCGAAGCCCTCTCCCTTAAACGCGCTTTTTGGTTACTTTTTACGCGAGCAAAAATGTATCGCGTGCGGGCTCGAACCTTTTCCGCGTAGATACATTCTACAGCCCGCACTAGCATTGTCCGCTTCGCGGACAATGCCCAACATTTTCTTCACGAAACTGTGCGGGGCGGCACAGCCCCGCAAGGTATCGAAACCGCTAGGTTCCGCATAAAACCTCGAAGTTTTACTTCGTCAACAACGCTGTTTTATGCCGCGAGCTTTGCTAAAATCTCCCTCTCAAAGAAGCTCTTTACCTCGTGTCTCTCGACCGAGTGGACCTCTCCGTCCACCGTGACGTTCACGCCGGCGGTGCAGCTTCCCATGCAGAAGGCGGCGGAGACGCGCACCCTGTCCTCAAGTCCGTTCTCGCGTATCAGATATTGCAGCTCCTCGAGCACTCCCGCGGCGCCCTTCAGGTGGCAGGAGCTCCCGATGCAGACGGTCACATTCATACTCACATGTAGTCCGTGACGTTGACCCAGCCGAGCAGGAACTCCCGCTCCTCCGGCTTGCCCTTGACCGTCTGCGAGGCGGCGACTATCGGCAGCCACTTCTGGACGTTCTCGCGCGGCATGTCGCTCTTGCGGCAGAAGATGTCAAGATACTTCTCGGCGTTCTGGATGTCGCCCGCGAGCCAGAACAGCAGGTAGGTGCGGGCGGCGTCCGCCGCGCCGTCTCCCTGAGTGACGTGCGCCCAGTCGATGATGTACGCCTCGCCGTCCTTGTCGCTGATTATGACGTTCGAGGGGTTGAAGTCGCCGTGCAGGACCTCGCGGTGGCTCGGCATACCGTCGAGGCGGACGTTGAGGTCGTAGCGGAGCTCCGCGTCGAAGTTCGTCTCGGCTATCTTGCGGCGCATCTTGTCCTTGTGGCGGGTGAGGAGGCGGCAGCTGTGCGACTGTATTTCGAGCTGGGTATCGACGAGCCTTTCGAGGTAGGCGTCGGTCTTTTCGGGGTTCTCCTGCATGAGCTCCGCGAGAGTCTTGCCCGCGACGTACTCCATGACTATCGCCCACTTGCCGTCGATATTGGCGACCTCGAGGAGCTTCGGGACGCGCAGTCCCGCCTCCTCTATTCGGGCATGGTTCAGCGCCTCATTGAGAACGTCCGACTTGGCGTAGCTCTCGTCAAAGACCTTTATCTTCTTGCCGTCCTCCTGATAGATGCTCTTTCTGCCGTCGCTGTAAATAAGGTTGTCGAGCTTCATTTTGCTTCCTCCTCCCCGTAGTATGCCGCGAGATACATCTGCTTTATCTCGCTTATGAGCGGATAGCGCGGGTTCGCGCCGGTGCACTGATCGTCAAACGCCTGCTCGCACATCTCGTCGAGCCGCTCAAGGAAGTCCTTCTCGTCTATGCCGTACTCGCGTATCGTTTTCTTTATGCCTATCGCGGCCTTCAGCTCCTCGAGCTTTGCAATGAGGTTTTCGAGGCTCTCGTCGTCGTCCTTGCCCGCGATGCCGAGGAACTGCGCTATCTCGGCATAGCGCGCCTTGGTGTGCGGATAGGCGTACTGCGGGAAGGTGCCCATCTTCGGCGGGACCTCCTCCGCGTTGAAGCGGAGGACGTGGCTTATCATGAGGGCGTTCGCTATGCCGTGGGCTATGTGGTGGAACGCGCCGAGCTTGTGCGCCATCGAGTGGCAGACGCCGAGGAAGGCGTTCGCGAACGCCATGCCCGCCATCGTGGACGCGTCCGCCATCTTCGCGCGCGCCTCCGGGTCGGAGGCGCCGTTATTGTAGGCGCGCGGCAGGTAGTCGAATATCGTCTTTATCGCCTTGAGGGCTATGCCGTCGGTGTAGTCGGTCGCCATCATCGAGGCGTATGCCTCGAGCGCGTGGGTCATGGCGTCTATTCCGGAGGCGGAGGTGAGTCCGCGCGGCATGGTCATCATCATGTCCGCGTCGACTATCGCCATGTTCGGCAGGAGCTCGTAGTCCGCGAGCGGGTACTTCACGCCGGTCGTCTCGTCGGTGATGACGGCAAAGGGCGTCACCTCCGAACCGGTACCGGCGGAGGTCGGTACGGCTATGAAATACGCCTTCTCTCCCATCTTCGGGAACTTGTAGACGCGCTTGCGGATATCCACAAAGCGCATGGCCATATCCATGAAGTCGGCCTCGGGATGCTCGTAGAGCACCCACATTATCTTACCCGCGTCCATCGCGGAGCCGCCGCCGACGGCGATGATGCAGTCCGGCTCGAACGCGGTGAGCACCGCCGCGCCCTTCTTCGCGCTCGCGAGCGACGGGTCGCTCTCCACCTCGAAGAAGGTGGTGTGGACTATGCCCATCTCGTCGAGCTTGTCGGTTATCGCCTTGGTGTAGCCGTTCTTGAAGAGGAAGCTGTCGGTGACGATGAAGGCGCGCTTCTTGCCCATGTCGCGGAGCTCGTCGAGCGCGACCGGCAGGCAGTGCGGCTTGAGGTAGACCTTCTGGGGCGTGCGGAACCAGAGCATATTCTCTCTCCTTTCGGCGACGGTCTTGATGTTCAACAGGTGCTTGGCGCCGACGTTTTCGCTCACCGAGTTGCCGCCCCACGAGCCGCAGCCGAGCGTGAGCGACGGGGTGAGCTTGAAGTTGTAGAGGTCGCCTATGCCGCCGTGCGAGGACGGAGTGTTCACGACGACGCGGCAGGTCTTCATCCGCGAGGCGTAGAGCTCCACGAGGTCGTGGCGGTTCTGCGTGTCGACGTAGAGCGAGGCGGTGTGGCCGTAGCCGCCGTCCTCGACAAGGCGCTCGGCCTTCGCGCACGCGTCGTCAAAGTCATTCGCGCGGTACATCGCGAGCACCGGGGACAGCTTCTCGTGCGCGAACTCCTCGCGCATCGAAACGTCCTCGACCTCGCCTATCAGTATCTTCGTGTTCTCCGGAACTTCGACGCCCGCGAGCGCCGCTATCTCCGGCGCGCGGCGGCCGACTATCTTCGAGTTCACGGCGCCGTTTATGACTATCGTCTTTCTGACCTTCTCGAGCTCGTCCTTCTCGAGGAAGTAACAGCCGCGCGCGGCAAACTCGCGCTTCACATCGTCGTAAATTTCATTCGCGACTATGGCCGACTGCTCGGACGCGCATATCATCCCGTTGTCGAAGGTCTTCGAGTGGATTATCGAGTTCACGGCAAGGCGGACGTCCGCGCTCGCGTCTATGACGGCGGGGACGTTCCCCGCGCCGACGCCTACCGCCGGCTTGCCGGACGAGTAAGCGCTCTTGACCATGCCGGGGCCGCCGGTGGCAAGAATGATGTCCGCCTCGCGCATGACGGTCTGGGTCATCTCAAGGGTGGGCATGTCTATCCAGCCGATTATCCCCTCCGGCGCGCCGGCGGCAACCGCCGCCTCAAGCACGACCTTCGCCGCGGCGATGGTGCACTTGCGGGCGCGGGGGTGCGGGCTGAAGATTATACCGTTGCGGGTCTTGAGCGCGAGGAGCGACTTGAATATCGCCGTCGAGGTCGGGTTCGTTGTGGGTATGACCGCCGCAACGACGCCGATAGGCTCGGCGTAGCGGGTAATGCCGTAGGCCTCGTCCCGCTCGATCACGCCGCAGGTCTTCTCGTGGCGGTACCTGTTGTAGATGTATTCGGCGGCAAAGTGGTTCTTTATCACCTTGTCCTCCATGACGCCCATGCCGGTCTCCTCGACCGCCATCTTCGCCAGCGGGATGCGGGCGCGGTTCGCGGCGGTGGCGGCGGCAAGGAAAATCTTATCCACCTGCTCCTGGGTGTAGGATGCGTACTCGCGCTGTGCCGCGCGCACCGAGGCAATGGCTTCGGCAAGGCGTTCGGGCGTGTCTACCACCGGGTATGTCTTTTTTCCTTTCATCTGGATCACTCTTTCTGCCGCACACGCGGCCGGGTCAGATTGATAAAAATTTAACAAACTACTTGACTACGACAATTATATCACCCGCCGTTCCGAATGTACAGCGGAATTTTCGCCAAACCGACACTTTTTCTGTTTTTCACAAACATTTAATCGTTAATTTTTTAACAATATAGCATGTTGAAGACTTACCTAACTCCAACCTTGCGGGGGCAACCACCCGCGTTCTAGGTAGAGCAGAGCTCTACCGACACCTTCGCGGGGCTGTGCCGCCCCGCACCCGTATAGCGGGGAAGCCCCGCGAGCATTCGCGGGGCGAGACCCCGCGTCCCAAAGTGAGGCAGAGCCTCGCCGGTACCTTACGGGGGCTCTGCCCCCGCACCCCCGGCGGGGCTGTGCCGCCCCGCACCCCTGCGTTACTTTTTGCTCGCGCAAAAAGTAATCAAAAAAACGCGCTTAAGGGAGAGGGCTTCGCCCTCTCCCTTAATAATTCCTCTCCTGAATACGACACACAACCGGAACCCGCATAACAGGACACACTCTGTATCAAACAAATCTATCATCCGACCGGGTGAGTTTCTGGGGAAAGAACATCCGACTTTCCCACTGTATCCGACAACATCGAACAGTTCCTGCGTAGTAGAAATAAAAGTCCGGTCCTGCGCTCCCACTATAAGCGTAATGCAGATACTTTCCCGGGGAAATGGAGCTTTCGGTTCTAGGCGAAAGTACGAGCGGGGAAGCTTGTACCAAGCTACGGACAGACGCCCCGCGTAGCAGAGACCTTCCGGTCAAAGGAAAGAGGGGTACAAAGGGGAGAAAACAAAGTTTTCTCCCCTTTGTGTGCTTTTTGGTTACTTTTTGCACAAGCAAAAAGTAACGCAGGGCGCGGGGCGCAGCCCCCGCATGGTGTCGGTAGAGCTCTGCTCTACCTAGGGACGCGGGGCTTCCCCGCTGGAGGCATAGGCGCGTTATCGCGCCGCGTCAAGTACCTCTCCCACCAGTCCGTGTATGACGAGGTTCGCGCGCCCGTCGCGCGGGGTCGGGTCGCGGTTGATTATGACGAGGCGGTCGCCCGGGTAGAACTCGAGGAACGCCGCCGCAGGGTAGACCGTGAGCGACGTGCCCGCGACTATCACAAGGTCGGCGCGGCGGAGCGCCCGCGCCGAGGCGTCTATCACCTCCGCGTCGAGCGACTCGTCGTAGAGCACGACGTCCGGCTTTATCACCCCGCCGCAGTCGCAGTGCGGAACGCCCTCCGTCGCCGCGATATACTCCGCGTCGTAGAACTTTCCGCACCTCATGCAGTGGTTGCGGTGGACCGAGCCGTGCAGCTCGAGGACGTTCTTCGAGCCCGCCGCCTGGTGCAGTCCGTCGATGTTCTGGGTTATCACGGCGGAGAGCTTGCCCTCCCGCTCGAGCTCCGCGAGGCGGATGTGCGCGCGGTTCGGGAGTATCCCCGGCACGAGCAGCTTATCCCGGTAGAACTCGAAAAACTCCTCCGTGTGCGACATGAAAAAGCTGTGGCTCAGTATCGTCTCGGGCGGATAGAGCCGCTTTTCCGAGTAGATGCCGTCCGCCGAGCGGAAGTCCTTCAGCCCACTCTCGGTGGACACTCCCGCCCCTCCGAAGAAAACTATCCTGCCGCTCTCCGCTATCCAGTCCCGCAAGGTCTCGCGCGCGTCCATGCAGATGCCTCCCTTTGCTCATTTTCTACTATTATACTCCGCTCCTCCGCGCGTTTCAAGCGCGAAGGAAGGCGGAGCGTGCGCGGCGTGTGGGAGGCGGCGTACCTCGGCAGAAAACGAAGCGCCGCCGCGAGACGGCAAAGTCGCCGCTCAGTCGGGCAGGAACAGTCCAAACGTCGTGCTTTGAGAGATGTATCGGCGAAATGCCTCACCTCCGCCGGTCGCAGTGTTGAGAGAGGCAAAGCCGCCGCGCGGGAGGCGGCGCACCGGCAATCGGAAGCCCGGCCGCGCACCCGAGCCGCCGTCAGCGTGGGCGCTTTCCCGCGCGGCGGCGGAGGTACGCGCCGACGAGTCCGCGCTTCGGCGCGGCGATTAGAACCGCGAGGAACACCAGCCCCGCCGCCGTCGCCATCGCCCCCGCGAACGACACGTCGAGCGCGAGCGCCGCGCGGACGCCGATTATGGCGCTTGCCGCCGCCGCAGTCACCGCCGCCGCGAGCATCTTCCCGAAGCTCTCCGCGAGGAGGTACGCCGTCGCGGCGGGCGCCGCCATGAACGCCACGACGAGCACCGACCCCACCGTGTCAAACGATCCCACCGCCGTGAGAGAGACGAGCGCCATCATAAGATAGTGCAAAAGCGCGGGCGAAAATCCCATGACGAGCGCCGCAGTCCGGTCAAATGATACGGTCTTCAGCTCCTTGAAAAGAGCGACGACGAACAGCAGGTCAAGCGCGAGCAGTCCTGCGGACGTGTATATTCCCTTCGCGCCGACGTCCGCGCCGAAGACCGTCATCCGCTCGAACGGCGCGAACGCCAGCTCGCCGAGTAGCACCGTGTCGGTGTCGAGATGCACCGAGGACGCATACCGCGTTATGAGTATCACGGCAAGCGCGAACAGGAGCGGGAAGACCACGCCGACCGCCGAATCCTCGCTCACGAGGCGGCTCTTTACGAGCAGTTCGCCGAGGGCAACCGTCACAAGTCCGACGGCGGCCGCGCCGAGGAAGAGCAGCGGCGAGTCGAGCCCGCCCGCCGCGAAGTACGCGAGCACTATCCCGAGAAGAATGGTGTGGCTCACGGCGTCCGCCGTCATCGTCATGCCGCGCACGAGCAGCAGCGAGCCGCACACCGCGCAGGACGCCGCCGTCATTACCGCAATAAGTTCTATCTCAAGCTCCGCCGGCATCGCTTCCGCCTCCTCTCCCGTCTTTGTCCGGCGCGGACGCAGCGGCGCGTCCCTCTCCGTCTAGCGTAGCGGCGGGGCGTCCCTCTCCATCCGGCGTGGCGACCAGGTGCGTCCCCTGCTCCGGGGCGGCGCTCACGTCCGGCGGCGTCCTGCCAAGTCCTTCGGGAACGCTCATGTCCGCCGCGAGCACCCGGCGGCGGAGACGTCTCCGCCGGACGAGCTTTGCCGCTATCCCCCGCCCCGGCGCGGCGAGGAGGCTCACCCCCGCGATGACGCTCGCCGTCACGACTATGGCGGGGCCGGTCGGGACGCCCTCGCGGAGCGAGCTGTACGCCGTCCCCGCGACGCCGCTCACCGCGCCGAACACCGCCGCGAGCGCGGTCATACCCGCGAGGCTCCGCGTCCACTGCCTCGCCGCGACGGCAGGCGCTATGAGCAGCGCGCTCATCAGCACCGCGCCGACCGCCTGTATGCCGAGCACCGTCACGGCGACGGTCATCGCCGTGAGCGCGCCGCCCGCCGCGCCCGAGCGGAGGCCGGCGCTCGCGGCGTACTCGGGGTCGAAGGCGGCGAGTTTGAACTGCCGGAAGAACACACACACGAGCGCCGTAAGCATCAGCGCGAGCACCGCCGAGGCGCACACGTCCCGCATGACTATCGAGCTTGCCTCGCCGTAGATGAAGCGCGCGAGGCCCGCCTTCGACGCTCCGGGGAGGCGCTGCGCATAGCTCATCAGCGCGAGCCCGAGCCCGAAGAATACGCTCATCGCGACGGCGAGCGCGCTTTCAAACTTTATCCGCGTCCTGCGCGCTGTGAGCACGGTCGCGGCGGCGGCGAGGACGGCGCTCGCCGCCGCCCCCGCGAGCAGCACGGCGGCGTCCCTGCTGCCGGTGATGAGGTACGCCGCGACTACGCCGGGGAGCGCCGCGTGCGAGGCGCCGTCCGCAAGCAGCGCCTCTCGCCGCAGTACCGAGAAGCAGCCGACGACGCCGCTCATCAGTCCTATGATAGCCGCGCCGAGCGCCACCGTGCGGAAGGTGTAGTCCGACATGAGCGCCGCAAGCGTCCCCGCGGCGAGGCGCGGCGCAGATACGAGCGCCGCCGTCATACCGCCGCCTCCGCCGCGCGGCGGCTGTACGCGCGGTCAATGTTTCTCTCGCAGAAGACGTCCTCCACCGCGCCGGAGGCCACCACGCCGAGGTTTATGATGCTCACCCAGTCGAAGTAGTCCCGCACGGTTCGGAGGTCGTGGTGGACCATGACGACGGTCTTCCCCTCCGCGCACAGTCCGCGCAGGATGGATATTATCGCGCGCTCGCTCACGGCGTCCACGCCCTTCAGCGGCTCGTCGAGAAAGTATATCTCCGCGTCCTGCGCGAGCGCCCGCGCGAGGAACACCCTCTGCTGCTGTCCGCCGGAGAGCTCCCCTATCTGCCGCGAGGCAAACTTCTCCATCCCCACGCGCCGCAGGCACTCCTCCGCCACGGACTTATCCGCCTTTCCCGGGCGGCGGAACCATCCGAGCGAGGCGTACCGCCCCATCAGCGCGACCTCGTAGGCGCTTATCGGAAAGTCGCGGTCTATGCTCTCGCTCTGCGGGACGTAGCCGACCGCGCCGCGCCGTCCCCGCGCGGGTATGCTGACCTCGCCCGCGAGCGGCTTCACAAGTCCGAGCATCGTCTTCATCAGCGTCGTCTTGCCCGCGCCGTTCGGGCCGACTATCGCGGCAAAGCTGCCGCAGGGTATCGTGAGGCTCACGTCCATGAGCACGGGCTTCTCGCCGTAGCTCACCGTGAGGTGGCGCACCTCCGCCGCCGCGTTCATTCCGCCGCCCCCTCTCCCGAAAGCGCGGAAACTATCGTGTCGATGTTCCTTTGGAACGCCGAGGCGTAGGCCGCGTCCTCGCCGTCGCCGAGCGAGTCGGAGTAGAGCGAGCCGCCTATTTCGAGCGTTCCGCCGCGCGAGCGCACCGCCGCGATAAGCGCCTCAGCGCTCTTCTGCGGCACGCTCGTCTCGACGAACACCGCCCGCACCCCGCGCTCCGCTATCATATCCGCGAGCGCGGATATTTCCGCCGTGCCGGCCTCGGCGGAGGTATTCATTCCCTGTATACCGCGCACCTCGAAGCCGTACTCCTCGCCGAAGTACCCGAAAGCGTCGTGCGCCGTGACGAGCACGCGGCGCTCCGGCGGGAGCTCCGCCGTCCTCTCGCGGATATAGCCGTCCAGCACGTCGAGCTCCGCGAGGTAGTCCTCAAGGAGCGCCGCATACCCATCGGCGTTCTCCGGGTCGAGAGATGCAAGCGCGGAGGAGACGTGCTCCGCCGCCTTCTTCCACAGCGGCACGCTGAACCAGATATGCGGGTCGGGCACGCCGCCGATGTATCTCAGACTGTCCTCCTCTATCGCGTCGCCTGCGGCGACGACCTTCTTCTCCCCCTCGAGACCCCGAAAGACGTCGCTCATCCTCCCCTCGAGGCCGAGGCCGTTCACGAGTATCATGTCGGCGGAGCGCAGGCGGCGAAGGTCGCCGGCGCTCGCCTGATAGGTGTGCGGGTCGACGCCCTCGCCCATCAGAGTCTCTGCCGATATGTACTCCCCTCCGAGCACCGAGGCGAGGTCGCCGAGCATCGTGGTCGTCGCGACGACGCGTATGCCGTCCCCCGCTGCGAGAGTATCCTCCCCCGCGCGGGCGCCGCCCGGCGAGCATCCCGCGCCCGCAAGCGCGGCAAGGGCGGCGAGCGCCGCCGCTGCCGCGCGAAACAGCTTTCTCATAGTCTTCTGTCCTCCGCTCATTTATTGGGCGCGCCGGACGCAGACATGCGCGGGCGCTATCCCTCGTTACAGAGTATTCGGCGTCCGGCGGGGTGTGACGGTAAAAATTTCCGTCCGACCCGCGAGGGGCCGGACGGAAGCATAACGCACAATTGTAAAACCTCAATCAGAACTGGAATTTCGGCATTTCCGCTATGGGGAAGCCGCGAGTCGGCGTGTAGCGGTACTCGTACTCGCCGTGCTCGAGCTCGAGAACGGCGTTCTCGCCGGACTTCTTCGCGCCCTCTATCACCGACGCGGAGCAGGCGGGGAGAACGAGCGTCGCCGTCGAGCCGAACGGCACCGCCGCTTTCACGGTGAGGACGCCGTCCTCAAGCCGCCACTCGCTCATGACGCGGCCTGCCGCCGTATTCACCTCGGCGCGAGCCCAGCCGAGCGCGTCGCTCGGTTCGGGAGCTATCGTGAAGCGGCGGTAGCCCGGCGCAGACTCGTCCGGGTTTATGCCGCACATGTTGCGGTACATCCACTCGACTATCGAGCCGTAGGCGTAGTGGTTGAGGGAGTTCATGCCGGTGTCCGAGATGTACCCGTCCGGCATGACGGAGTTCCAGCGCTCCCAGACGGTCGTCGCGCCCATCTTCACCTCGTAGAGCCATGAGGGGTAGTCGTCGTTGAGGAGGAGACGGTATGCGTATCCGCTCGCGCCCATCATCGAGAGGGCGCGGCAGAGCCACGGTGTCCCGATAAAGCCGGTGTTGAGGTGCAGGTGGTTCTTTATAAGCGCCGCCGCAAGCTCGTGCGCCGTCTTTCCGCAGTCCGGCGTGATGCCGAGGAATATCGCGACGACATAAGCCGTCTGCGTAGTGACGGCGAGGCGTCCGGACGGAGTAAAATACTCCGCGCGGATAGCGGTAAGTATCTCGTTCGCGAGCTTTTCATACTCCTCCGCCTCCTCGGTCTTTCCGAGGACGCGCGCGGCGCGCGCCGTAAGCTGTGCGGAGTAGCGGTAGTAGGCGGAGCAGAGGAAGGTGTTCTCCGTGCCGCCGACGGGGGCGGAGGGCTCGGTGTAGTTGTCGAGGGCGAGCCAGTCTCCGAAGTGGAATCCGGTGTGCCAGAGGCGGGTGTCGCCGGTGTTCCTGTCCTCGCGGCGTATCCACTCGACCCACGCCTTCATATTGCGGTAGCAGTCCTCGAGGACGCGTCGGTCGCCGTAGTGCAGGTAGACGTTCCACGGCACGACCGTCGCCGCGTCCCCCCATGCGACCGACCCGGACGCCGCGCCGGGGCCGAACTGTCCGATGACGTCCGGGACGACGTGCGGGACGCTTCCGCCGTTCTTCTCCTGCTCCGCCCACATGTCGCGCATGACCTTCATATAGAACGCGTCGCAGTCGGCGTTCATACAGGCGGTGCCGCTGAACACCTGCGTGTCGCCCGTCCAGCCCATGCGCTCGTCGCGCTGGGGGCAGTCGGTCGGCACGTCCACGAAGTTTCCGCGCTGACCCCAGAGAGCATTGAGAAATAGGCGGTTGAGGTCGGGGTTCGAGGTCTCGATGCGTCCGGTCTCCTCGATATCCGAGTAGAGGACGCAGCCCGCAAAGTCGTCGCAGGCGGGCTCGCCGTCCCAGCCCTCGACCTTGACGTAGCGGAAGCCGTAGAAGGTGAAGTGCGGCCGCGCCTCGACCGGCCGTCCGTCCGAGATGTAGGTGTACTCCGCCTTCGCCGTGCGTAGATTGTCGCGGTAGAAGCAGCCGTCCTGAAGTATCTCGCCGAAGCTGAGCTTCACTATTCTGCCGGTCTCTGACGGCGCGGCGAACCTCAAAAAGCCCACCATGTTCTGCCCCATGTCGAGCACCGTTTCTCCCTTCGGGGTGTGTATGACCTCGACCGGGCTTATCACGCGCTTTATCTTTACCGGGAGGCTAAGACGCTCCTCGAGCCCGCCGAGGCCGAGCGTCACGGTATGTACGCCGCCCCAGGCAGAGTCGTCATAATTTGCGCCGGAGGCGCCGGGGAGCGCCGCGCGCGCGTCGTACACCTCGCCGTCGTATATGCTCGCGGAGACTACCGGCGACCGCGTGCTCCGCCAGTCCTCGCCGGTGGTGAAGACCTCGTGCGAGCCGTCCTCGTAGTCGACGTGCAGTTCGCAGGTGAAGGCGAGCTTCTTTGTGTAGTAGTGCGGAGTGTCCGCGTTAAAGCCGAGCCTCCCCGCCCAGCCCTGTCCGAGCATGGCGAGGGCGGCGTTCTTTCCCGGCATGACGAGCTTCGTTATGTCGTAGGTCTGGTACTGTATCCACCTGTCGTAAGCGTTGTAGCCCGGGGTGAGGTACTCGTCCCCGACGCGCGCGCCGTTTATCTCGAGCTCGTAGAGGCCGATGCCCGAGACGTAGGCGCGGGCGCGCACCGGCGCGCCGCGCAGCTCGAACGTGCCGCGAAGATAGGGTGGCTCGCCCTCGCCGAGGTCGGCGGCTATCCACGGAGCCGTCCACGGCTCGTCCATCTTACCGGTCTCGAACCACGCGCAGGCGGAGGCGCTGTCGCCCCCGTCGCCCGTGACCTTCACGCGCCAGTAGTAGCGGGTGCGCGGCTCAAGCGTGAGCTCCGGCTCGAAGGAGAGCGAGTCTATCTCCGCGCGCTCGCCGCTCGAATATACGACGTCGCGGAAATCCTCGTCAAGCGCCACGTCCACACAGGCGGACGCCTGCCGCTTCGACGGCGTGTCCTCCACGACCCACGAGAGGCGCGGACGTCCGAGGCGGAAGCCGAGCGGATTTGTTATCCTGTTTGTCTTGAGACGGGTGAGCTTCATACTGTTCCTCCATTCATTCTGTAATATATAGCCGGCGGGACGGCGTCCCGCATGTATTCCGTTTAACTCAGCGCCGCGCCCTGTCCTTTGCGCGGTAGGGGTCGAACTCCTTCGCCTCCGCGTATATGCGGAGGTAGCTTTCGTAGCGGCTCGCGGGTATCTCTCCCGCCTCGACCGCCTCCCGGACGGCGCAGCCACGGTCGCTGCCGTGTGCGCAGCCGTGGAATCGGCACTTCCCGAGGTAGGGCGTGAACTCGGGAAAGCAGTCCTCAAGCTCCTCCGGCGGAATGTGGGTCTCCTCGCCGTCGTCAAAGGAGGAAAATCCGGGGGTGTCCGCGACGGTCGCGCCGTCGAGGTCGAACAGCTCGACGTGGCGCGTGGTGTGCCGTCCCCTGCCGATGCGCTCGTTTATCGCGCCGGTCTCGGCGCGCGCGGCGGGCAGTATGCGGTTGATGAGGCTGCTCTTTCCCACGCCGCTCACCCCCGCAAACGCGCAGAACCTTCCCCGGAGCGCTCGCAGGAGCTCGTCCGTCCCCTCGCCGGTCGCGGCGGAGACGATGTGCGTCTCTATCCCGCTGCGGCGGTATATCTCCGCCTCGGCCTCCGCGCGGCGGAGGTCGCTCTTGTTGAACACCACCACCGGCGTTACGCCCTTCCTGCGCGCGACGACCGTCATGCGGTCGACGAGCGGCAGCGGCGTCACCGGCGGCGCGGCGGACGCGACTATCGCGAGCGTGTCGAGGTTTGCCACCGGCGGACGCTCGAACGCGGAGGAGCGCGGAAGCAGCTCCACCACATACGCAAGCCTGTCCTCGTGGGTCTCGACGCGCGCGATGTCCCCTATCATCGGGGTTATCCCGTCCCTGCGAAAACGTCCGCGAGCGCGGCACTCCAGAATGCCGCGCTCGGTCTTTACATAGTAGAATCCGCCTATGCCCTTGTATATCCTTCCGGTCTCTGTCATCTTATCTGCCGAACGTCACGGAGTAGCTGTCGTGGAGAACGTCGTCAAAGTATATCTCGACCTGCTGGGTGCCGGTGCCGGATATGGCGACAGTGTATACCATTTCTGCGGTATTTACCGTCGCGTTGTGGACGGAGACGCCGCCGACGTATATCGTGATCCTGACGGTCTCGCGCCCGTCCTGCGGAAGCGTTATGCTGAGCATGCGGCTCGACGTCGCGGGCGTCGGGGTGGTCGAGGGCTCCGTGGACGGCGTGGGCTCGCTCGAGGCGGGTCCCGCCGGAATGTCACTCGGTTCGCTCGAAACCGGCTCGGAGGACACCGGCGCGGACGGCTCGGTGCTCGGCTCGGTCGAGGACGGTGCGGACGGCTCGACGGACGGTTCCTCGGAGGGCTCCTCCGAGACTTCCGCGCTCGGGTCGACGTAGAACGCGCCGTTCGAGACGTAGAGCGTGACCTTAGTGCCCTTGTCGACCTCCAGTCCCTGAGGAACGCTCTGGTTTACGACCTCGCCCGCGGGCTTGTCGCTCTCCTGCGTGCGCGTGCCGCCATAGGTGAGGCCGAGCGCCTCTATCGCGGCTATGGCGTCCTGCTCGGTCCTGCCGACGAGGTCCGGCATGACCGCCTGCTCGGTCTCCGGGCCGAGGGAAATGTACAGCGTCACCGTCTCCCCCTCGCCGAGCGAGCTGAACGCCGGAGGCTCGGTGCGTATGACGTCGTTCTGAAGGACGGTCTCGCTGAACTCGTACTGTGTCTCGCCGACGGTGAGGTCGAGGCGGCGTATCTCGTTTTCCGCGTCCCGGTACTCGTAGTCGGAGAGGTCGGGAAGCTCGATGGTGCGCGGCCCGCGGCTCACGGTGAGCGTAACCGTGGCTCCGGGCTCGACGCTCCGTCCCGCGCTCGGGCTCTGCTTGAGGACGGTGCCCGCAGGCTCGTCGGCATACTCCACCGTCGTCGACTCGACGATGGTGAAGTCGCCGCCGTTCGACACGTCGTACTGCTCCATCACATCGTCGTAGAGCAGGCCCATCTCGACAAAGTCGGGCACGCTCACCTTGGTATTTTCCGGGTTTATCAGCGGGTCTACGACCTGCCACAGGAAGCGTATCATCACCGCGACGAGCGCGAGCACGAGCAGCACCGCGAATATCATCGCGACGATGCCGAAGCGGCTCCTGCCACGCGGTTCCTTCTTCTTTTTCTTCTTCTTTACTTCGGGCTTTGCGGTGCGGACCGCCGCCTTCGGCTGCTGCACGGCCGGATGCGGCTGCGCGTCGCTCACGGCGGGTATCTTCCGCGTAGGCTCGTCCGCGCTGTCGATATATCCGAAGACGGTGTTCGGGTCCTTGCGGAACTGCTCGAGGTCCTGATACATCTCGTCGGCGGACTGGTAGCGGCGCTCGATGTCGGGGCACATCGCGTGCATCGTTATCTCCTCGAGGCCGACCGGTATCGACTCGTCTATCTCACGCGGATTGAGCGGCATCGAGTTGATGTGCTGTATGGCTATGGCGACGGCGCTGTCTCCCTCGAACGGGAGACGTCCCGTAAGCATCTCGTAGAGCACGACGCCTACCGAGTAGATGTCGCTCCGCGCGTCGCACGCGCCGCCTTTCGCCTGCTCCGGCGAAATGTAGTGTACCGAGCCGAGTGCCTCCTGCGTGAGCGTGCTCTGCGCGGAGGCAAAGCGAGCTATGCCGAAGTCCGCGACCTTCACGCTGCCGTCCCGCAGGACCATGATGTTGTGCGGCTTTATGTCGCGGTGGATTATACCCCGCGAATGGGCATGGCTCAACGCCCGTACTATCTGGGTGGTGAAATGCAGCGCCTCGCGCCAGTTGAGACGATCCTTCAGGCTCATGTAGTGCTTGAGGGTTATGCCGTCTATCAGTTCCATGACGAGATATTCGATACCCTGCGAGCGGTTGACGTCATAGACCGCGACGATGTTCGGGTGACTGAGCATCGCCACCGCCTGGCTCTCCGCGTGAAAGCGGCGGCGGAACTCCTCGTCCCGCGCGTACTCGGGCCGCAGTATCTTTATAGCTACAAAGCGCCCAAGGCGGTGGTCCCTCGCCTTGTAGACGACGGCCATTCCGCCTTCCCCGACCTTCTCCACTATCTCGTAGCGGTTATCGAGCATCAAGCCGATGTAGCTGTCCTTTGCGTCCATAAACAAAAACCTCCGCTAGATCTCGAGCAGTACGACGGTTATGTTGTCTCTCCCGCCGCGCGAGTTCGCTATCTCCACAAGGCGCTCGCATGCGAGGCTCTTGTCCCCGCCGTGCAGTACCTCATAAAGCATCTCCTGTTCTTCGACCATATTCGTGAGCCCGTCCGAGCAGAGAAGTATGTGCTCGCCGGGGTTCATTTCCCTGTAATACACGTCGCATTCGGTTTCTTCGTCCACACCGACCGCGCGCGTTATCAGGTTCCGCGAGGGGTGACGCCGCGCCTGTTCTGCGGTGATGTCCCCCTGTATCATCATATCCTCGACAAGCGAATGGTCGCGCGTCAGGCGCTCGATACCGCCGCTTGTGATGAGGTAAGCTCTGCTGTCGCCTATGTTCGTTATCACCATCCGCCGCCCGGAGGCGACGGCCGCGACAAGCGTGGTGCCCATTCCGCTGTACTCCGGCGAGGCGAGGCTGCGCTCGTAAACGTCGCTGTTCGCGCGCTCGCACGCGTCCCGCGCGAGCGCCTTGAGAAATTCCGCGTCCCTCTCGCCGCCGGGCAGGCGCGAACGCACCTCCTCGGCAAAGGAGCTCGCCGCGATGGCGCTCGCCACCGCACCGCCCTTCGCTCCGCCCATACCGTCACAGACCACGCAGACAGTGTTCCCCTGTGCGTCCAGTTCGATGAAATAAGTGTCCTGATTTTCCGTCCGTACTTTCCCTATGTCGGTTTTCCCCCATGCCCGCACGGGAAACACCTCCCTTCCGCGTAGTCTTTTCTATCCTTCGGTTCGCTCCTCCGCGCTCCTGCGGCGGCGGAGCTGTCCGCATGCCGCGTCTATGTCCGCGCCCATCTTTCTGCGGACGGTGACGTTCACGCCGCGCCGCTCGAGTATCGACTTGAAGCGCGCCACCCGCTCGGGCGGGCTCGGCTCGAGCATGGAGCCGTCCACGTGGTTGAGCGGTATCAGATTGACGTGTCCGTCGCTTCCCGCAAGGAGCGACGCAAGCGCCTCCGCCTGCGCGTCACTGTCGTTCACGCCGTCCGCGAGCAGGTATTCGTAGCTTACACGCCGGCCGGTCTTTTTCCGGTACTCCGAGCATCTGCGGATGAGCTCCTTCACCCCTCCGCCGGTGCGGTTTACCGGCATGAGGCGCGAGCGCGTCTCGTCGTCCGGCGCGTGGAGCGACACCGACAGCGTAAGCTGAAGGTCGAGCTCCGCTAGGCGCTCTATGCCGCCCTCCGGGCCGCAGGTGGAAAGCGAGATGTGGCGCATTCCTATCCCCGCGCCCTCCTCCGCGCCGACAAGGCGAAGGAACTTTATGACGTTTTCAAAATTGTCGAGCGGCTCGCCTATCCCCATCAGAACGATGTTCGATATCTTCTCACCGCTCTCGCGTTCGCTGCACTGCACCTCGTCAAGTATCTCGCCCGGCGTGAGGTCGCGCACGCGTCCTCCGCGCGTGGAGGCGCAGAACGCGCACCCCATCCTGCACCCCACCTGCGTGGATATGCAGACGGTGCTGCCGTGCCTGTACCGCATGACGACGCTCTCGACGCTCGCCCCGTCGTAAAGTCCCCAGAGCAGCTTCACCGTCCCGTCCCGCGATACTTGCTTTGCAAGCACCTCCGGCGGAGTGAGCCGGCAGCAGGCCGAAAGCTTCTCGCGGAGCGGCGCGGGGAGGTTTGTCATCTCCCCGAAGCTGCGGGCTCCGTCCGCCGTCCAGCGCCAGAGCTGATCCGCGCGGAAGCGCGGCTCGCCGAGCGACTGCATGAGCTCGGAGATCTCGGTGCGGTCCATGCTCCTTATATCATACATCTTTTTCACCCAAAACGCAAATAAAAAATCCGTCTCTTGTGCCTTTTTCGCTCCAAAGCGACGCCCGGCCGTCCGGGAAATCTCCCATACCGCCGGAAAATGTGAAACTTTTTGTTTCGAAATTCGGATTGTTTGCAAGAAAATCGTCCACTATACTGTCATTTTCTTCCTTTCGCCATGTACACGTGCTGTATACGAGCCTGCCGCCCTTTTTTACGCATTTTGCCGCCGAATCGAGTATTTCCCGCTGCAAACGGGGCAGCTCCGCGACGTCTGTCGGGGTTTTGTAGCGTATGTCCGGCTTCTTGCGGATTATCCCGAGGCCGGAGCAGGGCACGTCGCAGATAACGCGGTCGAAGGCTCCGACCCATTCCGGCGGAACCTCTCTCGCGTCCCCCGAGCGCGTCTCTATGTCAAAGCCGAGCCTCCGCGCGCCGTCCTCCACGAGCTTCATCTTCGCCTCGGATATGTCGCTCGCGGTGACCCGTCCTCCCCGCACGGCCGCGCCGAAGCTCTTGCCGCCGGGCGCGGAGCAGAGGTCAAGGACGCTCATGCCTTCCTTCACGTCGAGCGCTTCCCCTGCAAGCTGACTGCTCACGTCCTGCACCCAGAAAAGGCCCTCACGAAAGCTCGGAAGGCGCGCTATGTCCCCCGAGCCGGTCATATCTATCGAACAGTCGAGCGCGCCGGGAGCGGCGTCCGCGCCCTCCCCGCGGAGGCGCGCGATAAGCGCGTCCCGCGTTATTCTTGCGGTGTTCGTCCTGAGCGTGACTGCGGGCGCGGTGTTGTCGGAGATAAGCTCCTCCTCCGCCTTCTCCATGCCACGGAGCGCGACGAGCTCGCGCACCATCCACTCCGGGTGCGACCAGCGTATCGAGAGCCGCCGGACGGGGTCGGTCTCCTCCACGTCGAGCGGGTGCTCGATGCGGCTCGCCGTGCGGAGCACCGCGTTGACGTACCCCGCCGAGCGGCGGTCGCGCCCGCGCATGAGCGCCACCGTCTCGCCCACGGCGGCGTGGGCGGGTATCCCGTCCGCGAAGAAGAGCTGGAACGCGCCGAGGCGGAGCGCCGCGAGGACGCGCCGCTCGAGCTTTCCGAGCGGTATCTTTGAGAGCTTTTCGAGGCGGTAGTCGAGCAGGATGCGGTTCTGCACTACGCCGCCCGCGAGGAAGGTCGCGAGCGCCGCGTCCCGCTTGTCCAGCCCCGCCGCGCGTATCGCCTCCGAGAAGTGCGCGGCGTCCCACTCGCCCGTTCCGTCCCAGCGGACGAGCTCTCGAAGCGCCGTTTCCCTTGCGCCGCCCATCAGCTTCTCCTGTTCCTGCTTGACGTGATGGCGACGAGCCGCAGGAGTTGCGCGAGGCTCACCGCGAGCGCCGCGACGTAGGTCAAAGCGGCGGCGGTGAGTACCTTCCTCGCGCCGCGAAGCTCCTCCTCGTCGAGCATCCCGCTCGAACGAAGCGTCTCCATGGCGCGGCGGGACGCGTTGAACTCCACCGGCAGCGTCACGAGCTGAAATACGACCGAGAGCGAGAAGCAGAGTATCCCCGCCGTCCAGAGCGCGGGGAAGGAGAATATGAGCCCGAGTATGACGAGCGGTATCGCGAGCGACGAGCCTATCTGCGTTATCGGGATTATCGCCGCGCGCACCTTTATCGGGAAGTAGCCTGAGGAGTACTGCGCGGCGTGGCCCGCCTCGTGCGCCGCGACGCCGACCGCCGCGACCGTCGGGGCGGAGTACACCCCGTCCGACAGGCGTATCACGTTCGTCCTCGGGTCGAAGTGGTCGGTGAGCTCGCCCGCGACGCGCTCCACACGCACTCCGTAGACGTTGTTGTACCTCAGAACGCGCTCGGCGGCGGAAGCGCCGTCCATGGCGCGGCGCACCGGCGTCTGCGAATACTTCCTGAACGTGCTCTTGACGTGTATCTGGCATATCAGCGATATGATAAGCGCCGGGATCACGAGAATGATATAGTAGATGTCGATATAGTAATATCCGAACGGCATAGCTTATCCGGAGGGGATGCCCCTCCGACCTCCTTTTCGGGAAAACCCGATTTATTCGCCGAGCTTCGTCCCGGGTTCGATGCGGTGGCCGTTGAGCCACGCCTTCGCGCTCATACGCTTGCCGCCGGCGGCGGCTATGTCGGTAAGGACGACCGAGTCCTCGAGGCATGCGACCTCTATGCCCTCCCACGTCGAGACGACCGTGCCCGGCTCCCCCTCAGTATGTCCGAGTGAGGCGGCGTAGAGCTTCATCGGCGCGCCGGAATATATTGTGAATGCTCCGGGGTCTGGATTCATGGCGCGGATGAGGTCGCGCACCTCTCGCGCGGGGCGCGCGAAGTCGACGCGGCAGTCCTCCCGCGTTATCTGTGCGGCGTAGACCGCGCCCTCCTCCGGCTGAGGCGCGCGCGGCGCCGTGCCGTCCTCAATGGCGCGTATAGTCTTTATCAGCAGCTCGCCGCCCATCTTCGCGTAGCGGTTGCGAAGGGTGCCGCCGGTGTCGTCCGGGCTTATCTGGGTCTCCTCGCTGAAGATGACGTCTCCGGTGTCAAGCCCCTCCGCCATGTACATCGTTGTGACGCCGCCGAGCGTGTCCCCCGCCTCTATGGCGCGCTGTATCGGCGCGGCTCCGCGCCAGCGCGGCAGGAGCGACGCGTGCATGTTGACGGCGCCGTACCTCGGGTAGTCGAGAACTTCCTTCGGGAGTATTCTTCCGTATGCCGCAACGACGATGAGCTCCGGGTCGATGCTGCGGAGCAGGTCGCCGCATTTCTTTAGGCGGGTCGGCTGAAAGACTTCGACGCCGCGCTCAAGCGCGAGCGTCTTTACGGGCGGCGGCGTGAAGCGCATCTTTCTCCCCTGCGGCTTGTCCGGCTGGGTAAACACCGCGCGGACGTCCATGCCCGCGTCGAGAAGCGCGCGCAGACACTCCGCCGCTATCTCCGGCGTACCCATAAAGAGTATCCTCATCAGCGCGGCTCCTCCTCGCGCATACGCATGACTTCTTCGGTCGTGAGGTAGCGCTTGACCTTGTCGACAAAGCAGACGCCGTCGAGATGGTCTGTCTCGTGGCAGAACGCGCGGGCGGTGAGACCCGTGCCGCTCACCTCAAACGGCTTGCCGTTCCTGTCCTGCGCGCGGACGGTGACGTTCATCGGCCGCTCGACAAGTCCCCATCTGCCGGGGAAGCTCAGGCAGCCCTCCGCGCCCTCGTTTTTCCCGTCCGCCGCGATTATCTCGGGGTTGACGAGTTCGATTATGTTGTCGTCCGCGTCTATGACGAGCACGACGCGGCGGAGCACGCCTACCTGCGGCGCGGCGAGGCCGAGCCCCTCCGCGTCGATAAGCGTCTCGCGCATATCGTCTATCAGCTCGTGCAGGCGGCGGTCAAAGACCGTCACCTCTCTTGAACGTTTGCGGAGAACGGGATCCCCGTCCTCAACTATTTTGCGCAGCGCCATTTTCTTCCTGCCCCTTTCTCCGTGTGTCAAATATCGTTTGGGTTGATGTCTGCGAATACCGCGCACCCCTTTCTTTCGGACGCGCGGAACAGCCGTATCGCGTGGGTGATAACGAGCCGCAGCGTCCTGTCCGCCTTTCCCATGAGCGTCATCCTGTAGCGGTAGCGCCCCGCCATGCGGAACACCGCCGCCTGCGTCGGCCCGAGGACCTTCGTATCCGGCGAATGCTCCGCCGTGAGCTCACGCAGGAGGTCGCGCATGCGCATCGCTCCGTCGAGCGCGAGCGACTCGTCGAGCGCGCTCACCTCCACCGAGATGAGGTCGCAGAACGGCGGGTAGCCGAGCCGCTTCCTCAGCGCTATCTCCTCCGCAAAGAACCCCTCGTAGTTCTGCTCCGCCGCCGCGAGCAGCAGCGGGCTCGAGGGCGTGAAGGTCTGAAGTATCGCGTGGCCGCCGTCCTCGCCCCGTCCGGCTCTGCCGACGACCTGCGTTATTATCGAAAACGTCCGCTCGTTTGCGCGGAAGTCGTCCGCGTAGAGCGCGCTGTCCGCATTGAGGACGCCGACGAGCGTGACCTTCGGGAAGTCGAGCCCCTTCGCTATCATCTGCGTGCCGAGCAGCACGTCCGCCTCGCCCGCGCGGAACTTTGAAAGTATCTCCTCGTGCGAGTGGCGCGCGGAGGTGGTGTCCGAGTCCATACGGAGCACCCGCACTCCGGGGATGAGGTCTATAAGCTCCTGCTCGACCCGCTGCGTCCCCGCGCCGACGAGCTTCAGCTCGCCGCCGCACTCGGGGCAGCGCTCCGGCTTCGGCTCGCTCGAGCCGCAGTAGTGGCACATCAGGCGGCCGTTCGCGGAGTGGTAGGTGTAGACGGACGAGCAGTTGGGGCATTCGGGAGTGTACCCGCACTCGGCGCATATCACGCGCCGCGCCGCGCCCCTGCGGTTGAGGAAGAGTATCGACTGCCGCTCCTCCGCCATCCGCTCCTCTATCGCGTGTCGGAGTGCGGCGCTTATCATGCCGGGGTTCGCCCGCCGCAACTCCTCCCGCATGTCGACTATCTCGACCGAGGGGAGCGGGCGCGAGGCGTACCGCTCCTTCAGCGTGACGAGCTCGTATATGCCGCTCCTCGCGCGCTCGTAGCTCTCGACCGACGGCGTCGCGCTGCCGAGCACGAGGAGCGCGGACGCGCTCGCGGCACGTCTCCGCGCGACGTCGCGCGCGTGGTAGCGCGGCGTGCTCTCCGACTTGTAGCTTCTCTCCTGCTCCTCGTCTATGACGATAAGCCCGAGGTTCGAGATAGGCGCGAACACCGCCGAACGCGTGCCGAGCACGACGTCCGCCTCACCCGCGCGGATGCGCTTCCACTCGTCCGCGCGCTCGCCGACGGTGAGCGCGGAGTGGAGTATCGCCACCCTGTCCCCGAAGCGCGCGCGGAAGAGGCGCATGAGCTGCGGCGTGAGCGCTATCTCCGGCGCGAGGATCATCGCGCCGCGCCCGCTCTCTATGACCTTTGCCGCAAGCTCGATATACACAAGCGTCTTTCCCGAACCGGTGACGCCGTACAGCAGCGCGGCGGCGGGCTTCCCGCCGTCCGCAAGCGCCGCGAGGCGGTCGAGCGCCGCCTGCTGCTCCTCATTGAGTTCGGCGGGGCCGGACGGCTCCACCTGCTCAAGCTCCGGACGCCGGTAGGTCGGCAGACGCTTCTCCGCTATAAGCCCGCTCTTTTTCATGCCGGTCACCTGCTGCTTCGTCGCGCCGGTGAAGTAGGTTATCTCGCCTAAAGCGGCCTCGCCCGCGTCGCGCAGGAAGTTCAGCACGTCGCGGCGGTACGGGTATTTGTCTCCGTTGCGCGCGATGTAACGCCGCGCCTCCTCGTCGGTGACGGCGAGGCTGAATATCCTCACCGTCTTGTCGCCGACTACGCGGCTCGCCGCCGTCTCGCGGACTATCACGCCCCGGCTCACGAGCGCGTCGAAGATCTTACCTCCCGCCGCACGCTCGCCCTTCGCGACGCCGACGCCCTCCGCCGCAAGCTCTATCGCCGCGCGCTCCGCGTCGCTTTCCGCGAGCGCGAGCGCGGAGTCGCGGCTGAGCTCCGGCGCGATGCGGTACTCGTCGTCGACGGAGTACCATATCCCGCTCGGAAGCATGGCCTTCACCGCGTCGTAGTAGGTGCAGAAGCACCTGTCGCGGAGCGAAAGCGCAAGGCGGATGAGCTCCGGCGTGAACACCGGCTCGCGGTCGAGCACATGGAGGACAGGCTTGAGCTTCCGTTCCCCCACGTCGTCGGTGATGTCGAGCACCATCGCCTCGGTGCGGCGGTTGCGCGTTCCGAACGGCACGAGTACCCGCGTCCCTACGGCGATCTGCTGCTCAAGTGACGCGGGTATCAGGTATGTGTATGTGTGATCGGCGGAGTACGCCGCGGCGCTGACCGCGACCTTCGCCGCCCGGACGGTCTCCTCGTACACCGTTATTCCTTTGCCGCGCTCTGGAATCCGTCGCGCAGAGTGCCGCGGGTACGTCCCTCGTTTATGTCGTTAATAGCCATCTTGACCGGCTTCTCCTCGAGCTTCTCGCCCGCTTCGTCGGCCCGTCCGGCAATCTCACGCGCGCGGCGAGCGGTGAGGTTGACGAGCATATAACGGTTGTCGACCTTCTTCAAAAGGTCCGTGATGGTGGGATAGAGCATCATATTCCGAGTCCTCCTTTGACTGATTCGATGCACTTTGCCGCTTTAAGTCTCTCGGCGGCCATTATGCTTTCTATGTCGCTTACCGCATGGGGCACGGTATCGTTTTGAACTATGTAGTCGTACTCGTCCATGTGAAGTATCTCGGCGCGCGCCTTCTCCATGCGCGCCGCTATCTGCTCCTCCGACTCGGTGCCCCGCCCGCGAAGGCGGCGCTCCAGCTCCTCAAAGCTCGGCGGCACGAGGAATACCAATACCGCGTCCGGACGCTTCCTCTTTACGTTGTTCGCGCCGTTTATCTCGATGACGAGTATCATGTCCCGACCGGCACCGAGCGCGGCGTCCACCGCCGCCGCCGGAGTGCCGTAGGACGCCGTGGTGTACTCCGCGTACTCCAGGAACTCCCCGCGCTCTATCATCTCAGCGAAGCGCTCCCGCGTGACGAAGTAGTAGTCCTTTCCCTCCGTCTCGCCCTCGCGCGGAGCGCGGGTCGTCGCAGAGACCGAGAACGCCGTCTCGGGATGCAGGCGCAGCAGCTCGCGCACGACGGTGTCCTTCCCCGTCCCGCTCGGCGCGGAGACGACGTAGAGGGTGCCCTTCCGTTCACTCATCCTCCCCGTCCTCCTCGTCTCCGCCGCTCGTGACGCGGCCGGCTATCGTCTCCGGCTGTATCGCGGAGAGGACGATGTGGTCCGAGTCGGTGATAAGTACCGCGCGGCTCTTGCGGCCGTAGGTCGCGTCGATAAGCATGCCGCGCTCCCGCGCGTCCTGAACCATCCGCTTTATCGGCGCGGAATCCGGGCTCACTATCGCCACGAGCCGCGCCGCCGAGACCATGTTCCCGAAACCTATGTTTATGAGCTTCATATATCCGAAACTTTCCTTTCGTACAACCTGCGGTTTACTCTATGTTTTGAACCTGTTCGCGTATCTTTTCAATCTCGCTTTTCAACGCTTCCCCAAAATGTTCCTTGAACATTTTGGGGACCCCTTTGATTCAAATGCTCGGCGGAAATGAATTCCGCCTGCGCGAATTTGCCGGCTCCGCCGGCAAATTCACCGCCGGAACCGCGGCGGAAGCTGCCGCATTACTCTATATTTTGAACCTGTTCGCGTATCTTTTCAATCTCGCTCTTGAGCGAAACGACTTCGCGCGCGATGTCGAGGTCGTTTGCCTTCGAGCCTATCGTGTTCGCCTCGCGGTTGAACTCCTGAATGAGGAAGTCAAGCTTCCGTCCGACAGCGCCGCCCTCCGAGAGAAGCTTGCGGAGCTCCGCTATGTGGCTGCGGAGGCGTACCGTCTCCTCGTCGACGGCGACCTTGTCGGCGTATATCGCCGCCTCGGTGACTATTCTTCCCTCGTCCGCGCTCGCGCCGAGCTTTTCAAGCGTGTCGTGAAGCCGCGCGAGCAGCTTCGCAAAGTATCCCGCAACGCACTCCTTCGAGCGCTCCTCTATGCGTCCCACGGCCTGCTCTATCGTGTCCGCGCGCGTGAGGATGTCCTGCGTGAGGCGTTCGCCCTCCGCGCGGCTCATCGACAGGAAACTCTCCGCCGCCGCGTCGAGCGCCGCAAGGACGCCCGCCATCAGCTCGTCCCCGTCCGGCTCGTCCGCCTCTACCGACAGTACGCCCTCGAGGCGTGAGAACGCGACGAGGTCGAGGTTTACGGCGGAGCCCGGCAGGAGACCCTCCGCCGTCTGCTTCAGCTCGTCCAGCGCCTGCATGTACTTCTCCGCAGCCGCCGCGTTCACCTTTATCTCCGGCGCGGAGCCCGGCTGCTTCTCGACGGTAACGAACACATCCGTCTTGCCGCGCGACACGCTCTGCGCGAGGCGGCTCTTTATCGCGTCCTCCATGTAGACGTAAACGCGGGGGAGGCGCACATTGCAGTCGAAGTAGCGGTGATTGACGGAGCGCATCTCGACGGTTATGTCGCACCCTGCGGCGCTTGCCGTCCCGCGTCCGTAGCCGGTCATGCTCCTTATCATAGCCTATCCTCTCCTCTTTATATACTTTCCGAATTTGGATATAAACAGCGTAATGAGCCCCGAAAATCCCAAGTCGTATATCACAAATGCGGCGTTTCCCGCGAGGTACACCGTCCACACCGCCCAGTCGACGGCAAGGAAGTCGAAGAGCATCGTCCCTGCCGCGAGCACGAGCACAGTGAGAAGCGCGTTGAACACCGCGAGCTTCACCGCCCACTCGAGCGGTTTTGCGGGCAGGCGCTCCGCGAGGCTCTTAATCATCGGGTAGTGTCCGAAGATCGCCGCGTACACCAGCGCCGAGCCCTTCGACGGCACGAGCAGCAGCGAGAGCGCCGCCGTCACCGCATACACGGCAAACCCGGCGGGAAGTCCCGCCGTCAGCACCGCCGCCGCCGGGAGCAGTCCCGCGGCGGCGACGAGCGCGAGCCGCGCCGTCGGCAGCGTCCCCGAGAGGTACAGCAGCACCGTTCCGAGAGCCGCGAGCACGGCGCAGAGCGCCGCGTCCCGCGCGGAAAACACCTTTTTCTTCTCCCCCGCCATACTAGCAGCAGCGTATCAGGTCGCCGCCCATGCACTCGCAGCAGGTGTCCGCGCAGAGCAGGTCGCCGCAGAGGCCGCATCCCGTGAGCCCGCCGCCGGCCGCGGTCGTACCCCGGTACATCCCACCGCCGCGCTGGAGCATCGCGAGCGCCTGACGGTATTCCATGTTGTTCGGGTCCATGTTGACGGCCGTGGCGATATTGCGCATCGCCTCGTCGTACATACCCTTCTGGCGGCAGACTATGCCGTAGAGGAAGTACCACTCCGCGTTCCTGTCCGGAACGGAGTTCAGCAGCACCTCCGCCTGTGAGAGATTCCCCGCCTGTATATACTGGCGTATGCGGGTGTAGATGCTGCTCTGCGCCTCGTATCCGCCGCCGCTCCCGCCGTAGTTCGGAGAGGACGGGCCACCTCCGCCGTAGGAGGTCCCGTTCTGGCGCATCTTCGTTATCTCGTCATACGCCTCGTTTATCTGCTTCATCTTCTCCTCGGCGAGGTCGCCGAGGGGATTGTCGGCATAGTTGTCCGGATGATACTTGCGGGCGAGATCGCGGTACGCCCGTTTGACCTCCTCGTCCGAGGCCGAAGGGTCCACTCCCAGTATCTTATAGGGGTCGTTCATCTCAACAGCTCCTTAATCCAACCTATAAAGTCCTTTTGGACTTCTTTGCCTTCCATCTGCCCGCGAGGACTTCGTCCGTCACGGCATAGAGGCCGAGACGCAGCGTGTTCTCAACGAGCGCCGCCTCACGTCCGAGTTCCAGCTCGCGCGCCGCCTCCCATGCGGCGTCGAGCGAGAACGCGAGCGTTCCCTCGATGTGCGCCCTTATCTCTCCGTCCGGCGGACCGGTGAGCCCAAAGCGCTCTGCCACGGGATTGTAGCGGCGCGCGGCGATGTCCTCCCCGATGTCGTCGCACGCGTCGACGATGTATATCCATCTGCCGACGTGATAGAACATCCGCGCCGTCCGTTCGCCCGCAAGCTCCTCGCCCGCGGCGGAGAGTATCCGCGCGAACGCGTCTGCGGGGTAATCTATTGAAGCGCACCGCTCGCCCTCGAGTTTTTCGAGCGCCGCGAGCGCTTCATCCACCTTCAGACCGAGCTCCGGGCGGTAGCGCCTCGCCTTCCGGTAGTACGGCGTGAGGAGCAGACGCAGGAATCGCGCGCCGAGACCTCGGAAAAAACCGGAGTCCCGCACCTCGTCGTCCAGCTTCTTATAGCCGAGCAGTACGGTGAGGTCGGCGGCAAGTTCCATGCCGTTTCCCTTGCAGAGGATACACTTCTTGCGGAAGGGGCTCGCGGCACAGCGCCGGAATTCCGGCGCGGCGGAGCTGTCCAGCCCGTCCGCGACCGCGGCGTAGAACGCGAGGTCGTAGCTGAGCAGGAACCGCGCGCCGAAGCCGTACCTCCGGCTCAGCATGTGGCAGAGCCCGCAGTAGACAGCCCGGAACCGCTCGAACTCGGAGACCTTCAGCTCTCCCTTCAGCGGACGCACATACCCGAACATTCCGAACCTCCCGCTCCGCAGAAGCCGCGCATCCTGCCCGGCGCGCGGAAAATAACGAGTCTATAACAGCCTCATCTTATATTTTACTACAAAAGCACCCCAAAGCGCAAGCTTTTGGGGTGCTTAAACGAAAAATTTACAGTTTGTTCATCACGGGACGCGTGCGGGGTCACTCTCCCGCCTCATCCTCGGGCATCAGCTCAACCGAAACGTTGTACTCGCCGAGCACTCCGACGTCCGGGAAACCGTCCACATAGACGTCCGCGTCAACGGTGTAGCGTCCGCTCTCGGTTATGCCCGTACCGCGCAGGTCGGCCACGACCCGCAGGTTGAGCGGCTCTATCCCGTCAATATCCTCCGCCCTGCCGCGCAGGGTGATGCTGCGCTCGTTCGTTATGACGTTTACGGCGAGGCCTTCCGGCTGGTTTATCGCAACGATGTTGTCACAGACTATCGACTTCACCGAAAGTCCCTCAAGAGTCACCGATACGCTGCATTCCCCCTCGCCGGAGAGGCTCTCCACGCCGTTTGGCAGGCTTATCGGGAAGGTGAACTCCGCCGTGCCGAGCACGTCCGCAAGGTCTATTGAGCCGACGTCGACCGAGTTGAGCGCGTCCACTATCGAGGGCTCGCCCGCGACCTCTATCTCGGCGGGGTCTATCGTCCATTTAGCGTCCGTCTCGGCGGCGCCCGCGCCGCCCACAATTTTGACCGAGAGCGGCAGGGTCTTCATCTTCTGGACGGGCATGGTCACGTTGACCGTCTCGTAATTGACGTTCAACTCCTCGGACTCGACAAGCTCCCCGTCGTCGGTATAGAGCGAATAGCCTACGTCTGCGGTGATGGTGCTGTCAACATTCTGCCTTGTCCAGACCGCCTCGGCATAGCCGATGCCGCTCACGAGCTCGCGCGGCCCGGTGACGAGTATCGACGCGGGCTCTATCGAGGGTGTCTTTGTGATGAAGCCCTCGGAGACGCTTCCGTCGTTGCGGAGGCGCACCTCCACGGCGGTGGTTATCACGTTCTCGAGCGTGACGTTGAGGTAGTACGGGGACTGGTCGAGCAGCGTCACATCCTCGTCGGGGATGGTGACGGTGTAGTTTACCTGCTTTGTTCCGGCGCTGTTGTAGCGGCTGAGGTCGGCCTCGACCGTTATCGACTCCTTGTGGGTGTTCAGCTCCGCAATGTCCCGGATGCTTCCCATGACCGTCAGGTCGACGGTGGCGTGCTTCTCGGAGGTCATCATGAGGTCATAGTCCTCATAGATCTCGTCCACGCCGATAAACGTGACCGGAACGCCGCTTATGACGTCCTCCTTCTGCGGGTTTTCCACGCCGACGACGTATATCCACAGCAGCACGGAGGCGACAAAAGCAATAAAAATATAGAGGATCCTAGTTCTCCCTGCCATTTTTCTTCCCCTTTATCTGCTGCATCACTTTCTTGACGCCCTTCTGCGAAGTTTCCGGCTCGCTCGGTATCAGCTCGCGGCGGAGCAGCGCCGCCAGCGTCTCGGTATTCAGGTGGCGTTTGAGCATGCCGCCGGTCGCCACGGATATGGCGCCGGTCTCCTCGCTGACTATTACCACGACGGCGTCGCTCACCTCGCTCATGCCGACGCCCGCGCGGTGGCGCATACCGAGGTCCGGGCTGAGGTTGTTGTTTGTGGTGAGCGGAAGCATACACCCCGCCGCGCAGAGGCGGTCGTCCCGAATTATGACCGCGCCGTCATGCAGCGCAGCCTTCGGGAAGAAGATGTTCTTTATGAGCATGCTCGACACGGCGGCGTCCACCACGGTGCCGGTCTTTATCACGTCCTCGAGCAGCATCGAGCGCTCGAAGACGAGGAGCACGCCTATCTTCTGCTGTGAAAGCGTGTTGCAGGCGCTGACGACCTGGGCTATCACCGCCTCGGTGTCCCGCGCGACGCGCTCGTCGTTCTTTGAAAAGAGATTTGAGAGCTTGCTGCTGCCGACCGTCTCGAGCATCTTGCGGAGCTCCGGCTGGAAGAGCACGAGCAGCGCTATTATGCCGAGCTGGAGGGTGTTCGAGAGAATGAAGGTCAGCACGTCAAGCTCGAGGAGCGCGGCGATGGCGAGCATAACGACAAGCAGCGCGATACCCTTGAGTATCTGCGCCGCCGGCGTCTTGCGTATCAGGACCAGCAGCTTGTAGATGACAAACGTCATCACAAGAACGTCAACCACGTCCGTCCAGCTTATAAGCTGGAGGTAGTTCACGACGTTTGAAAGCGCCTCACGAATCAGTTCCATAACCGCTCCATCGCTCTTTATAAGACATATTCTGCCGTATTGATTTTACCACACCTGCCCTTAATGTTAAATAGGCATTTGGAGAATTTATGAATTTGTAACAATTTTGTAACATTTCGGCGGAGCGCCGAAACGCTGCCGCCCGGCACGGTTCGAGGGCGGAAAAACACCGCCCCGACGCGTTGTCGGGGCGGTGTTTTCGCGGCGCGCGGCACGTCCGCGCGCCCACCGATGTTGTGGTTTCTCACTCCGCCGGCATCCAGACGCGCATCTGGTTTACGCCTCGGTTTGCCCAGGTGTAGTAAGGAACGGCGCGCGCCGTCACCGGCGTCCTTTTCGGTTCCGCCGAGGTGTAGAGCGCGCCGGAGTCCTCCGTGCGGAGCGCCTCTGCGGATATCGCCGCCGTGCCGCCGAGCATATCCGGGTCGAATTTCTCCGCGCGGAGGCGTCCCCCGCGCCGCAGCGCAAGCGACAGCACGTCGCCTCCGTTGTCCGCTCCCTCGAAGCAATAGACGAGCGGCCCGCGCTCGACGGCGACTTTTCCCGAAAGCGCCGGGACCTTCGGCGAGGCGTAGACGTACCTCGGAGCGTCGTCGAGCGTGACGGTTATGCGGTCGCCGTCCTCCGAGTCGATATAGACGTATCCCTTCTCCGGCTCGCAGACAAACTCCTGCCCGTTGAGCTCCACAGAGAACTTATTCCGGCTCCAGCCGGGTATCCTTACCGCTATTCTGCCGCCGCTGCGGACGTCGTAGCGCACCTCGAAGCCGTAGGGGTACCCGGTCGAACACTCGAGCGATACGCCGTTTGCAAACTCCACCTCGCCCGCGAGGAACATATTGCAGAACGCGGTGTCGTGCGTCTCGCCGTAGGCGTACTTGCCGAGCGACGCTATCAGCCGCGCCGCGTTCGGCGGGCAGCATGCGCAGGCAAACCAGCCCGGCCGCTCACAGAGGACGTGCCGCTCGGTCGCAGCCGAGCCGCTTATTCCGGGCACGCACTCGAGCGGGTTGACGTAGAAGAACCTCCTTCCGTCAAGCGACATCCCCGCAAGGACGGTGTTGTAGAAGGCGCGCTCCATCACGTCGGCGTACTCGCCGTCGTGGTCGCGTTCGAGCATGCGCATGGCAAAGAATATCAGTCCCACCGAGGCGCAGGTCTCGGCGTATGCGGTGTCGCCCGGGAGGTCGTAGTCGACGGTGAACGCCTCGCCGTGGACGGTCGAGCCGACGCCGCCGGTGACGTACACCCTCTTTTGCGTGACGCTCTCCCAGAGACGGCGGCAGGCGGTGGAAAGCTCCGCGTCGCCGGTCTCGGCGGCGACGTCCGCCATCCCGCTGTAGAGGTACATCGCGCGGACGGCGTGACCCACGGCGTCCTGCTGCTCGCGCACCGGCGCGTGGGACTGCTGGTACTCGCGGTCGGCGGCGTCGTTTCCCCAGACCTCCCAATCGCGCTCCCTTGCCTCGCGCTCGAAGTAGTACGGCTCGCGTCCGCGCGCGTCAATAAAGTGTTTCGCGAGCTCGAGGAGCTTCCGCTCCCCCGTCGCGCGGTACATCCGCACGAGCGCGAGCTCGACCTCCGGGTGGCCGGAGTATCCGTCGCGCCCCTCCTCGACAAAATGCCGGTAGATGTGCAGGGCGCACTTCGTCATGACGTCGAGGAGCTTCCTCTTGCCGGTTGCCTCAAAGTATGCGGCGGCGGCCTCCATCATGTGCCCCATGCAGTAGAGTTCGTGCGCCTCGAGAAGGTCCGTCCAGCGCTTCTCGCGGTCCTTTATCGTGAAGCGCGTGTCGAGGTATCCGTCCTCATCCTGCGCCGCCGCTATGATGTCGATAAACGCGTCCGCCTCGCGCTCGAGCTCGTCCGACGGAAAGACCGCGAGCGAGTACGCCGCCGCCTCGAGCCACTTCGCGGCGTCGCTGTCCTGAAAGACCATGCCCCGGAAGCCGTCGCCCGTGTTCTCGCCGCGCAGAGCCTTTCCGGCGTTGATGAAGTTCCGTATCGCGTGGCTCTCCTCCGCGCCGGGGACGGCGTCGCGCAGTATGTCGTACTGATAGGGTATGACGGTGTCCGCCACGAGCCTCTGGTACTTCTCCGCAAACCCCGCCGGGCGGTACGCCGAAATATGTATCTGTCTCATCCGTTTCTCCTCCGTGGGAAGCGACTATTTTGTCTGCATCGAGAGCCATTCGAGCAGGCTCACTTCTTTTCCGTCCGCCGTGACCGGACGCCCGTCGTAGTCCAGGCGGCAGTCGTCGTTGAACACCGGTATCCACGCGAAGTGACCGAGGTACTCGAACGGTTTGCCGTCCGGCCCCCGGAAGCCCTCGTGTATGTCCTCGATCTTCGGCCAGAAGGTGAAGTGTACGTTCCTCGCCCCGGCGTCGATAAGGCGCCTGTAAGTCGCCTCGACGGTCGTCTCCGGCTTCACGACGGGGTCGTTCTTCGCGTGTGTGAACCATATCGGCAGATGCACGATCTTTTCAAGCGCCTCGTCGGTTATCGTTCCGTCGTAGAGCGCTTCGCAGACCGGGAAGGCGGCGGCGAAGAAGTCGGGATAGTCGAGTATCATCCGCATCGTCATAAAGCCGCCGTTGCTGTCTCCGCCGATGTATATGCGGCTGCGGTCTACGGCCGGGTTCTTTTCGACGAACTCATCTATACACGCCTTCAGCGCTTCGACATACATGCTCTTACCCGACTGTCCGTACTGCCCGGAGCCGTCGTTCATCCAGAAGGTTTTCGTCTGAGGCACAAGGATGTATGCTCCGCCGAAGGACTTCTGTATTTTCTCTCCGGCGAACGCCGTCACCTTGTTTGCGGTGTAGGCTATCGTCGCGTCGACGCCGCCCTCGCCCGCGCCGTGCAGCCATACGATGAGCGGGTGCTTCTCCCCCGGCGTCTGCGGCACGAAGTAGCCGTAGTTCAGCGGCTCGGGCGCGTAGGACGAGGTCGAGTTGAGGAAGCCCTCCGCGTCCGGGCAGAAGTCGCCGAGGGGATAGTCCCAGCAGAGCCCGCCGAGAGCTCCGGCGTCCGACTCGAGCTTTGCCGTCTGCGTGACGGTGTAGCGCATCTTCACATAGACGTTGAGGCCGTTCGGCGCGGATATGCGGCTCGAGAGCTGCGTCATCGGGCCGTAGGCCGTCTCGAGCGTGACGAACTCACCGGCGTCCGCCCTGTTCCCTTCGATGTCCGACGGATACGCCGCGAGGACGGGAATATAGCCCCGGCTCGGCTCCCTGTCGTCCCGTGCCATCCAACTCTTCGGCAGCAGGAGCGCGTCGCCCTTCTCGTCCATCCGCTCGACGTAGACCGAGAACTTCTCCGGCAACGTCTCCTCCGCCTTCACGCTGCCGGGGACCGGCAGTATCACCTTCGTCACATACGGCCCGTAGTCGGTGACGCGCGTAAGAGTGTAGTAACCTCTGCTCATCTAAAAATACCTCCCTGTCGGCGGGCATTCCGCCGGAAAATTCTTCGGGCGCACGACCCGCATATTACTTGACCTAATTATATCACCGGAAATACTGACGCTCAATATCCGCGTATACAAAAATGCGCGGGGATGCAGTTCCCCGCGCATTTTGCTTTTACACTATGATAAGCGTCCGCTCGTTGACGTGGTGGCCGAACTCCGGCAGGATGACGAAGTTCTCCTTGTCCGGGTCAAGCGACTCCTGCATCATCGGCGGCATATAGCTTGAGGTGAAGCAGTAGCCGTATTTGAGGTGATGATACCCCTGCGACAGTCCGCCCGGCTTCTTCACCTTGAGGACGGCGAGGTCGGTGGGCGTCCAGTGCGTCCTGAAGTCGACTGCCATCTCCTCGTTAGTGTAGTCTTCTCCGCCGAGGCACCACACGATGTTCTCCTTCTCTATTTTCTCCCCGTCCACAAAGAGCGTGCCGGGACGGAGCTGGCTTAAGTACACGCCGCGATAGTACGGAAGCCGCACCTTGAACTGGAACCCGGTTATCTCTCCGTTCTCCTTTATGTTGCGGAAGCCTACCGACTGAATAACTTCTCTTTCCATACTCTCCTCCTAGTCTCCGATGAGCCGTTTCAGCATGATGTGCTGCTTTCTGAGGGTCGCGCCGACCTCGTAGCCGGGGTCGTACTTGTCCGCGCCCTCGTACTCGCTGAGCAGGTACCCGTCCCAGCCGTGGTCCTGAAGGATCTTCACTATCTCGGGATAGGGTATTGTAGTCTCCTCGAAGTCGTCCGACATGTGTATGAACTTCGCGTGGCAGCAGTAGATGTACGGCAGCAGCGGGATGATGTCCTCCGGCTCGTTCGCCTTGTACTGCGGGTCGACCCACTCTCCCTCGCCGAAGCGGCTGCGGAACACGCTGAAGTCGATGTTGAGCCCGAAGTTCTTCGTGCCGGTCTTGTTGATGAAGTCTACGTACTCCGAGACCATCTTTCCCTTGAGGTTCGAGGGGGTGTGTATCTCGGGGCACATCACAATGCCGAGCTCCTCCGCGAGCGGGAGCGCGGCGGAAATTATCTCGCGCCAGTTCTCCACCGGCTCGAGCGCGCCGTTTATGACCGGCATTTTCGTCCGCATGACGGTAAAGCCGAGGCGGTGCGCAAGGCGCAGGTCGCGGCAGAGCATCTCCACGCTCTCCTCGGTGGTGAGCTCGCGCCCGCCGAGGACGTGGCTATCTATCCAGTGGCCGTACTCGACCGGGACTATCTCGTACTTGTCGCAGAGGCGGAACCACCTGTCCACCCACTCGTCGGTCGGGTAGGGGTAGTTCTCAATGTGGGTATTCGCGAGGATCTCGATGCCGTGCGCGCCCATGTCGCACACGTCCTCGAAGCAGTCTTCGAGGTTCTTGGTAAGTCCGAACTCCGCCGAGTAGCTGTAAAGCGCCACACCGCGCTTCGGACCCTTCCGGTCATAGCGATACAATCAGATTCCTCCCTTTCCTTTTTTCGGCGGCAAAGCGCCGCCCCGGCAGCCGCGCACCTCCGCAGGTCACGGTATAGTGATATTATACCCGACTGCGGACTGTATGTCAAATCGTGGCAGTCATTTGCAGTCATTTTGCGGCAAAAACCGGAAGCGCGGGGCTTCCGGTTTATCTCAGAATTTCTGCCAGTTTTCCTTTGTGAAGAGCAGCAGGAGCGGGAACAGCTCGAGACGTCCCGCGAGCATGTCGAATATCAGCACGAGCTTCGAGAGCGCAGAGTACCCCGCGAAGTTCTGTGCGGGACCGACCGCGCCGAGGCCGGGGCCGATGTTGTTGAGCGTCGCCGCGACGGCGGTGAAGTTCGAGGTGAAGTCGAACCCGTCAAAGGATATGACGAGCACCGACACCACAAATATCAGTATATACGAGAACATAAAGACGTTTGTCGAACGCACGACCTCGTGCGCTATCGACTTTCCGTCGAGCGCTATCTTCTTAACGCTCATTGGGTGTAGCAGGCGGCGGAGCTCCTTTCGCATCGTCTTAAAGAGGATGATACAGCGGGACACCTTCACGCCGCCGCCGGTGCTTCCGGCGCAGGCGCCGATGAACATCAGCAGCACGAGTATCGCCTTGCTTGCCTCCGGCCAGAGGTCGTAGTTCGTCGTGGTGAAGCCGGTGGTCGTGATTATCGAGCCCACCTGGAAGGAGGCGTGGAGCAGAGCCGTGGAGATGTGCTCGTAGAGCCCGCGTATGTTTATCGTGATGACGATTATTGCCGTGAGGATGATGCCGGCGTACACCCTCACCTCCTCCATCATGACCGCCCTGCGGAACTTCCGCATGAGCAGGAGGAAGTAGAAGTTGAAATTCACGCCGAACATTATCATGAACACCGTGATGACGGTCTGGATGTAGGGCGAATAGCTCGCTATGCTGTCGTTCCGAACGCCGAAGCCGCCGGTGCCCGCCGTTCCAAAGGATACGGTCACGGCGTCGAACGCGGGCATCCCGCCCGCGAGCAGGAATACTATCTCAAGGACGGTGAGGAAGATGTATATCCCGTAGAGTATCTTTGCCGTGGACTGCACCGTCGGCGCGAGCTTTTCCACCTGCGGGCCGGGGCTCTCCGCCTTCATCAGATTGACGTGCGAGCCGCCGGAGAGCGACGTTATCGAGAGCAGGAACACGAGCACGCCCATTCCGCCTATCCAGTGCGTGAAGCTCCGCCAGAACAGCAGGCCGTGGCTCATCGCCTCAACGTCGTAGAGTATGCTCGCGCCGGTGGTCGTGAAGCCGGACACCGTCTCGAATATCGCGTCGACGGGGCTTGCTATCTCCCCGGATATGAGGAACGGGAGCGAACCCACCACGCTTATCATTATCCACGCGAGCGCGGTTATCGTAAATCCGTCGCGGAGCTGGAGCACGCGGTTTCGCGGCTTGCGCCGCGAGAGCAGAAATCCCGCGGCGGCGCATACGGCAATGGTGACGCCTATCGCCATGGCGCACCCCTCGCGGTAGATGAGCGCCGTCGCGAGCGGCAGGAGCAGCAGCACCGCAAGCGTCAGAAGCAGCCGTCCCAGTATGAAAATTATCATCGAAAAGTTCATTGAGACCCCTCTGTTATCTGGCAAGAATACCGCTTATGTCCTGCATTCCCTGCTCGAGGGTGACGACTATGACCGTGTCCCCCGGCTTTATGACGTCGCGGCCGAACGGGATTATCACCTTTCCGCCCCTGATGATGCTGCATATACGGAGATTCGGCTTCAGCTTCAGCTCGGAGAGCGGCACGCCGGTGACGGCGGACTCTCCTTCCACGTTGAACTCGAGCGCCTCGACGCGGTTGTCGAGTATCCGGTAGAGCGTCTTGACGTTGTTTCCGGCTTGATTTTGGAGGGCGCGGACAGCCTGCACGATGTAGTCGCACACGAGATATTTGGGGTATACGACGCTGTCTATATCCATGCCGTCGAGCAGGTCGTCAAGCTCGAGCCTGTTGACCTTCGTGACGACCTTCGTAAGCCCGAGCTTTCCTGCAAAGAACGCGAGCAGTATGTTCTCCTCGTCGATATTCGTAAGCGCCACAAAGGAGTCGGTCTGCGGAAGCCCCGCCTCGATTAGAAACTTCCTGTCGGTGCCGTCTCCGTGAAGTATCGTCGCCTTCGGCAGGAGCTCGGAGAGACGCTCGCAGCGGCGGAAGTCGCTCTCGACTATCCGCACGCGTATGTCGTGGTCAAGAAGGTCCTTTGCGAGGTAGTAGCCTATCGTGCCGCCGCCGACTATGAGCGCGCTGCGGACGGCGTGCGTCGGCATGCCGAGCTTTCCGAAGAAGCCGCCCGCCCTGCCGCTCTGACAGAGTATCGTGACGAGGTCGCCCTCCCTCAGCAAAAATTCGCCGTCCGGGATGACGACGCCGGTCTCGCGCTCGACGGCGCAGAACAGCGCGTCCGAGCCGAACTTCTTCGACACCTCGCGCAGGCGCAGTCCCTCGAGCCCCTGACCGTGAGTGACGCGGAACTTTATCAGGCGCACCTTGTCGTCCGCAAAGCTGTCTATCTTGCTTGCCGCCGGGAAGCGGAGCAGGCGCGAGATCTCCTGCGCCGCCGCAAGCTCCGGGTTGATTATCGTGGCTATGCCAAGCTGCTGCTTGATGAAGTCGAGCTCGCGGCTGTAGAGCGGGTCTCGCACGCGCGCTATCGCGTAGCAGTGCCCGGACTTCCGCGCGAACATACAGCTCAGAAGGTTCAGCTCGTCCGAGCCGGTGACCGATATGAACACGTCGGCGCGGTCGACCGCCGCCTCCATCAGCGTGTTTATCGAGCAGCCGTTGCCGACGATGCCCATGACGTCGAGCTCCTCGCTTATCCGCTCTATCTTGTCCGCGCTGGTGTCTATGACGGTCACGCGGTGCCCTTCGTCGGTGAGCTGCGCCGCGAGCGCCGTACCGACCTTGCCGCACCCGACAAGTATTACCTGCATAATTCCCTTCTCTTTCCGCCCGCACGAGCGGGCTCGTGGCATATCTTTATCGATGCCGTTATACCTTTTCGGAAAATCCACGCTCTATTATAGCACCTGGATTCAAAATGTCCATATCTTTTTCGATTTGTGCGGAGGCGGGAGTTCTGTATCGTCTCTTTATTCCCACACTTGTCCGGGTTTTTGTTGTTGCTTGCGGGTTTTGTACGGTGTATATTTATTGTATGGACACAACGAAACGGAAGGAGCAGACACTATGGAAAAGTACAGAAACCCGTCGCTGCCGGTTGTCGAAAGAGTGGACGACCTCATCGGCCGTATGACCGTCCGCGAGAAGGTCATGCAGCTCACCTGCGTCTACGGCTTCGGAGGCATGCTCGACTTCTCCGAGCTCGGGGACGGCATCGGGCAGGTCGCCATGAGCCACGGCTCGCAGACGATGGAGCAAAACGTCGAGCTTGTCAACCGCGTGCAGAAGCACCTAATTGAAAATACACGCCTCGGCATCCCCGCTCTTTTCCATGTGGAGACGCTGAACGGCGGCGCCCTCACCGGCGCGACGGTGTACCCCATCCCTCTCGGCCTCGCGGCGTCCTTTGACGACGCGCTCGTACATGAAATGACCTCCGAGATACGCCGCGAGATGACAGCCTGCGGACAGAAGCTCGCGCTCGCGCCGGTGCTCGACATCTCGCGTGATCCGCGCTGGGGCCGTCAGGGCGAGACCTACGGTGAAAGTCCGACGCTTGCCGCCGCCATGGGCAGCGCATACATAAGCGGCATACAGGGTGGGCTCGGCGAGGACGGAATGGCGTCCTGCGCGAAGCACTTCCTCGGCTACGCCGCAAGCGAGGGCGGCATAAACATGGCGGGCGCGCACATCGGCCCGCGCGAGCTTCGCGAGGTGTACGCAAAGCCGTTTGCCGCCGCCATTGACAACGCCGGCCTTCAGGGCGTGATGAACTGCTACCTCGCGGTGGACGGAGAGCCGGTCACCGGCACGAAGAAGTATCTGACGGAGCTTCTGCGCGACGAGCTCGGATTTGACGGGTGCGTCGTCGCCGACTACGGCTCGATAGACAAGCTCTTCGACGTCTACCACATCGCCGAGGACTACCCGTCCGCCGGAGCGATGGCGCTGTCGGCAGGTCTCGACGTCGAGACCCCGCGCCGCATCTGCCTTGACGACGAGTTCATCCGCCGCGTGGAGGCGGGAGAAATTCCCATGGAGACGGTCGACACCGCCCTCCGCCGCCACCTGACGCTCAAATTCAAGCTCGGACTTTTTGAAAAGCCCTACGCCGACCTCGAGGCGGCAAAGGCGCTCTGCGGTTCTGAGGCACACACCGCCACATCGCTCCGCCTCGCGCGCGAGAGCATGACGCTTCTGAAAAACGAGCGCGGGATACTTCCTCTGCGGGACAAGAAGCGCATCGCCGTCGTCGGCCCCAACGCCGACAATGTGCGGGCGCTCTTCGGAGGGTACACCTACCCCGCCTTCTACGAGAGCATGAGGGACATCTTCCTCGGCATCAGCGAGACTATGGGTCTCGAGGGCGTCGGAGGGGACGACGAGCAGATGGCAGCCCTCAAGAATATGCTCTCGTCGCTTCCCGAGGTAAGCGACCTCATACGCCGCGATTACAGGGGCGTGAAAACCGTCCTGGAAGCCGTAAGGAGCGCCGCGCCGTCCGGCACGGAAATAGTCTACGCCCGTGGGTGCGGGAACCTCGAGACCGACGACAGCGGCTTTGACGAGGCCGTCCGCGCGGCGGCGGAGAGCGAGGTCACGCTCTACGTCTGCGGCGGGCGGAACGGCTCCGCCGACGGCTGCACGATGGGTGAGAACGTAGACGCGAGCCACATCGGCCTGCCGGGGTGCCAGGAAGAGCTTCTCCGCGCGCTTACGGATACCGGCACGCCGCTCGTCGTCGTCCACATGGACGGCAGGCCGCTCTCGAGCGTCTACGCCTCGGAGCACGCCGCCGCCATACTCGAGGCGTGGCACCCCGGGCAGATGGGCGCCGAAGCCATCGCGGATACGCTTTTCGGAAAGTCGAACCCCTCGGGGCGGCTCCCGGTGACGGCCGTCCGCCACTCGGGTCAGGTGCCGATATATGCCGAACAGAACCGCGGAAGCGGCGTCCTCGGGCGCGGTCAGAGCAACAACAACATCACGCAGGGGTATGTGGACGAGCCGGGCTTCCCGCTCTGGCCGTTCGGCCACGGTCTCTCCTACACCTCCTTTGAAATATCCGGTCTGCGCGTCTCCTCCGGCGAGATGCCGCCGGACGGCAGGGTCACGGTCTCCTGCACCGTGAAAAACACCGGCAATATGACGGGCGCGGACGTCGTCGAGCTCTGGTTCCGGGACAAGACCGCAAGCGTCGTGCGGCCGAATAAGGAGCTCGCGGGGTTTGCGAGGGTCGAACTCGCTCCGGGTGAGAGCCGCGAGATCTGCCTTAACTTCTACGCCGACGAGACGGCGTTTCTCGACAGCCGTCTCCGCTGGACGGTCGAGGCGGGCGAGGTCGAGCTTCTTCTGGGCGACACGACCGAGAGCCTTATGCCGGCGGGGACGGTGCGCATCACCGAGTCGAAAGCGCTCGAAAGCGGCAGGAGGCACTACTTCGCGGAGCGCGCGTGACCCCTTTCCTCAAAACTTTCCGAGCCGCCTGCGCCGCTGCGGTATCCGCGCGTCCGACGGGAAGGAAACAGTCGTTAGGCTCCGCAGACGGCTGCCTTTTGTATTTCATACATCTGTCCGGGTTTTTGTTGTTGCCCGGTGCTTTTCTCTGATGTATACTAACGGTATGAACAAATCGGGCGCGAGCGCCGTGAAAATAGAGGAGATACGTAATGAAAATCTGGAACGATATTAAGATGGATGCGCGTCCGCGCGTCCGCTACTGGGTACCCGCCGCCGCCATGGACGAGGGCGACCTGCGTGCCGACCTGCGCCGCCTGCGGGACAGAGGCTTCGGCGGCGTCGAGGTCGTCGTGCTTCAGCTCGTCCCGCCCGAGGTCCTGAGAAGCGAGCGCGGCTGGGGCACCGGAGAGTGGGACAGGATAAGCGGGATACTGAACGACGAGACGAAGAAGCTCGGCATGTCGCTCGATTTCGCGATAGGCCCCGGCTGGCCGATGGGCTCCCCCGCCGTTCGCGACGCGGACGACCCCGCCGCGCTCTATGAGCTCACATGGGGTGTGCTCGAGGTGTCCGGCTCCTACAACGGGCCGCTGCCCGAGCGCCGAAAGACGCACGACGAGGGCACGCCGCACCTCCTGCACGTCCTCGCGTACCGCGAGACGGGCGTGAAAACGCTCTACTCCTCGAGCTATATCGACCTGCGCCCGTATGTCTCGGACGGCGTCCTCCGATACGACTTTCCGGAGGGACGCTGGCTCATCTTTGCCTTCTGGGAGCAGCCCGCCGTCCAGAAGATAAACGCCGGCATGACCTACACAATAGACCATCTCAGCCGCGCCGGGGTCGAGGCGGTGGAGGCGTACTGGGAGAAGGCCCTCGCGGAAAATGACCTCGGACACGTGGAATCGCTCTTCTGCGACTCTCTCGAGTACGAGGTGGCGCTTGACTGGACGCCGGATATGCTCCGCGAGTTCGAGACGCGGCGCGGCTACTCGCTGCTGCCCTATCTGCCGCTTCTCGGCATGCGGAACAGTTTTCCCGCCTGCGACCCGCCGCTCTGCGACTTTGAGGACGTGGATCGGAGCGAGCGTATCCGCAGCGACTACCGCGAGGTTCTGACCGAGCTCTACTGCGAGTATCACCTTGCGGAGCTCGAGCGCTTCGCGGAGCGGCACGGCAAGACGATACGATACCAGGTCGCCTACAACAAGCAGTTCGAGCCGGAGCGCTGCGGGCTGTACGTCGCGATCCCGGAAAACGAGGCGCTCGGACGTGCCGCCGTGGACTGTCAGAAGATAATGGCGGCCGCCGCGCACCTCGGGCGAAAGGCGCGTTACTCCTTCGAGTGCGCGGCGGAGTTCGGCTACACCTACTCGCAGGAACACGACGACCTCTTCTGGTGGATAAAGCGCAGCCTGATGGCCGGCATGAACGCACAGGTGCTGCACGGCGCCTCCTACTCCGGCGCGACCGACATTCCCGGCGTCGAGTGGCCGGGATATGAGGGTTTCTCCAGATTCGTCTCCAACGAGTGGGGGCGCACCCTCGACGGCGCTCACACCCGCGGCGTTCTCGACGCGGCGGCGCGTCTCAACACCGTGTTCCGCCTCCCCGCCCGCGTGGACATAGCCGTCTATCACGGCGAATACTCCTGCGACGGGAAAGGCGACGAGTACTATATCTACCCCGACGGCGGGCTTCTCTCCCGCCTCGGTTACAGCTACGAGTTCCTTTCTGAAAAGCTGCTCTCGCTCGACGTCTGCACCGTCCGGGACGGGCGTCTCGACCCGGACGGCGTCCGCTACCGCGCGCTCGTCCTGCCGGAGCAGAGGTACGCGAGCCGCGAGCTGCTGCAAAACGCCATACGCCTCGCGGAGAGCGGGCTTCCCGTTCTGTTCGTCGGGGGAAAACCGTCCTGCGCGCGCTGCGAGTGTGAGTTCGACACCGAAGAGAAGCGCCGCGAATGGGCATCGCTTCTCGAGCGGGCGTGGGCGCTCGGCGCGCACACGGCGACGCTTGAAGGCGTCCCGGAGGCCCTTGCCGCGCTCGGCGTCGTTCCCTCGGTCTCGCTTGAAAGCGGCATCGACATCATGACCGCCACACATGACGGCGGCGACGTCAGATACTGCGCTCTCTACGCGAATAACCGCGTCCTTCAGGCACAGCCCGGCGAGGTCGCGGACGAGATACTCGCAAGCGCGGACTACAAAAAGGGTACCGTCAAGCGGGCGTACTCCCGCCCCGGCGAGAAGAGCCGTAGAAAAATCTCCGTCTCGCTCGAGGGCGAGGGGCGCGTGCTCCTCATGGACCCGTGGAGCGGACGTTCGCGCGACGCGGGGTTTGTCCCCGACGGCGCGGGACGGATGCAGGGCACGGTCTCAATCGAGGAGGACGAGCTTCTCCTGCTCGCGCTCGACCGCTCCGAGCAAGCTCACGCCGTCCCGGAGCAGGAGGACATCTCCGACGCGCCGCTCCTCCCGGTCGACTTTGAGAACGTCACTCTCTACGCCTTCGAGCCGAACGAGCCGGGCGAAAAGAGCTTCCTCCGAAGCGGCTTCGGATCCGAGGGCAGGATCTTCACGCTCACGGAGCCCCTGCCTTGGTGCGAGCTCAGCCCGGAGCTTGCGAAGTTCTCCGGGCGCGGCGTCTACCGCGCGGGCTTCACCGTTCTGGACGGCGGAGAAAATGCCCGCGCCGTGCTCGAGCTCGGGAACGTGTCCGACACCTTCACCGTCCGGATAAACGGCGTCGAGACCCCGTTCCCCGACCAGGTGCTGAAGCGCGCCGACCTCACGGGGCTCCTCCGCCGCGGAAGAAACGAGCTCGAGATAGAGGTCGTTTCGACACTCTACAACGCACTCTACGAGCCGGGCATGTCTCTCGGCGGCGTGCTGCCCCTCCCCTACGAGACGCGCCGCTACGGTATATGGGCGTCCGACGGGAAGGAAACGGGCGTGAGGCTCGCAAAGTGAGCGCAGTCCGTTCATTTCCCCGGGGTTTTCGGCGGTTCCTCTTGCGTCCGCCGGATATATTTGGTACAATAGTGTCAGCATACGGGACGGGCGGCGCGTCCGCAGTCCCCCAAAACAGGGAGAGGTGAAAGCATGAAAGCCGAACACAGGATACTGTTTGAGGAAACAAGTGTCGGAAAAATGACGATGAAGAACCGCTTCGCTATGGCTCCGATGGGTCCGCTCGGGCTCGGGGACGCGGACGGCGGCTTCAACCAGCGCGGCATCGACTACTACACCGAGCGCGCGAAGGGCGGCACCGGGCTCATCATCACCGGCGTGACGTTTGTCGACAACGTCGTCGAGGAGCACGGTATGCCGAACTGCCCGAGCCCCACCTACAACTCCATCCAGTTTGTCCGCACCGCACGCGAGATGACCGAGCGGATACACGCCTACGGCTCGAAGGTCTGGCTGCAGATGTCCGCCGGATTCGGACGGGTGACGATACCCACAAACCTCGGCGAATACCCGCCGGTCGCACCGTCGCCGATAATGCACAGGTGGCTCGACAAGGTCTGCCGCGAGCTCACAAAGGACGAGATACACACCATCGTGAAGAGCTTCGGGGACGGCGCGTTCAACGCCAAGCGCGCCGGCTTTGACGGCGTGGAGATACACGCCGTCCACGAGGGATACCTGCTCGACCAGTTCGCCATATCATTCTTCAACTACCGCACGGACGAGTACGGCGGCAGCCTCGAGAACCGTCTGCGCTTCGCGCGCGAGGTCGTAGAGGAGATAAAGCGCCGCTGCGGGGACGACTTCCCCGTCGCCCTCCGCTACAGCCCGAAGAGCTTCATCAAGGACTGGCGCAAGGGTGCCCTGCCGGGCGAGGAGTTCGAGGAGAAGGGTCGCGACCTTCCGGAGGGCGTCGAGGCGGCAAAGCTCCTCACGGAGTACGGCTACGATTGCCTCGACGTCGACGTCGGCAGCTACGACGCGTGGTGGTGGAGCCATCCCCCGATGTACCAGAAGAAGGGTCTCTACATCGAGTACGCAAAGCTTGTGCGTGACGCCGTCTCCGTCCCGGTGATATGCGCGGGACGCATGGACGACCCGGACATGGCGGCGAAGGCTGTCGCGGACGGCGCGTGCGACATAGTGTCGCTCGGGCGTCCGCTCCTCGCCGACCCTGACTATGTGAACAAGCTCCGCGCGGGACGCGTGGAGTCGATACGTCCCTGCCTCTCCTGCCACGAGGGCTGCATGGGAAGGATACAGGAGTTCTCCGCGCTGAACTGCGCCGTCAACCCTGCGTGCTGCCGTGAGCGTGCGGCGCGCCTCGTCTCCGCGGCAAAGCCGAAGAAGGTCCTCGTCGTCGGCGGAGGCCCCGCCGGATGCGAGGCGGCGCTTGTCCTCGCCGAGCGCGGGCACACTCCGGTGCTCTGCGAGGCGGGAAGCATCCTCGGCGGCAACCTCATCCCCGGCGGCGCGCCCGACTTCAAGGAGGACGACCGCGCGCTCGCGAAGTGGTTTACGCACGAGCTCGCGGAGCGCGGCGTCGAGGTGCGGCTCAACACCCGCATGAGCGCGGAGGACATCCTTGCGGAGAAGTTTGACGCGCTCGTCCTCGCGACCGGCTCGCGTCCTAAGACGCTCCCGCTCGAGGGCGGAAACGTCCTCACGGCAGAGGATGTGCTGCTCGGCAAGGCCGACCCGGGAAAGAAAACGGTCATCGTCGGCGGCGGACTCGTCGGTTGTGAGACCGCGCTGTGGCTGAAAAAGAAGGGCGTCGAGGTAACGATAGTCGAGGCGCTGCCGAAGCTCCTCGCGGTCAACGGGCCTCTCTGCCACGCGAACAGCGAGATGCTCGAGGCGCTGATACCCTTCAGCGGAATAGAGACGGTCTGCGGCGCGGCGCTCTCCGGCGTCGACGCGTCGGGCGCTTCCGTCACGAAGTACGGCGGGACGACGCACATCGACGCCGACTCGGTGATACTCTGCATCGGCTACAAGAGCGAAAATTCGCTTTACGACGCGCTCCAGGACAAGGTCGCGGAGATATATCGGATAGGCGACGCGAACCGCGTCGCGAACATCATGTACGCTATATGGGATGCGTACGAGGTGGCGAGCAACATATAGCCTTTCGCCGAGAATCGCGCTCGCTGCGCTCGCTTACCAATTCCCGGCGAAGCCGCCGGACAGAGCAAAGCTCTGCCGGCGGCAGGCGCTCCGCGAGCGGTGTAAATTTCGCCGTACACGCCGCCGAAATTTACTATTTAAACTCTATTTCGCCGCCTGTCTGTGACAGGCGGCGAAACTCTGCGAGGCGGAATCGCGGGCGGTCTGACGACCGCCCGCGATTTCTCTTTCAAAAATTTTTGAAAATTTTCAAAAAAGATGTCCTCAAATCGCCGGGTGCGGACATACAGAAGCAGAACACCCCGAAAGGAGAGGTCTGCATGAAAAATAAAATACTCGCATGGACGGCGGCAGCCGTTCTCGTCGTACTCGTATCGGTCTGCTTTTTCCGTCCCGCACCCTCCACACTCGGCCTCAGCGGCGGCCCGTATACATGGGCGGAACCCGTGACGCTCGAGCTGTCCGGCCCGGACGCGGACAAGTTCCACGTCGAATACGTCGGCTTTTTCAGGAGCAACACCGGTTCCCTGTACCCGGACATTATGTTCAACGTCCGCTCGCTCGACGGCAGGTTCTACTCCCTCGGCAAGACGGTCTGGATAGATGGCAGCAGGGTCACATCCGTACTGCCATCCAAGTATCAGCAAGATAAAGACCCACAGCTTTACGACCCGAATGCGGAGAATATGCTGGGTACGGTTGAGCGCCGAACCGCCGGCGGTTGGGAGCATGTCTCCTATGTAGACGACAACAGGCTGATTTTCCAAATCACCGGCGAGATATTTAACTCCGTCCTTCCGGCAGAAGCGGACGAGAACGACTTCTATTCCACAAACGATATATACCGAACGGCGCTGGATCTTCCCTGTCGCGAACCGGGGCACTACCGCGTAACTCTCTACGCCCGCAAGCTCGCGGATAAAAAGGATCCGACGCACGGCGGCTCAAGTGAGGGCGATCTGCTGAGCTTTTCTTTCGAGTACGACGTGCCGGAGTATACCGGCGCGCCGCTTGACATCTTAATGATACGGCTTGAGCTGTCGAAAACGCCTTACTTTGAGAATGATCCGAACGCAATACTCAACGCCTTTCTCCGCGCGAACGGTGATATCCGCTACATACAGCCGGAAACGTTCCTGTTCGAACGCTATGACACCGAGCGCGAAAGCTGGGTGACTGTAAGACCTCCCACGGGGCGCGGCAGCTATTGGGATCTGTCGGGATACTCGGTGCATTATGACGACACCTGGCCGTATGCGGAGACGGTGGAACACTCCTTCTCGCGGGGCAGCTTTTCCGGCGGCGCTTTTGTTGACCTCTGGAACGACGAATATACCTACGTCCCGCTGCCGCAGGTCATTCTGCGCGGATGGAACGACACCGACCAATTCCGCCTTTCGGTGGACTTTGCCGAGAACCCGGACGGCTCGGGCGAGCGGTACACCGTCACGATACCGCTATACTTCGGCGAGTAGAGAAGCGGCGTCAGGGCTTTCGACACGGCAAAGACACGCCATTCGGTGCGTATAAAGTACCGAGGTCTGATGTGCAATTGTAACATGTGCAGCGCTCAACCGTATACGCCGCCAACGGCGGCGTCTGCGCCGGTTCGCGCGGTTAAAGTTGCTTGCTGCAAGCAAGCAACTTTGCGCAGGGGGCGATTTATTCGCCCCGAGCATTTTAATCGGAAGGGCTCCCAAACGGTCGATAGACCGTTTGGGAATCAAGCATTGTTGACAACCCGAAAAAAGTATGATATGATAACTTTTGCCCGCCCAAGGCGGGCAAAATCCGAGATTCAGAGGTGAAAAACTTAGAGTTCGCTCCAACTTATCCAAACTGATGTCCAAGACACTGCTGCGCCGTCCAAGACGGTCAAATTACTACATATATGAGGTGCAAAAATGCGCAGCTATGTCAAAAATCTGACTCTTTCGGCCATGTTTATCGCTATCGGCTTTGTTCTCCCCTTCCTCACGGGTCATATCCCGCAGATAGGGTCTATGCTCTCGCCGATGCACATTCCGGTCTTTCTCTGCGGACTTATCTGCGGCTGGCCCTACGGCGCGGTCGTGGGATTTCTCCTTCCGCTCAGCCGCTCGCTCATTCTCGGGATGCCGCCGCTCTACCCGACGGCGCTTGCGATGTCGTTCGAGCTCCTTACCTACGGACTGGCAAGCGGTCTCATATACCGCCTCCTGCACCGCCGCGGAATGCTCGCGGTGTATATAGCGCTCGTGGGCGCGATGCTCGCGGGGCGCGCGGTCTGGGGCGTCGCGCAGGTGATACTCCTCGGCATCGGCGGGAATGCGTTCACCTGGCAGGCATTTATGGCGGGCGCGTTCGTGAACGCCGTCCCCGGCATAATTCTCCATCTCATACTCGTACCCGCGATAATGTTCGCGCTCGACCGCACAAAACTCGTCAAGTTTGAAAAGGCGCCGACAGCGGCCTGAGCAAAATGCAACCGCAAAAAAGCAGGTTCCCGAAAACCGGGAACCCGCTTTTTTATTTCTGTCGGAGTGGGTCAGAGCCGCGCCATGTCCTCCGTGCGGAACTGGAGGCTGTAGAGCTTCGCGTATGTACCGCCGCGCTCCATCAGCTCCGCGTGCGTGCCCTCCTCGGTTATCCGTCCGCCCTCGACGACGACTATGCGATTGGCGTTCTTGACGGTCGAGAGGCGGTGCGCGACGACGAGCGTCGTGCGTCCCTCGCACAGCTCGTCGAGCGCCCGCTGTATAAGTATCTCGGTGGTGTTGTCGAGCGCGCTCGTCGCCTCGTCGAGAATGAGTATAGCTGGGTTCTTGAGGAACACCCTCGCGATAGAGAGGCGCTGCTTCTGTCCGCCGGAGAGCTTCACGCCGCGCTCGCCTATCCGCGTCTCGTAGCCGTCCGGCAGGGACGCGACATATTCGTCGATGTTCGCGCGCCGCGCGGCCTCGAGCATCTCCTCGCGCGTGGCGGACGGGCGTCCGTACATGATGTTTTCGGCTATCGTGCCGTCGAAGAGGAACACGTCCTGCTGGACTATGCCGATGTTGCGGCGGAGCGAGTCGAGCGTCACGTCGTCGATGTCCGTGCCGTCTATCGTGAGGCTCCCTTCGTCTCTGCGGTAGAAGCGCGGGATGAGGTGGCAGAGCGTCGTCTTTCCGCCGCCGGAGGGGCCCACGAGCGCGACCTTCTGCCCACGCTTCACGTCGAGCGTGATGTTGTGGACTACCTCGCCGTTCCCGTCGTAGGAGAAGGAGACGTTGTCAAAGCGTATGTCCCCGCGCACGTCCCGGAGCTCCTTCGCGTCCGGCCGTTCCTGCTCAGGCTCCTCGTCCATTATCTCAAGGAAGCGCTGGAATCCCGTGACGCCGTTCTGGAACTGCTCCACAAAGGATATGAGCGTCATCACCGGGCTGATAAAGAGGTTTATCGAGACGATGAAGGTCGAGTAGTCCGCAAAGTTTATTCTGCCGGCGTAGAGGAAAAGTCCGCCCGCGATGAGCACCACGACGTTGAAAACGTCGGTTATGAACGACGTGGAAGAGTGGAACTGAGCCATTACCTTGTAGCTCTTGCGGCGCGCCTCGACATACATCGAGTTGCCCACCTCGAACTTCTCGCTCTCCACGGCGGAGTTTGTGAAAGCCTTCGTCACACGGATGCCCGAGATGGAGCTCTCGAGCGCGGCGTTGACCACGGCGATGCTCTTCCGGCTCTCCATAAAGACGGCGTTCATCCTCTTGTTCAGCACGAGCGACACCGCAACGAGCAGCGGCACGCACGCGAATATTATGAGCGTCAGCGCGACGTCTATCATGCAGAGGTACACAAACGAGCCGACTATAGTTATCGTGCAGATGAAGAAGTTCTCCGGGCCGTGGTGCGCGAGCTCGGATATGTCCATAAGGTCGTTTGTCATGCGGCTCATTATCTTGCCGGTCTCGTTGTTGTCGTAGTAGGAATATGGCAGCGTCTCGAGCTTGCGGAACATGTCCGAACGCATCTCCGCCTGCATCCTCACGCCGACGACGTGGCCCCAGTACTGCACGAAGTAGCGGAGTAGCATCCGTATGACATACACCGCGAGCAGTCCGACGCCGAATATCACGATAAGCCGGTAGTTCCTGTTGGGGATGAGGTCGTTGAGCATCGTGCGCGTCATGATGGGATAGAGCATACCTATCACCGAGATGAGGAGCGACGCGAGCATATCGAGCGTGAAGAGCTTCATGTGCGGCTTGTAGTAACTTATGAATCGTTTAAGCATGTGTCCTCCGTGTGTTTTCCGTTTGCTGTGGTTTTCGGCGCTGTTACGCCAAGAGTCCGGGCGTGTCCGGCGTGACCCGCTTTCGCGCGGAACATACCGCCGTGGCCGGCGTCCGCGCGAAGTATGCCGTCACGTCCGGCGTCCGTGTAAAACGCGCCGGAGCGGTTCGCGTCCGACGGAGCACCCGCCGCCGGGGTAAGCGAAACACCCGTGCTATTTTAGCACACAAATCGCCGCCGTGCAAATAAAATCTGCGGGCGGGGCCCGCAGATCGGCGCGGCGCAATTATCGCCACGCAAGCTCTTTCAGCCTTGGCATGGCGTAGTCGAAGAACTCCCGGAACGCGGGGCAGAAGTAGTTCCTCCGCGCAGCGCCGGGTGCGAGCGGCTCGCAGTCGCGGCGGCAGCCGCCGCGGCAGACCATGAAGTACGGGCAGGACACACATTCCTCCCCCTCCGCCGCCGACTCCGCAAGGAAGCGCTGCGCCGCGTCCGAGGCTCGGAGCTCGTCGAAACCGTCCTCCCGAATATTTCCCATCCGCCACCCGTCGAGGCAGTAGAAGTCGCAGGGGTACACCGACCCGTCCGACTCCACGACGTTCTGGACGGCGCAGTGTCCCCAGAGGGTGCAGGTCTCCGGCGCGCGGCCCATCAGCATCCCCACAAGGTTCTCGAAGTACCGTATATAGATGAAATTTCCCGCCTTTATATCCCGATACCAGAGGTCGAACAGCGTTTTCAGGAACTTCGCGTACTTCTCGGGGATGAGCGAGTACGGCGACGTCCCCCGCGTCTGCACGAGCGGGTCGAGGCAGGGTATGTACTGCTGATAGAGCAGGCCGGATCGCCGGAAGAAGTTGTATATCTTCGTTATCGAGTCAGCAGTCCTGCCGGTGACGACGGTGAGCACGTTGAAGTCTACCCTGTGCGCCGTGAGCAGCTGCGCCGCGTGCAGGACGCGGGAGTATGTCCCCCTCCCCTCCGCGTCGACGCGGTTGAGGTCGTGGACGTCCTTCGAGCCGTCGAGCGACAGACCCACGAGGAAGCGGTTCTTATGCAGGAACTCCGCCCACTCGTCGTCTATGAGCAGGCCGTTTGTCTGTATGGCGTTCGATATACGCACGCCCCGGACGTTGTACTTCTTCTGAAGCTCCACCGCCTTGCGGAAGAAATCCAGTCCGCGAAGCGTCGGTTCCCCTCCCTGAAAGCCGAAGGTGCAGTCCCGCGTCGCGTACCGAAGCGCCTTCTCGGTAAGTATCTCAAGCGTCTCCTCCGACATCTGTCCGTAGGAGAAGGTGTCGCGGTTCATCTGCTCGTCGTGGTAGAAACAGTACCGGCACCGCATGTTGCAGCCGCCGGAGGCGGGCTTTATAAGCAGGTTGAGAGACGGCATATCTATGACCTGCGGCAGTGCCGCGCGCGGAGGCGATCCGCGCCCTCCTTCCGCCCGGTCTCCTCGAGCCGACGGAGATACGGCGGGAGCAGCTTGTCCGAGGCGTGGTACGGGCCGCCCTCCGCAAGCACCGTCCACATCGGGTCGGGCGTGCCCGGCTGCTTTGCCATCTGCTCGTCCTGCCAGTCAAGGATTATCTTCGCGCCGAGGGCGCACAGCTCCGGGCACTCCTCCTTGAGGTCGTACTGCTCGTGCGGGTCGTCTGAGAGGTTGTAGAGCATCTCGCCGTCAAAGAGGTGGAAGCCGTCGTGGTAGGTGCGGACGTAGAGCCAGTCCCCGAACCGCGCCGAGCGCTGACAGACGTGCGCCATCTGGCTGATGACGAGGCTTTCGCGCCCCACGTCCTCGCCGCTCATCACGGCGTCCGCAAAGCCGGCGCCGTCCCAGTTGCCGCATCGCTCCACCCCGAGGAGGTCGGCAACGGTGGGCAGCAGGTCGAGGTTGTAGTGAAGCCCTCCGGCGGTGGCGCCCTTCGCGCCGCCCGGCCACTTCACTATCAGCGGGATGTGGCAGGTCGCCTCGTCCGCAAATCCGTGCTCGCAGTAGACGCCGAGCTCGCCCATGCTCTCACCGTGGTCGGAGGTGACGATTATGGCGGTGTCGTCGTATATCCCCTGACTGCGGAGCAGGTCGAGTATCTCCCCCACGAGCTTATCCGCGTAGCTTATACCGCAGTCGTATCCGTCGATTATCCGGCGGAGACCCGCCATGTCCGAGGCGCTCCCCGGCATTCTCGGGCATCCGGGTATCTCCGCGTCGTCGTACATATCCAGCTCGTTTACCGAGTGCGGGCCGACGTGCGCGCGGTGCCGCTCAAAGACCTCCTCGGTTATCCATTCGGGCAGAGGGTCGTTTTCAAACGGATCGCCGAAGTCCTCCGGCGCGCGGTAGGGCGTGTGCGGGTCCCAGAAGTGGACGTGCAGAAACCAGTTCTCGCGTCCGCGGTTCCGCTCGAGCCACCCGAGCGCCTCGGGCAGCACCTTCTCCCCCGACTCGAGACCGCTTCCGCCGACGTTTATGCACTCGTGGAAGCCCGCATTGAACCACCACGCAGAGTGGCGCTCCGCAAAGGTGCTTATCGAAGCGGTGTACATCCCGGCTCTGCGGAAAATGTTGTGGAAGTTGTTCAGATCCACATAGTCCTTGAAGTCCCTGTCGCGGCCGGTGAGGCGGCGGTCCGCCGCCGTGCCGCCGTGACCGACGACTCCGCTGCGTATTCCGAACATCCCGCTCACGAGCGCGGCGCGAGACGGGAGGCAGGGCGCGTCGCTGCAATAGCATCGGTCGAAGCGGACGCCCTCACGGCACACTCGGTCGATGTTCGGCGTGGTGCGCCGCGCGTAGCCGTAGCAGGACATGTGGTCGGGGCGCAGAGTGTCGATGTCGATAAACAGAACTCTCATCTTTTCCTCCTTATCTCCGTTGTTAGTGTTTGCGCAGGCAGTATATATCTGCTTTGATTTTATCATCAGACGCGTCGAAAGGCAATGACATTCCGGCGTAAAATCGGACAGAAAATCGGCGCGGAAGCATGGAAAAGCTCCCCGCGCGGAACCGTATACACGGTTCCGCGCGGGGAGCGCAGTCATATTCCCGCTATTCTACCTCGCGTATTTAATAACAATGCGGAGCATGTCGCGGACGTTCGCGCGAAGGCGTTCGCGGTCGAGGCGTCCGTCGTTCAGCGCGTCGAGGATAGGCGTGACCTCGCGGTCGTCCATGCTTCCCGGCGCAACCCACGAGAGACCCGCCTGCGCGGGCGCGCCGCCGGCGCATCCGCTCGTGCCGCCCCAGTCGCTCATGACGTAGCCCTCGAAGCCCCACTCCTCGCGGAGTATGCCTTCAAGCAGGTCCTCGTCCTCGGCGCACCAGACGCCGTTTACGGCGTTGTATCCGGTCATGACGGTGTCCGGCATATAGACCTGAAGCGCCTCCTCGAACACCCTGAGATAGACCTCGCGGGCGGTGCGCTCGGTCATTATCGCGTGGTTGGTGTTTCTCAGATACTCGGCGTTGTTTGCAAAGAAGTGTTTGAAGCTGCACGCCACTCCGCATGACTGGAGCCCGCGCCCCTCCTGCGCCGCCATGCGTCCCGCGAGGACGGGGTCCTCCGAGAAGTACTCGCTGTGGCGTCCGCAGAGCGGGTTGCGGTGGATGTTCGCCGCCGGCGCGAGGATGCACGGCAGCGCCATGCCTATCGCCTCCTCCGCTATCGCGCGTCCCTCCTCGTAGGAGAGGCGCTCGTTGAAGGTGGCGCAGACGACGTTCGAGACCGGGAAGCCGATGTTCGCGTCGTTCATGTTGAGACCGTTGTTGCCGTCCGAGAAGTAGTACTCCTTCGGCAGTTCGTACTTCTCGAGCGCACCCTCGGCATAGAGCACGCCGGCAAAGCCGCTCTCTCCGTAGCCCCAGCCGACGCGTCCGCCGGCGGAGGCGCGGCAGAGCTCGTAGTCGCTCATCTGGAGGACGAAGCTGTCAAGCAGCGACGGGTCCTTCACGAGCATCGGATAGGTGATGACGCTCTCCGGCTTCTCTCCCCTGACCGGGCGAGCCTCCGGCGTGCGCTCGCGCTCGCGGCGGTACGGAAGCTCCTTCGACTTCACGACGGCGCTGTTCTGCCCCTTCGGATACGTCCCCTCCGGGTCGCGGCGGCTCAGCTCATGCACCTCTATCGGCGGCGTGACGCGATTCTTCACCTTTGAGACGACTATCGTCTCCGGCACGTCAAAGGACGCGGTCTCGGCGGCCTCCGCCACCGAGCCGCCGAGGTACAGTTTAACCGTGCCCGGCTCGACTATCCAGCTTGCGGTCTCCTCATCGTAGGAGTCGAAGCCGCGCGCCGTCACTCTGAAATGAAGCGTCTCGCAGGCTCCCGGCGCGAGAGTGTCGGTCTTTGCAAAGTCCACGAGGCGGCGGCTCGGCTGTTCGAGCTTGCCCTGCGGCAGCTCCGCGAAGAGCAGGACGCTCTCCTTGCCCGGGCGCGAACCGGTGTTCGTCACGCGGACGTCCATCTCTACCTCCGCGCCGCAGCTTGCAAACCGCACGCACTCGCGCCTGAAAGTAGTGTAGCTCAGTCCGTGACCGAACGGGAACGCGACGGGATTTTCGAAGGTCTCGAAGTAGCGGTAGCCGACGTACAGCCCCTCCTCGTAGACCGTGACGTTGAAGTCGCGCTCCGCGCCGAAGCCCATCTGCGGGCCTCTCGGCGTCGCGCCGACGGCGAGGTTGTAGTTCTCGGAGGACGGTATGTCGCGGTAGTCTATCGCCCACGTGTCCGGCAGACGTCCGGAGGGCGAGACCGTGCCGTCAAGTATCTCCGCGAGGGCGCGTCCGCCCGCCATGCCGTTGAGGCCGGTCCAGAGTATCGCGTCCGCCTCGTCCGTCCAGCCCATCTCAATAGGATAGCCCGTGTTCAGCACGACGACGAGCTTCTCGAATTTCGCGCGAAGCGACTTCATCAGCGCCCGCTCGTCGTCGGAAAGGTAGTACTCGCCGGGTCTGAGTGCGGTGTCCTCGCTCTCGCCGGTGGGACGGCTTATAACGAACACCGCCGTGCCGCTCGCGGCTCTCGCGCGCTCCACGGCGTCCTCCGGCGGGAGGACGTCGCGCTCGCCGCGGTAGAAGTCCGCAAGCTCGCGGTTGAGTTTGAGGGACGAATATTTCTCAATGCCCTCGACAAAGCGTATCCCGTAGCGGGGATTTATCTTTCCCGCGCCGACGCAGCCGAGGCGGTAGGTCGCAACGCCGCTGCCGAACGCGTTAAGTGCGCTTCCCTTTGCGAGCGGGAGCGTGCCGTCGTTCTTCAGAAGCACCGCGCCCTCGCGCGCCGCCTGAAGGACGAGCGGGTCGTGCTCGGGGTACACCTCGCCCGGCTCTACCTTCGGAAGCGTGTGCACCGTCGCCTCGAACGGCGGTATCTCGCTTCCGTCCGCCGCCTTCATGCCCTCGAGGCGAACAGTGTAGTCATGGTCGTACTCCGTAAACCGGCTCCGCACAAAGACGCCGAGCATCGTGGTGCCGAACATCTCGCCGCCTACGACCGGCGCGCCGACATACTCGCCGTCAACATAGAAGCGCCCGCCGGCGTCCTCCGCGAGCGGTCTGAGGCAGACGAGCCCGAGGCAGCCGCTCATGCGGTGATCCATCATGTAGGACTTGCCGTCCACGTCGTCGATGTTGTACACCGGCTCGCTCGAAAGCGATATGGCGGGCGCGTCCATGCCTCCCGCGTGACTTTCGTGAATGAGCTTCGATGTTTCGTCCATAGAAGTTGCTCCTCCTTATGTAAAAATTGCGTCATATTACTGACGTTCTCATTACATACATTGTAGCATTCCCGGCACACACCTGTCAACAGGAAATCGCGATACCCGCAAAAAGATTTTTGTTGACAGAGCTCTTCGTGCCGTGTTATGATTTAACCGTGGTATGAAAACTTTTTTCACAGGTGTGACCGACTATGACAACTATCGAAGACATCGCAAAGGAAGCCGGCGTATCCATAGCGACGGTGTCGCGCGTGCTGAACGGACGCGGGTACGTCGCGGAAGCGACGCGCGCCGCCGTCCTTCGCGCGGCAAGCAAGCTCGGGCGGAGCGTCGACCCGGAGTTTCTCCGCAAGCGCATACTCGTGGCGTGCGTCCCGTCCGGCCACGCGCTCGTCGAGCCGATAATGAAGGCGGCGGAGGGCTACAACCTCTCCCCGCTCTACAAAATAGTGTCCTCCGCGTCGCTCCGCGCGGACGACGTCGCCTTTGATGGCGACTTTGACGGCGTTCTGCTTATCGACGGCGTGATAAGCCGCGCCGAGCTCGAGAAGCTGCGTGCGCGCGTGCCGGTGGTGGAGTGCCGCAACTACAACGACGTTGAACGCGAGGTCTCGGTGATGGTAGACGACGTCGCCATGGGTTACCGGCTCACAAAGCACCTCACCGACACCGGCAAAACGCGCGTCGCGACGGTGCTTCTGAACGGCGGGATAAGCTCGCGGCCGCACGTTGTCGAACGCATGCAGGGATACCGCGCGGCGCTCGCCGAGGCGGGGCTCTCCCCCGCCGTCTCCTACCGGCGCGATTTTCCCGGCGGCGCGGACGGATTCCTCCCTCTGCTCCGGCGGGACGCCGGACGCGAGTGGGACGCGCTCATCTATCCCGAGCCGATGGACGAGCTTGCGGAGCTTCTGCGCCTGCTCCGAGCGGACGGGCTGGATGTCCCGGGAAATGTCGCGCTCGCGTCCTTCGGCGACTCGCCCGCGCTCGAACGTGCCGGGATAACCGCAACGCGCCAGCCGCTCGAGGCGATAGCGGGCGCGTCGCTCTTCATGCTAGACGGACTGATGAGCGGACGGCTCGAGGTCGCCGAGTCGATGCAGCTTCGCCTGCGCCCGGAGCTCAGTATACGCGGGTCGTCCCAACCGCTTCTTTGAAGCGCTTTGGCGCTCTCTCAAGCGGCGCGGATTCGCGCCGAAGACATCCGCATAAAAGCGGGCAGCCGCCTGTCACAAGACAGGCGGCTGTGTTTTTGCGGCGTGGACGTTCGCGCTGTACATAAAAAGAGGGGGCGGCGCATAAGCGCCGCCCCGTTGTCATTCAGTCATTTCCCGCGGAAGCTCCGCATTACACCTTTTCGACAATTAGTCGTCGATGTACTGGAGACGTCCGTAGTAGCGGCTCAGAGCTGCCTGATACATATCGATGGCGGTCTGGATGCCTATCTGATCCTTCAACATCGGAACCAGCTCGGTATCGTAGGTATCTACGCTCTTCTCGCCGGTGATGACCTCGGCGGCCCATTCGACGACCGCGCCGTTCGCGGAGGTCATGATGCCGCTCGCGGTGTTGCCTTCCTCAGCGGTGAGGGTGACGCCATCCGGCCACAGCCAGTCGCTGCCGACGGAGTCCCAAGTGTTGGCGGCGTCAACTTCCTTCTGGGAGAGGACGGTGAACTCACGGTCCCAGATGTAGAGCTGCGGGCCGTTGTGGATAGCGAACTTGTTCATGAAGTTCACGCAGGTCTGATACTTGTCCATCATCCACATCTGATAGACTTCCTCGTGTCCGTCGCCGTTGGCGTCGGTCGGGTCGAGGTAGTAGGAGGAGTTGGTGTCGCCCTCCTCGCCGACATACGGCCCCCAGTTGGAGGCGGTGATGCCCTCATCGGTCCAGATGAAGTCCTGATACTTGAGCGCTATGTCGAGCGGCTCGCAGGCGGTGGTGACGCCGAGCGAGTTGTTGACGCGGACGACGTTGAAGCTCTCACGGCAATGGAAGTCGGTCTCCCAGTTCTGGCTGGCGTCCAGCTTCGGGGTCGGGATAGCGACTATCTCGAAGTCGGGATCCGGATACTCGCCGGAGGCGTTGATCTGCTTGAGCATCGCAAGCGAGGCGTACATGACGTCGCCGCAGCCCATGAAGCCGTTTGCCCAGTAGTCATCCGGGCTGCCCCAGTTGTTCTCGGCAATGTAGTTCCTGTTGACGAGACCCTTCTGATACCAGTCGGCCATCTTTCCTATGAACTCCTTGTAGCCGGGCTCAAGAGGAGTGTAGACAGCCGTGCCGTCCTTGTTGAGGAAGGGCATCTGAAGAGGACCGGTCACGTTGTAGGAGCCGATCAGCGAGCCGGAATAGGTCGAGGAACCCGTGGAGAGGAAGAGCGGGCCCTGTCCCTCGGTGGTGTAGTCCTTGAAGACGGTAAGCGCGTTCTCGAGGCCGTCCATCGTCGCAACATCGTCGGTGGTGAGGCCGGCGTCGCTCAGCCAGTCGGCGCGGATGCCGGTGCCTATCCACGAGCCCTGCTGACGGTCGAGTATGCAGTGGACGCCCCAGAGGTTACCGGAGTCGCTGACGCACTGCATGAAGGTGTCGTCATTGCGGTAGACCTGCTTGAGGTAGTTCGGCATGTACTGCTCCGCCGGCTCATTGAGCCTGAGCAGGAATCCGTCGGCTATCGCCTTGTCAACGCCGCCGGTGTAGAAGCGCTGGACGTAGCTGACGAAGTCCGGATAGTCGTTGGAGAGCAGCATGGTCGAGAAGTTCTCATTCTCGCCGCCGGCGGGAGGCGTGAGCCAGTTGATGTGGACATTGGTCTTCTCCTCCATCCACTGGAAGAAGACGTTGTCCGCGGTGCCGTTGTAGCCCTCGAAGCTGTAAGTGTCCGGGTGCCACCAGTCGAGAGTGATGACGTCCTCGCTCAGCGGGAGCTCTATCTCGGCTCCTTCATGGGCGGGAGGCTCGTCGCTCGGCTCCTCGGTGGCGGGCTCGGTGCTCGTGGTTCCGGTCGGAGCGGAGCTAGGCGGTGTAGAGGTCTTTTCCTCTCCTCCGCCGCATCCGACGAGCAGTCCGGCAAGCATCAACACGGCGAGCAGCAAGCATAGTGTTTTTTTCATGTGATTACTTCCCTTCATTTTATTTCGATACAAGTTGCCTTGTACTGATATGGTAATTATAACACCTTTCACAAAAAAGCGTCAAGCATTGCTCAGAAAAATAGCCAGTTTTACTTGTTTGGGATACGATTTTCCAAGGTATGGTTATTCGTACCGGACAAGCTCGCCGCGCAGCTTGTCGAGCGCTTTCTTCTCTATGCGCGAAACGTAGCTCCGCGAGATGCCGTAGCGCGCCGCTATCTCGCGCTGCGTGAGCGGCGCCGCGCCGTCGAGACCGTACCGGAGCGAGACTATCTCGTGCTCGCGCGGCTCAAGCACGCGCTCCATGACGTCGAGCAGGCGCGCCTTCCGCTCCTCGCGGCTGATGCTCTCAATCATCTCCTCGGAGCTATCGGCGATGGTGTCGCCGAGGACGAGCGGGTCGCCGTCCCCGGCGGCGTCGAGCTCGTCGTCAAGCGACAGCTCCCCCGCCGTCTTGCGGAGGCCCCGGAAGTGCATCAGTATCTCGTTTTCGATGCACCGGCCGGCGTAGGTCGCAAGGCGGATGTTCTTCGTATGGTCGAAGGTGTCTATCGCCTTTATGAGACCTATCGTGCCTATCGAGATGAGGTCCTCCTGGTCCGCCGCGGAGGTGTAGTATTTCTTTATAACGTGAGCCACGAGGCGCAGGTTGTGCTCTATCAGCCTGTCGCGGGCCTGCTTGTCCCCCTCGGCGCGGAGCTCGAGGCAGCGGCGCTCCTCCTCGGCGGAGAGCGGCTTCGGGAACGTCCCGCCGCCGTTTATCCGCAGCGTCATGTAGAACCCGTGAAGTATCAGCCAGAGCGCTATGTTCATCAATCGAATCACTCCTCCCCTGTCGTATACGGTATTCGGGGAAGAGTGGCAATATTCGTTTCGCGGGAAATTGGTAAAGGAGCGGGCAAAGCCCGCTCCTTTACCAATTTCCCGCGAAGCCGCCGGACAGAGCGGAGCCCTGCCGGCGGCAAACGCCGGTCTACGCTCCGCGCTTCGCGCGAAGCACGACCGGCGAGAGGTGTAAATTTCGCCGTACACGCCGCCGAAATTTACGGATTTGATTTATTTCGCGCCTGACGGCGCGAAAATCTGCGAGGCTTTTTTGTCGAGACTTGGCGCTTCTCGCCTCGCAGAGTTCGCCGCCGTAGGCGGCAAATAGAGTCAAATCTGTTTTTTCCGGCGGCAATGCGCCCGCCAATATATACCGCATCATACCCTATACAGGGCGCATCAGACCTCGGCGCTCCGCGCCGACGTCCCAACATTTTGCAAACCGCAAGGCGTCGGAACAAACTCTTTGCGCGCAGCGTGCGTCGATTTTCCTCCGAAGGCGGAAAACTCGGCGCGTAGCGTAGCGTTGCTGTCGGCAAGGCTGCGCCTTGTCCGACAGTTTCACTTGAAATTGCGCCTGCGCAATTTCAAGTGAAAGCCTCGGCGCGAAAGGGTGCGCAGGGCGATTTATCGCCCGAGCACATTTCGCACCGAGACCTCTGCAAAAAAGCCTCGCAGAGTTTTGCCGCGAAAGCGGCAAAATAAAGTTCAATTCCGTAAATTTCGGCGGCGTGTATGGCGAAATTTACACCTCACGCCGTTCGCGCTTCGCGCGGCGGAGCCGCTTCCGCGCCTGTTCGCGCGGTTGAAGTTGGCGGCAAAGCCGCCAACTTCGCGCAGGGGCAATTCATTTGCCCCGAGCATGTTAATTAAAAGGGCTCCCACGCGGTCGCTGACCGCGTGGGAAATTCAGAGCGAAGAACGGCGCTACCGCCGGCAGAGCTCGGCTCTGTCCGGCGGTCTCGCTGAAAATCGCGTCAGCGATTTTCAGCGAGATAAATAAGCACGGACGACGCAAGGTCGTCCGTGCTTTTTGTTTTTACTCTACGGAGTAGTACAGTACGATGAACACCACCGCGACGGCGATGAATCCCAGTCCGCACCAGAAGAGGAAGCTGAACCCCCTCACGGGTCCCTTCTCCTCCTTGCGGGCGAGATAGTCACCGTACTTCTCGCGCTCGCGGAGTCCCCTGCCGGGGAGCAGCATCCGCTTTATCGACTCGGCGGCGTATCCGAGGAACCTCAGCGAGCCCTCGTTTGTCAGCCATATGAGCGCGCCGACGCAGACCATTATCACTCCGGGGACGGTAAAGGAGTTCGCAAGCGCCTTGTACCTATCCGCCGGGTCGTGCATGAGCGAGAAGTCGTTGAGCCAAAGGTACAGCAGCACCATCAGCCCGCCGACGGCGACCGTCGCGCCGTGCTTTATGAGGTTCCTTCGCAGCTTGTCGCTCACAGTCCGAGTTCCTTCTTGTAGCGCTCCTCCTCGGGGTCGTTGCAGTAGACAAAGTGACCCGGGAGTATTTCGCGCATGGACGGCTTCAGGACCGAGTAGTCGTGCGCCGCTATCGAGTTGTAGGTGATACGGGTGCGGCGCTTCTCCGCATGCGGGTCGGGCAGCGGTATCGCCGACAGGAGCGAGCGGGTGTAGGGATGCAGCGGGTGCGCGAACAGCTCGTCCGAGCTCGCGAGCTCCACCATCTTGCCGAAGTACATGACGCCGATGCGGTCGGAGAAGTACTTGACGACCGACAGGTCGTGCGCGATGAAGAGTATCGTGAGGCCGAGGCGGTCGCGGAGCTCGTTGAGGAGGTTTATCACCTGCGCCTGGATCGAGACGTCGAGCGCGGAGATGGGTTCGTCCGCTATGAGCAGGTCGGGGTTCATGATGACCGCGCGGGCGATGCCGATACGCTGTCGCTGTCCGCCAGAGAACTCGTGCGGATAGCGGCCGGCGTGCTCGCGGACAAGTCCGACAAGTTCGAGTATCTCGTAGACCTTCTCGTCGATATACTCCTTGTCGCGGACGCCGTTGATGATAAGTCCCTCGGCGATGATCTCGCGAACCGTCATACGCGGGTTCAGCGAGGCTATCGGGTCCTGGAATATCATCTGTATCTTCGTTATCAGCTTGCTCTTGTTCGCGACTCGAATCTGCTCGCGCTTCTCGCGCTCGAGCGACGCGACCTTTGCCGCGTCGCCGCCGGCGGCGGCGATCTTCTCGTCGTACTCGCGCGCGGTCTCGTCCGCGAGGTGCTTTGCGTACTCCTCGTCCGAGTGGTTGTGGTCAAACTTTGCCTTCTTTATCTCCTCGTTGTTCTCGGAGATGATCTTTTCAAGCTCGGCCTTGCGGGCGGGGTCGGTGGTCGAGGACAGCTCCTTGCGGGCGGCCTTTATCGCATCCTTGTAGGAGCGGGTGCCGGCGCAGATGCGCTGACCTTTGAAGTAGACGCTGCCGGAGGTCGCGTCGTAGACCTTGATTATAGTGCGCCCCGTGGTGGTCTTGCCGCAGCCCGACTCGCCGACGAGTCCGAAGACCTCGCCGCGCTTGATGTCAAAGCTGACGTCGTCGACGGCCTTGAGCTCGCTGTCGCCCATTTTGAAGTACTGGCAGAGGTGCTCCACACGAAGCAGGGTCTCGTTGTTATTCACGTTGTTCATGCGGTCTCCCCTCCTGCCTTCTTCATTCTCTCGATACGGTCGACTATCGCCTTGGGCGGGTCGATCTTAGGCGCATCCGGATGCAGCAGCCATGTCGCGGCCCAGTGCGTGTCGCTCACCGGGAACTGCGGCGGCTCCATTTCGAAGTCTATCTTGAGCGCGTACTTGTTGCGGTCTGCGAACGCGTCTCCCTTGGGCGGATAGATCATATTCGGCGGGGTGCCGGGTATCGCGTCGAGCTTCTCCTTGGTGTCGAGGTCGGGCATCGACGAGAGCAGAGCCCAGGTGTACGGATGGCGCGGCTCATAGAAGATGTCGTCCGCCGTTCCGTACTCGACTATCTTGCCGGCGTACATGACGGCGATATCGTCCGCCATGTTCGCGACGACGCCAAGGTCGTGCGTAATGAATATGACCGAGAGCTTGCGCTCCTCCTTGAGGTTGTTGATGAGCTCGAGTATCTGCGCCTGAATGGTCACGTCGAGCGCGGTGGTCGGCTCGTCGCAGATAAGTATCTCGGGGTCCGCCGCAAGGGCTATCGCTATGACGATACGCTGACGCATACCGCCGGAGAACTCGAACGGGTACTGACGGAAGCGGGTGCGCGGCTCTGGTATGCCGACCTCCTCCATCAGCTCTATCGCCTTCTCCTTGGCCATGCGCTTCGTGACCTTGTAGACGACCTGGCTCGCCTTGTCGCGGAAGAAGTCTATCATCGCGACGGCGCGCGCATGGTAGTCGATGTTCGCGGCGTCCGCTATGCGGGTCTCGTAGTTCTCTATCATGCGGTCAAAGACCGACACGATGTCCTGCTTGAGCTCGTCAAGGTCGTAGACGTTCTTCGGGATGACCTGCCAATCGACGGTCTTTCCCTTCGCGACGAGCTTTTCGCGCTTGGCGCTCTGCTTTGCAAAGCGCGCCTCCTCCTTCGGGTTCTTCTTCTGAGCGTTGAAATACTTGTTTATCTCGCTCAGAAGGCCCGTCTTGAAGGTGTACGCGACGCTGTCCTTGTTGACCTCGAGGCGGTCTATCGACTTCTCGACCTCCGCCGCGATCTCCTTCGCCTTGGCCTCGGCCTCGGCCTTTGTAAAGCTTCCGAGGTAGAACTCGCGCGCGGTGCGGAGCTTCGGCAGAACGTCCTTCTTGACGGCAAGGGCAACGGTCGCCGAATGCTCGATGCCCTTCTCGGCATAGCCGATGAACTCGTTCATGAAGTCGCGGTCAAGGAAGTCGAGCGCCTTCTCGTTGAGCTCCGCTATGTCGTACTTCGTGAGATCCTCGTTCGGGTTCTTCATCTTGAAGTAGCCGACGCGGAAGAAGTTCACGCGGGTGTCGTCGATTATCTCCTTGAGGACGCCGCCGAGCTCCTTCAGTGTATCGAGGAAGTCGCTGTCTATAGGCGTCACGGCGCCCTTCTTCCCCTCGCGGTAGCTTGCACGGTAGCGGGAAATTATCGGCGAGTACTTCGCGAGGCGCTCGTCGTACTTATTCGTGAGGAGCGGATCCTTGAGCTCCTTCAGCTCCTTGAGGATCTCCGCGAGCTCCTCCTTCACGTTCTGCTTCTGGCGGTTTTCGGCCATGAAGACGAAGTCCGTGATGTCCTTTGCCATGCCCTCGGCGGCACCGAGCGCGAGGTCGTAGTTGTTCTCGAGCCGAATAGCCTCGATGCAGAAGTTGTCAAACGTCTTGCACATCTCGCTTATCTTCGACTCGGGGGCGGCCTTCGCCTCTATCATGCTCTTCTTGAGGAGCGCAAGGGTGTCGTTGAAATCCTTGCGTCCCGCGCGGCGGGTGCCGCGGTTCTTGAGGAGCATCGCCTCGGTTATCTGTCGGCCTATGCGGACGACCGGGTTCAGCGCGGAGAGCGGGTCCTGGAATATCATTGATATCCTGTCGCCGCGTATCCTGCACATCTCGTCCTCGGGTATCTTGAGGAGGTCCATGCCGTCAAAGAGTATCTCGCCGCCCTCGGTTATCGAGTTGCCGGCAAGGATGCCGAGTATCGCCTTTGATGTGACCGACTTGCCCGAGCCGGACTCGCCGACTATCGCGAGCGTCTTGCCGCGTTCGAGGTCGAAGGAAATGTTGCGGACGGCCTTGAGCGTTCCGTTCTGTGTGCGGAACGAGATCTTCAGATTCTTTACTTCAAGTATCTTATCCATCGTCTCACTCCTCAACTCCACGCAGCGACGGGTTGAATGCGTCGCGCAGACCGTTGCCGAACAGGTTGAAGCAAATCATGAGCAGGCTCAGTATCAGCGCCGGGAAGAGCAGCAGATGCGGGTAGCTCGTCCAGATGCTCGCGGCGTCCGAAAGGAGCGTACCGAGCGACGTAGTCGTCGCGCTGCCGAGCTTGACTATGCCGAGGTAGCTGAGCATGCTTTCGCTGCCGATGACGCCCGGGATAGCAAGCACGCTGCCGGTGATTATCGTACCGAGCGAGTTCGGGAAGATGTGCTTCCAGATTATGCGGCGGTCCTTCGCGCCGAGGGTGCGCGCCGCGATGACGTACTCCTGTCCCTTGAAGCGGTAGAACTGCGTCCTCACGCGGCTCGCCATGCCTATCCACCCCGTCAGGACGAACGCGAATAACAGACTTGGTATCGGTCCCACCTTTGACGCGAGGTGCAGCTGGAACAGCGTCGCGACGACGACGAACGGCACGCCGCTCAGTATGTCGCTTATACGCTCGAGCGTGAGGTCGACCGCGCCGCCGTAGTAACCCTCGACCGCGCCGTACATCGCGCCGATAACGAAGTTAATGGCGCAGACGGAGAGCGAGAGTATCAGGCTGAGGCGGATGCCTCCGGCGAGGCGCAGGCTCATGTCGTAGCCCTGGCTGTCGGTGCCGAGGAGGTATTCCGGTTCAAAGCCGTTGACGAAACGGTAGTAGTTGTAGTAGAGGATACGGACCTTGTAGTGCGCGGTCTGGGCGTTGCCGCCGCCGGTGTACTCGTAGTATATCGGGTTGCCGTCAGCGTCGCGCTTGTAGTTGTCCTCGAAGACCATATCCTCGCTGTACTTGAGGGTCTTGTCGACGTCGCCCCACTCGTCTGTGGTGACGGGCGTACCCTTGTTCGACTTGTACCAGTAGTTCGCGTCGTTCGGGTCGACGTTCCACTTGTTGTCCTCAACGAGCGGATAGAGGACCTGAATGCCGGTCTCGTTCTGCCAGTCGACTATCCTCTGGTACTCGCTCTGCTGAATGCTCTTGTACATGAAGCCGACCTCGAGATAGTTGTCTATCGAGGCGTTGTACATGACCTTCGGCTTCGCGCCCTTTATCTCGGCTATCTCCCACGAATCCTTGATATTGCGGATGGGCTGGTAGTAGTTCGCCATGCCTTCGGCGACGGATATGCCGCCCTTCCCCTCCGTGTCCGCCGCGCCGACTCCGACGGCGACGAACTTCAGCAGACCCTTCTCCTCAAAGGTTCGGGTCGTCTGTCCGTTGGCGATGCCGATATTCATAAGGGCGAAGTTCTTCGGCGGCTTCTTGGCATAGAAGACGTCCATGAACGTGGAGTCATAGCGGGTGTTCAGGAGCGGCACCGCTATCGAGAAGAGGACTATCAGCAGTATGATTATCGCCGCGACGATGGAACCCTTGTTGCGGCGGAAGCGGAGCCACGCGTCCTTAAAATAGCCGATAGGCTTATCCTCGAACTTCTTGTCGGTGATGCGCTCGCCGCGCTCGACCGGCTCGAAGAGCTCCTTCGGGATGTTGTTGTAATCAACTTTGTTTGTCATTTCTTCTGGCCCATCCTTATCCTAGGATCAATGAACCCGTAACTGATATCCACAAGTATACCGGCAAGCAGGCCGATAAACGTGTAGAAGACGGTATCCATCATAAAGACGTCGTAGTCGAGCAGTGTTATCGACTGCATGTACAGCCGTCCGACGCCGGGTATCGAGAAGATCTGCTCAATTATCATCGAGCCGCCGAGAACGCCCACGAACTCGCCTATCAGCATCGGCAGTATCGGCACCATCGCGTTCCGGAGAGCGTGCTTGGTCGTGGCCTGTGCGCGGGTGAGTCCCTTGGTGCGTGCGAGCAGCATATAGTCGGAGGTCAGTGTCTCGGTAAGCTCGGCGCGGGTGAAGCGCGTAAGTCCCGCTATCGTGCCGAAACTCAGCGCGAGCACCGGCATTATCATGCTCCGCAGCATCGTCCACGAGAACCACGAGTTCCCCGCGTCCGCAAGGGACGAGACGATGAGCGGCAGCCAGCCGAGCTTGAGGTATATTATGTACTGGAGCAGGAAGGCGTAGACATAGCTCGGCACCGAGACGGCTATCATGACGCCGGTGCTGATCACCTGATCCTGCCATTTGTTCTTCTTTATCGCGGCGAAGATGCCGAGGCCGATGCCTACCGGTATCGCAAGAACGAGCGAGTAGACATTGACGAGCACCGTGGGCAGAAGACGGCTCGTAAGAACGGTGAGAGCCGGAGCGTTATACTGTATCTGCCACGAGCTGCCGAAGTCAAACGAGGTGAAGATATTCTTGAGGTATATTCCGAACTGAACAAGAAGCGGCTCGTTGTAGCCGAGCGCATCCCAACGTGCGAGCACTGTGTCCCGCAGGTTGGGCTGGAGCGGTATATCGCGCGGAAGCATTCTGATAAGCATAAAGCAGATCGCCATGATGACGAAGAGCGTAAATATCATCAGCCCCAGTCGTTTAAGTACATACTTTCCCATAACATCTCTCCTTTTCGGCCGTCATGATGATGCGTGGCCGAAGGTCTCGTGTGACAGCCGAATTGAGCGGCAGGGGGAGCGGAAGCACGCTCCCCCTGCCGGATTTCAACCGCTAGGTTGCAGCGCAAAAGGTCTGCGCTTATAGATTATGGCTTATTCGTAATTGAGGGTGCCGCCCTGAGAAGCTACGAGCTCGGTCCACTCGGCGTCGGTGTAGTTCGGCTGATAGAGCTCCAGTCCGCCGTAACCGTACATGACGCTGTAGTTGAGGGTGTAGTAGCTGTACTTGTAGCCCATCAGCGTGCAGTCCGTCTTGCTCGCGAGCGGGATGCAGTAGAACTTCTCGAGGAACTGCTTCTCGAGCTGCGAGAGGATGTAGAGACGGGTCTCCATGGACGAGGTGGCGAACTGGCCGTTGCCGTCGAGCGACTGCGACCAGGCCTGCCAGGTCATGGTGACGTCCTGACCTTCGACGTTGAGGGTCAGAGTCTCGGTAGTCGGATCCCAGCAGCCTGCCTCGTGGATGGCCATGTAGCTCGGGTCGAGGTAGACGCGGAGGGTAGTGAACGGATAGAAGTATCCGCCGCCCCATGCGCCGTAGCCGATGGCGTACTCGCCGGCCGGAACGTCGTCATAGCGCTGCGAGCCCGGGACCTGAAGCGGCTCAAGGGTGATCTCGCCGAAGCCGGAGCCCTGTACCGCCTCATTGAGCGCGTCCTGGATAACGCGGCACTGGTTCTGAGCCGCGCTGTCGATAGCGCCGCCGGACCAAGCCACACGGATGTAGATCGGCTCGCCGGCAACATAGTCGCCGCTCGCAACGAGCTCGTCGCACGCGGTCTTCATGAGCGCCTGCGCCTCGGTGAGGTTGTAGCCGTTGATGGACCTGTACGCATCCTCGAGGGTCGCATACGGGGTGCCGTCGCCGTACTCAACGCCGTACAGGTCGCAGATGCCCTGCATCGCGGCGTCGCTGCGGCGGTAGTTGGAGGTCGGGTCGTTCCAGATGTTATAGACGTAGAGGTTGTTGAGCAGGTAGGTAGCCGGAGCATAGCCCGGGGTCGCCTGGACATACTTCTCACGGTCTATCGCGAGGCTCATGGCCTTGCGGAAGTTCACGTTGCTCATGACGACCGAGTTGGTGTTGCCCTTCGAGGCGTCCATTTCCTTCAGCAGATCCTTATTTGTGTTGAAGAACAGACGGTAGGTGTAGCTGTCCTCGGTCTTGACGAGCTGGTCGGAGGTCGAATAGCTGCTCGAAAGCTCCTCGGCGGTCGGGGTGTACCAGTCGAGCTCGCCCTTCAGGAATGCCTGATGCGCGGCGGAGTCCTCCATTATATCGACGACGATGCGGTCGACATAATAGCGGCGCTGAGCCTCGCCGTCAACCTCATAGTTGGTGTAGCTGACAAGGCTGCCGTTCTCGTCGGTGACAACATTGCCGCTCTCATCGCGCTCCCAGCCCCACCACTCGGGGTTCTTAACGTATGTGACCTGACGGTCGGTCTGGTAAGACTCCATCATGTACGGACCGTAGGAGAACGAGGTCTCATAAGAAGTCATGTAGTTGGTGGTCTTCAGCTTGCCGGTGGCGTCGTAGCCACCCTCATAGAGCGGCTCATAGACGAGCCAGTCGCCGCTGATGTAGGTGCGCGCGTCGTTGCCGTCAAGGTACAGCTCGGTGACGTAGATAAGGGTGGTGTCGTCCGGAGCGTAAAGGCCGACGTTGTCCCAGGAGAAGGTCGGGTTGGTGTGGAGGTAATAGAGGTAGTTTACAGCCTCAGCCTCGGTCTCGCCCCAATCCGGAACGGCGGTGATGGCGGTCTGGAGGAGGGCAAGGTTTGCCTCGTTGAGCGGGACAAGGCCGTAATCGTCAGCCTCGGTATCGTCGCCCGTGACCTGCTCGACAAGAGCGGTGACGGCGTCGTCATCGAGGTAACCGCTGCCGATGTAAGCCTCAAGCGTGTCGCCGCCGAGCCAGGTGAGCGCCTTCCCCGCGGCTATCATGACCTGCTCGCCGTCAGCAGTGGTGGCGCCGTCGGCAGTAACGGTGATGTCATCAAGAGTGAGGACGCCGCTGGTCTCTGCCCAGCCGGTGTAGCCGCTGTTGTAGTAGCTGAAAGCGCCGGCAATAGCGGCGTTGGCGCCGGTGTAGTAGTTGTTGGCGCGCATGTTGCGCATCTCCGGGTCGAGCATGAGCTTCATCGAATCGACGAAGTCCTGAGCCTTTATCGGAGTGCCGTCCTGCCACTTCAGGTCGTCACGGATCTTGATCTGATAGACATAACCGGAGTCGGTGTCCTCAGCCGTCTGACCGTCGGGAAGGATCGCGCCGAACTTCGTGAGGTCGTCGTGATGCTCTGCGGTGACATCCTGGAAGTCGGTGGCCATGTTGTAGATCCACTGCCACGAGCCTTCCTCGCTGTCGAGAACCTGCATACCCATGAAGGTGTCAACGAGATAGCCGAGTATGGCGCTGTCGCCGTTGCTCTCCCAAGTGTGCGGGTTCCAGCCGGTGCCCAGAGATGCGGAATAGGAGTGATATGTATAGTTGATACCGTCACTCGGCTCCTCGCTGGGCTCGGTGCTGGTGGTGCCGCCGGGCTCGGTCGAAGTAGTTCCGGGCTCGGTGCTGGTAGCCGGGGTGTCGTTGCCGCCGCAGCCTACAAGAAGTCCGAAGCACATGACCAATGCCAGCAGCATTGCTATGAGCTTTTTCATTTTAGCTCCTCCTAAAAAAATTTCACGGCGGGTGCGTCGCTGCTAGGGAAGGGTTCATCGCATCATTCTTCATTAAAAGAATGATGCACAAAGTGGCGCGCCACTTTGCCGCGTTTGAATTATTATATCACAGCGCCGCGCAAAACGCCATATAAACATTGTTTACGCGATTAACAAAGATTGTCACGCCGCAAAATACATTTTTGATAAAGTTGAACAAATTGCCGTTTCAAAATGCAAAAAGAGGCGGCTTTCGCCGCCTCGCCGCCTCGGGAACGCCGCTCCGCGCGCCGCTTCGCGGGCGCGGAACGCGGGCGAGTCGCGGCGGATTTGCAAGTTCGCGCCGGGAATTATGCAAAATGTGGAGACACCGCTGTGCGCTGTCCGCCGACAGCGCACAGCGCCGGACGGCGGCGCGCAGCACACAAACGGGCAAAACAGTTATGTTTTGCCCGTTTGACGCGCAGAAGCGCGGCGGCAATGCGCCGCCGCGCTTCTGCAACTCAAACGCAAATGTCCGCCATAGGAGGACAGCAAAGAGGTAATAGTGAATAGCGAATAGCGGAGGTATTTTTCCCGACGTACACGCCGTCGGGAAAAATGATTCGATTTGTTTCGGCGCTTCGCACCGAAAGCCTCGCAGAGTTTCGCCGCCGAAGGCGGTGAAATAAAGTCAAATCTGTTTTTTCCGGCGGCGTGTACGTCGGAAAAAACTCTTTGCGCGGAGCGCGCGTCGATTTTCCGCCGAAGGCGGAAAACTCGGCGCGAAGCGGAGCGAAAGGCACCGGCAGAGCTTCGCTCTGTCCGGTGCCCTCGGCGCAAAAGGGTACGCAGGGCAATTTATTGCCCGAGCACATTTTGCGCCGACTTCTATTTGCCGCTTATCGTCACACCGTCAAACGCGACCCACGGCATCACGCCGCCGCCCGACGACTCGGTATCGCTGCTTATCGCGCGGACGTTCTTCATCAGGTCGAGGAAGCTGCCGTTTATCATCGTCTCGTTCACCGCGCCGACTATCCTGCCGTTTTCCACGAGGAAGCTGTTCTTCGCGACGCCGGAGAAGTCGCCGTTCTGGGCGGGCTCGCCGCCGGAGAAGCGGTTGACGATTATACCGCGCTCCACGCCCGCTATTATCTCGGAGAGCGGAGTCGTTCCCGGCTCGACAAAGAAGCTGCCGGAGAGATTCTTCGCGCGCTCGAAGCCGGTCTTGCGCGCGCCGTAGTCCGAGAGCATAAAGCCCTTGAGGACGCCGTCCTCGATGTAGGTCATGTTCTCCGACTTGAAGCCGCCCGCGAACCGCTCGCCGCAGACGACCGCCGGGTCGAGCGGGCGGCTCGTGAGGGTGAAGCCCTTCGACGCGACCTGTTTGCCGAGCATCGAGAGCCACGGGCTCGTGCCGTCGATTATCGTTCCGTTCGAGCAGAAGTTGCCGAGGACGGTGTACATGAAGCCCGAGAGCAGGCCGGGGCTCGCGATGAGCGTTCCAGTGAACTTGCCGTCGACCGGCTTCGGGTAGAGAGAATCCGAGCTCTCGCGGAAGAGACGCCGGTGGGACGCCATGTCCATGAACGCGCGGTCGAGCGACGTAAACGCCGCGTCCGCGCCGTTGAAGGAGCCCGCGGCCTCGCCCTCGTGCGCGGAGAACATCGAGCTGAGGCCGTAGCATCCCTCCTCAAGCTCGAACTCGGTGCCGTTCGTGTTCATGTAGATGCCGCTCTCGTGGCGGTAGTCCGCTATGAACTGCTCCATTATTATCTTCGGGAACTGCTCGCGCGTGTCGCGAAGGAACTCCTCAATCCTGTCGTACAGCGCCGCGACGTCCGGCACGAGCACGCCCTGCGTGAACTTCTCCTTTCCCTCGAACGGAGCGATGCGCTCCGCCTCGTCCGGCTTCCCGTGCTCTGCGGAGGCTATGGCCGCCGCGCACGCGGCGTCGATGTCCTCCTTCGAGGTCTGGTTTATCGCGGCGGTGCCCTTCGCGCCGTTCTTTATCACGGAGAGCGAGACGCCGGTGTCAAAGAGTGTGCGCATAAGGCTGAACTCGCCGCCGTCGACGTTCAGCTCGTCGGTGGAGCTGTGGGAGACAGAGACCGCCGCCGCGTCCGCGCCGAGCTTTTCGAGCTTTTCGAGAGTGTATTCCGCTAATTTGCGATCGTTCATTTTATCTTCTCCCCTTTCAGCGCCCGCCAATGTTTATCTTGCACTTGAGCGCCGGTCCGCCCATGCCGACCGGCATCGGCTGTTTCTTTCCGCAGAAGCCGGAGCTCACCCACACGTCGTCGTCCGACAGGGCGGTGACCGACTTCAGCATCTCAAACGCCACGCCGGAGACGGTGGTGTCGCGTATGGCGCGGCCGAGCTTGCCGTTCTTTATCTCGAAGCCCATGTTCACGCCGAACATGAACTCACCCGTCGTGTCCGCCTGACCGTTGCCGGTCTCGGTGAGATAGTAGCCGTTCTCGATGGATGCTATCATGTCCTCGAGCTTGGAGGTGCCCGGGACGATGCCGGTGTTCCGCATGCGGATGAGCGGCTCGTCCGAGAACGCGAAAGCGCGGGCGTTTCCGTGCGGCTCCATGCCGAAGTGCTGTGCCGACTCGCGGCTGTTCATGTAACCGACGAGTATGCCGTCCTTTATGAGGACCTCGTCGCTTGCGGGCGTGCCCTCGTCGTCGACGTAGATGGGAAGCGGCGCCTGCTTGCCGCTCGAGAGAGTGTGGGCGTAGTCCACCATCGTCACGAGCTCGCTTGCGACCGGCTTGCCGAGCAGGTGCGCCGCGACCGAGCCGCCGAGCACGAGGTCCGCCTCGACCGTGTGACCGACCGCCTCATGCGCTATCATGCCCGCGAGGTTCGGGCCGATTATAACGTCGCGCAGTCCGGCCTCGGCGTAGACGCCCTCGGCCTTGCGCATGACTTTATTATACAGCCGGTCGATCTCGCCCTTGAAGGGCTCTATAGAGGTGTAGCGCTTGTCAAAGCATCCCGCGTCCTGCCCGCCTAAGACGGTGTAAAGCTCGACGGTGGAACCGTCGCCCGTCGGAGCGGTGAGGGTGACGTAGACGTAGCTTCGCGGGAGCATCGAATAGCCGTCCGCGCCGTCATTTGTCACGAGCAGTTTCTCCATGCTGTCGGCATATGCAGACACACTGCGGCTCGCGAGCGCGGGATAGGTCTTTTCGAGGTACGCGTCGAGCTCGAGCACGAAGTCGAGATACTTCTTCTGCTCCGGGTCGGTGAAGCCCGGGTCGAAGGTGAGCTTCTGCGAAGGTATCACCGGCAGAGCGGGCTTTCCCTTGCCGACGCGGGTGTCCATGAATTCCGCGTTCCGCTGTGCCGCCGCGAGTATGTCGCGCACGGCCTCCAGCGAGTACTCCGCGCCGGATGCGAAGCCGTATACGCCGCTGCGGTACACGCGGGCGCAGACGCCCATCGTCTCGCTCCGCACGTTCGACACGACGTTGCCCTTGAGGACGCCGACGCGCCGCGTCGTACTGCGCTGTGCGCGGATCTCGGTGTGTCCCGCGCCCATCAGTCCTTTCATTTCCGAGATGTGGTCACTGATCATTGTTGTTCTTCCCCTCTTTCAGATGATTTTTCTGATCTTTTCCGCCGTTCCGTATCTGCTCCGGGATGGCGTTGAAGCCGTTGCCGACGACCTCCCGGGCGTTTGTGAGTATCATGAACGCATGGGGGTCGGCCGCCGCCACCACCCGCTTGAGCGAGAGCAGCTCGTGGGAGCGTATCGCGCAGAGCAGCGTGGTGCGCGGCGTCTTTGAGAACATGCCCTCCGCGTTCATCGCCGTCACGCCGCGCCCGAGGCGCGCAAACACCGCCTGCGATATCTCCTCCGGCCGGTCGGTGATGATGAACGCCGCGTTGCCGCTGTCCATGCCGCCGAGCATCGTGTCTATGGCAAAGCTCGCTATCGTCTGCATGACTATGGAATAAAGTATGGTCTCGAGCGCTATGCTCGGCGAACCGTTCGCGTAAGCGAAGCTCGCCGCGCAGATGATTATGCCGTTCAGCAGAAGCATGATGTTTCCGACGGTCCTGCCGGTGCGGAGGCTCACTATCTTGCTTATGATGTCGGTGCCGCCGGTCGTGCCGCCGCGCGAGAAGATTATCCCCATGCCTATTCCGTGAAGCGCCCCGCCGAAGAGAGCGGAGAGCAGACGGTCGCCGGTGTAGGCGGGCACGAACAGCTGGAAGACGTCCATCAGTATAGACGTCATCAGCATCGCCGCGCCGGAGCGTATGACGAAGCTCCTGCCAAGCTCCCGCCAGCTCCACAGAAAGAGCGGGATGTTGAGGATTATCGTCTGTACGCCGAGTGGCCATCCCCAGAAGAAGTTCGAGATCATCGCGAGGCCGGTAAGGCCGCCCACCGGTATCTCCGCCGGGCGCAGGAACATCACCATGCTCATGGCGTACACCACCGAGCCGGCGAGCATCACGGCGTAGTCGCGCACGACTGCCGCCGGGCCTTGGGGTTTAGTCTTCGATGCAGGCATATCTTTTCCCTCCGAGCGCCGCCCGCAATCCTAATAATACAGGCTTTGGACGGCAAAATCAATAAATCAGCGCTTTAGTATTCATAAATTTTTGCTTGAGTATATTTTTTGCGGGTCTTGCATTGGTGTAAAGTGTTTTGCTTGTTGTTTATTCGCCTTTGTGAAGGCTTACTCCTTGTCGGAGCCTCCGTCGGCCTCGCGGGAGGCGAGTATCGCCGCGAATATCTCCTCGAGGCGGCCCCGTCTTCCCGAGAGCCACAGATAGCCGAACAGCGCCTCGAGTCCGGTAGCCGCGTGGTATGCCGCGACCGGCGTGTGCTTCGGCGCCTTGGAGTGGGCGTTTCGCCCGCGGCGGAATACCTCCGTCTCCTCCTCGAGAAGTATATCCTTCACGCTCTCGAACGCCTCGGCCTGCGCCGTCGCGCTCACGAACTCCAGCGTGTGGCGGTGCATGTCCTCGTTCGAGGAGCCGAAGCGGTTTGCGAGGTGCGTCCGCACCATCAGCTCGTACACCCCGTCGCCGATATGCGCGAGCGCAAGCGGGCTGAGGCGCGTCACCTCCTCCCTGTCAAGCTGCGGACTTAACAATTCCATCCGCTCACCCCTTTACAAGAAACGCGGACGCGCTCTTGAGCATCAGCCGCTTCGTCGCGCCGCTGTCGAATTCTATCTCTATAAGCGCGTCTCCGCTCATCTGCTTTACCGACTTCACCGTGCCCGCGCCGAACGCCTTGTGCGTCACCCTGTCGCCCGGCGAGAGCTTCGGCAACGGCTTTCCGGCGGAGGCGACCGCCGGGCGCGTCTGCCGGAACGGATTTGCCTGCGGACGGCGGCGCGGAGCCGCGCCGAAGCCGTCATCGTCGTCAAACGAGAAGGACAGCGGGCGCGAGGACGCGCGCTCGAGAAGCTCGCTCTTCTTCTCCTCCACGCATTCCTCCGGCAGCTCGTCGACAAACCGGCTCGGCGGGTTGAAGCTCGTCTTGCCGAATATCATCCTCCGCCGGGCGCAGGTGATGTAGAGCTGCTTCTTCGCGCGGGTGATGCCGACGTAGCAGAGGCGGCGTTCCTCCTCGAGGTCGTCCTGCTCCAGAGCGGAGCGCATCCCGGGGAACATTCCCTCCTCCATGCCTATTATGAACACATTCGGGAATTCAAGCCCCTTTGCGGAGTGAAGCGTCATCAGCACCGCCGCGTCGGCGCTCTCGTCGTATTTCTCGATGTCTGTGAAAAGCGAGATCTCGTCGAGGAACCCGCCGAGCGACGGTTCCTCTGCCGCGTCTTCATAGGATATGATGCTCGACTTCAGTTCGAGCACGTTTTCTATGCGCACCTTCACGTCCGGGTCATTCGCGCTCTTTGCCTCGAGCGCGAGGACGTACCCGCTCTTCTCTATAAGCTCGTCGTAGAGCTCGCTTACCGTGTGCGACGCCGCGAAGTCCGAAAGATAGTTTATCATATCCGCAAAGGCGTGGAGCTTCGCGCTCGCGCGCACGAGCGTCGGATATTCGCTCGCGCCCTCTATCACTTCGAACACCGGTATTCCGGCGGAGGCCGCGAGGTACGCCGCCGCGTCCTGCGTGGTGTTTCCTATCCCGCGCGCCGGGACGTTGAGTATCCTCCCGAGCCGCAGGTCATCCGAGTGGTTATGTATCACCCAGAGGTAGGCGAGCATATCCTTTATCTCGGCGCGGTCGAAGAACCGCGTGCCGCCGATTACGCGGTACGGGACGCCGCTGCGCTTCAGCGCGTCCTCGACGCGGTTCATCTGCGCGTTCATACGGTAGAGGACGGCGTGGTCGCGGAAGTGTCCTCCAGCGGTGACGTTCGCGAGTATCTGCCGCGCGACGAAGTCCGCCTCGTCGTTGTCGTCCGCCGCCGTGTAGACGACGACACGCCCGCCGTCGTCATTCGCCGTCCAGAGCTCCTTGCCCTTTCTGCCGGCGTTGTGCTCTATCACGCTGTTCGCGGCGGCGAGGATGGTCTTTGTGGAGCGGTAGTTCTGCTCGAGCTTTATCACGCGGGTGCCGCGGTTCTGACTGTCGAAGCGGAGAATGTTCTCCACCGTCGCGCCCCGGAAGCGGTATATCGACTGGTCGTCGTCCCCGACGACGCAGAGGTTTCCCCACCCTCCCGCGAGCGTGGACGCGAGCAGGTACTGCAGATTGTTCGTGTCCTGATACTCGTCGATAAGGACGTAGCGGAACTTCCGCTGATAGTACTCCCGCACGTCGTCATGCGTGAGGAGCAGCTGCACCGTGAGAAGTATAAGGTCGTCGAAGTCGAGGGCGTTTGCGGCCTTCATCCGGCGCATGTACTCGGCGTAGGCCTGCGCGGTCTTTGAGGCGCGGTAGGCATTGTCGCCCGCAAACGCCGCCTCGTATTCCCCGGGGAATATCATCTTGTCCTTGGCGCGGCTGATGCTCGAAAGCAGCGTGCGCGGCGCAAAGGAGTTCTCGTCGAGGCGGAGGTCTGCGGCGATGTCCTTCAGCAGACGCTCGCTGTCCGCATTGTCGTATATCGTGAAGTCACGGGAGTAGCCGAGCTTCTCTATGTCGCGGCGGAGTATGCGGACGCACGCGGAATGAAAGGTGGAGGCCCAGACGTCCTCCGCACGTGGGCCGAGGCGCGCCGAAAGGCGCTCCTTCAGCTCCCCCGCCGCCTTGTTTGTGAACGTTATCGCAATTATGCTCCACGGAGATGCGGGGTCGAGCGCCGCAAGGCGCTCCGCCGCCTCGCGCTCCTCCTCGTTCGGGGAGGTGAGGAAGCGTTCGAGGAACTCGACGTCGCTCTCGTCGGTGAATTCGTTTATCTCGTCCGAGTCGCTTGCCCTGCCGTACTTTATGAGGTTTGCTATGCGCTGTATCAGCACCGTCGTCTTGCCGCTGCCCGCCCCGGCGAGGACGAGGAGCGGTCCCTCGGTCGCCATGACGGCGCGGAGCTGCATATCGTTGAGCGCGGAGAAGTCGCGGGCGATGAGCTCGCGGCGCGCGCGCAGAAATCTTTCCTTCAGGCTTCCTGTAAGCATTTTTCCTCCACATCACTCTTTATGAGGTCGATTATACCGCTTTTTGACATCTGTTTCAAGCCGGATTTTGCGCCGTCCGGCGTCCGTTCTGTCCGCGAGCGGCGGACAGAACGGTCAAAACCGGCTCTGCCGCGCAGGAAAAGCTGTCCGCAATACGCGGACAGCTCCAAAAAATTTGTCCGCTGCTCGCGGAAAAATCATTCTCAGCAGACCTCTCCTCTGAGCGTAACGCGCCCCTCGTCCGGGCATTTCACCGAAAACTCCTTTGCGCGGACGTCGCCGCAGTCGAGGTCCGCGCCGTTCAACAGCGCAAAGACATAGGGGTAGGCCGCGTTCCACAGCTCGTGGCATAGCGGAGGACATATATCCCCCACCACGAATTCGTCACCCGCACGGAAGTACCCGCAGCGGCAGCGGCTCTCGGTTATCGTGAGCTTCACCTTTGACATACGCGCCTCCCAAAAGCATGTCCGTGCGGCTCCCCCGCGCGGACTTTCCCACGCCGCCGGGTGCGGGCGGCAGTCAAAACAATATCAAATTTTCTCACGCAAAACTCCCCTTCCCTTGCGAGACGGCCTTCGGCGGCGCGCAGCCTATCCGAATGATACCACAATTTAACGTTCCGTTCAACCGCGCATTTTCCCGCTTGACAAACCGTCCTCAATGTGTTATACATTTAGTAACCGAACAAGGCAAAAGGCTTTTGACGGGGAGGAGTACGTCGGTCATCCTCTTTCAGAGACGGGGCGGTCGGTGCAAGCCCCGAGAGGAACGGCGGAAGGTCGCCCCCGAGCCCCGGAGCCGAAAGCGAAAGCAACTAAGCCCCGGCGGGTTCTCCCGTTACAGAGAAGCGGCGTTTCTGCGCCGCGTGAGGTGCGCCGCTTCTTTGCGGCGAATTTAGGTGGTACCGCGGTTCATCCGTCCTAAGCTGTGTGCTTTGGGCGGCTATTTTTTTGCCGGGACCGCTCCCGCGCGGGGCGGAGAGGCAAAGTCATCATAAGAGGTGTATATTCTATGGCACGAGAACTCCCGAAGGCATACGAGCCTCAGGGCGTCGAAAAGCGCATCTACAAGATGTGGCGGGACGGCGGTTACTTCAAGCCGTCCGACGACCCCGAAAAGAAGCCCTTCACCATCGTCATACCGCCCCCGAACGTCACGGGTCAGCTCCACATGGGTCACGCCCTCGACGAGACGTGGCAGGACATCCTCGTGCGCTTCAAGCGCATGCAGGGCTACGCCGCGCTGTGGGTGCCCGGCACCGACCACGCCGGCATCGCCACGCAGATAAAGGTCGAGGAGTATATCCGCGAGAACGAGCACAAGACCCGCTACGACTACGGGCGGGACAAGTTCATCGACCTCGTCTGGGACTGGAAGCGCCGCTATGAGGGACGCATCCACGAGCAGCTCGCGGCTCTCGGCTCGAGCTGTGACTGGTCGCGCGTCCGCTTCACGATGGACGAGGGACTCTCCCGCGCGGTGCGCGAGGTGTTTGTCAACCTATACAACAAGGGCCTCATCTACAAGGGCAGCCGCATAATCAACTGGTGCCCGCACTGCCGCACCGCCCTCTCCGATGCGGAGGTCGAGTACAGCGAGCAGAACGGCCACTTCTGGCACATCCGCTACCCCGTCAAGGGCTCGGACGAGTACGTCACGATAGCCACCACCCGTCCCGAGACGATGCTCGGCGACAGCGCCGTCGCCGTCCACCCGGACGACGAGCGCTACCGTCACCTCGTCGGCAAGACGCTCATCCTCCCGCTCGTCGGGCGCGAGATACCGGTCATCGCGGACGAGTACGTCGAGAAGGACTTCGGCACCGGCTGCGTGAAGATCACTCCCTGCCACGACCCGAACGACTTTGAGGTCGGCAAGCGCCATAACCTCGAGGAGATACTTATCCTCGACGAGGACGCGCGCATCATAAACGGCGGCAAGTACAACGGCATGGACCGCTACGAGGCGCGCGAGGCGATAGTCGCGGACCTCGAGGCCGGCGGATACCTCGTCAAAGTCGAGGAGCACGTCCACAACGTCGGCGAGTGCTACCGCTGCGGACACACCGTCGAGCCGATAACCTCCGCTCAGTGGTTCGTGAAGATGGCGCCGCTCGCGAAGCCCGCCATCGAGGCCGTCGAGAACGGCACGATACAGTTCGTCCCGAAGCGCTTCAACCGCACCTACCTCAACTGGATGGAGGGCATCCACGACTGGTGCATCTCCCGTCAGCTCTGGTGGGGTCACCGCATCCCCGCGTTCTACTGCGACGAGTGCGGAGAGGTCACCGTCTCTAAGGAGGACATCACCGTCTGCCCGCACTGCGGCGCGCCCGTCCGGCAGGACGAGGACGTGCTCGACACATGGTTCAGCTCCGCGCTCTGGCCGTTCTCCACGCTCGGCTGGCCGGAGAACACCGAGGACTTCAAGCGCTTCTTCCCCACCGACGTGCTCGTCACCGGCTACGACATCATATCCTTCTGGGTGAGCCGGATGATATTCTCGTCGCTCGAACACACCGGCCGCGAGCCGTTCCACACCGTCGCCATTCACGGTCTCGTGCGCGACGCGCAGGGGCGCAAGATGAGCAAGTCGCTCGGCAACGGCGTCGACCCGCTCGAAGTGATAGCAAACTACGGCGCGGACGCGCTCCGCGCGTCGCTCGTCATAGGCAACGGCCCCGGAATGGACATGCGATTTACCGACGAGAAGGTCTCAAACATGCGGAACTTCGCAAACAAGCTCTGGAACGCGAGCCGCTTCGTGCTGATGAACCTCAACACCGAGGATACGACCCTTCCCGCCGACCTCCGTCCGGAGGACAAGTGGATACTCTCCAAGCTCAATGCCCTCGCCGCCGACGAGACACGCAACCTCGACCACTACGAGTTCGGCCTTGCCATGCAGAAGATATACGACTTCGTCTGGGGCGACTTCTGCGACTGGTATATCGAGCTCACGAAGCCGCGCCTCCAGTCGGAGGACGCGGCGGAGGGTGAGAACGCACAGCGCGTGCTTCTCTACGTCCTCGGCGAGGCGCTGAAACTGCTGCACCCGTTCATGCCGCACATCACCGAGGAGATCTGGCAGTACCTCCCCGGCCGCGAGACGCCGCTCATAGTTGCCGACTGGCCGCAGTTCCGCCCGGAGCTCGACTTCTCCGCATACGAGTCGGAGGTCGAGGACGTGATGGACGTGATACGCGCCGTCCGCGCGCGCCGCGCCGAGATGAACGTTCCGCCTAGCCGCAAGGCGCACCTGCTGATAGTCGCGGAGAACGACGCCGTGTTCCGCGAGATGGACGCGCTCACGAAGCGCCTCGCATTCGCCTCCGATATCGAATACGCCTCCTCCGCGCCGGCGGACGTGAAGGGATACACCACCGCCGCCACCCCCGCGGCACACATCTTTATGCCGACGGGCGACCTCGTCGATATGCAGAAGGAGCGCGAGCGCCTTTCCGGCGAGCTCGCCAAGGCGAGAAAACAGCTCGAGAGCACCGAGAAGAAGCTCGCAAACGAAGGCTTTGTGTCGAAGGCTCCGGAGGCCGTCGTCGCGGCGGAGCGTGAGAAGGCCGCAAACGCCTCCGCGCTCATCGCCCGCCTCGAGGAGAGCCTGAAGGCGCTCGAGAACTGAAAGCCATCGGGGAGCTGCCGGCGCGGCTCCCCTCTCCGAGAAAGGACGGGAAAGCATGAACTACGATGAGGCTCTTGAATATATACACTCGATAAAGAAATACAACACGAAGCCGGGTCTTCGGCGGATAGAAAACCTCCTCCGCGAGCTTGGGAACCCCGAGAAAAAGATGGATTACGTCCACGTCGCCGGTACGAACGGCAAGGGCTCCGCCACCGCGATGAGCGCTTCGGTATTAGAGGCGGCGGGGTACAGGACGGGCTCGTTCATCTCCCCGTTCCTCGAGCGGTTCAACGAGCGGATGCAGGTCTCGGGCGAGCCTATACCGGACGACGCGCTCGTCTCACTCACAGAGCGCGTGAAGTCCGCCGCGGACCGCATGACGTCCCGCGGCCTCACGCACCCCACCGAGTTCGAGTTCCTTACGGCGATGGCGTTCGAGTACTGGGCGGAGAGCGGGTGCGACTTCGTGTCGCTCGAGGTCGGCATGGGCGGGCGGCTCGACGCAACGAACGTCGTCTCCTCCCCCGCCGTCACGATAATCGGCCCCATATCCTTCGACCACACGCATCTGCTCGGGAACACACTCACCGAGATAGCCTACGAGAAGGCGGGCGTGATAAAGTCCGGCGGCCGCGTCGTCTGCTACGTCGAGCAGGCGGACGAGGCGCGGCGCGTTATCGAAAGCGTCTGCCGCGAGCGCGGCGCGGAGTTTATCTCTCCTGACGCGTCAAAGATAGAGTACATCTCCGAATCTCTTGGCTCGAACCGCTTCCGCTACGACGGACTTGAAGTAAACCTCCCGCTCACCGGCCGCCATCAGGTGAAGAACGCCGCCGGCGTCATCGAGGCGATGAGAATTCTCCGCCGCTGCGGGTATCACATCACCGATGAGGACATCGTGCGCGGGCTGGAGCAGACGAAGTGGGTCGGGCGGCTCGAGACCGTCCGCCGCGACCCGCTCACGATAATCGACGCGGCGCACAACCCGGACGCCGTGCGCGTTCTCTCCGAGAGCATCGACACGCTGATGAAGGGCCGCCGGATAGTCGCCGTCATGGGAATGCTCGCGGACAAGGACTACCGCTGCTGCATCCCCGAGATAGCGAAGCGCGCGGACACGTTCGTCGCGTGTACGCCTACGAGCGGGCGCGCGCTCGACGCGGAGGACGCCGCCTCAGTCGCGCGGGAGCATTGCCGCTTGGTCGAGGTCGTGCCGGACATAGGCGCGGCGGTCGAGCGCGGACTTGAGCTCACCGGCCGCGACGACATTCTCCTGATATGCGGCTCGCTCTACGTCATCGGCGCGGCGAAGACGCATCTGAGGACGCTCGACCGGTAAATTTTGCATTAAAACGTCACCCGAAGGCAAATTTGTCCTGTGATTTGCCCTCGGGTGATGTTATAATTACTGTAAACAGTACCGTGCAAATAAGAATCGACAGGAGGAGCATTTATGAAACTGCCGGAGGGATTTTTCATCGGCGCCGCGACTGCGGCGCATCAGGTCGAGGGCAACAACACAAAAAGCGACTGCTGGGCGGAGGAGCATCTTACGCACACGAGCTACGCCGAGCCGAGTGGGGACGCCGTCGACCACTACAACCGCTACGCCGAGGACATAGCGCTCCTTGCGGAGGCGGGTCTCAACGCCTACCGCTTCTCTATTGAGTGGGCGCGGATAGAGCCGGAGGAGGGGCGCTTCGACCCTGCGGAGATTGCTCATTACCGCGAGGTCATAGAGTGTTGCCGCAGCCATGGCGTAAAGCCGATAGTCACGCTTCACCACTTCTCAAGCCCCGCATGGCTCATCACGCTCGGCGGTTGGAAGAGCGAGCGGACGCCGGAGCTCTTCGCGCGCTACGCCGCTCATGTCGCGCGCGAGCTGCTCGAGGGCGTCGAGTACGTCTGCACGATAAACGAGGCGAACATGGGCTTCCAGATACAGAAGGTCATGGAGGACATGATGAAGGCGTCGGCGCGCGAGGGCGCGGTGCAGGTCGGCATCTCCACCGACATGGAGGCGATAATGGCGGGCGCGGTCGAGCAGGCCTCCGCCTTCGGCGTCGAGCCGGGGAAGGTGAACACCTTCGTCTCCCCGCGCACGGCGGCCGAGGAAGAGCTTGTCATGCGCGCCCACCGCGCGGCGGTGAGCGCGATAAAGGCCGTCCGCCCGGAGATAAAGTGCGGGCTCACGCTGTCGCTTTTCGACTATCAGCCGCTCCCCGGAGGTGAGGAGCAGAACAACCGCCTCTGGCAGGAGGACTTCGGAAACTATCTGCCCTACATCGAGCAGGACGACTTCCTCGGCGTACAGAACTACTCCCGCAAGCGCGTGGACGCCTCCGGCGCGCTCGAGCCCGCCGACGGCGCTCCCCTCACCCAGATGGGCTACGAGGACTACCCCGCCTCGATAGCGGGAGTTCTGCGCCGCGTGGCAAAGCATTTCCGCGGCGAGCTCGTAGTCACCGAGAACGGCATCGCGACCTCGGACGACGCGCGGCGCTGCGAGTTCCTGCGGGAGGCTGTCGCGGGCGTCGCCGCCTGCGCCGCCGAGGGCATACCGGTGAAGGGCTACTGCTGCTGGAGCCTGCTTGACAACTTCGAGTGGCAGCTCGGCTTCTCGCGCACCTTCGGCCTCATCGCCGTCGACCGCGCGACGCAGACGCGCCATCCCAAGGAGAGTCTGTCGGTGCTCGGGTCGCTCGCGAAGTCGTGACGCTTTGCAGTGTGGGCATCTTGAAATAAGCCTTTGAAATTCGGACGGTCGGAGAGCCTCGGGGCTTTCCGACCGTCTGTCTGTGATTGACAGCGGAGCCGCCGTGTGCTACAATCGTCACGGATGTACGATTTGACCGAATTACAACGTAAAGGAGTTTAGTTATGACCGAGAACAGAGCCGATATACCCGCAAAGTACAAATGGGACCTGAGCGCAATCTACCCCGATATGGACGCCTTCAACGCGGACTACGCCCGCGCCGAGGAGATGATAGCCGCGTTCCCCGCGCATGAGGCGACGATGACGAAGTCCGCCGAGGGACTTCTCGCCGCGCTTGAGGACTCGCAAGCGCTCAGCCGTCTTATCAGCAAGCTCTTTGAGTACGCGAGCCTCAATTCCGACCTCGACACCGGCGACAATACCTTCCTCGCCCTCTCCGGCAGGATGATGAACCTCGCGAACGCCGCCGGCGCCTCAGAATACTTTGTCTCCCCCGCCCTCATCTCCATCCCCGACGAGACGCTTGAGAAGTGGTATGGGGAAAAGCCCGAGCTCCGCGCCTACGAGCGGACGATATACGAGAGCCGCCGCTACAAGAAGTACACCCTCTCCGACGAGAACGAAAAGCTTCTCGCAAACCTCCGCCGCGGCATGGGCGGTCACTCCGGCATCCGCTCGGTCTTTGCGAACGCCGACCTCGACTTCGGCTACATCCGCGGTGAGGACGGCAAAAAGACCCACCTCACCGACGCGAACTACGTCGCGTTCCTGATGAGCCCCGACCGCCGCGTCCGCCGCGCCGCGTTCACGAAGATGTACGAGACCTACAAGCAGTTCGGCAACACCTTTGCCGCGCTGATGAACGAGTATGTCAAGGAGCGCACCACCGTCTCGAAGGTGCGCGGCTACGGCTCCAGCCTCCAGTGCTCCGTCTTTGACGACGAAGTCACGCCGGACATATACAACAACCTCGTCGACACGGTGAACAAGAACCTCCCCGTCCTCTACGACTACTACAAACTCAAGAAGGAAGTCCTCGGCCTCTCGAAGTACCACCTCTATGACATCTACACGCCCCTCATCGGCTCGAGCACGAAGAAGTACAGCTACGAGGAAGCGGTCGAGGAAGTTCTCGACGCGGTGAAGGTGCTCGGAAGCGAGTATCACGACACCCTCGAGGACGGTCTGAAGAACCGCAAGTGGGTCGACGTCTACCCCAACCGCGGCAAACAGAGCGGCGCCTACAGCGCCGGCAGCTACGACACACAGCCCTATATACTGATGAACTACACCGACACGCTCGAGGACGTGTCGACGCTCGCGCACGAGTCCGGCCACTCGATGCATTCCTACTTCTCAAAGATAAGTAACACCCCGCAGGATTCGCGGTACACCATCTTTGTCGCGGAGGTCGCCTCCACCGTCAACGAGCTGATATTCTGCCACAAGAAGCTCCGCGAATCTGCAAGCGACGAGGAGAAGCTTTCCATTCTCAACCAGATAATGGAGACCTACAAGGGCACCCTTTTCCGTCAGACGATGTTTGCGGAGTTCGAGCGCGACATGCACGCCATGAGTGAGGCGGGCGAGACTTTGACTAAAGACCTGCTCTGCAAGAAGTATTACGAGATAGTGAAGCGCTACTTCGGACCGGGCGTCGTCTGCGACGCGGACATCGCTTACGAGTGGATGCGCATCCCCCACTTCTATATGTTTTTCTACGTCTACCAGTACGCGACCTGCATCTCCGCCGCCTCGAGTATTGTTGGGCGCATCGAGAGCGAGGGTGAGGCTTACATCCCTCATTATCTCGACTTCCTGCGCTGCGGCGGCTCGAAGAGCCCGCTTGACAGCCTCAAGGTCGCGGGCATCGACCTCACCGACCCCGCCGTCATTGAGGACGCCATCGCCGATTTTGCCGACACCATAAAGCAGTTCAGAGATATCTACAACGCCGCGAAGTAACCGGCGTGACGGCGGCATCGGATATCCGGCGGTAAGACCTGTCTTCCCGCCGTACAAGCGAAAGGATGTGACCCATGCAGACGGCCGAAAAATGGCTCTCGCGCTGCTTTCTCGCGGCGTTTCTCATAGCGGCGGCATCGCTTCTGCTCCGCAGCTGGGTCTGCGCCGCGGCAAGCGTCCTGTGTGTCTTTGCCGTCCTGCTGAAGCACAGGCCGAAGCACTTTACGCTGTGGCTCGCGGCGGCGTGCGTGCTTGTGCGGCTTCTCGCCGTGCTCGTCATATCGCCGCCGATAATCACCGACTTTTCGCTGATGTACAACACGGCGGAGGGACTTGTCCACGGCGACCGCTCCGTAATGGACATCGAGTATTTTCGCGTCTGGGCATACCAGACGCCGTTCGTGCTGTTCGAGGCGGCTCTGCTCTCGATATGGAACGACCCGATGTCGATAAAGCTCGTGAACGTGCTTCTCTCCTCGGGAACGGTCGTGCTTATGTACCGCATCCTCCGCGCTTATGTCCGTCCGGCCGCGGCGGAGACCGCAGGCCTTGCCGCCTGCGTGTTTCCGTTTTTTGTGACGCTGCCTACCATCCTCACAAACCAGATAGTTTCGCTTTTCTTCCTTGTGCTCGCGGTGTGGCTCCTCATCTCGCCGGATACCGGGCGGCTCCGTATGTGGCGCTTCCCGCTCTCGGGACTTTCCGCCGCCGTGGGCAACCTCATGCGGCCGGAAGGAATCATCGTTCTCACGGCGCTCGCCGTGTGGGCGCTCTTCAAGATCCTCTCCGACAGGCGGGCGCTGAAGCGCATCGCCGCCGGGATGCTCGCCCTTATCGTCGTCTTTGTCTCGGCGGAGAAGGTGACTGACTTTGCCGTGCGGAAGAGCGGGCTCAACAGTCACGGCATCGAAAATCTCTATCCCGGTTGGAAATTTGTCCTCGGCCTCGATTTCAAGGACGGCGGCTCCTATTCCAATCCGTCGGTGACCTCGATGTGGTACAGGCTGCTCGGCACCTTCGACGACGATTGCCGTCCCACCGAGGCGACGTCTGTTCTGCAAAAGCAGCTCATCCGGGAAAACATGCCGCAGTCTCCGGGACAATGGTGCGATTTCATGCTCGGCAAAATCGACTTCTTGTGGGCTTCCTCTGCGCTCTACTGGGTGACTCAGCACCTGGACAAAACGAGCTTCGTTACGGGTCAGATAGTTGAATTTACCGAGACCTTTGACCGCGCGCTGTTCTTCACGGCGCTGGCGCTCGCCGCGCTCGGCCTCGCGGCAAAGAAGCGCTCGGCGGATGAGCTGCTCCCCTACTTCGCGGTATTTGCGGCGTTTTTCGTGTATCTCTTTATCGAGGTGCAGCCGCGCTACGCGTACCTGCCGCAGATATTCGTATTTATGGGCATGGGCTTCGGGCTCGACTTCCTTGCGGAGAAGTTCGGCGGCGCCGTTGGAAACATAGCGGCGGCCGAAGCGCCTCGGCTCCCGGAGGACGGCTCCGCACATTCGGAGAAGTAACGGCCTATGGCGCGGCGGGCGCGGCATCGCGCCCGCCGCGCTTTGCGTCCCGTCCTTTTTCGGCAGAATGACAAAATACGGCTTGCAAAAAGTCCTGTGTTAATGTATAATCGGTATAGTATTACGCGCACCCGAAAGTGCAGGAAATAATTATCGAGGAGGATCATCCGCAATGGGAAAAACCTTTGTATGCGACGAATCGACGACAGTAAAGACCAAGGCCGGTCTGCTTCAGGGCTTTAAGGTCGACGACATGTACGCCTTCTACGGCGTGAAGTATGCCGACGCCAAGCGTTTCCGGATGCCCACGCCGGTGGAGCCGTGGGAGGGTGTGAAGACCGCTCTCGCCTACGGCTACGTCAGCCCGATGCTCGGTCAGGACAACCCCTCGAACGAGCTGCTCGTCCCGCACCGCTACTGGCCGCTCGACGAGAACTGCCAGTACCTCAACGTCTGGACGCAGTCCCTCTCCCCGGACGCAAAGAAGCCGGTCCTCTTCTGGCTGCACGGCGGCGGATACGCGGCGGGCTCCTCAATAGAGCAGATTGCGTATGAGGGCGACAATATGAGCCGCCATGGCGACTGCGTCGTCGTCACGATAAACCACCGTCTGAACATACTCGGCTACCTCGACCTCTCCCCGTTCGGCGAGAAGTACAAGAACTCCGGCAACGCCGGCCATGCGGACATCGTCGCGGCGCTTCAGTGGGTGCATGACAACATCGCGCAGTTCGGCGGCGACCCGGACAACGTCACCGTCTTCGGACAGTCCGGCGGCGGCGGAAAGGTCAGCTGCCTGCTCCAGACCCCTGCGGCGGACGGGCTTTTCCATCGCGGGATAATCCAGAGCGGCGTCGCGAGCGGCAGCCTCCTCGGCGGCGGCGAGCGCACCGAGGAGCAGAACGGCCGCGAGATAGTGAACGCCATGCTCCGCGAGCTCGGCCTTCCCGAAAACGACCCCGAGCCGCTTGAGACCATCCCCTACGCCGACCTCGCCGCCGCGTACAACAAGGCGGCTCCCGCCATCCGCGCGAAGGGCGGCTACACCGGCTGCGCGCCGATAGCGGACGACTACTATGTCGGCGACCCGATGATATACGGCTTCACCGAGCACGCAAAGACCGTTCCGATAATGGTAGGCACCGTCATGTGCGAGTTCCTCGGATTTGCCCCCGCCGGCCCGAACGAGAACGACGAGGAGGCCACCCTTGCCGACATGAAGAAGATATTCGGCGAGTACGCCGACAGGGCCGTTGAGCTCTACCGCAAGGCGTTCCCCGGAAAGAAGCTCGCGTATCTCGCCAAGCTCGACGGACTCTTCCGCAAGGGCTCGTGGGAGTACGTCATGAAGAAGGCGGAGGTCTCGAGCGCGCCCGCCTACTCCTACATGTTTACATACGAGTTCCCGTATGCCGGCGGCAAGCCCGCGTGGCACTGCTCCGAGATACCGTTCGTGTTCCACAATGCGGAGCGCGTCGCGGTTTGCAGCGGCGGCGAGGACGTCGAGAAGATGCAGGAGAACATTTTCGAGTCGTGGATGTCCTTTGCGCGCACCGGCGACCCGGGTCACCCCGGCATTCCCGAGTGGAAGCCCTGCACCGGAGACGAGGAGCGCTGCATGAAGATGGATAAGACCTTCACGCAGGACACAAACTTCGACCACGAGCTGATGGAGATATTCCTCAAGCACGGCCCGAAGTTCGGCTTCGGCGAGGTCAAGGCCGAGCACTGAGCGCGGCTCCAGAGTTTGTATTTTAACATCTGCCCCGCCGGAAGCGGTCTTCCGGCGGGGCTCTCAATTCGGGCGGAACTTCGTTCCGCCCACGGGAAGGAGGAACGGATATGTTGGCAAAGCTGAAAAAGATACTCAAAATAGCTCTCGAATATCTCACCGCGATACTGCTCCTTGTCGCGTACATCTTCGGGCACGTCTTCAACTGGAAGAACTCGCCGTGGCTCATACTCGGCGTCGTCTGGGCGTGCGTTGCCACGTGGGATCTTGTGCGCCTCATCCTCGCGGAGCGCAAGTTGAAGCAGGCGCAGGAGAATATGAAAAACTGAAATGAGACGGCGCAGACGCGCTGCCGTTCAGAAAACACACGGAGAGGCGACGTTGCCTCTCCGTGTGTTTTTCTCCTACCCCGGCGGGCTGGTCACGGCTCCGTCACTATGCCGCTCTCGGTGAGGCGGAAGTCACTCACCGGCTCCGAGGAGACGGCGCATGTCTCGTCCGACTCGGTGTCAAAGCGCGTGAGTATGCCGGAGCGGTCCACGTAGAAGATGCTCCGTCCGTCGTAGGCGACGTTGCGGTTTGTGGGAATGTCGAGCGGGCTCATTCTCCCCGTGCTTATCTCCACGCGGCGGCCGCCCGTCCCCGGGACGTAGATATATTCGTCGTCCACAATGAAGTCCGACCGGCCGAGCGGGTCCGGCGTGCCGCCGCCTATGTCTATCCCGAAGACCGTGTGCTGCGTGACCGTCTCGAAGACGACCTCGGTTTTAAAGGTGTCGAGGTCGACACGCAGGAGCGAGGCGACATATGTCTTTCCCGAATCGTCTGCAAGGCTCCACCCGACGGACTCCGAGAACTCTCTTCGGAAGTAGACATATCTGCCCCGGGCGAAGAAATGCTCGATGTAGACCGCGCCGTCCACCGGAGCAAGCGGGTCGAGCGGAAGCGCCGTGACATTGCCGTCCCCGTCGCGCACGACCGGCCGCCCGTTCTCAGACGTGACCGTGAGGCCGCCGTACTCGTAAGCGGCGTTGTCGCGGCTGTTGTATATGACGTCCTCTTCCGGCGGCGCGGCGTCTCCGCACCCGCCGAGGAGAAAGCACAGCGCGAGGCCGAGCGCGGCGGTCTTCGGCAAAGCTCCGCGTCCGGCGGCGATATAGCCTCCGTACCGCCGTCGCAGCAGCAGGATGCAGACGGCGGTGACGAGCGCCGCGCCGAGCGCCACCGCCGCCGTCTGCGCCGCCGTCGCCTCGCGGAAGACCGCGACGGTCTCACCGGAGGCGGCGTCTGCGGCGTACTCGCTGCCGCGCAGGAAGCCCACCGGCATCATCAGCGAGGACGGGAGCGGGAGCGCGTACTGCGTCTCCTGTCCGAGCCCTATCCACGGCAGGACGGCGGCGGCGCTCGCGAGGAACGCCGCGAGCGCGAACCGGCGGCAGTACGCCGAGAGGCAGAGCGTCACCGCCGCGAGCTCGAGCGAGCCGAGGAGCCGAAGCGCCGCCGCGAGCGCTTCCGCGCCGGCGAGCGTCAGCACCTTCTCCGCGCCGCCGAAGGCTTCCACGCTCTGCATGGGGTAGTCCGGGTGCGGAAGGCCGTACTTCGCGGCGCAGAACACGAGGCGGATGAGGTCAGTCGAAAGCGACAGCGCGGCGGCCGCGGCGAGCGTGAGCGCCGTCTTCTGAAGGAGAAAGAGCCTCCTGCCGTTCCGCGAGGTGAGCGCGAGGCTCTCCATGCCGCTCGCCGCCTCGCCGCAGTATACCGGCACCGAAAGAAGTATTATCGCCGCCGCAAGCGTCAGGTCAAGCGCTCGGTCGCGTAGGAGAGACGCCCAACCGTTTGCATCGAGGAAGAAGCGGTCCTCCTTTTCCTCGTTCACATAGCGGTACTGCTCGTAGATGACGTCGAGCCCCTCGGCGTACAGCCCGTCCGCGCCGCGAGCGGCCTCATGTTCGAGGAAGTCCGCCTTTTCGCGCGTCCACGCGCCGTCCACCTGCTCAAGGTAGTGCAGATACTGCTCGCGGTACAGCTCGGCGTCCGGGTTTGCGGGAAAGTCGGTAAGCACGCAGAGCAGCAGCTCCGCCGCGAGAAACAGCGCCGTCACGACCGCGCCCCGGTTCGTCCGGAGCAGCTTCCTTATCTCAAATCGCAGGAGCGTCACGCGAGCACCCCCTTCCGTATGTTGTTCCTGCCGCCGAGGAGCAGCGCGAGCGCGGCGGCGGTGAGGCCGAGGAGCACAGACATAACGAGCGCCGCCTGCCACGTGAGCACCGGCACGCCGAGGACGTTTATAAACTCCGTCCTGCCGAAGAGCAGACGGTTTATGATAACGCAGTACGGGTTTACGGCTTTGAACAGAGCTTCGGACGAGTACCCCCATCGCACCCCCGCCGCCGTGCAGAGAATGAACGCCGCCGCGCCCGCGGCAAACGGCAGAAGTGCGTGCCGCCCCGCCTCGCTTATGAGCAGGAACACCATCCCGAGCGCCCAGAAGCCGAGGGCGCGCGTAAGGGCGCTCACCGTGTAGAAGCCTAGAAGTGTCATCCCGACCGACGACGCCGCCATAGTCCCCTCCGCGTAGGCGGGGAGGCCGTTCGCTTCCGAGAGATTCAGAACAAGCCCAAAGCCGAGATAATCCACGGCGGAAAACCACAGCGGCACTGCGAGGGTGAACACCGTCGCCGCCGCGAGCTTTGCAAGGACGCTTGCCGCTCCGCCGCCGGGCGTCGCGAGCATCAGCTCGTCCATGCGGCATTCTCTGTCCCGTGCGAACGTCTGGCACAGCGCGTAGAGCAGGATGAGGAGCGCAAGCACGGCGGAGAAGTCGTAGGTGAGCAAGAGCCGGTACCCCTCGGTGTAGCGAAACTCCACGACGGCGCGGCCGGAATATATCCGCGCGACGGCGGCGTTCATCCGCGCCTCGTAGCCGCAGCCGAGGCGCGTGTACAGCGTCTCGTTCTCCCGCGCGAGGCGCACGACCGTCTCCGCGTCCCCGCAGCAGTTGTAGAAGCGACGCATCGGCGAAACGAAGTACCGCTCGAGCAGGTTGCGGTCGCTGTAATAGTTGCCGGTGAGCGTTCCCTCCACGTCGCTGCGCGTGGTGGCGGTGATGTCGTTTGTTATCCACTCGAGGGGCTTGTAGAGGTCGAGCAGCGTGTTTATCCTGTCAAGGGTTATCTCGCCGCTGTAATTGCCGTACTGCTCGCGGTAGACCCTTGCCCAGACCTCGTCGGTTCGCAGGAGAGAAGCGTCGTCCGCCACGGCGCGGATCTTCGCGAGGTCGAGGACGGTGAACACCGCGAGCGCTATGAACACCGGCGCGCGGAGAAAGAGCTTTCGGAGCTCAAAGCGGAAAAGTCTCACAGTCCCGCCTCCCCGAAGTGCGCAAGAAACACGTCCTCAAGGTTCGGTTCCGCCGGTACCGCGTCGGGGTGCGGCTTTGCCCGCGAGACTATGCGGAGCATGACGCCGTTCTCGCCACGCTGCATGTTGCTTATGATGCAGCGGTCGAAAGGAGCGAGGTCGGCGTCCTCCGGCAGAGCCACCGTCCAGACGAGCCCCGCGCACCCGCGCTCGAGTGCGCGCGGGCTGTCCTTGCATATCAGCTGCCCCTCCTTCAGGATGATGACCTCGTTTGCTATGAACTCCACGTCGGAGACGATGTGAGTCGCGAGCAGCACCGTCCTGTCCTTCGAGAAGCGGGATATGAGGTTACGGAAGCGTATCCGCTCCTGCGGGTCAAGACCCGCCGTCGGCTCGTCGAGAATGAGTATAGCCGGGTCGGAGAGCATCGCCTGCGCTATGCCCACGCGCTGGCGCATACCCCCGGACAGCGCTCCTATCTTCTTCTCCTTTGCGTCCGAGAGGTTCACTATTTTAAGAAGCTCGTCCGCGCGCCGCCGTCCCTCCGCCGCCGGGATTCCCTTAAGCGCCGACATATAGTCGAGAAAGTCGGCCACGGTGAAGTCGCGGTAGAACTCCGGGTACTGCGGAAGATATCCAATCTTTGCGAGGAACTCCCGCCCGAGCGTTTTCACATCCGCTCCGTCGACGGTTATCCTGCCCGAGTCGGGCCGGTTCAGGCCGACGAGTACGCTTATAAGCGTTGTCTTTCCCGCGCCGTTTGCCCCGAGAAGTCCGCAGACGCCGTCCCCGAGCACGGCGGAGAAGTCGCGGAGGGCATACCTTCGGCGGTAGCTCTTCGAGATGTTTTCAAACCTTATCTCCATACCGCGCCTCACTCAAACGAGAGAGTGACGACCCGCGCGGGGACGTCCGCATAGCCGCCGAGCTTCACAAGGCACAGCTCAAGGTCGTCCATGAGCACCACGTTCGGCGCGCCGCCGAAGACGGCGCTGTCGTCGTCGGTTATGGTGTACTCAAGGCGAAGGCTGTCGTCCTCAGCGCCGTATATCCTCACCGTAAGTCCGCCGTCATAAGCGGTCGTGACGAAATACTCTCCGTCACGCGAGACGTACAGGTCTCCCCTGCCCTCCTGCGCGGAGTGCCCGAAGACCGTGTACGACAGGTCATTCATGTCGGCTATTGCCATCGCTCCGGAAGCGACGAAGAAGTTTTCGTTGAAGAACAGTTTCCCTCCGGCGTATCCCACCGCGCCCTGCGCGTCAAAGTCCTCAAACGACGCGCAGGCAAAACCGCTTCCGTCAATGCCGACGCTGCCGAAGCAGGAGCCCCCGGCAAAGATCACCCTTGAGGAATCCTCGCCAAACCACATATTTGTGACGAGCGTGAGGCCGCCGTTCTCCTCGCGGTGTCCGGCATCGACGGTGCGGAGGAGCGCCGCCTCCCCGCCGTCCCGGGCGAGGAGATAGATCCCTCCGTCCATGATGCTGAATGCGACGTGTCTGCCGTCCGGGGACACGGCATAACTCATGATGTGCCGGCCTTCGCCCGTGGGATCGGTGAGGGCAAACCTGTCGGTCTCAGCAAGCGTGGAGTCCAGGAACACGCAGACGGTTTCGCCGCGTGCGCCCTCTCCGAGCGCGACGGAGGCCGCCCCGCCGCTTGCCGCCTCTCCGACGGCGCAGAACCCGCCCTCCGTCGGGAAATACTCCGCGCCGGTAAGCTCGGGAAGCGAGCCTTCAGCTATGACCATGCCGGAGGCCAGGTCGTAAAGGCACAACCCGTCAGTTTTTCGTATCAGTATCTCGCTGCCCTCGCCGTACCACAGCGCGCGGACGGAGCCGTCCATAACATCCGCGAGGTCGAGGGGCGTGCCGGAAGGAGACGCTTCCGCCGGCGGCGCGGAGACGTCCGCGCCGCTTCCGCTCTGCCGCACAAATGCGAGCGAGCTGCTTTTTATGAACTCGGAGCGTCCCCCGCCGGATACTGCGGCGGCGTAGAAGGTGGTTATATCCCCAAGCTCGCTCACGCGGACGTCCGCCTCCACCCGCGCGACCTTGCCCTTCTCGAGCGTTATCTCCCAACAGTCCGCCGTCCCGTCGCCGAGCGGAGCGTGGTTTGCATAGAACGACACCTGTAAGGTCGTGCCCGGAACCCCGCAGAGCTCAAAGGCGACGCGGACGGTGTCCCGTCCCGTCATATCGAGGTTGTCGTAGACCTTCTCGCCGTCGTAGCTGATAAACGTCAGAACCTCGGTATCGAGCCGGTCGAGCGGCGACTGTCCGCCCGAGGTCAGTCCTCCGCTTTCGAGGTTCCGCTCTATAAATTCCTCGGTCATGAGTTCGTTTGAGACCGCGACGTTTTCGAGCAGGACGTCCGCCGATACGTATGCACCGTCCTCTGGCGGGTCGGCTTTGAAAATGATGTCATATCCGGCGGACGCCGCGCCCTGATAGAAGCCGTAGCCGGAGGAATTTACCATATCCGGCTTGAATTGCGGGTAGTAGATGCTCGCTATCGTCGCCCTCACCGTCTCTCCGGCGCTTCCTGCGGCGGGAACAAAGGACAGGTCGAAGCGGTACTTCTCGTCGTCGTTTTGGAGATCGAAGATGTGCATATAGGCGTACTCGCCCTCTCCGTCTATCCGATAAGGCTGGGGGACGCCGTTCATGTACACGAGAAGACCGATGTTCTTTCCGGAACCGCTGCCGGTAACGTAGTAGGGAAGTTTGAGCTCGCCGCCGTCGTATGTAACGACACTCTCGCCGCCGTCCGGAAGGTCGATGCCGTGACCCATCGAGCCGAGCACGTCCGGCGGACCCTCGTAGTTGAAGGGGTTCTCCGCGGACGGTTCCGCGCTCTGCACGCCGCCGGGATCTGCCGACGGCTCCGCCTCGGCGGCGCAGCTACAGAGCAGAGCCGCCAGCACGCACACCGCCGCAATCATAATTGCCACAACATTTACTTTCATATATAGACGCTCCTTTCCTGTGTCTGAGGTCTATCATAGAAGGCAAAGGTCAAAAAACAGACAAATTTGCGGGCGAAGTCCGCAACCGCTTCATTTGCGGAGTGAAGCTCCGCAGTTTAATGTGGAACCAAGAGGTTCCGAAGGTTTGCGGGGGCTTCCCCGCAAACCTCCAGCGGGGAAGCCCCGCGGGCATTCGCGGGGCGAGACCCCGCGTCCCTGAGTGAGGCAGAGCCTCACCGACAGATGTGGGGCATGCACCCCACACTCCTCTAGCGGGGAAGCCCCGCAGGAATCTGCGGGGTCGACCCCGTGTCCCTGGTAGAGCGGAGCTCTACCGACACCTTTGCGGGGCTGTGCCGCCCCGCACCCCTGCGCTACTTTTTGCTCGCGCAAAAAGTAACCAAAAAGCGCGCTTAAGGGAGAGGGCTTCGCCCTCTCCCTTAATAATCCCTCTCCTGAATACGACACACAACCGCAACCCACATAACAGGGCACACTCTGTATCCAACAAATCTATCATCCGACCGGGTGAGTTTCTGGGGGTACAATATCCGACTTTCCCACCGTATTCTACAACATCGAACGATTCCTGCGTAGTAGAAATAAAAATCCGGTCCTACGCTCACACTATAAGCGTAATGCAGATACTTCCCCGAGAAAACGGAACTTTCGGTTCTAGTCGAAAGTATAAGCGGGGAAGCTTGTACTAAGCTACGGGCAGACGTCCCGCGTCGCAGAGACTTTCCGGTCAAGGAAAGAGGGGTACATAGGGGAGAAAACTTTGTTTTCTCCCCTATGTGTGCTTTTTGGTTACTTTTTGCACAAGCAAAAAGTAACGCAGGGCGCGGGGATGCAATCCCCGCAAAGGTACCGGTGAGGCTCTGCCTCACTCAGGGACGCGGGGTCTCCCCGCGAATGCTCGCGGGGCTTCCCCGCTAGAGGAGTGGGGATGCAATCCCCGCAAAGTACCCGTGAGGCTCTGCCTCACTCAGGGACGCGGGCTCGCCCCGCACAACCCGCGAAGTTTTACTTCGTCAAAGAAAGTCGGCTTGCTTATAAGCCCATGATATGCTACAATACAGGCATCTACAAAGGACGCGGCGGCCGTCTTCGGTGCGGCACCGACGTCGATACACGAGAGGAGCGACAAAGATGGAAAAGTTTGACAGAGTAGAGTTTTGCAGGAACAAGTATCATGAGCTGTTCGGCGGCGAGCCGGCGGGAAACGATGGCACCGACCCCGAGTTCATGCGGATACTTCAGCGCTTTATCTTCGGCGAGGTCTGCGCCGTTGGGAGCCTCGACAACCGCATGCGCGAGCTGGTGACGGTCACTGTCCTCGCGGTAAACCAGACGCTGCCGCAGCTCAGGGCGCACGTCGGCGCGGCGCTGAACGTCGGCTGCACCCCGCTTGAGATACGCGAGGCGGTCTATCAGCTCGCAGCGTTCGTGGGATTTCCGAAGACGCTGAACGCCATCTCTGCCATGAACGAGGCGTTCACTGCGGCGGGCATATCCCTCCCGCTCGAGGACACCGCCGTCACCGGCGAGGACGACCGCTACGAGAAGGGACTCGCGTTCCAGAGCGAGATATACGGTGACGGGATAAAGCGCAAGTACGCCTATCTGCCGGAGGAGTTCGCGGAGGCGATACCGAGGTTCCTCACCGAGCTTTGCTTCGGCGACCTTATGATGCGGCGCGGCCTCGACCGCAAAACACGCGAGCTGCTCACGGTAGTGATGTTTGCCGCCATGGGCGACTCCGCCCCGCAGATACAGAGCCACGCGCTCGGCGCCCGAAAGGCGGGCAACACCGACGAGGAGATCTACGCCGCCCTCCTGCACGCTTTGCCGTACACCGGCTTCCCGCGCATCTTCAACGCGCTGAACGCCCTGAAGGAAGTCATGTAAGCGGAAATTCATACCGCGGAACAGATAAAGGGACGCCCTCTCGGGCGTCCCTTATACTTTGTCGGTTCTTTACCCGTCGTCCGGCTCGGTCGGGAACTCGGGGCTTGCGGGCGTGTCGGACGGCGGTGCGTCGCCCGGCGTGTCTGAGGGCGTGGTCTCGCCGGAAGGCGGCGCGTCCGACGGCTCGCCGCTCACGGGCGGCGGCGCGCTCGGCTCACCGCTTGCCGGCTCGCCGGAGACCGGCGCGTCGGAGGGCTCGGTCGGGAACTCGCCCGCGTTCGGATCGTCGTTCGGGTCCTCCGGCTCCTCGCCGGGGGCGTGCAGCGTGCAGAACGCGTTTGCCGGGTCCGCGACGTTCACGGCGACGCGGTACATCACGTTTTCGTCCGGCTCCGCAGAGGGCTCCGTCGTCTCCTCGCCGCCGGAATCGTAGCCGAGCGGCAGCGAGTAGTCCACGCCGTAGGCGCGGATAGTGTACTGTTCGTCCGCGACGCGGATATTCGGCAGCGGGAAGCTGCGGTTCACCTGCATCATCGAGACCTGACGCCGTCCCTCCTCGGGACAGGCGGGGGTGGCTATCTTGCCGCTCTCGCCACACACGTCCACGAACCTGTGGATGCTGCACACGTCGGTCGGCACGTCCTCCGCAAGGAAGGTGCCGGTGAGGACGCGGCTGCCGCGCACGTCCGCGCGGCACGCGTCAGTCGCAAGCATGCCGGAGTCACGGCAGTAGGCGACCTTCACTATCTCCGCAGTCGCGGGGGTGAAGAACTCGCGCGGCTCGAGGTTCTCGTGCAGCTTCTCCATCACCTGCTGCCAGAGCGGAACGGCGGGGCTGGTGCCGGATGTCGGATTTATCGTGTGATTGTAGTCAAAGCCGTACCAGACCGTGCAGGTGTAGTACGGGGTGTAGCCGCAGAACCAACGGTCGAAGTCGTCGTCGGTGGTGCCGGTCTTGCCGGCGGCTATCGAGTTCGAGAGGCGGGCGTACACGCCCGAGCCGTTCGCGACGACGTTCGTGAGGAGGTTATTCATATAGTACGCGGTACGCTCCTTTATGACCGCCGTACTCTTCTGTTCCTTCTCGATAAAGACGTCTCCGTTCGCGTCGAGCACGCGGGTGTAGGTGCGCGGCTCGTTGTAGACGCCGGCGTTCGGGAATACCGAGTACGCCGCCGCCATGTCGAGGACCGTGACGCCGTCCGTGAGGCCGCCGAGCGCCATCGACGGCGTGACCTGGTCGGTGAAGAACTGGTCGCCGCGGTACTCACCCTCCACAAGCGTCCGGAGGCCCATCTTGTACTTTGCAAACTCGAAGCAGTGCTCCGGGCCCATCGTCGTGACGAGCTGGACGGGTATCGTGTTGTTCGAGCGCCCTACGGCGTCCATCACGGTCATCTGACCGCGATAGATGTTGTCGTAATTCTTCGGGTAGCCGTTGCCGTTCTCGTCAATTATCTTCGGCATATCGGTAAAGACGTCGTAAGGGTCGATGAGCCCCGCCTCGATGGCGCAGGAGTAGACCGCTATCGGCTTTATCGAGGAGCCGGGCTGCTTTGTCATTGCCGTCGCGCGGTTGCGGGCACGGTTGACCGTCTTTTCGCCGAGGCCGCCGTACATGCCGAGGACGTTCCCGGTGTACGGGTCCATGACGACTATCGCGCTCTGCGGCGGAGCCTCGAGCGTGTCCGCATCGCGGAGAGTCGGCCAGAGCTCGGGGTTAGTATAGACCTCGTCTATTACGGCCTGAACGTCCGGGTCCATGGTGGTGTATATCTTGTAGCCGCCGGTGAAGAGGTAACGCTCGGCGACGGCGTAGCTCACGCCGCGCTTATCCATGATGTCCCCTATCACGTCCTCGATGACCTGATCGCAGAAGTAGCTCTGCACCTTCGAGGTCGTGGTCGTCGTGGTGGTGGAGGCGGGCCTGTCACGCTTGAAGACAAGGCGCTGATTCTTGGTCCGCTGGTACTCTGCCTCGTCGATATAGCCCTGCTCCTTCATGACCCACAGAATGTTCTCCTGACGCTCCTTGTTGTGCTCGCGGTTCTGATACGGGTCGTAGTAGGTGGGCAGGTTCGTGATGCCGACGATGCTCGCCGCCTCCGCGAGGGTGAGATCCTTCGCGTCCTTGCCGAAGTAGGTCTGCGCGGCGGCCTGTATGCCGTAGCAGCCCTGCCCGAAGCAGACGAGGTTGATATACACCTCAAGGACGTCCTCCTTCGAGTACTTCTTGTCGAGGGCGAGGGCGCTGAATATCTCGGTGAGCTTTCGTCGGACGGTGACCTCCTTGTTTCCGGTCACGTTCTTGACGACCTGCTGCGTTATCGTGGAGCCGCCGAAGCTGGAACCGTCCCCGAGGAACATGGTGTACGCCGCGCCGAGAGTGCGGTACCAGTCGACGCCGTGGTGACGCCAGTAGCGCTGGTCCTCTATCGCCACGAGCGACTCGAAGACGTATTCCGGCAGCTCGTCATATTCCACCCAGACGCGGTTGTCAAGGAAAAGCTCCTGCATGACCTCCCAGTCCTGAGTGTCCTTGTCGTAGTAGTAGATGAAGCTCGTCTCGTTGAGCGTAAAGTCGTCAAGGCTGATGTCCTGCCCCTCCGCGAGGAAGTTCTGACAGTAGACGACAAATATCAACGCGAACATCACGCCTGTGACGAGCGCTATCATTAGCAGCGTGCCGACGCTTGCGAAGACCCACTTCACGGTCTTGCCGATGACCTTCAGCGTCGTGAGCGCGACGCGCGCGCCGGTGCTGCGCTGTTTTTTCTTCGGAGTGTTTTCCGACAAACCTTTCACCCCTTGTGATTATGATTTGAGATGCGGACGGGCGCGGAGATACGCCGTAGTCCGCATTTAACGGCTCGTCCCGCAGAAGAAGCCCGGCGGGACGGCTCGCCCGCGCGGCTCAGACGCGCTCCTTGCCGTAGAAGAAGATCGCGACGGTGCCGGGGCCGGAGTGCGAGCCTATGACCGGCCCGATGTAGTTCTTGATTATCTTGCCTATCTTATACTTCGCGCGGAGCTTTTCGATGATGTAGTCCGCGTCCGCCTCGCAGTCGCCATGGCTTACGGCGATGCAGTCGAACTCGTCCGAGAGCTTGAGGGTATCCATCCACTCGATAAGTCCGTCGAGCGAGCCGCGGCGGCCGCGCTTCTTCGAGCAGGCGCGGAGCTTTCCCTCCGCGTCAACGTCGAGCAGGGGCTTGATGCCGAGCATCGAGCCGAGAACGGCCGTGCCCTTGCCGACGCGCCCTCCGCGTTGGAGGAACATCAGGTCGTCGACGGTGAAGAGGTGCTGTATGTGCTTCTTGTTGCGCTCGAGCCAGTCCGCCGTCTCCTCGATGGTCTTTCCCTCGCGGCGGAGACGGACGGCGTAGTGGGTGAGAAGTCCGCCGCCGAGCGAGGCGATAAGCCCGTCGCAGACGATGAGCTTACGGTCGGGATAGTCGGGCGCGACGTCCGCCGCCGCGACGCACGCGGCGTTGTAGGAGCTGGATATGCCGCTCGACATGGTGATAACGAGAAGGTCGCGCCCCGCTTCGAGGTACTTGCGGAACCACTGCTCGTAGGTGTCCGAATTTATCATGGAGGTGGTCGAGACCTGACCCGCGCGGAGCTTGGCGTAGAACTCGCCGTAGGGAGCGCTCAGTCCGGCGTCGTCAAGGTAGGTCTGGCCGTCGATCATGTAGGTCATCGGGATGAAGTCCACATCGTTCTGCTCATAGAAGTCTCTCGGCAGATCGGTTCCCGCGTCCACCAGAATTGCGAAGTTATCCATAGTCTTTCTCCTCTCTCTTTACCCCGATGCACGGTAGGCGGCGCTCGCCGCGCACTCTCTGCCGCAATCGGGGCAGGATATACCAACACAACATATAGTATACACTATTTTTTGCCGCGCCGCAAGGTTTTTTCTTTTTTGCGGGCGAAGCCCGCCGCACCTTTTTACGGGGCGAGACCCCGCGGCCAAGTGGGCAGAGCCCACACCCATCTAGCGGGGGAGCCCCGCGGGCAATCTCGGGGCGAGACCCCGCGTCCCTAAGTGAGGCAGAGCCTCACCAACACCTCACGGGGGCGCTGCCCCCGCACCCCCGGCGGGGCTGTGCCGCCCCGCACCCACTAGCGGGGAAGCCCCGCGGGCATACGCGGGGCGAGACCCCGCGTCCTTGGTAGAGCAGAGCTCTACCGACACCTTCGCGGGGCTGTGCCGCCCCGCACCCCTGCATTACTTTTTGCTCGCGCAAAAAGTAACCAAAAAGCGCGCTTAAGGGAGAGGGCTTCGCCCTCTCCCTTAATAATCCCTCTCCCGAATACGACACACAACCGGAACCCGCATAACAGGACAACACTCTGTATCGAACAAATCTGCCATTCGACCGGGTGAGTTTCTATCCGACTTTCCCTAGGCGGTCGACAACATCGAACAGTTCCTGCGTAGTAGATATAAAAGTCTGGTCCTACGCTCACACTATAAGCGTAATGCAGAAGCTCACCCGAGAAAACGGAACTTTCGGTTCCAGTCGAAAGTATAAGCGGGAACGCTTGTACCAAGCTACGGACGGACGTCCCGCGTAGCAGAGACCTTCCGGTCAAAGGAAAGAGGGGTACAAAGGGGAGAAAACCAAGGTTTTCTCCCCTTTGTGTGCTTTTTGGTTACTTTTTGCACAAGCAATAAAGTAACGCGGGGTGCGGGATGCAATCCCCGCAAGGTGTCGGTATAGCTCCGCTCTACTAGGGACGCGGGGAAGCCCCGCAGATTCCTGCGGGGCTTCCCCGCTAGAGGGGCGTGAGGCACAGCCCGCAATGGTTCCGGAACCTCTTGGTTCCGCATACTCCTACGGGGTTTACCCCGTAAAAAAGGTGCGGGGGCTTTGCCCCCGCAAGAATCGTGAGGCTTAGCCCCACATGTGAAAAGGTTGCGGGCTTCGCCCGCATGTCAGAGCAGCGCTTCTACTTTTGCTTTCACCTCGTCGAGCGAGTCGGTCGGTTCAAAGCGGGCGACGATCTCCCCGCTGCGGTCAATAAGAAACTTCGTGAAGTTCCACTTTATCTTGCCGTTCGTCTTGTAGTCCTTGTCCATCTTTTTAGCGACGCCCTTCAGTATCAGCCCCATCGGGCCGGAAAAACCGCCGAATTCGGTGTTCTCCGTCAGATATTTGTAAAGCGGTATCGCGTTTTCTCCGTTTACGTCGATCTTTGCAAACTGCGGGAACGTGATGCCGAACCGTCCCGTGCAGAAGGTGTGGATCTCCTCGTCACTGCCCGGAGCCTGCTCGCCGAACTGATTGCACGGAAAGTCAAGTATCTCCAGCCCGTCCTTTTCGTGAAGCTCATAGAGCTTCTGAAGGTCGTCATACTGCGGGGTGAAGCCGCACCCGGTCGCCGTGTTTACGATGAGAAGGACCTTGCCCCTGTAACCGGCAAGTGAGACCTCGCTGCCGTCCTGCGCCCTGACACTGAAATCATAGACGTTCATTGTACTGCCTCCATTCATCACGTAAGATTTAATATCGTACTATTGATAGTATAATCCCCGGGGCAAAAGTTGTCAAGACGGTTTACAACAATTAACGGATTGTTCACAATTTACGGATAAAGCGGGAGGGGCATTTCGCCCCTCCCGCTTTGCCGCATTTTTTGTTGTGCAGTGTTTGTTCGTGCCGTGTTTTGCTTTGTGCTCCGCTTACTTCACGACACCCTCGCAGAAGCGCATGAGTATCGTCGCTATCTGCGCGCGGAGGGCCCCGTCGGACGGCGCGAGCGTCGTCGCGTTGGTGCCCCGGATGAGCTCCGTGCCGACCGCCCAGCCCATGGACGTGCTCGCCCACGTGCTGATCGTTCCGGCGTCGGTGTAACCGGTGAGGTCGGAGGTCTTCGTGACGTCGTACTTCTTGTACGCGGCGTAGCGATAGAGGATGGTCGCGGCCTCTTCGCGGGTGATGTCCTTCATCGGACGGAACGTGCCGTCGCCGTAGCCGGTGACGATCTCGTTCGCGGCGGCCCAGTTGATGGCATCCGAGTACCACTCGCCGGACGCAACGTCGCCGAACGGAATGTTCTTCGTCACGGCGGGCTTGCCGTCGAGGCGATAGAGGATAGTCACGAGCATCGCGCGGGTGGTCTGAGCGTTCGGAGCGAACGTCGTCTCGCCGGTGCCGTCCATGAGACCCTTCTCGACGACGTAGTCGACGGCCTCGACGAACCAGTCGGTATCCTTGACGTCGGTGAACTTCGCGGACGGAGCGGCCTTCTTGTCCTCAACGAACGTGACCTTGACGGTCGCGCCGCCTGCGGGCATCGTGAAGGAGTAGGTCCCGTCAGCGTTCTTGGTGACGGTCACAGCGGCGTCGGTGCCGTTCTGGGTGACGGTGACGGTGTCGACCGAGTAGCCCTCCTTCGGGGTGGCGGTCACGGTGATCTTAGTGCCTGCGGCCGCGCTCATGGGCGAGACCGAGACGGTGCCGTTCGGAGCAGACGGGACGGTCACGGTGTAGGTCGGGGTGACGCCGGAAGTGCCGCCGCCAGTGTAGGTCACGGTGTACGTGTTGGTCGTTTCGTCCTTGGTCAGCGTGTAGCCGCTGCCGGCCTCGATGGCGCCGATTTGGCCGCCGTCCTCAACCTTAACAGCGAAGGTAACAGCCTTGCTGACGACAACGTTCTCCTCGGAGCAGTCGCCGGTGACGGTGATGGTCTCGTTGTCCTTGACCGCGTTGACGGCTTCCTGCAGCGTTCCGTAATAGGTATTGCCGATGTTGGCAACAGGAGTCACGCCTGCTTCAAATGTGAACGGGCTCAGGCCGTCGGTGGAGATGAAGGTGGCAACATTGTTCTCAACAGCAGCCTGATGATAATGCGCGGTGCCGCCGTCCTTGGTGTGCTTGACATAGACGGAGCTTTCTTCAGTGAAGCCCGAGGGCAGACCCACCTTCAGCTCAATAGGCTTGCTCACAGTGAGAGGCTGAGGATCTCCAATCGTGACGGCGTTCTTGCCGTTACCGCTGAGCTCGATCTGTTCAGCGGTCTTAGCAGTCGTGGCGACCAGATCGTATACGGCGCTGATATCCACAGAGAGAGTCTTGGAACCGCCGGAGGCAGTATCGTCCTCATAGCCCTTGATATCGAGAGTCAGGTGCGGCTGTACGAAGAAGTTGACCTCGTCTTCGGTCACATCACCGCTGCCGGTGCCTTTGACTCCTGCCTCTTTAAGTGCAGCCGCTGCGTCGGCCGGATCGGTGTCCAGAGTCACGCCCGGCTGTGTAACAGCTTCGGTAGCCAGCTCGTTAAGGGTGGTGTCGTCTTCTGCGGGCTTGGTCTCCTCGGTGATATTCTTTATGCCTTCATCGCCGAGCGCTGCCTTATCAGCAGCGGGCAGATTTTCAGTTTTCGCGTTCGTCTCGCCCGCGGCAACCTCGACCTCAACCACCGCAAAGTCAGCCTTAACGGTGAAGTCCGCGCCATTCTTCAGCAGCTTGAAAGCGGCGCCTTCGGTGCCGATGGTGACCTTGCTCCAAGTGCCGTCGGCAGCCTTTTCGACCTTGGCAGTGACCGTACCGGCGGTCTTGTCGGTGGTGTTGCCGAGGTTCAGAGTGACCTCGATCGTCTCGGTGGCCTTCAGGCCGGACGCGCTGCCGGTGACGGTGATCTCGTGGTCGCCGCTGAGCGTCGCCTCGGCGGTGACAACGGCCGTAGAAGCCTCCTCGCTGCCCTTGGCTGTCGCCGTGACGCTGGTGATGGCGTCGGTGACGTCCACGGCGGGCGCGGTGGCGGTCAGCTTCGAGAACTGGTGATTATCAGCTGCGATGCCGCCGTTCTCACCGGCCTTGATATCCGTATCCTTCAGCTGTGCGCCGGTGTAAGTATAGATCTCGAAGGCGTAGCTGCCGGTTCCGATACCGGGAGCGTTCGGCACCTGAGCGCCGTTCAGGTAGCTCCAGTAGAGGAAGGTGGCGGCTTTGTCGGTCCCAACTGTGGAGACCACACTGTCCAGATACTTGCCGTCCTTGAAGACAGCCACCACGTACTTACCGGCCTTGAAGTTGTCGCTCAGCTTGACGTACAGGGTCTCGGCCGCGCAGTCGGTGATCGCGGTCTCGGTGCCCTTGGCGGTCGTCAGCTGATCGTTGTCCGCGTCGTAGGTAAACCCGGCGTCGGTCAGCTTGATGTCGTCCATCTTCGCGCCGGCGAGGTCGACCTTTATGGTGTACGGGCCGGCGGCCTTCACGCCGTCTTTGTCTGTAAATGTCAGCGTGATAGTGTCGCTGGTAGTGCCCGTACTCAGGTCATAGTAGAAAGCAACGCCATTGACTCCCTTGCCGCCGACATCTTTTTCAAGCTCCTTGAGCTCGAAGCTCTTGCCCGCAAATGTGCCCTTAGCCGCTTCTGCCGTCTCGGGGGCCTCAACATAGAAGCCTATCCAGTAACCGCCTTTTTCGTTGCCGTTCTGATGATACCTGACATCGGTGGCGGTGACCGTGACATCGTAGACATCGTTTTCAATGTCGTAGGTCGTTGCGACCTCGGCGTCAGCGGCAGGTGTAACCGGGTTCGCGCTGTGGTCTTCCGCCGCAGCCAGACCTATCGTCAATATTTCCGGAACCTTAACGACCTTGCCGTCCGTGCTGACGATCGTACCCTCCGCAAGGAAGTCCTTAAGGTCGGTTGCGGGGGTGCCGCCGGTGAACGTGCCGCCGGAGATTTCGATCGGCTTCTCGCTGGCGTCGGGCGTCGCGGCCTCCCCCATCACAGTGTAAGCCACGGTGGGGTTGCCGTTGATGTTGCCGTCGGAGACGGTCACCTTCTTATCGCCGCTCTTGTAGCCTTCGTTACTGTCCATGGTGATACCGGCGGCGGGGACGGAGTACCTCTCCCCATCTTTGGCGGCGTCACCCACGGTGATGTCTCCGGTGGCAGTGGCGATGATGTTGCCGCCCTTTACTTCCAGACCGCCGCCGCGAACCACGACGCCGGCGCCGCCCTTGACGGTTCCGCCGCTGACGGTCATTTTGCCGGCGGGCAGATACACGCCACAGGCTTTGTCGCCGCCGGTGACGGTGCCGCCGGTGACGGTGATCACAACATCCTTGCCATAGTTTTCATTCTGTGCGTCGTTTGTACCGTTGGTGCTGATACCGAAAGACGCGCCGGTAATGTTTGCTTTGTCACTGACAGTGACATTGGCCTTGCCGGCGGCAAAGATCGCGGCGCTGTTGCCGGTGATCGTGCCGCCGCTGATCTTGGCGGTCGTCTCGCCCATGAAATCAATGGCGCTTCCTCTGTCGTCGGAACCGTTGGACGTGATCTCACCGCCCGTAATAGTCACCTCGGCCTTATTTACCGAAATGACAGCCGCGGCTTTGCCGGTGATCGTGCCGCCGTTTATGGTCGCAGTCGCTTTGGTATCTATGGCCGTGCCGTCGTCTTTCGTTTTCGCATTGACCTGAAGAGCTGCGGCATTTGAGGTGTCTTCTGTTTTGATTGTCGCTCCGTCCTCGACAATGAGACTCCCCATAACCAACACGCCGCTGCTGTGATCGCTCGTCAGTGTGCCGCCGCTGATCGTGGCAGAGCCGCCGTTCTGCATACCGGGACCATTTTTCTCCGCGGTTCCCTTAATGGTGCCGCCGGTGATCTTTACCGTGCAATCATCAGTTGTCAGAATACCGATGGAGCCGGTAACGGTACCACCTTCAATGTTCACACTATTCGTGACATTATTTTCGATCGCCCAAATAGCAATGCGACTGCCGCCGTCGATCGTACCGCCCTTTACGGTCAACGACGAGTTGTTCTGTTGAAGCTGGAAAATCGGATAATTTGTAATTGGCTTACCGCCATTTGCAGCAGTACCCGTACTGAATATTTTCCCGTCATCATTCCCGGTGATTACTACAGCGCCAGTCGGAACCAGAAGGCAGTTACCGGTATCCAATGTGCAGCTTGCAAGGTCGATTTCCATCGCACCTACGCCTTTAGCCGTAAACGCTGCGTCTGTAAGTTTTACATTGCCCGTTAATGTAATCTTACCTGCTTGAGCCGTTGCCAGAAACTGAGCAACGGTCATCTCGCCGGAAGCCTGGCCGGTTCCTGCCATAGCTCCTGGTCCATCTACTGCGAACGCAGTTGTCGGCAGCAGCGTCAGCACCATGCAGAGCGCCAGCACAATGGATAAAACTTTCTTGCTCATTGCTTTTCTTACTCCTTTCAAGTAATTGTTATTTTGCGGGGGGCTTTTTCGCAACTCTCCGCCCTCTCATACTCCGCCAGGACAACGGCACCGCAGGCTGCGGCAAGCCCGGATAACCGTTGTCCAAGCAGACTCTGAAAGGAGACGGAGAAGCCGTAAGAAAGCTCCTCCTCCCGACGCTCCGCTCTCCCTCGAAGCACCGGGAGCAGCTGCTTTCGTGATTTTACGAAAACCTCAACTTTTCTGTAATTCTGCCCTGGCATCGTTTTGCCTAATTATATCACTATCAAATCGAAAATGCTAGCCCTTTTCCATAAAAATTTTAGGAAATTTCAGCTCCTGTCCGCCGTAATATTTTGTGCCAAAAAATAGAGATTTTTGTAAATTTTCTCAGGCTGAAAATTGTCAAACCCGCCTGCCGGAGGCAGACGGGTTTTGCTTTTCCGGAAAGCTCCGGCTCTTTTTTTGCAGAAAAAAAGGATGCTGTCACAAGACAGCATCCTTTTTTATCGGTTTTTCGCTTACTTGCCGCCGACCATCTTGGCGACTTCCTCCGCAAGGTTGTCCTCGCGCTTCTCGATGCCCTCGCCGCGCTCCATACGCACGAAGCGGGTGACGGTTATCTTGCCGCCGAGCTCCTTTGCGACCTGCGCGACGTGCTGCGCGACGGTCTGCTTGTCGTCCTTGACGAACGCCTGCTCGAGCAGGCAGTACTCGCTGTAGTACTTGTTCATACGTCCGTCGACCATCTTCTCGATGATGGCGTCTGGCTTCGGCTTGGCGGACTGCTCGTTCTCGTTCTTCGCCTGGGCGAGCAGTATCTCGCGCTCCTGACGGAGGGTCTCCTCATCGACGTCCTCCTTGCGCAGGAACTTCGGGCTCATCGCGCACGCCTGCATGGCAATGTCGCGCCCAAGCTCGGTGACGGCCTCGGGGGCGATGCCCTCGAGCTCCATGCCGACGAGCACGCCGACCTTGCCGCCCGCGTGGATATACGGAACGGTGACGCCGCCCTCATAGCGCACGAAGCGGCGGACCTTGATGTTCTCGCCTATGACGAGGACCTTGTCGCGCTGCGCGTCGGCAACGGTGCCGCCCTCGGGATAGTCCATATTCATGAGCGCGTCGACGTCTGCGGGGTTCTTCTCCGCGACGACCTTCGCGACGTTCGCGACGAACTTCTTGAACTCCTCGTTCTTTGCGACGAAGTCGGTCTCGCTGTTGACCTCGACCGCGACGGCGACGCCGTTCGGATAAGTCTCGGCAAGCACCATGCCCTCGGCGGCGACGCGGCCGGCCTTCTTCTCCGCGGCGGCGAGCCCCTTCTCGCGGAGATAAACTATCGCGGCGTCCATATCGCCGTTCGACTCGGTGAGCGCCTTCTTGCAGTCCATCATGCCGACGCCGGTCATCTCACGGAGCTTCTTAACATCAGCGGCTGTAAATGCCATATTTCGATTCCTCCAGAATTAGTTATTGTTGCGGGATTACTCAGCTGCTTTCTCGGTCTCGGCCTCATCGGCGGGGGCGTTCTCGTCAAGAGTGACCTCCTCGCCCTGACGTCCCTCCTGGACGGCATTGGCCATGGTCTGGCTGATGAGCTTGATGGCGCGGATAGCGTCGTCATTGCCGGGGATGACATAGTCAATCTCGTCCGGGTCGCAGTTGGTGTCAACTATGGCGACGACCGGGATGCCGAGCTTCTTCGCTTCGGCGATGGCGTTGCGCTCCTTGCGCGGGTCGACGATGAACAGAGCGCCGGGCAGCTTCGACATATCCTTGACGCCGCCGAGGTAACGCTCGAGCTTCTCTATCTCAAGCTGGAGACCCGCGACTTCCTTCTTGGGGAGCATGTCGAACGTGCCGTCCTCCTGCATCTTCTTGAGCTGGTTGAGACGGGCGATGCGCTGACGCATGGTCTTGAAGTTGGTGAGCATGCCGCCAAGCCAACGGGCGTTGACGTAGTACATGCCGACGCGGCTCGCCTCCTCGCGGATGGCCTCCTGCGCCTGCTTCTTGGTGCCGACAAAGAGGATGGACTCACCCTCCGCGGCGAGGTCGCGCACGAAGTAGTACGCCTCCTCGAGCTTCTTGACGGTCTTCTGAAGGTCAATGATGTAGATGCCGTTGCGCTCGGTGAAGATGTACGGAGCCATCTTCGGGTTCCAGCGGCGGGTCTGGTGTCCGAAGTGGACGCCTGCCTCCAGAAGCTGCTTCATGGATACGATTGCCATTCTGATTTCCTCCTTAAGGTTTTTTCCTCCGCGCCCGCCATCAGGGCGGCCAACCGCTTTCCTGCGGACCTTTCGCCCACGGACGCGTGCGGACTTGCGCGACTTTGTCGCGCTTATGTAGGATAACACATTTTTACGGGAATTGCAAGAGAAATTTCAAAACTTTCGCAATAAATAGTTCGAGGGCTTTGCCCTCGAACTATTTATTGCGAAGCCGACGGACAAGGCAAAGCCTTGCCGTCGGTAGGCGCTCCGCTACGCGCCGAGTTTTCCGCCTTCGGCGGAAAATCGACGCACGCTCCGCGAGAGGTATTTTCGGCGACGTACACGCCGCCGCCGAAAATGAATTTATTCTATTTTGCACCGTTGGCGCAAAACTCTGCGAGGCTATCGCTCCGCTATCCTCCTCGCGCCTGCGGCGCTCGACGCACGCTCCGCGAGAGGTGTTTTTCGTTTCAATTCACAGAAAGTCAGGACGTCGGCGCGGAAGCTTTCCCCAAGCGGCGTTGCACGCCGCTTGGGGATCCCTTTGATAGATATAAATGTAAATGCTCGGGGCAAGCACGAGGGCGCCGACATATTCCTCATTGGAACATATTCAGCCTTCGTGAGCTTTGCCCGCTTTGCGGGCAAAGCCAAACATTGATATAATCGCCCGCGCGATGTTGCCTGCGGCAACTTCAACCTCGCGAACTGGCGCGGAAACCTTAAAATAACCGTTTTTTCTCCTTCGGCGGCTTGGGTTTAAAGTCGAAGTCGACGAGGACGATGTCGTCCCCTATTCGGCAGATGGACTCCCACGGGATGACATACTCGTCCCCGCCGAAGAGCGAGAATCCGCCGCCCGGCACCGTCACCGCCACGACGCGGCCGCACTCGGTATCGACGAGCACGTCCATGATATATCCGAGCCGCGCGCCGTCGCGCACGTTTATTACTTCCTTGCAGCGCAGGTCAGCCACCTTGCAGTTCATGCCATCGCCTCCCCGCCTATTATATGCGGGGACTACTTAGTCATTACCGGCGAGCGGGTGAGATCCTCCCGCGCGGTGTGCAGTTCGGCGGACGGGCGCGCGAGCGCGTACAGGTCGCCCGCGAGCACCTCCGCGCGGAAGAGCCGCCGCGCGGAGACGCCGAGCGAGTTTATCTCCGCGCTCTTTGTTATGACCGGCAGGCGCGCCTTCGTCTTCATCTCGCGCAGAAGCTCGCGCCCGCGCGCGTTCGCGGCGAGGACGCGGAGATACTGCGGTTTGAGCGAGGTCAGTTCCGCGTCTATACCGAGGAACGCCGCGAGGAGTATTCGCCGTATCCGCGCGAGGGCGTAGCGCTTGGTCTTGGCGTTTGCAGCCGCCTCCGCCACCGTCCGTGCGGACGCGACGGCGCGCTCGAGGCGGTTCTCAAGTCCCTCGCTCACGTCGCTTATCTTCGCGTAGTCGGCGGCGGTAAGGCGGCGGAGCGCGCTCATCATTATCGCGTCCGCCATCGCCGCGACGACCGGGCCGGAGCCGCGCGCCATCTCGCGGATGAACACCTCCGCCGCACCGTCCGGGATGTACTTCATAGCAGAGTACGCCGCGCCGGAACGCATCAGCTCGCGGATGTACGCGGCGGAGGCGTTGCTCCCTTCCGCGTAGGAGCTGTCGTGCTCCGCGCCCTCGCGGCGGACGGTGTAGGCGTCGAGCTTATATCCGCCGCGCTCCACCGCGCGCAGGTACTCTATCGCGAGGTTGTTGTTCGGCCCGCGCAGGAGCGCGGCGTCCGCGCCGAGCAGCTCGTCCGCCGCGCGCTGGCGTACCGCCGCGTAGCTCTCCCCCGAGTCCATCAGCTCGCCGACGCGGCGGCTGAACGCCTCGGCGTTCATCGCGTGCGCCGCACGGCGGAGCGCCGCGACATCGCCGCACTCGCTGCCAAAGCTCACGGCGTCGCAGACGCCGGCGGCGTCGATAAGCTCCACGCCCGCCGTCGCGAACCGCTCCGCCGAGCTTATCGCGTATGCCGCCGGAAGCTCTATGACGAGGTCGGCTCCGCCGGGTGCGGACACCGCCGCCTCCGCGCGGCTGAACTTGTCAAAGACCGCAAACTCGCCCCGCTGTACGAAGCTCCCGCTCATCACAGCGACTATCGCCGCGTCGCCGCCGAGCGCGCGCCGCGTGCTTTCTATGTGGAAAAGGTGCCCCGTGTGGAACGGGTTGTACTCCGAGACTATGCCCGCCGCTCTCATATAAAAACCCCCTTATCGGGAATAAACCGGCAATTTGGAGTTGCAAAGCCGCACGGTTTGTAGTAAAATAACTGTTATGAACCGCACGGTTTGGAATTATCTTATCACATTATATTGCGGAGCGCAAGCTCCGGGGAAAGGGAGTCTCTAACTTGAAAATACTTGTCATCAACGCCGGTAGCTCCTCGCTCAAGTACCAGCTCTTCGACACGGCGGACGGCAGCGTCCTCGCGAAGGGTCTCTGCGAGCGCATCGGCATACCCGGCGGCCACGTCAAGCACACCCCCGCCGGCCGCGACACCTTTGAAGAAGACTACAAGATGGATTCTCATGCGGACGGTATCCGCCGCGTCATCGAACTTATGACGACCGGCGACACCGCCGTCATCGGCTCGATGAGCGAGATAGACGCCGTCGGTCACCGCGTACTGCACGGCGGCGCGGAGTTCAGCGGCTCGGTGCTCGTCACCCCCGAGGTGAAGGAAGCGATAAAGCGCTGCATCCCGCTCGGCCCGCTCCACAACCCCGCAAACCTCACCGGCATCCTCGCCTGCGAGGAGGCTATGGGAGACATTCCGCAGGTCGCCGTCTTTGACACCGCGTTCCACCAGACCATGCCGGATTACGCGTATATGTACGCCATCCCCTACGAGTATTATGAGAAGTATCAGATCCGCCGCTACGGCTTCCACGGCACCTCCCACCGCTACGTCTCCGCAAAGGCGGCGGAGTTCCTCGGCAAGGACATCAAGGATCTCAAGATAGTCACCTGCCACCTCGGCAACGGCTCGTCGATAGCCGCAGTGGACGGCGGCAAGTGCGTCGATACCTCGATGGGTCTCACCCCGCTCGAGGGTCTGCCGATGGGCACCCGCTCCGGCAACCTCGACCCCGCGATACTCGAGTTCGTCATGAAGAACGAGGGCATTTCAGACATAAGCGAGATGCTGAACATCCTCAACAAGAAGAGCGGCATGCTCGGCGTCAGCGGCGTCTCGAGCGACTTCCGCGACCTCTTTGCCGCGCGGGACGCCGGCAACGAGCGCGCAAAGCTCGCCCTCAGCTGCTTCACCTACTCCATACGCAAGTTCATCGGCTCCTACGCCGCCGCGATGGGCGGGCTGGACGTCGTGGTGTTCACGGCGGGCGTCGGCGAGAACAACGCCGGTATCCGCGCCGACTCTGTGAAGGGTCTCGAGTTCATGGGCGTGAAGATAGACGACGCGAAGAACAACACCCGCGGCACGGTGGACGTCACCGGCGAGGGTTCGCGCGTCAAGGTGCTCGTCATCCCGACCGACGAGGAGTTCGTCATCGCTTCCGACACGGAAGAGATAGTGAAGGCGCTGTAAGCCTTGCACCTCCTTGCGAAGTAAAACTTCGAGGTTTTATGCGGAACCCAGCGGTTCCGGAACCATTGCGGGGCTGTGCCCCACTCCCGTATAGCGGGGAAGCCCAGCAGGAATCTGCGGGGGGCGACCCCGCGTCCCTAAGTGAGGCAGAGCCTCACCGGCAATTTGTGGGGATTGCATCCCCACTCCTCTAGCGGGGAAGCCCCGCAGGAATCTGCGGGGGCGACCCCGCGTCCCTAAGTGAGACAGAGCCTCACCGGCACCTTCGCGGGGCTGTGCCGCCCCGCACCCCTGCATTACTTTTTGCTCGCGCAAAAAGTAATCAAAAAGCGCGCTTAAGGGAGAGGGCTTCGCCCTCTCCCTTAATGATCCCTCTCCTGGATACGACACACAACCAGAACTCACATAATAGGACGACACTCTGTATCCAACACATCTATCATCCGACCGGGTGAGTTTCTATCCGACTTTCCCTAGGCGGTCGACGACATCG
>CANRJS010000003.1 GCA_947631015.1 uncultured Clostridia bacterium
ACTTTTTGCGCGAGCAAAAAGTAGCGCAGGGGTGCGGGGCGGCACAGCCCCGCCGGGGGTGCGGGGGCAGCGCCCCCGCAAAGTGTCGGTAGAGCTCTGCTCTACCTAGGGGCGCGGGGTCGCCCCCGCAGATTCCTGCGGGGCTTCCCCGCTAGAGGGGGTGCGGGGCGGCACAGCCCCGCGAAGGTGTCGGTAGAGCTCCGCTCTACCAAGGACGCGGGGTCGCCCCCGCAGATTCCCGCGGGGCTTCCCCGCTAGAGGAGTGAGGATGCAATCCCTGCAAAGTACCGATGAGGCGCTGCCTCATCGAGGGACGCGGGGCTTGCCTCGTAAAGCGGTCGCGGGCTTCGTCCGCAGATTGGGAGCGGGCTCAGCGCGCAGACGGTGGCTCGGGCGCATCACCGGGTTCTCCGGAAGGAGGTGTCGGAGGCTCACCGTCTGCTCCGTCGAAGCCGCCGTCCGGCGGCTCGGGCCTATCTCCTGTCTCGTCGGATGGCGGCTCGGGCATCTCGCCAGGCTCGCCGGAGGGCAGTACCGGCGGCTCGCCCAGTCCTCCGAAGGGGCGCTCGGGTCTGCCGCCGTCTGTTCCGCCCGGAGCGGCGATCTCACCGGGCACAGCCCGGCACTGAAGTACGCCGTCGGCGTAGAGAGTGTAGGTCTCATCGAACTCAAGCCCGGGCGATGTGAGCGTCACCGACGTGCAGCGCCTCGAGGTGACGGCGCTCCACACGACCTCGTCATCCTCGTTCCTCACCTCGAGGGAGGTTCCGGCCGGGAGCGCCGAGGCAAGGTTCAGCTCCAGATACGGAGCCTCGGAGTCGGCGGACACCGCGTCGTTCCGCGTGCCGAACGCCGAGAGCGTGCCGCCGTTCAGGTATATAGGGCCGTCGGCGTCGATGCCGCCGTCCGGCGAGGTCTCGTTTGCCGCGGTCGTGACCGTCCCGCCGTTTATGACGATGAAGCCGTTCGAGTCTATTCCGTCGCCCTCCGCGCCGAGACCGGCGTTGACGTTGAGAACGCCGCCGTTTATCGTGGTTACGGACACGCCGTCCTCGTTCGTGTTTATGCCGTCGTTTTCGGCGGTGATGTTGACGATGCCGCCGTTTATCGTGAGGTGCAGCTCGCTGTCAAGACCCTCGTTGTCCGCGACGATATTCAGCACGCCGTTGTCGTCGCCGGAGATGTTCATTGACTGCTTTGAGTAGAACGCGCCGTCGTACTTGTGCAGCTTCTTGTCGGTGTCCGGTTTGTAGATGCACGCGACGTGGGAGCCGGTGAAGGTGTTCGTCGTGCCAGCGCCGATTACGACTTTCGCCCCGGCGGCGGAGGTATAGACATCCGGCGAGGCGGTTTCCGCGTCGGTGCTGCCGCACTCGTAGACGTTGTAGAATATCAGCGCCGGTGCGACGGTGCAGGTGACGTCGACGCCGCCGAGTATCAGCGTCACTACTGCGTCCGGGTCTTCCGCCGCGTCTTCTCCGAGATCGACGGCTATCTGACCCTTCGGGAGAGTCCCGCGCAGGAAGTAGGTTCCCGGCTCGGTTATCGTGACGACGGTGTGCTCCGCCGCCTCCGCCTCGGAGTGCATGTCGGCCTCGGTGCCCTCGCCGTAGGTCTCGTCGGTGCCGTCATGGTAGTAGACTATCTCCGCGCAGACGTAGACGGCAGCGGACGCGTCGGAAGAAGCCGCCGCGCCGTCCACGAGGACGCCGTCCGCGCCGAGTTCAATGAGCGTTGCGTCCTCCGGTACGGAGAGCTCCACCTGTGCGGGCACAGCGGGGGACGGTTCGGCAGAAGCGCTGGGGGACATGTCCGGGGACGCGCCCGGCGCGGGCGAACAGCCCGCAAGCAGCAGCGCGGCGGACAGTATGAATAGCAATGTTCTTTTCATAAGGAAGGTTTCCTTTCGGTTGGGATATAGCTGACGGGAGGCAAACCCATAGTGGTTTTCGGCGGCGGACCCAGCCCGTGCGGTGTCTAAGCCCTTGGAAATACGGCAGTATTCCCGGCAGCTATGAGCATTATACATTTTTGCCTCTCCGAAAAAAGCGCGGTGCGATGAACGAAATATAAACTTTCCGTGAACCCGCGAAATGTGTGGATATGACGCATCCGAAATCCTTTCGGACTGGCATATTTTGCGGAGGTATGTTATAATAGCCGCAGGGCGGCTATTATATTTGATTCAATGCCGTTTTGCTCCAGCTCTTCGAGCGGAACCGCAAAACGTGGCACATTATAGCACATCGCTCCGCAATATGTTATAAGAACATTAACATTACGTTGCCGGCCGCACGTGCGGCGAATGATTTTGAAAGAAGTGATCTCATGCTTGACAGATCCAGACTTTATCGCATAACCGAGAAGATGCGGGAGAAGGGTATTCCGCAGATAGTCATTTCGGACTCCATTTCGATCTTCTACCTGCTCGGGAAGCGGTACCACAGCGGCGAGCGGATGCTCGCGCTGTATGTGAACGAAAGCGGCGACTGCCGGCTCGTCATAAACCGCCTCACCCCAATCACGGAGGATCTCGGCGTCTTCGTCCGCTCCTACGACGACGTGGAGGACCCGGTGGCTATACTCGCGGAATACGTGGAGAAGGGAAAGCCGGTGGGCGTCGACAAGACGTGGCCGGCGATGTTCCTGCTGCGCCTGCAAAAGCTCTGCCCGAGCTGCACGTTTGAAAATGCGTCCGTGATAGTGGACAAGGTGCGCCAGATAAAGGACAAAGCCGAGCAGGAGCTGATGATAGAGTCCTCGCGGATAAACGACGCGGTCATGGCGGAGGTCATCCCGTGGGCGGGCAGGCACCTCTCGGAGCAGGAGTACGAGGCAAAGGTGCGCGAGATATACCGGGCGCACGGCATCGGGCGGGTCTCCTTCCCGCCGATATGCGCTTACGGAAAGGACGCGGCCGACCCGCACCACATGGGCGACGGCACACGTCCGAAGCGGGGCGACTGCGTGGTGCTCGACATCGGCGGCTTCTACAGGGACTACGCCTCCGACATGACGAGGACGGTCTTTGTCGGCGAGGTGAGCCCGCGCCAACGCGAGATATACAACATAGTGCTCGAGGCCAACCTGCGCGGCATCGCCGCGGCGAAGCCCGACAACAGGATGAAGGACGTGGACGCGGCAGCGCGGAGCTACATCGAGGAGATGGGCTTCGGGGAGTATTTCATCCACCGTACCGGACACTCCATCGGCCTCGAGGACCACGAGCCGGGGGACGCCGGCGCGCTGAACGACGAGATAATAGAGGTCGGTCAGTGCTTCTCAGTGGAGCCGGGCATCTACCTGCCGGACGAGGGCATCGGCGTGAGGATAGAGGATCTCGTCCTCATCACCGAGGACGGCTGCCGCGTTCTGAACTCCTACCCGAAGGACATCATCGTCGTGGAAGAGGAGTGAGCGGCGGAGCGGCGGTGTGACCGCAGCATAAATCGAAGGAATGGTTCTTTTAAGAAAAACAACGTTTAAAGGAGCAAATATGAGTACAGAGAAAAAGACCGGAGTGATCTACATACTCACAAATCCGTCTTTCCCGCAGTATGTGAAGATCGGCTACGCGACGGACGTCAAACAGCGATTAGACGAGCTGAACCGCAGCACGGCGGTTCCGTTCGCGTTCCGTGTCTACGCCACATACGAGGTGGATTCGGAGCTTTCCGACAAGAAGCTGCACTCGATCCTGGACAAGCTGAACCCGGATCTGCGGTCGGTGGAGGAGGTAGACGGCAAAAGGCGGGTGCGCGAGTTCTATGCCATGTCGGCGGAGGATGCCTACGCCGTTCTGGAGGCTATCGCGGAGATAAACGGCTACAGTCACAGGCTGAAAAAGTGGAAGGAGACCGCGGCGGAGCAGAAGGATGAGATCGCCGCACGGGAAATAGACGAGGCGCACCGTGAACGTATGGCTCCGTTTACGTTTGCTATGTGCGGGATCGCTGCCGGGGAACAGGTCGAGTTCTGCTGCGCCGGGAACGAACATTCCGGAGAGACCTGTACGGTCGTGGACGACAGACATGTGAAGTACGGCGGCGAGACGTGGTCGCTCTCGGCGCTTGCAAAGCACCTGGCCGGGGTAAAGGTACAGGTCGCCGGACCGCGATATTTCAAATACAGGGGAGAGTGGCTGAACGACATGCGCCGCCGCCTCGGAAAATAGAAAGCGGGTGCGGAGACGTGAGCCGCGAAACGGTTTCTGCGGACGTTGCTCAGAAGCCATTTTTATGCGGAACTAACACCAAACTAACACTCGAAAACGAACTCCATTTCTCCCACCGAAAAGTTATAAAAAGCATGTTTTCAGCGTTTTCCGCGAGGCCGCGGGCGGCGGAATCGGTCAAAAAACTGCTCAAACGCATCGGCAAAACTTAGCTCTTGCGCCGCCGACCTCACGGCAGGCATTTTAATTCTTCCCATTTTTGTGACCTCCTGATTGTCAAATATTTTAATGAAAATCAGGCGTTCACTCTTTTGCTGAACAAATAGAGAAAACCCTTGAAAGCACAAGACTTTCAAGGGTTTTGGTGGAGACTGCTGGACTCGAACCAGTGACCTCCTGCGTGTGAAGCAGGCGCTCTAACCAGCTGAGCTAAGCCTCCTAATATATCAAGCCTGACGGCGTGGTATCATGGTGACCCGTAGGAGAATCGAACTCCTGTTTCCGCCGTGAAAGGGCGGTGTCTTAGCCGCTTGACCAACGGGCCTCAATGGAGCGCGGGGCGAGGAAACTCGCCCCGCGTTCTGTGGTAGCGGCGATCGGACTTGAACCTATGACCTACCGGGTATGAACCGGTTGCTCTAGCCAACTGAGCTACGCCGCCAGCTGCTCCGCCAAAGCTCTTGCTCCGACGGGCAAGGTATATTATAACCAATAAAAGGCGGCTTGTCAACTATATTTTCTGTCTGCGGCCGATATTTTTTGCCGCTCGGCGGGAAAAACAAAGACTATTCGGCTCCGCCGCCGAGCCAGCGCGTGAGGCCCGCGCGCCGCAGTCCGCCCTTCAGCGCCACGGCAAGCGGGACTGACGCCACAACGGCTATTACGGCGTTGACAAGCGAGGTCACGGTCTTGACCTTTGCGGAGAGCAGAGCCGTTTCGACCTCCGCGCGGAGGAAGAATATGTCCTCGATGAGTCCCTTGCCGACATACAGCGCGACGTAGGTGAGCGCGCCCGCCGCCGCAGCGACTATCATCCGGGCGAGCTTCGCGCGGCCTTCGGAAGATGCGTAGCTGCGGATAACGCCGCCCGCGATGCAGCCGCACACAAAGCCCATCATGAACTTGTTGATGAAGGTTATGGGCGAGGACGCGATGTATTTGGGATTCGTGAAGTCGTAGAGCATCGAGCCGAGACCGGCTGCAAATCCGCCCTTCGCGCCGCCGAGCATGAAGCCCGCGAGCAGGCAGAAGATGTTGCCGAGGTGGATGCGGCTCACATCGAGCACGGTCGGGATGGGTATGCTTATCATCGAGCCGACAAAAACCAGCGCGCTCATGAATGCGATACCGACTATTGTTGTAAGCACCTTGTTGTTCTTGGTCATCTGTCACATCTCCTTTGATGTTGTACACATAATATACTTTCGGCGCGGCGGGTTTTCAAGTGCCAGATAAACAATAAAAAGTAGTGTCAGATTTGCATTTATGTGGTATAATAGTCGCAGGAAATCGCGCGCGATTTCCTGCGAGTCGTCGGACAGAGCGGAGCTCTGCCGACGACAAGCGCTGCGCTTCGCAATTCCCACGCGGTCGGCGACCGCGTGGGAGCCCTTCCGATTAAAATGCTCGGCGGAAATGAATTCCGCCTGCGCAAATTCGACGCTTCGCGCCGAATTTAACCGCGCGAACAGGCGCGGAAGCGGCTTCGCCGCTCGAAACGCGACCGGCGAGAGGTGTTTTCGGCGACGTACACGCCGCCGCCGAAAATGAATTTAACTTATTTCGCCGCATACGCGGCGAACTCTGCGAGGCTAACACAAAAACTTTCGGCTCCCGTGCGGTTTTCCACTCGGGAAGATGCAACGGAGGTAAATATGAGCGAGAAAATACTTATTGTTGAGGATGAGCGTTCTATAGCGGACATCCTTGCGTTCAACATATCCCGCGCGGGGTACGAGCCCGTCTGCGCCTACGACGGCGCGGAGGGACTGCGCCGCGCCCTCTCGGACGACCCGGACATAATACTTCTCGACGTGATGCTGCCCGAAATGGACGGCTTCGAGGTCTGCCGGAGGGTGCGCGAGAGCGGCTCCGCCGTGCCGATAATCATGCTCACCGCGCGCGAGGAGGAGGCGGACAAGGTGCTCGGCCTCGACCTCGGCGCGGACGACTACATAACGAAGCCGTTCTCAATGGCGGAGCTGATGGCGCGGGTGCGCGCGAACCTCCGCCGGGGAAGCATGACGCCCGCGCCGGCCGCCGGCGACCCGGACGTCATCTCGGTGGGCGAGCTCCGCATAGACCCGCACGCGGAGGACGTCTTCCGCGACGGGAAGGCCGTCGGCCTAACGCACAGGGAGTTTGAGCTCATATACTTCCTCGCGCAGGCGCGCGGGAGAGTCGTCACGCGCGAAGACCTCATGAACAAGGTCTGGGAGTTCGGCGGCTACGGAGACGCGCGCACGGTCGACGTGACGATACGCCGCCTCCGCGAGAAGGTCGAGACCGACCCGGCCGAGCCGGTGTATATCCTCACAAAGCGCGGCCTCGGATACATGATGGCGTAGTCCGCAGACGAGGCGAAAAATGTTCCGATGAATCTCAAAAGGTAAGGAGGCGCCGGCAGAGTGTTCCACAATCTACACTTCAAGCTCGTGCTCGTGCTCGTGCTGCTGATGGTGTCGATAATGACGGTCGTCGGCACCTTCCTTCTCAACAGCGTTGCGGTGTACCATCTCAACGAATTTTCGGAGCGGATGGAGTCGGTGTTCACGACGAATACGGACTTCGTCTCCTCTCTGCGCCTTGCAAGCGAGGACCCCGACGGCGCGGAAGCGATAGCGGACGTGCTCGGCGCGTACTCCGGCACGCTCGGCGTAGACCTCTACAACCGCAACTACTTCGTCCTCGACGGCAGGAGCGGCGAATACATCACCGGCTCCGACCCGTCGATAGGCGCGCGGCTCGACGTGACGCCGAACATACTCACCGCGATAGGCGGCGAGATAGGTTCGGTGCGGTCGCTCTCGGCGAAGTACATAGACATCGCCGTGCCGGTATCCGGCAGCGGCGGCAGCTACATAGTCTACATACGCGACGCGAAGATAAGCGCGGGCGAGCTTTCGACCGAGCTCTTCATGATAATCCTCGAGAGCCTGATGTTCGGGCTCGCCATCTCCGTGCTGCTTTCGTTCCTGCTTTCAAAGACCATCACCACGCCTATCGAAGGGCTTATCCGCTCCGCGCAGGAGATAGCGGAGGGCGACTTCGAGGGGAGGCTGGAGGTCCACTCCACCGACGAGATAGGCACATTGAGCGAGACCTTCAACGACATGGCGGCGCGCCTCGCGCAGACGATGGCGGAGGTCCGGGGCGAGCGCGACAAACTCGACGCGCTGTTCCTGTATATGACCGACGGTGTCTGCGCGTTCGACCGCGACCGCCGCGTGACGCAGATGAACCCCGCCGCGCGGAGAATGCTCGACTGCGAGCCGGACGGCCTCGCATACGCCGACCTCTTTGAGGAGCCCGCGTGGGAGGAGCTTGAAAAGCTGAAGTACCCCGCCTATCGCGAGACGAACATCGAGCGCGGCGGACGGTCTATCGAGCTCTATCTTACCCCGATAGGCGAGGAGAGCGAGGGCGGCATCATGGCGGTGCTGCACGATGTCACCGAGCAGGCGAAACTCGACGCGGCGCGGCGCGAGTTCGTCGCGAACGTCTCCCACGAGCTCCGCACGCCGCTCACGAACGTCAAGAGCTATACCGAGACACTGCTTGACGCGCCGGATATAGACGAGGAGACGAGAAGGAGCTTCCTCACGGTCGTCCTCGGCGAGGCGGACAGGATGACGCGCATCGTCTCCGACCTGCTCACGCTCTCGAAGTTCGACTACGGCGCGGAGGAGCTGAAGCCGGTGCGGACGCAGCTCCGCCCGCTCATAGAGCGCGTGGTGGAGGCCATGCGCCTCGAGGCGGAAAAGCACTCCCACGTAATGACGGTGGAGTTTGCGGAGGAGCCGCCGGAGATACTCTGTGACGAGGGACGGATAGAGCAGGTCATAACAAACATACTCTCGAACGCCATAAAGTACACCCCGGACGGCGGACGCATAGAGACGGTCGTGCGCCGCGAGGAGGGGTTTGTCTGCATACAGATAACCGACAACGGCATCGGCATACCCGAGGACGCGCTGAAGCGCCTCGGCGAGCGGTTCTACCGCGTCGACAAGGCGCGGAGCCGCGCCGCTGGCGGCTCGGGTCTCGGCCTCTCGATAGCGCGCGAGATAGTCGAGCGCCACGGCGGCGACCTCGAGATAAAGTCCATCTACGGACAGGGCACGAGCGTCTTCATACGCCTGCCGGTGCCTAAGGAGGATGTGAAGTGAGCCGGCGCGCGCGTGTGGTCGAAATATTCAAGAGCGTGCTTATCGTTCTGCTGATGGCGGCGATGCTGCTCCTGTTCCTGCTCACATGGTCGACCGACCCGGACTCGCTTCCGGAGGGGGTCGCCAGAGTGGTGAGCGCGGTGAGCGGCTTCTTCGGCGGCGGCTTCGAGGCCGCGCCGGTGGTGGAGGGTTCGCGCGCCGACACCTACGGGGAGGCTGCTCCGCCGAACGCGGTGGCGGTCATGCGGAACGGCTCGCTTGAGGGCTTCTTTGCCTTCGACGGGACGCTTGACGAGGCGTATTCCCGCGTGCAGCTCACCCTTGCCGACTGCCTCGGCAGCGCGGAGGGACAGTCTAACGTCTCGCAGCGGGAATTCCTGATCGCGGCAAACGAAGAGGGAGCGGTGTTTATCGGCTACTCCGGCGAGCAGCCGCTCTCGCTGATAGCCCTGAGCCACGGCGTTGAGGCTTACGGCGTGGGCGGAGAGATGGTGGACATTCTGCTCCTCGCTCCGGGCGGAGAGAGCGTCATACTGTACGCCGCGGGCGGCGGACAGTATATGCGGATGGCGACGGCGGTCGCGGACTCGCGGCTGGAGCCTTTGTTCGACGGCATAAGCGGCGCGGACGCCGCGTACTCGTCCGACCTCGGCTTTGACGGCACGGAGCCCGCGGTCTACCCGGCGCGGGAGCTCCGCGTGCCAGTGATAACCGTTCATCCGAGCGCGATGAGCGAGAGCGCGGTCACCGGACTGATGAGCGCTTTCGGGATGAACACAGAGTCGAACTACCGCTACGTCTCGTCGGACGGGACGCAGTATGCGGTCGAAAACGGAGTGACGCTCGCCGTAGGGGCGGACGGCTCGATAGCGTACAGCGCGGGCGAGGACGGAGGCATCGGTCTCCGGCCGGACGCGGCGGACGCGGGTGTGATAGAGTTCTGCCGCGCGATACTCGAAAGCGGCTCGGCCGGCGTCGTGGGCGACGCGGAGTGGACGCTTCGCGGCTTCGAGCGGACGGAGGAGCGCGCCGAGGTGCGCTTTGGCTACACGGTAAACGGATTGCCGATGTACGTCGGTGAGTACGAGTCGGCGGCGGAGTTTGTCATAGAGGAAGGCAGGCTCACAGAAGCGCATATCGCGCTCCTGCGGTGCGCTTCCGGCGAGGAGAGCTCGCTGATGATGCCTCCCGCGTCCGCGGCGGTCGTCGGGCTGCGCGAGCCGGCGTACTTCACCGGCGGCGGATACGGCGAGGTAGTTCCGCAGTGGAGCCGGTGAGCTTTGGGGCGCGGCTTCTGCGGCACGGATACGGCAAAGGAGATACGGCGTGAAGATATCGCGGCTGAAAAACATAATAATCGCGATGTTGCTCGCGGCGGATCTCGTGCTCGCGGCGGTGCTCGGCGCGCGCGCGTTTGAGTCTTGGCGGCTCGAGGAGGACGCGGCGGCGCGCGCCTCCGAAGCGCTCGCGGCGCTCGGCGCGGAAGCCGGTCGGGATATGCTGGGCGACGAGCCGCCGCCGCTGTACATGGTCGAGATAGAGCGCGACCTCGCGGCGGAGCGCGCGCTCGCGGAGACGTTTGTGGGCACGGGAGCGCTCGTGCGGGACGGCAGCGGTTCGTATCGCATAGAGGGCGAGCGCGGGACGGCGCGCCTGTACGGCGCGGGACGCTTCGAGGCGGAGATCTCCGCTCCTGCCGCCTGCCCGGACGCGGGAACGTTCATCGAGCTCGCAGGTCTCGGCGGCATCGAGACGGTCACGGGGGAGGATACGGTGACCCAGCTCGTGCGCGGAGCGCCGGTGTTCGGCGGCGAGCTCGCGCTTGATATCGAGAACGGCGAGCTATGCGGCGTCAGCGGGATAGTCCTGCTCGGGGACGACTATATCATCGACGGAACGCCGTCGAAGAGCCTCGACGCGGCTCTGCTCAGCCTCGCGGAGGAGCTGCACGACGCGGGCACGCCGGCGGGGAAGATACTCTCGGCGGAGCTGGGGTACGCGGCGTCGCTCGCGGCGCCGGGATACATGCAGATGGCTCCGACCTGGCGCATAGAGACCGAAAGCGTCGGAACGTGGTACGTGGACGCGTTCACGCTTGAGAGCTCCGCGCGGCTGCGTTAGACTGCGAAACGGATTTTGCCATAAATTTGCGGATATCCGGCGAAAACAAAACAAAATCCGCCGATTTTGTGAAATCGGAAAAGTTACAATTGGTTACAAAAGGCAAAAAGAGCTTGAATTTACGGTAAACTGTGTTATAATGGCATGGGTCAAAAGTGGTTGATTATCTCTAGTTGTGCCCAAAATGCGGGCGAAAGGTGAAAAATTTGCATATCCCGTCCCTTCGGCGTTTGACTCTGCGCCGCCGGGACATACTATATACATATTAATCGGGTTGGGTGCTCTCTCGACCGGAATGGAGGAGCTTGTAATGCTGAAATACGTTGTTACGGGCGGCAGACAGCTGCACGGCGACGTTGCGATAGGCGGCGCGAAAAACGCGGCGGTCGCCATAATCCCGGCCGCGCTGATGGCTTCGGAGCCGTGCGTGATAGAGAATGTTCCGCGCATCAACGATGTGACGGTGATGCTCGAGATAATACGCGAGCTTGGCGCAAAGGTGCGCCTTATAGGCAAAAACACGATAGAGATAGACCCGCGTGGCGTGAGGAACGTCTCGCCGAGCTATGAGCTCGTGCGGAAGACCCGCGCCGGGTACTATATCCTCGGCGTGCAGCTCGGGATGTACGGCTCGTCGGTCGTGAGCATGCCCGGCGGGTGCGACATAGGCGTCCGCGCCATAGACCAGCACATCAAGGGCTTCAACGCCCTCGGCGCGGAGGTCAGGGTGGAGAGCGGATTCATACACGCGGCGAGCTCCGCCGGAAAGCTCCACCCCGCGCACATATACCTCGACCAGCCCTCCGTCGGCGCGACGGTCAACATCATCCTCGCCGCAGTCTTTGCGGAGGGGCAGACGATAATCGAAAACGTCGCGAAGGAGCCGCACATCGTCGACCTCGCAAACTTCCTCAACACGATGGGCGCGAACATACGCGGCGCCGGCACCGACGTTATAAAAATACAGGGCGTGAAGCGCCTCGGCGGATGCACCTACTCGATAATCCCCGACCAGATAGAGGCCGGGACCTTCATCTCGGCGGTTACGGCGACCGGCGGCGAGATAACGCTTCGCGGCATCATACCGAAGCACCTCGAGTGCATAACGGCAAAGTTCCAGGAGATGGGCGTCGAGTTCTTCGACGACCCGAACGACCCCGACGCGATAATCTGCCGCGCGGAGCACCGCCCCATGCGGACGAATATAAAGACGCTGCCCTACCCGGGATTTCCCACCGACATGCAGGCCGTGACTACCGCGGCGCTCTGCACGGCTGTAGGCGCCTCCATGGTGAGCGAGACGATATTTGAGAACCGTTTCCGCTACGTCGAGGAGCTCAAGCGCATGGGCGCGCAGATACAGGTCGAGGGCAAGGTCGCCGTCGTCGAGGGAGTGGACAGGCTCACCGGCGCGCCGGTGCGCGCCTGCGACCTCCGCGCGGGCGCGGCGCTCATGGTCGCGGCTCTCGGCGCGGACGGCGTGACCGAGATAGAGGGCGTGAACTTCATCGAGCGCGGATATGAGGACTTCCCCGGCAAGCTCGGCGGCCTCGGTGCAAACATCAAAGTCCTGACCGTGCCGGACGTTGAGACGGCGGAGGTCGGCTGAGCGGATGTTTATGGCAACTCTTGCCTCCGGTTCGCGCGGCAACGCCGCCGTTATCGGAGACGGAATTACGAATATACTGATAGACGCGGGCGTGAGCTGTCGCCGCTTATGCGGCGGACTCACGCTTTTCGACGTTCGGCCGGAGGACGTGAGCGCGATACTCATAACCCACGAGCACATCGACCACGTCGCGGGGCTTGAGCGCTTCGCCGCGAAGTCCGGCGCGAAGATCTACCTCACCGCCGGGACGGCGGAGGCGCTTGAGAGGAAGGGCATAGCGCGCGGCGCGGACTTCGAGATAATCCGCGCGGGAGAGAGCTTCGAGGTCGGGAGCTTCGGCGTGACCCCGCTCGCGACCTCGCACGACGCGGCGGAGAGCGTCGCGTACCGCTTCGAGGCGCACGCGAAAAGCGCGCTCTTTGCTACCGACCTCGGGTACGTGCCGGACGAGGTCCGCCGCGCGGCGCTCGAGAGCGAGTGTGTGTTCATCGAATCGAATCACAACGTCTACGCGCTCCTGCGCGGGAGCTATCCGGAGCCGCTGAAGCAGAGGATACTTTCGCCGCGCGGGCACCTCTCCAACGACGACTGCGCCGACCTCATCCGCGCGGCGGCGGAGCACGGCACGCGCCGCTTCACGCTCTGCCACCTCTCAAGAGAGAACAACACGCCGGAGCTTGCGGAGTCCGCGAGCCGCGCGGCGCTCGCAAAGCTCGGCGCGCGGATAGAACAGGAAGTACGCCTGACGGTCGCGCCGGAGGCGGAGGCGTCCGAGCCGTACATATTCGAGCTATGCTAGGGGTAACGCTGATATGCGTGGGCAAGCTCGGCGAGAAATACTACGCCGACGCCTGCGCCGAATACCTGAAGCGCCTCGGCGCGTTCTGCCGTCCGAACGTCGTAGAGATACCGGAGGAGCGGCTGAGGCAGGACCCGTCCCCGGGCGAAATATCGGCGGCGCTGAAAGTCGAGGCGGGGAAGATCTTCGCGGCGGCGGACAGACGGTCGCTCATAGTGCCGCTCTGTGTCGAGGGTGAGGAGCTCTCGAGCGAGGAGCTCGCGGGAAAGCTCACCGTATGGACGAACGCCGGACACTCGCGCCTGACCTTCATCATCGGCGGCTCGTTCGGGCTCGCGGACGAGGTGAAGCGCCTCGGTACGTTCCGGCTCAGCATGTCGCGAATGACCCTGCCGCACCACCTCGCGCGTGTGTTCCTGCTCGAACAGCTCTACCGCGCGTTCAGCATAAATTCCGGCGGAAAATACCACAAATAGGGAGAAAATATATGATTCTCGTTATGAGCAGAGTGAAGGACGCGTATGTCGAGGTCGCGGGCGAGCGCGTCAGCGAGACTGGGAAGGGCTTCCTTATTCTCGCGGGAGTAATAGAGGGAGATACGGCGGAGGACGCGGAGTGGCTCGCGCGCAAGACCGCCGCCATGCGCATCTTTGAGGACGGCGAGGGCAAGATGAACCGCAGCCTTCTCGACGTCGGCGGCGCGGCGCTCGTCGTGAGCAACTTCACCCTCGCGGCGGACTGCCGCCGCGGCAACCGCCCGAGCTTTTCGGCGGCCATGGAGCCGACCGGGGCAAACGACCTCTATCTGTACTTCTGTGAGAAGCTGCGGGACGAGGGCGTTGCGGACGTGCAGACCGGCGTCTTCCGCGCCGACATGACCGTCGGCTCTACGGGCGACGGCCCGGTGACGATAGTGCTCGACAGCAGGGTGAGAAACGAACCGCGGAGATAGGCGTTTCGCGGCGAATCTGCGGGCGAAGCCCGCAACCGAGTGGGCAGAGCCCACACTCATCAAGCGGGGAAGCCCCGCGAGCATGCGCGGGACAAGTCCCCGCGTCCCTAAGTGAGGCAGAGCCTCACCGGTGCTTTGCGGGGCTGTGCCGCCCCGCGCCCTGCGTTACTTTTTGCTTGTGCAAAAAGTAACCAAAAAGCACACAAAGGGGAGAAAACCACGGTTTTCTCCCCTTTGTACCCCTCTTTCCTTTGACCGGAAAGTCTCTGCCACGCGGGACGTCCGTCCGTAGCTTGGTACAAGCTTCCCCGCTCATACTCTGGCCTAGAACCGAAAGTTCCGTTTTCTAGTGGAAGTCTCTGCATTACGCTTATAGTGTGAGCGTAGGACCGGACTTTTGTATCTACTACGCAGGAACTGTTCGATGTTGTCGAATACAGTGGAAAGCTAGATATTTCCCAGAAACTCACCCGGTCGGATGATAGATTTGTTTGATACGGAGTGTGTCCTGTTATGTGAATTCCGGTTGCGTGTCGTATTCAGAAGAGGGATTATTAAGGGAGAGGGCGAAGCCCTCTCCCTTAAGCGCGCTTTTTGGCTACTTTTTGCGCGAGCAAAAATGTAACGCGTGCAGGCTTGAACCTTTTCCGCATAGATACATTCTACAGCCCGCACTAGCATTGTCCGCTTCGCGGACAATGCCCAACACTTTCTTCACGAAACCGTGCGGGGCGGCACAGCCCCGCCGGGGGTGCGGGGGCAGCGCCCCCGCAAAGTACCGGTGAGGCTCTGCCTCACTTAAGGACGCGGGGGCTCGCCCCGCGAATGCCCGCGGGGCTTCCCCGCTAGATGGGTGTGGGCTCTGCCCACTTGGGCGCGTGGGCTCGCCACGCAAAAACCCGCAGCTTTGTTGTGATTTACCGCGCGCTAAAGCTCTATCTCGGTCTCAAATATATTCTTCTCGGCCTGCTTCGGGACGTCCATCGGGTAGCGGCCGGTGAAGCACGCGTCGCAGAGCGAGAGGCGACAGTGGCGGGCGCTCTCGAGCACGCCCTCCTCCGAGAGAAAGCCGAGCGAGTCCGCGCCAATAAGCCCGCACATCTCCTCGACTGTCCGCTCGTAGGCGAAAAGATGCTCGCTTGCGGGGATGTCCACGCCGAAGAAGCAGGGGTAGCGGTAGGGCGGCGCGGCTATGCGGACGTGTACCTCCGCTGCGCCGGCGTCCCGCACGAGACGGACGAGCTGCGCAAACGTCGTGCCGCGCACTATGGAGTCGTCGACCATTATAACGCGCTTGCCGTGCACGGCGGCGCGGAGAACATTGAGCTTCATGCGGACCGAGCGCTCGCGCTTCTCCTGACCGGGCTGGATGAAGGTACGCGCGATGTAGCGGTTCTTTATCAGACCGACGCCGTAGGGTATGCCGCTCGCCTTGGCGTAGCCAATCGCGGCGGGTATGCCCGAGTCGGGCACGCCGATCACCATGTCCGCCTCGACGGGGTGCTCCCGCGAGAGGATCTTTCCTGCGTCCTGCCGGGCAAGCTCGACAAGCGAGCCGTCTATTACCGAGTCGGGGCGGGCGAAGTAGATGTATTCAAATATGCAGAGAGCGCTCTGCGGCCGCTCCGCCGCGTGGAGCGAGCGTATGGAGCCGTCCGGGTCGACCACGACGACCTCGCCGGGGTCGATGTCCCGCACAAACTCCGCGCCGAGCGAGTCGAGCGCGCAGGACTCGGAGGCGAACACAATGGCGTCCCCGAGGCGGCCCATGCAGAGCGGACGCATCCCGCGCGGGTCGCGAGCGGCGATGAGCTTCCTTGCGGACATGAGGCAGAGCGAGTACGCGCCCTGCACGACGTTCATGGCGTTCACGACCGCTTCCTCTATCGAATGGACCTTCAGCCGCTCGCGGACTATGGTGTAGATAAGCACCTCCGTGTCCGACGAGGAGCGGAATATCGCGCCGTGCAGCTCAAGCTCGCGCCGGAGCGCGCCGGCGTTGACGAGGTTCCCGTTGTGCGCAAGAGCGAGGTTGCCCTTGACGTGCGTTATCGCGATAGGCTGAGCGTTCTCGCGGCGCGGGTCGCCGGTGGTGGAGTAGCGGACGTGGCCTATCGCCATCCGTCCCGGCATGGCGGCAAGCTTTTCCTCGTCGAATACCTCGCCCACGAGGCCGACGTCCCGGTGGCAGCGTATGACGCCGCGATGGTTTACGGCTATTCCGCACGCCTCCTGCCCCCGGTGTTGGAGCGAGAACAGGGCGGAGTACGCCTCGTGCGCGGGGCTGAGGGCACTCCCCTCCGGCGTCCAGATACCGAAGACGCCGCACTCCTCGTGCAGACTGTCCTCAAACGGCGAGGACGTGAACATACTGCGGTCTATAACCATAGATCACTCTCCGAAGACGCGGCGCATCATCTCCTGATACGCCTCCTCCACGTTTCCAAGGTCGCGGCGGAAGCGGTCCTTGTCCAGCTTCTCGCCGGTCTTCGCGTCCCAGAAGCGGCAGGTGTCCGGGCTTATCTCGTCGGCGAGGACTATCGTGCCGTCCGGCAGGCGGCCGAACTCGAGCTTGAAGTCTATGAGCCGAACGCCGCAGGAGAGGAAGAACTCCTTGAGTATTTCGTTTACCTTGAGTGCCATCGTGCGTATCGTCTCTATCTCATCCTTGGTGGCGAGCTTCAGCGCGAGGGCGTGGGAGGTGTTGAGAAGCGGGTCGTGGAGGTCGTCGTTCTTGTAGGAGAACTCGAAGGTGGGCTCGTCGAAGGGTATGCCCTCCTCGACGCCGTAGCGCTTTGCAAACGACCCGGCGGAGACGTTGCGGATTATCACCTCGAGCGGGACTATAGTGACCTTCTTCACGAGGGTCTCACGGTCGTTCAGCTCCTCGACGAAGTGGGTGGGAATGCCCTGCTCCGCGAGCTTCTTCATCAGGAAGTTCGACATGCGGTTGTTGACCGAGCCCTTGCCGCGTATGGTGCCGCGCTTGGTGCCGTCAAAGGCGGTCGCGTCGTCCTTATAGGAGACAATGACGAGATTCGGATCCTCGGTGGCGTAGACCTTCTTTGCTTTGCCCTCATAGAGCTGGACTGTCTTTTCCATAGAGATGACCTCCGCAAAATAGTTTCCGCGCGACGCCGGAGCTCCGTGCGGACAATTCTCCTTATACAGATAGGATAACATTTTCCGCGTAAAACTGCAAGTCGGAGTATTGTATGAATCGGAGGCGGTTTTCACCGTCTTTTTTTGTGATAGTCCTTGCGTTTTCCTGCGCCTTGCTATATAATGATTCGGTTGAATTTTTTGACAAGGGGTTTTTGATGGATATGCTGGTATTGATACAGCTCTCTGTGGCTATGATAGGCGGACTTCTCATGAGCCGCCTCGCAAAGAAGCTGAACCTCCCCGCCGTGACGAGCTATCTCGTCGCCGGCCTCGTTCTCGGGCCGTTCTGCATAGGCGCGCTCGGGCTCGGAAAGCTTGGCGTGGGCTTCGGCTCGCTTGAGGATGTGGCGTCGCTCGACATAATCAGTCAGACGGCGCTCGGCTTCATCGCGTTCAGCATCGGAAACGAGTTCCGCCTCGAGCAGCTGAAAAGCATGGGCCGTCAGGCCATAACCGTCGGCATCCTCCAGGCAGTCATAACGACGGTGATGGTCGACATAGCGCTTATAGCACTGCATTTCATAGCGCCGTCGGTCATATCGGTGTCCTCGGCGATAACGCTCGGCGCCATTGCCGCCGCGACCGCGCCGGCCGCGACGCTGATGGTCGTCCGCCAGTACAAGGCGGACGGACCGATGACGAAGCTCCTACTCCTCGTCGTCGCGATAGACGACGCTGTGGGTCTCGTCCTGTTCTCGGCCTCCTTCGGCGTCGCGCAGGCGCTCGAGAGCGGAGCTGTGAGTCTCACGACGGTCATACTCGAGCCGATACTTGAGATAGTGGCGTCGCTCGCGCTCGGAGCCGCCGCCGGCGGACTGCTCCACGTCATAGAGAAGTTCTTCCACTCGCGCAGTAAGCGTCTCTCCATCTCGATAGGCTTCGTCCTGCTCACCGTCGGCATCTCGATGGTCGAGTTCGAGGCCGGCGGGATACACGTCGGCTTCAGCCTGCTGCTCGTCTGTATGATGACGGGAACCGTGTTCTGCAACGTCTGCGACACCTCCGAGGAGCTGATGGAGCGCGTCGACGGCTGGACCGCTCCGCTCTTTGTGCTCTTCTTCGTGCTCTCCGGCGCGGAGCTCGATTTGAAGATACTCTCAAATCCGCTTGTGCTGCTCGTGGGTATCGTCTACATCATCTTCCGCTCGGCGGGCAAGTACTTCGGCGCATACTCGAGCTGCTCGCTCACGCACTGCGCGCCGAACATCACAAAGCACCTCGGCATAACCCTCCTGCCGCAGGCGGGTGTGGCGCTCGGAATGGCGCTCACCGCGCAGCAGCTCTCAGACGGGAGCATGGTGCGGAGCGTCGTGCTTTTCTCGGTGCTCGTGTATGAGCTCGTGGGTCCGGCGCTCACGAAGCGTTCGCTCATCGCCGCGGGCGAGATAAAGCTCGAGGGACGCACAAGCGCCCGCCGCCGGAACACAAAAAAGGAGCCTGTGGTCCTGACGGACACGGCGGGGCAAGCCCCGCGCTCTTAGTAGAGCAGAGCTCTACTGGTACTTGCGGGGGCGAGACCCCGCGTCCAAGTGGGCAGGGCCCACACCACTGCGCTACTTTTTGCGCGAGCAAAAATGTAACGCGTGCGGGCTCGAACCTTTTCCGCATAGATACATTCTACCGCCCGCACCAGCATTGTCCGCGAAGCGGACAATGCCCAACACTTTCTTCACGAAACGGTGCGGGGCGGCACAGCCCCCGCGAAGGTGTCGGTAGAGCTTTGCTCTACCCGGGACGCGGGGGTCGCCCCCGCAGATGCCTGCGGGGTCTGCCCCGCTGGATGGGAGTGGGTGCGCAAGCCCCACAAGAATTGTGAGGCTTCGCCTCACTCTCTTTTCACTCCGCTGACGATGTTGTAATACGCGTTAGACGTCATCTTGTACACCAATGTGTAGAACACGGCGAACACCGCGAGGCTTATCCCGGTCGTCGCGAGGAAGATGCCGCTGTTCGTGAGATTGAAGAGCATGAGCAGCTTCTTTATCATCGGGAAGGCGAACGCGAGGTGACACACGGCGAGCCCGAGCGGGAGGAAGAACACCGTGAGGAGCTGACTGTTTATGCTCTTTCGAATCTCGCGCTTCGTCATGCCCACCTTCTGCATTATGCCGAAGCGCTTTTCATCCTCGTAGCCCTCGGAGATCTGCTTGTAGTAGATGATGAGCACCGCCGCAAAGACGAATACGACGCTCAGCGTTATCCCGAGGAACAGGAAGCCGCCGTAGAGCGCGTAGAGGTCCGCACGGTTTATCGAGCGGCAGGTCGCGTTTGTTGAAATGCCTGCGGCCTCGGCGTCCTCTCTGAGACCGCTCACGAGCGCCGAAAAGAGCTCACGGCCGCCGGCGGCGTCGAGACCGGTGTCGAAGCCGTAGTGCCAACTCCACACGCCCACATAGTTTCGGAACAGCGGGAACGACCCGATAAACTCATCGAGGTCGGAGACCACGACCGTCATCGTGGGGATTATAGACGCGGCGCTGTCGCCGTCCTTTGCGAAGTCCGCCGCCTCCCGCTTGACGCGGAGCGTCCGTTCGCCGTTTATCCTCAGCTCCGAGGGGACGCCGCCCCATCGTGACATATACGCGAGGACTTCGTCCCGCTCGAGCGTCTCGCTTTCGCCCGTCATGGCGTTGTAGTCGTCGAGGTCGGTGAACACTACGACGCACCCGGCGGTGAAGCTCACGCTGTTCTCCTCGGAGAAGGTGACGATGTCCCCGCCGTCGAGCTGTGCATACACCGTCGCCGCGCGGTAGTCGAGGATGTTTGCGGGCTTTGCGCCGAAGTCCTCCGCCGTATCGAGTATCTTCCCGCGAACCGCCGCGACGGTCTCCGTGCCGAGAGCGCCCATATCCGTGCGCGGGCGCACCGTGACGTTTATCCCGCGCGGATAGCGCTCCAGAAGCGCGCTCTCGGTGCCGAAGTAGAGGCTCGTCGTGCTCGAGAGCATAACGAGCACCATCGTCGCGAGGACGCATATCGACGCGAGCCCCGCGCCGTTCCGCTTCATGCGGAAGCGCATCGACGCCGTGGAGACGAAGTGGTTCGGCTTGTAGTAGTAGCTCTTTCGCGACTGGAGGAAGCGGCAGAACACGACCGAGCCGGAGATCATTATGATGTAGGTCGCGACTATCACCATCAGCACCGCAAGAAAGAACCACGTGAGCGCGGCGATGGGGTCATCTATTGTGACGGCGATGTAGTACGCGCCGCCGAGGAGCGCAAGCCCAGCGAGACCGAGGAGCGCGTTTCCCTTCGGCGGACGCTCGCCCGCCTGCTCGCTTTGCAGAAGCGCGAGAGCGCCGGAGAAGCGAACCTGCCTCAGCGAGTTGAGAAGAATGAGCAGGAATATGACGCCGAAGACGGCGGCGGTAAAAACAAGCGACGCGGGGGAGACCGAGAGAGAATAGCCGGTGTCGCCGAGCGCAAGCCGCACGAGCACGAGCTCCGCGAGCTTCGAGAACGCGACGCCCATGGCAAGCCCCGCCATAAGCGACAGCGCGGCGGAGATGAGCGTCTCCCAGAACAGTACGCGCGCGAGGTTCCGCTTGCTCATGCCGAGAATGTTGTAAAGCCCGAACTCCTTCTTTCGCCGCCGCATGAGAAACGAGTTGGTGTAGAAGAGAAATATGCACGCGAACACCGCGATAACGCCCGTCCCGAGCCGAAGCATGATGCTGAGCGACACCGCGCCGGGGAGACTCTGCATCGCCGGACTGTCGCAGAGAAATGCGAGGATGTAGAACATCGCCGCCATACCCGCGCAGGTGAGAAGGTAGGGGACGTACATGCGGCGGTTCTTGCGTATGCCGTCCATGGCGAGCTTTGGATAGAAGCCGAGGCTCATTGTCTGCCGCCTCCCGTCGAGAGCAGGGTGAGGGTGTCGGATATCTTCTGGTAGAACTGCTCGTCGGTGTCCGCGCCGCGATAGAGCTGGTGGAAGACCTCGCCGTCCCGTATGAACAGCACCCTCCCGGCGGAGCTTGCCGCTTTTACCGAGTGTGTTACCATAAGTATAGTCTGACCGAGGCGGTTGACCTCCGTGAAGAGGCGCAGCAGCTCGTCGGTGGAGCGGCTGTCGAGCGCGCCGGTCGGCTCGTCCGCGAGAATGAGCCGGGGCGAGGTTATCATAGCCCGCGCGACGGCGGCGCGCTGCTTCTGCCCGCCGGACACCTCGTAGGGGTACTTCTTCAATATCTCGACTATCCCTAGCCGCGCCGCTATCGGCATGAGGAGCCCCTGCATGTCGCGGTGGCTCTTTCCCGCGAGGACGAGCGGGAGATAGATGTTGTCCTCTATCGAGAAGGTGTCGAGCAGGTTGAACTCCTGGAACACGAACCCGAGGTTCGAGCGGCGGAACGCCGCCGCCTGCGACTCCTTCACTGTCGAGAGATCGCGCCCGTCGAGCAGGACGACGCCGCCGGTGGGACGGTCGAGCGCGGCGAGGATGTTCAGCAGCGTCGTCTTGCCCGAACCGCTTTCACCCATGATGGCGACGTACTCGCCTTCCTCCACCGAGAAGGTGACGCTTTTCAGCGCCTCCACCCTGCTCGCGCCGAAGCGGGAGAAATATATCTTTTGCAGGCCGGAGGCCTCGAGAATACTCATGTTACCCTTCCTTTCATACATATCTGACGTGAGGCGGAGCCGCCGTCGGAAACCGCCGCGGACTTGCCCCACGTCGGATATTATAGCAGGGGCGGGAAACGTACCGCCATTTCATCGGCTTACATTTCCCGCCCCTGTCCTTACATTTTTGTAAGATGCGCGCCTCACTCGTGCCGCGTCCTGTCCTGGCCGAGGTCTATCCGCACCGACGTACCCTTCCCCGGCTCGGAGAAAATGCTTATCTCTGCGCCGAGCTCGCGGCATATCCTGCGGCAGAGGTAGAGCCCGAGGCCGCTCGCGTGTCCGTCCGCGCGGCCGTTGAGGCCGGTGTAGCTCTTCTCGAACACGCGCGGAAGATCCTCCGGTGCGATGCCGATGCCCGTGTCGTCAATATAGAGAGTCTTGCCGCGCATATAGGCTCTTATCCCGCCCTCAAGGGTGTACTTGAGGGAGTTCGAGAGCACCTGCTCCACCACAAACCCCAGCCACTTCCCGTCGGTGACGGCGGTCTCCTCCGTCGGCTCGAGCTCGAAGGAGAGGCGGCGCGCTATGAACTCGGTCGAGAGCCGCGCCGCCGCCGCGCGGACTATCGCGTCCACGCGCTGCTCGCGGAAGACGTAGTCGTGCGACTCCGAGCCGAGGCGGATGTATGCGAGGACCATATCGACATACCGCTCTATCCGGCTGAGGTCGAGCGAGAGCCGCCGGCTCGCGGGGGTGTCCTCGCTCTGGAGAGTGAGGCGCATGGAGGCTATCGGCGTCTTTATCTGGTGGACCCAGAGGGTGTAGTACTCCTCGGCGTCCCGTTCGCGCGCGGCGGCGTTCCGCCGAAGCGCCTCCGCTTCACGGCGGAGCGACTCGATTATCGCGCGGCAGTCAGCGCTCTCGACGCCTGCGGGCTCGGGCAGGTCGGTTAGGAGCTCGGACGGCAGCTCCGCCGCGCGGACGAGCCGCCGGTGGCGGCGTATGGTGCGGACAAATCCGAAGATGAAGAAGCCCGCGAGCGCCGCCGCCGAGAGCAGGGCGGGGTAGACGACCGCCCCGAGCGGCAGGCGGTAGAGCGCAAACGTCGCGCCGAACAGCGCGGCGCAGACAATGAACGCGGCGGCGGCCGCGCGCTTCTCCTTCAGATACGCGAAAAACAGCTTCATTTTACGTCCTCTCCGCCCACGATGTAGCCGACGCCTACCTTCGTCGCGATAAAGTCCCGCAGTCCCGCTTCCGCGAGCTTCCTGCGGAGGCGCGCGACGTTGACGGTGAGGGTGTTCTCGTCGATGAAGGTCTCGGTCTTCCACAGCCGCTCCATCAGCCGCTCGCGGCTCACGACCTTTCTTTTGTTCTCCATGAGACAGAGGAGTATGCGGTACTCGTTCTTAGTCAGCGTGATGCTCTCGCCGCCGTAGACGAGCGTCCCGTCGCCGGTGTTGAGAAACGCTCCGCGGCACTCGAGAAGCGGCATATCTGCCGAGAAGTCGTAGCTCCGCCGAAGAAGCGCCTGTATTTTGGATATAAGCACCTCGCCGTCGAAGGGCTTTGCGACAAAGTCGTCTGCGCCCATGTTCACCGCCATGACGATATTCATGTTGTCGGAGGCGGAGGAGATGAAGATTATCGGCACCTTTGACACGCGGCGTATCTCGCGGCACCAATGGTAGCCGTCGTAGAACGGGAGCGAGGTGTCGATGAGCACGAGGTGCGGAAGGTACTCCGCAAACCCGCGCATGACGTCCCGAAAGTCGTCCGCTATCCGCGTCTCCATGCCCCAGAGCGCGGCGCGCTCCGCTATCCCCTCGGCGATACCCCGGTCGTCCTCTATGATGAAAAGCCTGTACATTCTGCGCCTCCCCTGTGTGCTGAGAACAGTATAGCACACCGCCGCGGGATTTTCCACCCGCGCGCCGCGCTTGACTTGCTCCTCCGCGCCGTGATACTATATTCGTAGACCACCGAAACGGAGGAAAAACCATGACTGTTGCGATAGCTTACGCGATGCCGGCGGAGGCGGAGAGCCTCATCCGCGACTCCGGGGCGGAGCCGGTGGAGAGCGCGGCGGGAGTTCCGATATACCGCCTGCCGTGCGGGGCGTACGCCTACGTCGGCGGCGTCGGAAAGGTGAACGCCGCGATGTCGGCGCAGCTCGTCATCGACCGCCTGCGCCCGGATATGATACTGAACGCCGGCGTCGCTGGATGCTTTGAGGAACTTCCCATAGGGACGCTCGTGCTCGTGAGTGAATTTGTCCAGCACGACGTGGACACCACCGCCGTCGGCGACCCGATAGGGCTCGTGAGCACGGTGAACCGCGTGGAGTTTCCGTCGGACGGCGCGGAGACAGTGGGGAAGTGCCTCGACGCGCTCGGCACGGAGTACGTCACGGGCAGGGCCGCCACGGGGGATGTATTCCTGAAGAAGGGGGAGCGCGCCGACCGGATACGCCGCACCTTCCGCCCGCTCGTCTGCGAGATGGAGGGCGGCGCAATAGCGCAGGTGTGTCTGCGGAACGGAGTGAGGTTTGCCGCGCTCAAGTCGGTCTCCGACCACCTCTCGAGCGAGAACAACGCGGAGGAGTACTTCGACTACGGCGCGGCGATGGAGACGCTGAACCGGACAGTGCTCGCGCTCACGCGCGAGCTTGCGGGACTTCGCGGGGACTGTTAGGCGAACCGGGATTTGCGGGGGAGAGATTTATGGATCAACTGAAATACAGAAGTCTGACGGAAAATGATAAACAGCAGATTTGTGCTTGGGAATATACCGGGGAGTATAAAATATACAATCTCCCGTCTTATGATATGATGAAAGCACGGCAAAGCGGTTTTATGAATCCGGAGAACGAGAAAAATTACTTTGCTTTTCTGGATAGAGATGCGCTTGTAGGATTTGTAAATATTGCAGAGAAAGATACCGAAGTCTTCATAGGTGTTGGCGTCGATCCCGTTCTTTGTGGGAAACATTATGGCCGGAGGATATTGGAGGAAGCATACCGCATTTCAAAGAGGCTGTATCCCGAAAAGCCGTTGTATCTCGAAGTGCGTACCTGGAACATGCGGGCTGTAAGGTGTTATAAAAACGCAGGGTTTCATATTGACGGTGAGCCGTATGAATTGACAACGGAGGCAGGAACAGGTACTTTTTTCAGAATGGTCAGGGAATAAATAGAAGTTCCCGTTTGTCAAATTGAACACCAAAAAGAGACCGCTGACACGCCTGCACACCGGTGAGCGTCAACGGTCTCTTTAATTCTGTTTGACAATCGGCGCGGCTAATGCCGCGCCGATGCTTTGTACTATTCGTAGTTTCTCGGTCGAATTATACGGTTTGCCGTCGGATTTACTCCTTCGGCTCTATAACTCCCTCGTAGCTGAGGCCGAAGCCGTAGTCGTAGGCGTTGCCCGCCTCGTCGACGTGCGGCTCCATGTCAAGCGCCTTGTCCTCGCACTGATGCTCGACCGTCGCCATATCCTTCGGCATCTGTATCGGCAGGCGACCGGTCGGGTCGTAGCCGCCGAACACGACGTCGAGCACGGCGGAGCGGCTGACGCCGAAGTCGGCGATAAGTCCGTCGACCTCGCGCTCGAACTCACTCACGATAGTCGGGTTGCGCATCGACAGGCAGACTATGACCGGCTTGTCTCCTATCGCCTTCCGCGCCTCGAGGATGATGTCAAGGTCGGCTTCGTTGTAGGCGGTGTTCGTCTTGCCCTTGTAGGTGCGGTTCGTGAAGCTCTCGCGCCAGTCGCCGCCGGCGATGCTGACTTCGCGCGCCTCGACAGCGGTGTACGGGCGGTACTGGAGGGTTATCGGCAGGTAGCCGTTGCCGCCGTTCTTTACGTCCTCGGTGGAGTAGGCGTTGCAGGACGGACTCTCGACAAAGACTATCGCGACGTCCGCGTCCTTCGGGTCGGTGACGCGCGTGCCGTACTTCGCTATCACCGCGTCGGCAACGGGGTCCTCGTCGTGCGCCGGAATAACGCCGCGGAAGAACGCCCGCTGTTCGCCAATGTGGCGCTTCGGGACGAATATCTTGAGCCCCTTCTTCAGCGGGAGGGCTGAATTGCGGTTCTTTAGCATGACGACGCTCTTGAGCTGCGCCTCGTAGCCGTGGCGGACGAACTCCTCGCACCCGACGACCTTTGCGCTCTCGGCGGGGTCGAGGTACGGATCCTCAAAGAGACCGCAGCGGAAGATGTTAATGAGCAGACGGGCGGCGGAGATACGGAAGCGCTCGTCCATGACGTCCTTGCCGTATTTCTCCGAGCCTATCTCATACGCCTTGATTATCGGCTCGGCCTTGTCGTTGCCGCCGAACTGGTCGACGCCGTTCATTATCGCGATAAGCATACGCTCCGGCTCGCTGTACTGCTCCATGTTGTAACAGCGGCTCGCGAACGCGTCCATGTTCGGGTCGGGGTCGGCGGTGATGCCCCAGTCGGTGCAGACGACGCCGGGGAAGGCGTACTTCTCGCGGAGCAGGTCCTTTATCAGGTACTCGCTGTACGAGTTGCCGACGTTCTTGTGGTTCTTTACGTCGAGCCCCCACGAGACGGTGTAGTAGGGCATGACGGCGGAGGCGCAGCCCGTAGGCCCGTCGAGCTTGAACGCGGCCTCGGTGAACGGCTTGCGGTGCTCCTCGGAGTTGTTCGCGGGATAGACGGCGTACTCGCCGTAGGCGTAGTGCGCGTCGCGCCCCGCCTCGCCGGTGCCGCCGCCCGGCCAGTGCTTGACCATGGTGTTGACGCTCTCGCGTCCCCAGCCGTTCTTCTCGCCCTCGGTCGTCTGCATACCGTCGCAGTAAGCCTTGACGAATTTCTTCGACATCTCGAGGTTTTCGCCGAGGGTGTCCATAAAGCGCATCCAGCGCGGCTCGGTGCAGAGGTCTATCTGCGGGCCGAGCGCCGTGGTGATGCCGAGCGCGCGGTACTCGCGGCTAGCGTCCTCCGCGAACTGCTTTACGACAGCGGGGTCAAACGTCGCAGCGAAGCCGACGCCCTCCGGCCACTTGCTGACGTCGCCGCCGGCGTTGCGGAACTCCTCGCCGCCCTCCGAGCCCTTCGCGCCGTTGCGCGGGTCGGTGGAGATGTTGACCGGTATGCCGAGGCGCATCGACTCGGCGTTCTTCTGAAGCTCGTTTGACCACTTCGCGGCGGTCTCCGCGTTCTTCACCTGGGTCATGAGGATGTGGCGGATGTGGGCGGCGGACATGAACTCCTTCTGCTGGTCGGAGAGTTCCCACGGCTCCTTGCCGCTCTCGGCAAAGCTTTTGCCGTCAAACGTGCCGCCGAACGGCCCGCCCGCGACCGGCGGAACCATCTGGTGCGGCGAGTAGAGCATGAGGCCCGCTATCTCCTCGACGGTGAGGCGCGCCGCGAGGTCGCGGGCGCGCTCCTCCGCGGAGAGGCGCCAGTCCTCATAGGGAAGCAGCTCGCCGGTCTTTGCGAGGTCCTTGAAGAGCAGGCCGTCCTTCTCGATAAGCTCCACGCCCGAGCCCTCGCTGTAAGCGAGCGCCCTGCCGTTCTCCTGCTCGACGCGGACGATGCCGTCCTTTACGGTCTTTTTCACTGCCAAACGTATCACTCCTTTTTCCCGCGCAGGGCGGGTATATATACGGTAAATCTATTTTGATTATAGCAGACTTCGGAAACTTTGTAAACGGTATACAAGCCGAAAGCGGGGGTATGTTTGCGTTTGCGGAAATTTATGGATTTTTGCCGGTTAGTCCCGGCGCGGTTCGACCGCGAGGACGCGGAGCGTCCCGCCGTCCACCGTGAACCTGACGTTGAAGCCGCCGTAGCTCATGCCGTAGACGCGCTCGGGGTTGTGCTGATAGCGCGGGCGCGGGTCGAGCGAGAGCAGCTCGCGGACGGCGGCGCGCATTTCCTCCGGAAGCGCGGCCTCGACCGCCTCCGGCATATCGACCGCAAGCCGCTCCGGCGCGCCGTCGGCGAAGCCTCCGGCGGCGTCCGGCACCGAGTCGGCATAGGGGAGGTAGGGCTTGACGTCGTATACCGGCGTTCCGTCGAGGATGTCCGCGCCGGAGACGACGAGCGTGTCCCCAAGCCCCTCCACGCGTTCTATACGCTTGAGGCGCACGACCGAGAGCGCTATGGGGTTCGGGCGGAAGGGCGAGCGCGTCGCGAAAACGCCCATCCGGGCGTTTCCGCCGAGGCGCGGGGGACGCACCGTCGGCGACCATGTGTCCCGCGCCGCCTCCGAGAACTCCCAAATGAGCCAGATATGCGAGAAGCCCTCGAGCCCGCGCAGAGCCTCCGGCACGCGGTACTCCGGCTCGAAGACGACGCGCGCCTCACTGCTGTCACTGAGCCCGCTCTGGCGCGGGATGCCGAACTTCTCGGAAAACCCGCTCCGCACCCGCGCTATGACCTTCATCTCCATCAGGCGCGCTCCTCGTCGAGATAGCTCGCCTCCATGTCCGCCATGTGCAGAAGCACGGCGAGCGGACAGCGCTCGAAGATGCGGCTTATCATGAAGTCGCCGCCCTTCACCGAGGTGTCGAAGCCGCCCATGTGGGCGCGTATCGACAGTATCTCGTCCTGCGTGAGCCGGATGAAGTTCTGGAGGATTATCACCGACTTCTCGCCGTGGCCGCAGGGGAACTTCTCGTCTATCTCGTAGACCTCTTTACGCACCCAGCCGCCGTTCTCCTTGACGTTGCGGTAGCCTATCTTATAGAAGTTGACCTTGCAGACGTCGTGCAGCAGGGCAGAGAGGGCTATAGTCTCCTCACTCCACTTCGAGCGCTCGCCGCGCATATCGAGAAGCGCCGTGAGACAGTCGTAGACGCCGAGAGAGTGGCGGAGCAGCCCGCCCTCCTCCGCGCCGTGGTAGCGGGTGGAGGCGGGGGCCACGAAGAAGTCCGAGCCCTCCAGCCACGCGAGGAGCTTGTCCGACCCCTCGCGGGTGATGTTTTTCGTGTATATGTCGATAAATCTTTCGCGGTCGGTCATATTCTCACCTCTCAAGCTCATCCGTGAAGTATGCGTTCGAGTCTGCGGGGAGACCCTTTTCGTCCACGACGTTTACGCGGACGTACACCGCGTCCTTCGGGATCTCGTACTCCGCCTCGGTTATGGGGTTTTCGTCCGTGCCGTAGTAGCTGTATGTGTGGCGCGTGGCGCAGCAGAAGCTTATCTTCCTCGCGGGGGAGGTGAGGACGTGCAGCTTCCCGTCCTCGTACCACAGCTCGCGGATCTCCGGCCCCTGCGAGGCGTAGAAGTTCCCGAGCTCGAGGGCGCGGGTTATCTCGCGGTACTCGAGCTTTTCTGCCTTTATCATTGTGAAGCCGCCGCAGCTGTCGCAGTACGGCCCGTCCTCGGGGAAGATGTTGTGGTTGTCGTCGGCGGCGATGCAGAAGATGCGCCTGCCGGCGCGGAGGAGGTCGTCGTATATCTGCGGGTCGTACTCGGGGAAGCCGCCGACTAGGCAGGAGTAGTTCGCTATCTCGAGGGCGTTCATGCCCTCGTAGCCGATGTAGTCCGCATAGTTCTCAAGCGACCAGCGCGGGTGGTTGTAGGTGACAAAGAAGCCGTTCTCGCGAGCCCTCTTCATCATGTCGGATACGCCCTCGTGGCTGTACACGCGGTCGTAGTTCTCGCCGTCGTCGTGCACGGACAGGCCAACGTAATTCGGTGCGTTGCCAAAGAGGTAGCGGTCCCTGTGCCAGCAGACCTGCTTTACGTTGTCCGGCTCGAGCGCGATGAGACACATGTGGCAGGTCTTTGTCTGCGAGAAGGGCGCGGATGTAGGCTCGTTCACCTCCATCTCGTAGCTGTTGAGGGGCAGGAAGTCCCCGTCCCGGAGCTCGGGGTGGGGGATAAGTATGTCGTGATCGGTGAACGCCACCACCGAGTAGCCGTGCCGCTTGTAGAGCTCCTTCACCTCCTCGGGGGTGAGGTGGCCGTCGCTTATGGTGGTGTGGCAGTGCAGGTTTGCCTTGTAGAACCGCCCGGTGGGCGGCAGCAGATACTTCTTCATATTTGGGTTGCTCCTTTCGCCGCATACAGCGCTTACCTAAATTCTAGCACACGCGGCGGCGGGCGGCAAGACATTTTCGCCGGGCGCGATTGACAGCCCGCGCGGGATGCGGTATTATTTAGGCACAAGTGAACGGAACGCCGCGGGTGTCAGGCGCGCCGGAGGGCGCGCAGGGTGAAAAGGGAAGCGGGTGAGAGTCCCGCACGAACTCGTCGCTGTGAAGGAGAAGCTGCGTCCCCGTGGGAAACCCACGTAATGTCATTGGCTTATGCCGAGAAGACGGGACGGCGCGATGACGCCAAAGTCAGAAGACCTGCCCGGGGTGATATTGTGGAGCCGCGAGTAATCGGCGAAAACAAGGACTGTTTGCAGTTTGGGGAAGCGGAACCGCCTTCGACTCTGCCCGGGCGGTCGGAGCTTTGCGCCCTCGGATGCAGGCGTTCCCACAATCTTCTGCGCTTGCATTCCGAAAAGAAAGGGGGATAAAGCTCTGAACTCCAAGACAAAGAAAATAGTCGGCATCGTCATAGCGGTGGTGCTTATCGCGGCAGTCGTCGTCACGGGTATCCTGCTCCAGCCGAAGGCTCAGAAGGGGAGCAAGAATATCACGATAGAAGTCGTGAACAGCGCCGCCGAGTCGACGGTGTACAGCGTCGCGACCGACGCGGAATACCTCGAACAGGCGATGGAGGAGGCCGACGGCCTCACCTTCTCCGGCACGGAGGGCGAGTACGGCATGATGGTCGAGACCGTGAACGGCGAGACCGCCGTGTACGACACGGACGGCGCGTACTGGAGCTTCTTCATAAACGGCGAGTACTGCAATTACGGCATAAGCGAGCAGCCCGTCGCCGACGGAGACGCGTTCCGCATCGTCTACGAGACCGCGTCATACTAAAGAACAGCGAAAAAGAATGACAAAAGAGCGTCCTGCCCGGGCAGGACGCTCTTTTGTGTCGCGGCGAATCGCGCTCGCTATAATTCTTCCACCAGCTTAAGAGCGGTAAAAATCATATTTGAACGGACATTCTTTTGGCTGTCCCAATTTCGAGTGTCCCATTTTTCGCCGCTTACATCGTCGCCTGCATAGAGCAGCTGAGCTAACGGAATATCGTAATACTTGGATACGGCAAAAAATGCCGCCGTTTCCATTTCAACCGTTATGCAGCCCTCGTTTCTTCGCAGCTCGATCATCTCGGGAGTTTCCCTGTACATGGCGTCCGTCGTCCATGTTTTTCCGATGGTATACGGTATTCCCAATTTTTCCAAACCGGAAATAACAAAACCTGTGGTCGCCTTATGGCATTCCACTTCGCGGGAAGGCTCCAGGTAATGATAAGATGTTCCCTCGTCTCTGACGGCGGCAACGGGAACAATGATTTCTCCCACCTTGGAATCCTTCTTGATTGAACCCGCGCCGCCGCATATAATAAACTTTTCACATCCCATAGCGTGCAGTTCTTCTATTGTCGCCGCCGCGCCGGGAGCCGTGGAAAACGGCATTGTAATACAAATTCTTTCGTTGGATATGTTATACTCGTAGATGGGAATGTCCAAAACCTCGGAATGAAGATGCCCTATCACGGGGAGACTTTTCTCCTCAACAAGCTGCTCGAGCTCTTTCCTGAAAAATGTGATGACACATTTGGAGGGAAGTGTCTTTGCCAAAAAATCCGTGGGTCTTATAACGGGATCGCGGCTTGTATCATACTCGCAAACCGGGTATCTGTTCTTGATTATCATTTCTTATTCCTCTGTAAATGCGTAATAAGTTTTGCCGCCCTTTCGGGCGGCAAAACTTATTACGAACGGTTTATAAACGCTTTGATGTGCTCGAAGGTCTCGGGGCTGAGGTCGTGCTCTATGCGGCAGGCGTCCTCCGCGGCAACGTCGGGGCTCACGCCTATCGATTCGAGCCACGCGGAGAGCACGCGGTGCCGCTCGTATATGCGGCTCGCTATGTCCAGCCCCTCCGGCGTCAGCTCGAGACGGCCGGTGGGGTGCATTATGATGAATCCTCCCTCGGAGAGCAGCTTCATGGCGCGGCTGACGCTCGGACGTGTCACGCCGAGGGAACGGCTGACGTCCACCGAGCGCACCTCGCCGCCGGTACTCTCGCCGAGGACGAGTATGGCTTCAAGGTAATCTTCTCCAGATTTCTGTATTTTCATCGAATCCTCCTCCCATACCGGCGGAAAATGCCGGGTATCGGTAAACATATTCTAACACAGAAAAAAATAAAAATCAATGCTTGACAAACAATGTTAGCAGTGGTAAACTATCTGACGTGGGGTTAGTGAAAGCTAACCAAGTTTGTGTCCGCATACAGCGGACGACGGGAGGTCGTACTTATGCCGCTTACACAGGCAGTATCCGGAGAGAAGAAGATAGTCCGCAGGATAACCGGCAGCGGAGAGACGCGCCGGCACCTCGCAAATCTCGGCTTCGTCGAGGGCGGGGAGGTCATGGTCATAAGCGACAACGGGTCGGGGCTCATCGTGAGCGTGAAGGACGCGCGCGTGGCTCTCAGCCGCAGTATGGCGACCCGCATACTTGTATAAAGGGGGTCTTGAAGTGACTTTGAGAGAGGTAAAGCCCGGCGACACGGTGCGCGTCCTCAAGCTGAACGGCGAAGGCGCCGTGCGCCGCCGCATCATGGACATGGGCATCACGCGCGGCGTGGAGGTCTATGTGCGCAAGGTCGCGCCGCTCGGCGACCCGGTCGAGGTGACGGTGCGCGGCTACGAGCTAAGCATCCGCAAGGCGGATGCCGAGACGGTCGAGGTCGAGTGACCGCCGCCGGCGCGGAGCGGCAAATTTTTTTGGCGTCATTGTTAGTCTAAACAAACAATATTAGCACAAACATACTTACATTTGAGGAGTGATAAGCTTGTCAACAACGATGGCTCTTGCCGGGAACCCCAACTGCGGCAAGACGACGATGTTCAACGCCCTCACCGGCGCGACGCAGTACGTCGGCAACTGGCCGGGCGTCACTGTCGAGAAGAAGGAGGGCCGCCTGAAGGGACGTAAGGACGTGACCGTCACCGACCTGCCCGGCGTCTACTCGCTTTCGCCGTACACGCTCGAGGAGGTCGTCGCGCGCGACTACCTCGTGGGCGAGCGCCCGAGCGTGATAGTAGACCTTGTCGACGCGACGAACATAGAGCGCAACCTCTATCTCACGACGCAGCTGCTCGAGGTGGGCATCCCGGTCGTCGTGGCGCTCAACATGATAGATCTGATACGCAAGAACGGCGTTTCGATAAACGTGAAGGCGCTGTCAAAGGAGCTTGGCTGTCCCGTCGTGGAGACCTCGGCGCTCAAGAACGAGGGTCTCGACGCGGTGATTACCGAGGCGCTTGACGCCGAGAAGAGGGGTTCCGCGCCAAAGTACGTTCACTTCGCGCCGGAGGTCGAGAAGGTGCTTTCCGAGCTCGAGGGAATGGTCGCGGGGAAGACCGCCGCCGGCACCGAGCGCTACCACGCGATAAAGCTCTTTGAGCGGGACGAAAAGGTCCTCGAACACCTCACGCTTTCGCACGAGGAGCGCGAGCGCGCGGAGGAGCTGACAAGCGCGCTCGAACGTGACTTCGACGACGCCGCCGAGAGCATCATCACCGGCGAGCGCTACGAGCGGATAGGCGAGATAATAGCGAAATGCGTCACAAAGAAGCCGGCGGCGATGACCGTCTCGGACAAGATAGACCGCGTGGTGACAAACCGCGTCCTCGCGCTTCCGATATTCGCGGTGATAATGACGGTAGTGTACTACGTCTCCATCTCGACCGTCGGCGACTGGACGATAGGTTGGGTCGAGACCTTCTTCGAGTGGGTGAGCGGACACGTCGAAGTCTGGCTCACCGCCGCGAACGCGCCCGACTGGCTGCTGAGCCTCATAATAGACGGCATCATCGGCGGCGTCGGCTCGGTGCTCGTGTTCGTGCCGCAGATGATGATACTCTTCATCTTCCTCTCCGTGCTCGAGGACTGCGGTTACATGGCACGCGTCGCGTTCATCATGGACAGGATCTTCCGCAAGTTCGGTCTCTCGGGCAAGAGCTTTATCCCGATGCTCATCTCGTCCGGCTGCGGCGTCCCCGGCGTAATGGCGACCCGCACGATAGAGAACGAGAAGGACCGCCGCATGACCGCCATGACGACGACCTTCATCCCCTGCGGCGCGAAGATGCCGATAATCTCGATGATAGCGGGCTCGCTCTTCGGCGGCGCGTGGTGGGTCGCGCCGAGTTGCTACTTCATCGGCATAGCCGTCGTCGTATTCAGCGGCATCGTCCTCAAGAAGACGAAGCTGTTCGCGGGCGACCCCGCGCCGTTCGTGATGGAGCTGCCGCAGTACCACATCCCGTCGGTGAAAGGCGTGCTCATTCACATGTGGGAGCGCGCGAAGAGTTTCATGATAAAAGCCGGTACGATAATCTTTGTTGCCTGCGCCGCGATATGGTTCCTCCAGAGCTTCGGGTTTACCGACGCGGGCTTCGGCATGGTCGAGACGAGCGAGCAGTCGATGCTCGCGGCGATAGGCCGCTTCCTCGCGCCGATATTCGTCCCGCTGGGGTTCGGCGAGTGGGAGAGCACCGTCGCCGCCGTCACCGGTCTTGTCGCGAAGGAGCAGGTCGTCGGCACCCTCGGCGTGCTGCTGCACGCGAGCGAGGAGGCCATAGAGATGATGAGCGAGGGCGAAGGCGTCCTAGAGATGGAAGTCCTCGTGGCGTCGCTCTTCGGCAGCGGACTTGCGGGCTTTGCGTACATGGTGTTCAACCTGATATGTGCGCCCTGCTTTGCGGCCATCGGAGCGGTGCGGCGTGAGATCGGCGGAAAGTGGGCGCTGATAGCCGTCACGTATCAGACGCTTCTCGCGTACTCGCTCGCGCTCATAATATATCAGGTGGGGAGCGCATTCGCGGGGAATATAAACGTCGCGGGCTTTATCGTGGCGCTTGTCCTTGCGGCGGTGCTTGTCTACGCGCTCTTCCGTCCGAACCCTTACAAGAAGGAGGGCCGGCTGTCCGACCCCGCCGTCGAAATGGCGGTGTGACCTCCGAGGAGGAGAGATAAATGCTTGTCACGATAATTACCTGTCTTGTGCTCGCGGCGGCGCTGTTCTTTGCCGTGCGGCACATGGTAAGGGAGCGGAAGTCGGGCGGCTGCGGTTGCGGCTGCGCCGGCTGCCCCTCCCGCGGCATGTGCCACCGCGTAGAAGAAGCGCTGAAAGACACCAAGTAGACAAAAATCGGGAAGGTTCCACAGAACCTTCCCGATTTTTGCCTTTTTCGCGGCGAATCGCGTTCGCTCAGCTCGCTTACCAATTCGCCGCGAAGCCGCCGGCAGAGCGAAGCTCTGTCCGGCGGCTTCACTTGAAATTGCGCTTGCGCAATTTCAAGTGAATATTTTCCCGCTTCCGGCAGACAATAACGACCGAGCGGAAACACCGCAAATCATCGAAAGCGAGGGAGACTATGACACCCAAGGAACTTCTCTATGTCGAAGACGCGCTCGGCCACACTAAGGAGATGCAGACCGCATTCTCCGGCTTCGCGGCCGAGATACAGGACACCGAGCTCAAGAGCTTCGTGGAGCAGCTTGCGGGCGAAAACTCGCAGTGGTACTCCAAGTTCGTCGACGTACTGAACAAAAACGCATAAGGGGAGAAAAACATGGAAGACAGGATAATAATGGGCACTATCCTCACGAACGTCAAGAGCGTCTGCGACCTCATGATGCACGGCACGATAGAGTCCTCCACGCCGGACGTCCACGGCATTTTCAGCTCCGCGCTCGGCGGATGCCTCGAGATGCAGAACAAGATATACAACAAGATGCAGCAGAAGGGCTGGTACGAGACTCAGACCGTCGAAAAGACGAAGATAGACTCCGCACTCCAGAAGTACGCGCAGAAGCAGACGGTGTGAAAAAACGGCGGGGAAGGTCTTTCGGGACTTTTCCCGCCTCCGTTTTTCCGTGCGCCTGCGGAGAGCGGATTTTGACACCGCCGCCGCATGGGTGTATAATTTCCGCAAAGGGGGCCTGGATATGTTTGACTTCAAAGGAAAGACAGCCGTCGTCACCGGCGGCGCGCACGGCATAGGGAAGTGCATCCGCGAGGAATTCGAGCGCGCGGGCGCGCAGGTGTACATAATCGACCTGCGGGAAAACGACTGCTTTGTGGGCGACCTCTCGGACAAGGCGGCGCTCGAGCGCTTCGCTGAAAAGGTGATAAGCGAGAGCGGCAGGGTGGACTTCCTCATAAACAACGCCGCGCCGCTCTCGCGCGGGATACTCGACTGCTCCTACGAGGAGTTTTCAAACGCGCTCGGCGTCGGCGTCACGGCGGCGTTCTGGCTCACGAAGCTCTTTCTGCCGTACTTTGCGGAGGGCGCGAGCGTCGTCAACATCTCCTCGAGCCGCGACCGCATGAGCCAGCCGCAGACCGAGAGCTACACTGCCGCCAAGGGCGGCATCAGCGCGCTGACGCACGCGCTCGCGGTGAGCCTTGCGGGGCATGTGCGCGTCAACTCGGTCTCGCCCGGATGGATAGACACCGACTTCCGCGTCTACGAGGGTCCGGACGCCATGCAGCAGCCGGTCGGACGCGTCGGGAATCCGCTTGACATCTCGAATATGGTGCTCTACCTCTGCTCCGACATGGCGGGATTCATCACCGGCGAAAACATCTGCATAGACGGCGGCATGACCCGCCAGATGATCTACCACGGCGACTGCGGCTGGACGCTCGAGGGCTGAATACAGCTGCCGGAAGGCGAACCCATGGTGCTCCACGCGGGCTCTTTTCGTCGCTTTTCTGTTTGTCGTCGCATAAGCGTAAAAACCGGCGGACGGTTCGGGTAAGAGTACCCGGCCGTCCGCCGGTCGTGCTGTCGGGAAAGCTTTGCCCGGCGCTCACTCGAGACCGTAGCGCGCGTAGGTCTCGGCGGGCGCGTCACACTCGCGCATGAGCATGGCGAGCGCTTCGCGCATCCTGCGGCGCACCGCCTCGTCGTGGAGCCGCGTCGTCTGATGGGGGTCGGCGAGGACGTCAAAAAGCATCTCCTCGCCGTTAGGAAGATCGTCCGAGGTCTTCTGCACCCGCGAGGGTATCTTCAGCACGGGGCAGCCCTTCGTGAAGGAGAACGGCTCGTGCAGCTCGGCCGGGCGCAGCTCCTCGGGGAACATCCGCATTGCCATGTGCGTCGGCATGAGAGTGTATTCGTAGAGCGGAGAGTCCTCCTTCGGTGCGATGAAGTATGTATAGCGCCCGTCGGTTATGCCGACGGTGCCGCCGTGCGAGCCGAACATGCCGTACTCCCGCGCGCCGGCGTCCTCCGCGATGACCGAGCGGAGCGGACGCCCGAGCATGTCCGGCGGTATCTCGACGCCGAAGAAGTCAAGAAGCGTCGGCGCGAGGTCTATCATCTGCGCGAGACCCTTGCGCCGGACGCCCTTTGCGCCGCAGCGCGGGTCCCAGATAAAGAGCGGCGTGTGCGCCACCTCCTGAAAGTTCGGCATGACGTTCTTTCCCCACCAGCCGTGCTCGGAGAGGAGGAAGCCGTGGTCGGTGCAGACGATGAGCATCGTGTCCTCCCACAGGTCGTGCCGGTCAAACAGGTCGAGCACGCGCCCGAGGCTTTCGTCGCAGAAGGACACCGACGAGAGGTACTTCATCCGTATCTCGTCTATCACTTCCTGCGGCTGCGAGACCGGGGCGTAGGGCGGCCAGTCCATCTCGCTCACACTGTCCGGGTCGCAGAGACGCGCGACGTGATCCCTCGGCGCAGAGAACGGCTCGTGCGGGTCGAAGCTCTCTATGTGCAGAAACCAGCGGTCCGCGTCGAGGTTGCGTTCGATGAACTCAACGCCCTCGTCGAAGGTGTGCGACTGCGGCCAGTCGGCCTTCGTTACCCACCGCTCGCGGTTATACATATCCTGCATGTAGAGCCGGCTGCGGAATATCGAGGCGGGGTCGGACGGGTCGGGCTTCACAACGGCGTGGACGGCCTCGCGAAGCTCGCGGTGCGCGTCGCCCGCCCATGCGTCTCCCTCCTGACCGCGGTTGCACTCCCACGTGCTGTAGCGGGGAAGGTAGGTGGCACCGCCGTCCTCGACGTAGTGGTAGTGGTCGGTGACAATGCGGGTGTAGACGCCGTTCCGCTTCAGCATCTCGGGCATGGAGTCGTCAAACGGTTCGAGCGGTCCCCAGCTGCGGTGCAGGAAGTTCGGTCGTCCCGTGTGGAGCTCGCGCCGCGCCGGCATACAGGGGAGGCTGCACGTGTAGCAGGAGTCAAAGACGGCGGTGTGCTCCCCGAGCCGCCGGAAGTTCGGCAGGTCGAGCGCTTTGCCGCCGTAGGACGGCAGAAAGTCGAGCCGGAGCGAGTCAAACATCACCATTACGGCCTTCATATAGACACCTCTCTTTTCGGGAGTTTATTATGGATATATGTTACTCCCGAAAGGGACGGATGTCAATTCCCACGCTCGAAAGGCGGCGGTATACCGTCGAATTCGCTATTGACATTTTTCCCTCGGCGGATATACTTATTTAGGGATTTTACCTGCGAAAAGAAGGATGACTTTATGACTGTCAGGGATCTGGAGATAGGCGAGAGCGGAAAAATAACGACGGTAGGCGGCGAGGGAGCGCTCCGGCAGCACTTCCTCGACATGGGCGTCATACCCGGCGCGGAGGTCACGGTGGTGAAGTTCGCGCCGATGGGAGACCCGGTGGAGCTTCGCATCCACGGCTACGAACTCACTCTCCGCATAGACGACGCGGCAAAGATAGAGGTCGAGAAGCTCGCAAAGGCGACGGCGGAGCCGGAGCGCGCCGGAAAGAAGCGCCCGTCGGAGCACCCGTACTACGGTGAGCCGGGCGTCCACCACGAGAAGGAGGGCGAGAACCCTCTGCCGGAGGGACACGTCCTCACCTTCGCGCTCGTCGGCAACCAGAACAGCGGCAAGACGACGCTTTTCAACCGCCTCACCGGCTCGAACCAGCACGTCGGGAACTTCCCCGGCGTCACGGTCGACCGCAAGGACGGCTCGATACTCGGTCACCCGAACACCTCCATCACCGACCTGCCGGGGATATACTCGATGTCCCCCTACTCCAACGAGGAGCTTGTCTCGCGCGACTTCGTGCTCGGCGAGTCGCCGGACGCGATAATCAACATCGTCGACGCGACGAATATCGAGCGGAACCTCTATCTCACGATGCAGCTGCTTGAGATGGACAGGCCGGTCGTCGTCGCGCTCAACATGATGGACGAGCTGATAGGCAACGGCGGCGCGATAGACGTCAACGCCATGGAGGCGCGGCTCGGCGTGCCGGTGGTGCCCATTTCCGCGGCGAAGAATCAGGGCATAGAGGAGCTCGTGGAGCACGCCCTGCACGTCGCGAAGTACCGGGAGAAGCCGATGAGGGTGGACTTCTGCGCGAAGGATGCCTCCGGCGGCGCGGTACACCGGTGCATCCACGCGGTCGTGCATCTCATAGAGGACCACGCGGAGAGCAGCGGCGTCCCCGCGCGCTTTGCCGCGAACAAGGCGATAGAGGGCGACGAATTGATAATCGAACGGCTCGGCCTCGATGAAAACGAGAAGGAACTGCTCGAACACATCACGCTCCAGATGGAGGCGGAGCGCGGACTTGACCGCAGCGCCGCCATAGCGGATATGCGCTTCGGATTCATTGAGGACGTCTGCCGCGATTGCGTCAAGAAGCCGCGCGAGAGCCGCGAGCATATAAGAAGCGAGCGGCTTGACCGCATCCTCACCGGCAAGTACACCGCCATCCCGGTGTTTGTCGGAATAATGGCGCTCGTGTTCTTCCTCACCTTCAACGTCATTGGCGCGGCGCTCCAGGAGTTCATGGACCTCGGCATAGAGGCGCTGACGAATGTGGTGGACACGGCAATGACCTCGGCGGGCGTGAACTACGTCCTGCACGACCTGGTGATAAACGGCATATTCGAGGGCGTCGGGAGCGTTCTCAGCTTCCTGCCGATAGTGGTGACGATGTTCTTCTTCCTGTCGCTTCTCGAGGACAGCGGATACATAGCGCGCGTCGCGTTCTTCATGGATAAGCTCCTGCGCAAGATAGGGCTTTCCGGGCGGAGCATCGTGCCGATGCTGATAGGCTTCGGGTGCACCGTCCCCGCAGTCATGGCGACGAGGACGCTGCCGAGCGAGCGGGACAGGAAGATGACCATTCTTCTCACTCCGTTCATGAGCTGCACGGCAAAGCTGCCGATATACGGCTTCTTCATCAGCGCGTTCTTCCCCGGCCACGGCGGGTTCATAATGACCGGGCTGTACCTGCTCGGCATAGCGACGGGAATACTCGTGGCGTTCCTATATAAGAAGGTGCTCTTCCGGGGCGAGGCGGTGCCGTTCGTGATGGAGCTTCCAAACTACCGTATGCCGTCCGCGCGGAGTACTCTCCAGCTCATGTGGGAGAAAGCTAAGGACTTTCTCCAGAAGGCGTTCTCGGTGATACTTATCGCGACGGTCGTAGTGTGGTTTTTGCAGAGCTTCGACCTGCACTTCAACCTCGTCGAGGACTCGTCGGAGAGCATCATGGCGACGATAGCGGGCTTCCTTGCGCCGCTCTTCCGTCCGCTCGGCCTCGGCGACTGGCGGATATGCACGTCGCTGATAAGCGGGTTCATGGCAAAGGAGAGCGTCGTTTCGGTGCTCGAGGTGCTGTTCGGCGCGGAGGGCGGCGTCGCGGCGGCGCTCGACATGGTGTCCGCCGGAGCGCTGCTCGTGTTCAGCCTGCTCTACACCCCCTGCGTCGCGGCGATAGCCTCTGTCAAGCGCGAGCTCGGCGGAACGTGGGCGGCGGGCGTCGTCGTCTGGCAATGCGTGGTGGCGTGGCTTGCGGCGCTCTGCGTGCGCGCTGTGCTGATACTTGTACTGTGAGGCGGCGCGTATGAAGCCTGTGGATATTCTTGTGTTGCTGCTCGTCGCGGGCGCGCTCGCGCTGGCGTTCCACTTCGCGCGCTCGCGCAAGTCGAAAAGCGCATGCTGCGGCTGCCCGGGAAGGGTCGAGCGGACGCCGGTGGCGGACAGGACAAGGTCGCACTACCCCTACGAGCTTTCGGCGGAGATAACCGGCCTCACCTGTGAGGACTGCGCCCGCGAGGTCGAGAACGCGCTGAACGCTCTCCCCGGCGTGTGGGCGAGCGTAAAGACCTCTGGCAGGGCGAGAATACTCTGCAAGACCGAGCCCTCCGAGGAGGAGATAAAGAGCCGCGTACTGCGGGCGGGCTTCGGCGTGAAGCGCTGCGCCGCCGTTCGGCGGCGCGGAGACGCGCGGAGCGAATGACAGAACGGGAAGACCCGCATATAAAAAGCGCCCGCCTGTATGACGGCGGGTGCGTGAAATCGAAATTTGCGAAGGAACAGCTATGGAAATAAGACAGTTACGGGAAGAAGACGCGGCAGAGGTTTCCGCGCTGATCGCGGAAACGCTTCGGACCACGAACATCAAGGACTATTTGTCGGAGTACATCGAAAATGATATCAAAGTCCTGCAGCCTCAGAACATTTTGGAGAGAGCGAGCCGGATGCATTTCTACGTCTTCTGCGAGGACGGAAAAATAGTGGGGTGCGGCGCGATAGGTCCTTTCTGGGGAAAGACAGACGAGAGCAGTCTGTTTACGATTTTTGTCCTGCCCGAATATCAGGGACGTGGGATCGGCAGGAAAATCATTCAAACGCTCGAAGCGGATGAATACTTTTTAAGGGCAAAGCGGGTAGAAATTCCCGCTTCGATCACAGCGACGCCGTTCTATCGCAAAATGGGTTACGATTATAAAAACGGGATCACCGAGCCCGATGACGAAGGGTTGCTGCGGTTGGAGAAATTCCGATAAATCGTAATTTACGCACTTTTATATACGGTAAAGCAGACGTAAACCGTCTGCTGGTATGACGGTGGGTGCGGTAAGGCGGTATTTGGAGGATAAATATGCACATTCGTGAAATGACAACAGCAGACATCAACGCTGTTTTACCCCTTTATATTTCATACTATAATGTGCATGAAGGCGGGAGTTGGACAAAAGAAACTGCGGAAAAGCGAATCCACCAAGTAATTCGCACGGAGGATTCATTTTCTCTTATTCTGGAAGAAAATAATTCCGTAATAGGGTTCGCCATGGGCTATTTCAAACAATATGACGATATTATCGGATATACATTAGAGGAAATTATTATAGCATATGAGCACCAAAACAAGGGCGTCGGCAGCGCCTTTTTATCCGAGCTTGAGCGAATTGTACGAGAGAAAGGTGCGTCCTGCGTAGAACTTCAGGCGGTAAGCGATGAACATCATGAAAGATTCTACGAAAAAGCAGGCTACCGCAACGCGAAGAACTTTGTAATGAAAGTCAAATGGTTTGAATAAATTCCCGCTTATATGTCAGATGAGTTTTAGAATACACACTTTTATATACGAAAAAGCAGACGGTTTCCGTCTGCTTTTTGCGTATAGACCGGCGCGCTTTGAGGTCGGCGTACAAATAATTCGAGCCTATTGCGCTTACCAATCGGGACATCTCTAATGCTGCCGTCACCCGCGCAGATATTCAAGTATCTCCGCCGCGTTGGTGTCCGGCTTTACCTTCGGCATGACCTTTTCGATGATGCCGTTTTCGTCGATGACGTAGGTCGTGCGGACGACGCCGAAGCTCACCTTGCCGTAGTTCTTCTTCTCCTGCCACACGTCGTAGGCTTTGATGACCTCGAGCTCGGGGTCGCTTAGCAGGACGAAGGGAAGCTCGTACTTCTCCGCGAATTTGCGGTGGGAGGCCTCCGAGTCGCGGCTGACGCCGATAACGACCGCGTTGATGCTTTTGAACTCCTCGAACGCCGCCGCGAACGCGCACGCCTGACGGGTGCAGCCGGGCGTGTTGTCCTTGGGGTAGAAGTAGAGAACGACCTTGCGCCCCGAAAAGTCCGCAAGCGAGACGGGGTTCCCGTCCTTGTCATGAAGCGTGAAATCGGGCGCTTTCGTGCCGGCTGTCAGCATAATATTTTCCTTCCTTTACACACAAAATATGGAATATGCGGCGCTGCCGCAACGCACAAACCTATTATAACCTCAAAATTCGATTATTTCAACCCGCCGCCCGAAACCTCCCGCCGCCGCGGTATGAAACGATAACCTTACAAATAAGCGCGGAACGGAGCGCGGAGGAGCCGTGCGCCAACAGGTCAACTACCCTTGACACGGTGGAAATTTGTGTTACAATTATAGTAATGTTATCCGGCGACGGCTTGAACCGCCGAAAACCGCACGGTTTCGACGTTTGCGCGGCGAAACGGCGCCCGCTTTCACGGGACCCGGCGCGCGGCGGACGGCTTCGAGAAGGCTCCGAGACGCCCTCCCGGTTCGACGGGGCGCTGCCGGTTAACCGCAAATTCCGACTATTTTACTGCGGAGGTATTTATTATGGTAATGGAAGCTGTTGCAAAGGTCATAGCCGAGCGCACCGACTGCGCCCCGGAGGACGTCAAGCCCGAGAGCACGTTCAAGGAACTGTCCATAGACTCTCTTGACACCGTCGAGCTGCTCATGAACCTCGAGGACGAGCTCGGCATCGAGATAGAGCTCAACCAGAAGGTCGAGACCGTCGGCGAGCTCGTTAATTTCATCGAAGAGAACTGCATGAAGTAAGATGATACAGTCTGTTCTCTGCGAAATGCTCGGCATACGCTACCCTGTCTTTCAGGGCGGAATGGCGTGGGTCGCGGACGGAAAGCTCGCCGCCGCCGTGAGCGAGGGCGGCGGGCTCGGAATAATCGGCGCGGGGAACGCCCCCGCGAGCTTCGTGCGCGAGCAGATAGCGGTCGTGAGGAGCATCACCGACAAGCCCTTCGGCGTCAACATCATGCTGCTGAGTCCGTATGCGGACGAGGTGGCGGCATGCGTCGCGGAGGAGCACGTCCCGGTCGTCACGACCGGCGCGGGCAACCCCTCAAAGTATATGAAGACGTGGCTTGACGCGGGGATAAAGGTCATACCGATAGTCCCGAGCGTCGCCATGGCGAAGCTCGTCACCCGTCTCGGGGCCTCGGCCGTCATAGCCGAGGGCGGCGAGAGCGGCGGACATGTCGGCGAGCTCACGACGATGGTGCTCGTCCCGCTTATCTGCGACGCTACGGACCTTCCGGTCATAGCCGCCGGAGGGATAGCGGACGGACGGGGCGTCGCCGCGGCGTTCATGCTCGGCGCGTGCGGGGTGCAGATGGGCACCCGTTTCCTCAGCGCCGAGGAGTGCAATATCCACCCGAACTACAAGGAGCGGATAATCAAGGCGGGCGACCTCTGCACGATGGTCACCGGCAAGCGGCTCGGGCACCCGGTCCGCAGCCTGCGCACGAACTTCGCCCGCAACTACTCGAAGGCCGAGTACGGCGGCATGCCGGACGAGGAGCTGGAGGCTCTCGGCACCGGCGCGTTGCGGCTCGCGGTGCAGGAGGGCGACATTCAGAACGGTTGCTTCCTCTCGGGGCAGATAGCTGCGATGGTGAACAGGGTCCAGCCCGCCGCCGACATAGTCCGCGAGGTAATGGAGTCTGCCGAGCCTATTCTGAAGGGGGCTGCGGCATGGGTAAAATAGCGTTTGTGTTCCCCGGTCAGGGCGCTCAGTACAGCGGCATGGGTCGTGAGCTGTGCGAGGCGTCCCCGCGCGCGGCGGAGATTTTCCGCGTCTGCGACGGGATACGTCCGGGGACTTCAAAGCAGTGCTTCGAGGGCGGCGAGGACGAGCTGAAGGAGACGAAGGTCACTCAGCCCTGCCTCTTTGCGGTGGAGCTTGCCGCCGCCGCCGCGCTCGACGAGGCGGGCATACGCCCGGATATGGCGGCGGGATTCTCGCTCGGCGAGGTTGCGGCGCTGACTTACGCGGGAGCGGTGGACGTCGCTGCCGGTTTTTCGCTTGTCTGCAAACGGGGAGAGCTGATGCAGGAGGAGGCGGAGAAGGTGTCGACCGCGATGGCGGCCGTCGTCCGTCTCACAAACGAGCAGGTCGAGGAGATCTGTTCGCGGTTCGAGGGATTCTACCCCGTAAATTACAACTGTCCGGGACAGGTCTCGGTCGCGGGACTTTCGGAGAGTATGCCCGCGTTCTCCGCCGCCGTGAAGGAGGCGGGCGGACGCGCGATACCGCTGAAGGTCTTGGGAGGTTTCCACTCGCGCTTCATGGCGCTTGCGGCGGAGCGGTTCGGCGAGGTGCTGAAGAGTGTCGATTTCGCGCCGATGCGCCTCACGCTATACTCTAACGTCACCGGCCGCCCGTATGCAGGCGACCCGGCGGAGTTGCTCGCAAGGCAGATATGCTCGCCCGTGCGGTGGGAGGACTGCGTCCGGCAGATGATTTCGTCCGGCGCGGACACCTTCATCGAGCTCGGGCCGGGTCAGGTGCTCGGCGGTCTCATCGCAAAGACCGACAGGTCGGTGCGCTGCTTCAGCGTGGCCGACAGGGCGTCGCTCGAAAAAACTCTCGCGGAGGTGCGGTAATGCTTAAAGGACAGGTCGCCGTCGTCACCGGCGGCTCGCGCGGCATAGGCGCGGCTATCGCGGCGAAGTTTGCAAGCCTCGGCGCGGACATAGCCGTCGTCTACGCGGGAAACACCGAGGCGGCGGAGAACGTCTGCCGCGGGTGCGCGGAGAAGTATTCGGTGCGGGCGCTCGCGTATAAGTGCGACGTATCTGACTTCGACGCCGTAAAGGAGACCGTCGCCGCGATAAAGCGTGACCTCGGTACGGTGAACATCCTCGTCAACAACGCCGGGATAACGCGCGACGGGCTCGTCGCGATGATGTCCGAGGAGGCGTTTGACGAGGTGATAGCGACAAACCTCAAGGGCGCGTTCAACTTCATCCGCCACTGTACCGGCATATTCATACGGAACAGGGGCGGAAGGATAATCAACATAGCGTCGGTGACGGGGCTGATGGGCAACGCGGGTCAGGCAAACTACGCCGCCTCGAAGGCCGGTATCATCGGCCTCACGAAGTCGGTAGCGCGGGAGCTTGCCGCGCGCGGCGTCACCTGCAACGCGATAGCCCCCGGATTTATCGACACCGACATGACGCGCGAACTGCACGACAGTCCGCTCGCCGCGACGATACCGCTCGGCCGTATGGGACGGCCGGAGGAGGTCGCGGACGCCGCAGCATTCCTCGCGGAGGCGGGGTATGTGACCGGCGCCGTCCTCAACGTGGACGGCGGCATAGCGATGTAGAACCTCAGCGGCCGCTCGGCCGACAAAGTCAAGGAGACATCTGGAACAATGGAAGCAAGGATAAGAAGAGTCGTCGTTACGGGCATGGGAGCGGTGACGCCGGTGGGTCTCAGCGTCGGGGAGACGTGGCGTAACCTCACGGCGGGCGTCCACGGCATAGCGCCCATAACGGCTTTCGATACCGAGAACTACAAGGCAAAGCTCGCGGCGGAGGTCAAGAACTTCGACCCGAGAAAGTACATGGACAAGGCGGAGACGCTCAGGAGCGACCTCTACGCGCAGTTCGCGCTCGCGAGCGCGTGCCAGGCGGTCGAGGAGAGCGGTGTTATCGGCACGCTGCCGCCCGAGCGCGTCGCGGTATACTTCGGCTCGGGCATAGGCGGCCTCCGCACCGTGTCCGCAGAGTTTGACAAGCTGAGGACGCGCGGACCGAACCGCGTCTCGCCCTTCTTCGTGCCGATGATGATACCGAACATGGCGGCGGGCACGATAGCGATACGCTTCAACTGTCAGAACGCGGCGATGCCGTCGGTGACGGCGTGCGCCTCCGGCTCGAACGCGATAGGCGAGGCGCTCCGCGCCATTCGCCACGGCTATGCCGACGCGGCGATAACCGGCGGCGCGGAGGCGTCGATAACCGAGATAGGCGTCGCGGGATTCGTGAATATGCAGGCGCTCTCCGTGTCGGAGAACCCGGACGCCGCATCTCTGCCGTTCGACAGGAGACGCGCGGGATTTGTCATAGGCGAGGGCGGCGCGGCGCTAGTGCTCGAGGAGTACGAGCACGCGAAGGCGCGCGGCGCGAAGATATACGGCGAGGTGTGCGGCTACGGCTCCACCTGCGACGCGTACCACATGACCGCTCCGCGCCCGGACGCCGTCGGCGGCGCGCGCGCGATGGAGCAGGCGCTCGAGGAGGCGGGTTACGACGGAAACGGGACGGTGTACGTCAACGCGCACGGTACCGGCACCCCGATGAACGACTCTACAGAGACGGCGGCAATAAAAATGGCGCTCGGCGAGGAGAACGCGCGCCGCGCGCTCGTGAGCTCCACAAAGTCGATGACGGGTCACATGCTCGGCGCGGCGGGCGCGATAGAGGCGATAGTTTGCCTCAAGGCGCTCGAGACCGGCGTGGTGCCGCCGACGATAAATCTGCGCGAGCCCGACCCCGCCTGCGACCTCAACTACGTCCCGAACGAGGCGGTCTCGGCAAATATCGACCTCGCGCTGTCCAATTCGCTCGGCTTCGGCGGGCACAACGCCTGCCTTGCGTTCAGGAGGGTGTAACATGCCCATCAGGGAAGAAGAGATAAGGAAGTACGCCCGGCTCATGGGAGAGCTGGGACTTACCGCCCTTGAGATAAAGGAAAACGAAAACTTCGTGCGCCTCGAAAGAGGCGTGCCGGTCTCCGTGCCGGCGCAGGCGCCGGTCGTGGCCGCGTCCTCCGCGCCGGAGGGGGCGAACGCCGCCGCCCCGGACGCGGACACCGTGACGGTGACGAGCCCGATGGTCGGCGTGTTCTACCGCGCCCCCGCCGAGGACGCCGAGCCCTACGTCAAGGTCGGCGACGAAGTGAAGCAGGGACAGGTGCTCTGCCTCATCGAGGCCATGAAGATGATGAACGAGATAACGGCGGAGTGCGACGGCGTGCTCGTCGAGGTCTGCGCGCAGAACGCACAGGTGGTCGACTTCGGCTACCCGCTCTTCCGCATCAAGAGGTAACGGCATGACAAGGGACGAGATAATGCGGATACTCCCGCATAGGGACAATATGCTCCTGCTCGACCGTGTGGAGCGGGAGGGAGAGCTCGCTAAGGGCGAGTATCACGTCCGAGGGGACGAGTTCTTCCTTTCGGGGCACTTCCCCGGAAACCCCGTCGTGCCCGGAGTGATACTCTGCGAGATACTCGCGCAGTCCGCCTGTGTGCTCCTCTCGGACGTAATGACGGACGACGCTCTGCCGATGTACACCGGCCTTGACAAGGTGCGCTTCAAGAGCCCCGTAAAGCCGGGAGACACCTTCCGCACCGAATGCCGCATCACCCGCGCCAAGGCTCCGTTCTACTTCGCGGAGGGCAGCGGATACGTCGGCGACAGGCTCTGCCTCAAGGCGGAATTCTCCTTTGCGGTGGTGAAGAAATAGCTCATGTTTTCCAAGATATTGATAGCTAACCGCGGCGAGATAGCGGTGCGGATAATCCGCGCCTGCAAGGAGATGGGAATAGCGACCGTCGCGGTCTACTCCACGGCGGACGCGGACTCTCTCCACGTCGCCCTCGCCGACGAGCGCTGCTGCATCGGCGGCGCGGACGCCGCCGACAGCTACCTCAACGAGGAGCGGATAATCAGCGCGGCGCTCGTCACCGGCGCGAAAGCGATACATCCGGGCTACGGCTTCCTCTCCGAGAACGCCCACTTTGCCTCGCTTTGCCGCAAGCACGGCATAGTATTCATCGGACCCTCCGCGCAGAACATGGACGCGCTTGGCGACAAGGCGGAGGTCAAGCGTATGATGAGCGAGGCGGGGCTTCCGAGCATACCCGGCACGGGCGTCCTCCCCTCGGCGGAGGCGGCGGCAGCCGCCGCGCGCGAGCTCGGATACCCGGTAATGCTCAAGGCGCGGAGCGGAGGTGGCGGGCGCGGCATACGCCTCATAGAATCCCCCGAGCGGCTTGAGAGCGTGTTCTATCAGGCGGAGGGGGAGAGCGCGGCGGCCTTCGGGGACGGCGCGCTGTATCTTGAGAAGTACATCCATCCCGCGCGGCACATCGAGCTTCAGATAATCGCGGACGAGCAGGGAGACGTGGTCTGCCTCGGCGAGCGGGATTGCTCGGTGCAGCGCAGGCACCAGAAGCTCATAGAGGAGTCGCCCTCCCCGGCGGTGAGCGCGGAGCAGCGAAAGAAGCTTATCGAGCGGGCGACGACCGCGATAAAGCGGCTCGGCTACGTCGGCGTCGGGACGCTCGAATTCCTGCTCGACCGCGAGGGAAACTTCTGGTTCATGGAGATGAACGTCCGGCTCCAGGTGGAGCACACCGTCACCGAGATGCTCACGAATGTCGATATGGTAAAGTGGCAGATACGCGCGGCGGCGGGCGTGCCACTCGGCTTCACGCAGGACGACATCAGGATAGACGGCTGCGCGATAGAATGCCGGATAAACGCCGCCGCGCCCGGAACGGTAAACTTCCTGCATACCCCGGGCGGACCGTTCGTGCGGTTTGACACCTACCTCGTCGCGGGAGACAGCATAACGCCGTACTACGACCCGCTCCTCGGCAAGCTCATCGTCTACGCCGGAACGCGGGAGGAGGCGCTGCGAAAGATGCGCGCCGCGCTCTGCGAGCTCGTCATAGACGGGGTGAGAACGAACCTCTCCGAGCAGCTCCGCCTGCTCGACGATCCGCGCTTTATGGACGGGTCCTACGACCTCACTTTTATGGAAACGCAGGTATAGCAAATGCCCTTTTTGAAATTCAGGTACCAACCGAAAAACGAGCTTGAGGAGGGCGGACGTTCCGCCGAGCCCGTCCCGCAGGAGGAGAGCGAGCCGGAGCAGACCTGCCCCAACTGCCACAAGTCGATACCGATAAGCGCTCTCCGCGCGAACATGAACGTCTGCTCCTGCGGGCACCACTTCCGTATGTCCGCGCGGCAGAGGATAGCAATGACGGCGGACGAGGGCTCCTTCTGCGAGCTGGACGGCTCGCTCCGTTCAAGCGACCCGCTGATGTTCTCGGGCTACCAGGAGAAACTGAGAGCCTCCGAACAGTCCACGGGCGAGAACGAGGGCGTCGTCTGCGGGGAATGCCGCATAGACGGGAACCCCTGCTGTATCTTTGTCATGGAGCCGGGCTTCATGATGGGGAGCATGGGAAGCGTCGTCGGCGAGAAGATAACGCGGCTCTTTGAACACGCTTTGGAGCGCCGCCTGCCGGTGATAGGCTGCACCGTCTCCGGCGGAGCGCGGATGCAGGAGGGACTGCTTTCGCTCATGCAGATGGCAAAGACCAGCGCCGCCGTGAAGCGTCACGGCGACGCGGGGCTTCTCTATATAGTCCTGCTCACCGACCCGACGACCGGCGGCGTCACCGCGAGCTTCGCGATGGAGGGCGACATCATACTCGCCGAGCCGAACGCGACGGTGGGCTTTGCCGGCGCGCGCGTCATAGAGCAGACGACGCGGAAGCACCTCCCCAAGGGCTTCCAGCGGGCGGAATTCCTGCTCGAGCACGGCTTTGTGGACGCCATAGTGCCGAGGAGCGAGCAGCGCGCGGCGCTGTCACTCCTGCTTTCGATACACTCGGAAGGAGGCGTGATATGAGCGTTACCGCATACGAGAGAGTGAAGTCTGCGCGCGGGAGCAGGCGTCCCACCGGGATAAGTTATATCCGCGGGATATTTACCGACTTCTTTGAGCTGCACGGCGACCGCGCGTTCGCGGACGACGGCGCGATAGTCGGCGGCGTCGCGCGCCTCGAGGGAAGACCGGTCACGGTCATAGCGATAGAGAAGGGGCGCGGCACGAAGGACAGGATGCGCCGCAACTTTGGCGCGCCCAACCCGGAGGGTTACCGCAAGGCGCTCCGCCTGATGAAGCAGGCGGAGAAGTTCCGCCGCCCGGTCGTGTGCTTCATAGACACGTCCGGCGCGTACTGCGGCATCGGCGCGGAGGAACGCGGACAGGGCGCCGCCATAGCCGAAAACCTCATGCAGATGTCCGCGCTGAACACGCCGATTATCTCCGTCCTCGTGGGCGAGGGCGGGAGCGGCGGCGCATTGGCACTCGCCGTCGCCGACCGCGTCTGGATGCTCGAGAACGCCGTCTACTCGGTCATAAGCCCGGAGGGATGCGCGAGCATCCTCTGGAAGGACTCGACAAAGGCGGAGGAGGCGGCGGAGAACCTCAAGCTCACCGCGTCCGACGCGCTCGCGCTCGGCGTGATAGAGCGGATGATACCCGAGGACGACATCGGCGAGCCGCAGTTCTACGAGCGTCTGCGCGCGCTCCTTTCGTCCGAGCTGGACGCGCTTGCGGGCGAGAGCGACCTCGTCCGGAAGCGATACGAGCGTTTCCGCCGGATAGGCGTACCAAATCAGAATAAGGAAGCAGAATAGCGTAATGAGTGTATATAAGAGATACTGCATAGAGAGGTTTGACGAAAGCGGAAGGCTTCTCTCGATGGATTTTGACTACCCCGAAAACTTCAACTTCGGCTACGACGTGGTGGACGCCACGGCGGCGGAGGAGCCGAATAAGCGCGCGCTCGTCTGGTGCAACGCCGCGGGCGAGGAGCGCACCTTCTCCTTCGGGGAGATAAGCCGCCTCAGCAGCCGCGCGGCAAACGTCCTGCGCGCGGCGGGGATAGGGCGCGGCGACTATGTTATGGTTGCGCTCAAGCGCCACTACGAGTACTGGATAGTTTCGGTCGCGCTGCACAAGCTCGGCGCGGTGATGATACCGATGACGCACATGCTCACCGCGCACGACATCGAGTACCGCATGAGCTGCCGCAGCATAAGCGGCATAATCTGCACGCCGGACGACGACCTGCACGACAGGATGCTCGAAGCGGCGGCAAACAAGGCTCCAAACTGCCGGTTCTGGACGGTGCAGAGGAGCGTTCCCGGCTTCCGCAATCTCACGGAGGAGATGGAAAGCGCGTCAGAGACGTTTGAGCGCGTCGAGACGCGCGCGTCCGACCCGATGCTCCTCTACTTCACCTCCGGCACGACAGGCTACCCGAAGGGCGTAATACATGACTTCACATATCCGCTTGCGCACGTCGTCACGGCGAAGTACTGGCAACAGGCGGAGGAGAACGGCCTGCACTTCACCGTCGCCGAGACCGGCTGGGCGAAGGCGTCCTGGGGAAAAATCTACGGTCAGTGGCTCGTCGGCAGCGCCGTCATGGTCTACGACTTTGACAACTTCGAGCCGAAGCAGCTCGTGAGCGTCATAAACAGGTACGGCGTCACGTCCTTCTGCGCCCCCGCGACGGTGTATCGCTACCTCGCGCGGAAGGGCATCCCCGCCATGCCGCATCTGAAGCACGCGGCAACGGCGGGCGAACAGCTCAATCCGAGCATATCGAGGACGTTTACCGAGAGCACCGGCCTCCCGCTCGCCGAGGGGTACGGTCAGACCGAGACTACGATACTTCTCGGCAACTTCTGCTGGGAGGAGCCGGTAGTCGGCTCGCTCGGCAAGCCCTCGCCGATATACGACATTGAGATACGCGATGCGGACGGCACCCTCACCCCTGAGGGCGAGGTGGGCGAGATAGTCATCCTCCCGAAAAACGGAAAGCGTCCCACCGGCCTCTGCTGCGGCTACCTCGACGAGGGGACCTACGCCGCCGCGTGGGACGGCGGCGTCTACCACACCGGCGACTCCGCGCTGAAGGACAAGGACGGCCGTTTCTTCTTCTACGGCCGGATTGACGACATAATCAAGAGCGGCGGCTTCCGCATCGGCCCAAACGAGGTCGAAAACGTCCTCATGGCGCACCCTGGCGTGATGGAGTGCGCTGTGGTGGGAGTGCCCGACCCGCTGCGCGGACAGGCGATAAAGGCGTTCGTCGTGCCGTCGCCGGGATATACGGCGTCCACCGAGTTTGCGCGCGAGCTCCGCGAGTACGCGAACAGCCGCATGGCCGAGTACAAGTGGATACGCTTTGTCGAGTTCATGGACGAGATACCGAAGACGATAAGCGGCAAGATGCGTAAGACCGAGCTGCGGAAGTGACAGCGCCGCGTCCGCAAAACGGCCGTCTCTCCGCAGATACGGTGTCATTTTGCGTGTCGGATACAGCGCCGGGAAAACACGGAACCGCCTTAGCGGTATAAGCTGCCGCTTTGGCATGGCTTTTGCATGGAGAACGGCACTTTACGTTTGGAGGAGGCCGCTATGCACAGGGACGGGAAGTGGGCAAGGCAGATAACAGAGTGGCAGCGCGAGGACGGAAGCTGGGGAGATTTTCATTCTCTCGCCGTCTCGGGCGGTTCCCGTATCACCACGGAGCAGGCGCTTCGCAGATTGGAAATACTCGGATGCACGATGGAGGACGAGTGCATCCGGAAAGCGGTCGGTTATATGAACGACTGCCTAGTCGGCGAGAAGACTATCCCGGACAGGGAGGAAAAGGTCCACGACTGGAGCGTTTTCACCTCGCTGCTGCTTGCAACGGGCATACGGCGGTTTACAAAGGACAACGACGCCGCAAACAGGGTCGCAGGGAACTGGGCGGAGATCGTGACCGCCGCCTTTGATGGCGGAAGCTTCGACTATGACAGATATGTCACGGAGTACAAAAGCATCCTGTGCCCGAACGGCGGGAGAATAATCGGAATCGAAAACTACTACCCGGTGTCCCTGCTGTGCGGCTGCCTTGACGAAAAGACGGAGCTTGCCTTCGTGGAGCATATCCTGAACTTCGAGAAGGGTATCTATTACATATACGACCGTCCGGTCTCGGTCCTGCCGCAGGAGTTTCGCAGCAGGAACGCGAGCAATTACTTGGGCGCGGTCGAGCTGCTTATAAGATATAAGCGGGCAGGCCGTAAGCTTGAATTTGTCGCGGACTGGCTCCTTGACAATCGCGGCGAAAACGGTAAGTGGGACATGGGAAAGACCGTGAGCGACAAGCGCTATTTCCCGCTTTCCGACGATTGGCGAAAGGACGCGACCCGCGAGGCAGACTGCACGGAGCGGATAGAAAAGATACTGCACGGCATTTCGGGCGGGTAACGTCATAATGTCGAAACCTATATAAATCGGATACTCAGAGGCGAATATGGAAGGATATATACGGAAAGTAAACTATCATGAGACCGACAAGATGGGCATCACCCACCACTCCAACTACGTCAAGTGGATGGAGGAGGCGCGGGTGGACTTCCTCGACAAGGTCGGCTACGGCTACGCTAAGCTCGAGAGCGAGGGCATAGCCTCGCCGGTGCTGTCGGTCGAGGTCGAGTACAAGCGTCCCACGACCTTCGGGGACACTATCCGCATAGACCTGCGCGTCGCGGACTACAACGGCGTCCGCTTCACGATAGGGTACACCGGCAATAACGTCGAGACCGGCGCCGTCGTGTTCACGGCAAAGAGCACCCACTGCTTTGTCGGCGAGAACGGCAGGCCGATGATATTGAAGCGGCAGTTCCCCGGCTTTGACAGCCTGATGCGGGAGATGCTTGAGCAAGAGTAAAAGCGGCCGCGACCCGGCATCGGGCTCGCGGCGCGCGTTTATATAAGAATGTATTTCGGGAGGAAGAAATATGGACGCTTCTCTGCGCTTTGATTACCACTTTGAGCCGAGAAAGGGCTGGATGAACGACCCGAACGGCCTCATACGTTATAACGGAATGTACCACGCGTTCTTCCAGCACAATCCGTATTCGGCGCAGTGGGGGCCGATGCATTGGGGTCACGCCGTGAGCCGCGACCTGCTCCACTGGGAGGAGCTGCCGATAGCGCTCCGCCCGGACATGCCCTATGAAAACTTCGGCGGCTGCTTCTCCGGCTCCGCCGTCGAGAAGGACGGCAGGCTCTACCTCATCTACACCTCCGTCTCGAAGGAGCTCGCGCAGACGCAGTCGGTCGCGTGGAGCGACGACGGCGTGAACTTCACGAAGTACGAGGGGAACCCCGTCATACGCAAAAATCCCTTTGGGACGCCGGACTTCCGCGACCCCAAGGTCACGCTTATCGACGGGAAGTACTACATGGCGGTCGGCACCGGCGACAAGACGGTCGGGAAGGTGCTGCTGTTTACGAGCGACACGCTCCTCGATTGGGAGTACGCCGGCGTGCTGTTCGAGGGCGAGGAGTATGCAAACTGCATCGAGTGCCCGGACTTCTTCAAGCTGGGGGACAGGTACGTCCTGATGTTCTCGAAGATAGGAACGCAGGAGCGCTCGACCCACTTCGTCGTGGGCGACTTCGAGGACGGCCGGCTCGTAAACTGCTCGATCAGCCGCCCCGAGTGGGGGCCGGACTTCTATGCGCCGCAGACCTTTGTGGACGGGGAGCGCCGCCTGATGATCGGCTGGATGTACCACTGGGGCAAGCAGGCGCCGGAGGGGTGTGAGTTTGCGGGCGCGCTGTCGATACCGCGCGAGCTGACTCTCGACGGCGGGAAGATAAAGAGCTTCCCCGTGGAGGAGGCCCGTCACCTCCTGACAAAGGAGAGCGAATATGTCGAGATCTCGGGGAACACCCTCATATTGAAGACTGCGAGCGGCGAAAAGACCGTGCGGGAGCTCGAAAGGCTAGACATGCTCGACATCCTTGAGGACACAAAGTCGGTCGAGGTGTTCGTAAACGGCGGCGAAGCGGTGTACAGCTTCTGGAAATACTGAGTGTATTCCCTCGGGACAAAAATCTAATAGACAAAAGAGCACCGACGGCTTCAGGCCGTCGGTGCTCTTTTACAGCGTCTTTATCATGATGAGGCAGGGATTTTCCTCGTCCCACATCTCATGCAGGGTGAGAAGCGGCTCGAAACCCATGGCGCGGTAGAAAGCGCGCGTCGCCTCGTAGGGAGGGTAGTTCACCTCGTCGCTTAGTGTCTTTGCGACTACGTAACGGCATCCGTTCTCGCGGAACCACTCCTCCGATTTGAGCCACAGCGCGCGTCCTACGCCCATGCCTCGGCAAGAGGGATGCACCCCGCAGACGTATATCTCACCGGTGTGCCCGTAGTGCATGTCAAGCGAGAAGAAGCCGATGTATTTCCCGTCGTAGACGGCGGCGAGGAACGGCCGTGAGCGCACGCCCTCGGCGTATTCGGCGACACCCTCGGGGCTCCCAAACCAGTCGCCGAGCTCCGCGAGAACGTCCCGCAGGACGCGGCTCTTCTCGTCCGCGTCGGTTATCCAAACTGTTTCCATGTTGACCTCCCCGTGCGTGAGCATTTCAAAAACTTCCGATTTCCCTTTGTGTTCCGGGAGCGCTTAAAGCACAACCGGGGCGCTGCGTGTCAAACGGTATGTTTGACAATTTCCCCATTAGCATTATGACTAGCGGGAATTTGTCAATTTCCCTTATCTATAAGTTTTTTCCATTGGATATATTCCGGCGTTTCATCCCATTCCAATGCCCTGTCAATATAAAACTCTGCTAACTCGAAAGATGCAGGGGGCGTTGATGCTGTGAAAAGATAATAAGCCGTTAAAAATGCACAGCGGGCGGCAGCTTTCAACCTGTTTTCTCGCTGAAGTCTGTGTAACGACGCTTCTAATACAAAGAACAGGTTAAGTCGATTTACCGCAGTTTCATTCGCGTAAAAGCAATTCAAGTCATCGAGCGTTAGTTCAAAGATAACTTTTTCATCAAAATACGGATGTCCGAAATCTATGCCGATCTTCATACTGATCTTTCTCCAAAAACCGAATTGTCGAATGTTCAAACATTCCTTATTAAGATTAGGCATAAAAAACAAGCATCATACTAAATCAAATCTTGCCGGGAATGCAAAGCCGAATTGGTCCTACCAAAAAGGGCGTGCGGCGCGCTTTACCGGTCGGCGGCAAAGCCGCCTGTCCGCGCGCCGCGAAAGAAGCGCCGCAGCTCACTCTATCCCGAAGAACCGCTTTCCGTTCTCAAAGGTCTGCCGCGCGAAGACTTCTTCGTCGACGCAGCGCTCCTCCGCGAGGCGGCGGCAGATGTGGTGAAGGTACAGCGAGCTGTTGCGCCGCCCGCGCACCGGCTCGGGGGACATGTACGGCGAGTCAGTCTCTATCATTATGCGGTCGTCCGGGACGGCGACGACCGCCTCGCGGAGTTTGTGCGCGTTTTTGAAGGTCGCGGAGCCGGTGAAGCTGATATACCACCCGCGCCGGACGAGCTCGCGCGCGTACTCCGCGCTCCCCGAGAAGCAGTGGAACACGCCCTTCACGTCGGGAAACTCGTCGACTATCTCGAGCGCGTCGCCGTGAGCCTCGCGGTCGTGGACTATCACCGGCAGACCGAGCTCGCGCGCGAGCGCCATCTGACGGCGGAAGAACGCCTTCTGCTCCTCTTTGTTGTCCCTGTCCCAGTAGTAGTCAAGGCCGATCTCGCCTATCGCGACGACCTCCTTCTCGCTCTGCGCGAGGCTCGCTATCTCCTCGAAAGCGGCGTCGTCGGTCTCCTTTATGTCGGACGGGTGGACGCCCACCGCCGCGTAGAAGTGCGGATAGGTCCGCGCGAACGCGACCGCCGCGCGGGAGCTTTCAAGGTTGCAGCCGGGGTTCACGACGAGACCGACGCCCTCGTAAGGGAGCGAGCGAATGAGCGCGTCGCGGTCGGAGTCGAAGCGCGCGTCGTCGTAGTGTGCGTGAGTGTCAAATAAAGTCATATCTGCCTCCTGTAAAGAAGCAGGGACGGCGAAATGGCCGCCGTCCCTGCAATCGTTCAACAGTACCGAAGCTCCGTCTCAGTGTATCCGCTGGCCCGCCGGGACGTCGTCCGGCAGGAATATCACCGACGCGCCGCCCTCCGGCGTGTCCGCTGCGAGGAGCATACCGTTCGACTCTACGCCGCGAAGCTTCGCGGGCTTGAGGTTCGCGACGACGACTATCGTCTTGCCGATGAGATCCTCCGGGCTGTACCACGCGCGGATGCCGCTCACTATCTGCCGCTTCTCATAGCCGAGGTCAACCTGTATGCGGAGCAGCTTGTCCGACTTCGGGACAGGCTCGCAATCGTAGACCTTCGCCGCGCGGAGCTCGACCGACATGAAATCGTCTATCGTTATCTGCGGCAGATGCTCCGGCTCGGACGCTTCCGCAGGTTCGGGCTTCTTTGCATCGGCCTTCGGAGCCTCCTCCTTCGCGGGCTCGGCGGCCTTCGCCTGCTCCGCCTCGAGAATGGCGTCGAGCGAAGCGAGCTCCTTCTCCACGTCGATACGCGGGAAGAGCGGTGCGCCGGAGGTGGTCTTCCAGAAGCCCTCGGTCTCGAGGTCGAAGGAGACAGCGTCCCACACGCGCCCGCCCGCCGGCACGCCGAGGCGCTCGAATATCGCCTCCGCAGTGTCCGGCATGACCGGGCTTACGAGTATCGCCGCGACGCGTATCGCCTCGCAGAGGTTCTTGAGTACGGAGAGCAGGCGCGGACGCTTCGCCTCGTCCTTTGCGAGCACCCACGGGCTGTTCTCGTCGATATACTTGTTGGCGCGGCTTATGAGACGCCACACCTCCGAGAGGGCGTTCGAGAACTGGAACGCATCCATCTGGCGCTCGTAGTTTGCCGTGACCTCCGCCGCGAGCGCTTTCAGCTCGCCGTCCGCCTCGGTGAGCTCGCCGCCCTGCGCGAGGTCGCCGGAGAAGTAACGGTCGCTCATCGCGGTGGTGCGGCTCACGAGATTGCCGAGGTCGTTTGCGAGGTCGGTGTTTATCGTTTGGATAAGCAGCTCGTTTGTGAAGTTGCCGTCCGAGCCGAACGGGAAGGTGCGAAGCAGGAAGAAGCGGAGCGAGTCGACGCCGAACTTCTCCGCGAGGATGTACGGGTCGACGACGTTGCCGCGCGATTTGCTCATCTTCTCGCCGTTGAAGTTGAGCCACCCGTGGCCGTAGACCTTCTTCGGCAGAGGAGCGCCCATGCTCATCAGGAACGCCGGCCAGTATATCGAGTGGAAGCGGACTATCTCCTTGCCCACGATGTGGACGTCCGCCGGCCAGAACTTCTCCATATCGTTGTATTCATCGTTCATGTAGCCGAGGGCGGTGGTGTAATTGAAGAGCGCGTCAAGCCAGACGTAGACGACGTGGCCGGGATCGAAGTCTACCGGCACGCCCCACTTGAAGCTCGTGCGGCTGACGCAGAGGTCCTGGAGACCTCCCTCGCAGTCGATGAAGTTGTTTATCATCTCGTTGACGCGGATGCGCGGCTCGAGAAAGTCGGTGTTGAGAAGCAGATCACGCACCCTGTCCGCATACTTGGAGGCGCGGAAGAAGTACGCCTCCTCTTCGGCGTCTATGACCTCGCGGCCGCAGTCGGGACACTTGCCGTCGACAAGCTGGCTCTCGGTCCAGAAAGACTCGCAGGGCACGCAGTATTTTCCGGTGTACTTTCCCTTGTAGATGTCGCCCTTGTCGTACATTTCCTTGAAAATCTTCTGTATCGCGGCGACGTGGTAGTCGTCGGTCGTGCGAATGAATCGGTCGTAGGAGATGTTCATCAGCTTCCAGAGGTCCTTGACGCCGCGCGGACCCTCGACTATCCTGTCGACGAACTCCTTCGGCGTGACGCCCGCCGCCTTCGCGTTGTTCTCTATTTTCTGACCGTGCTCGTCGGTGCCGGTAAGAAACATCACGTCATATCCCTGCATTCGCTTGTAGCGCGCGATGGCGTCGGTCGCGACTGTGCAGTAGGTGTGACCGATGTGCAGGTTGCTCGAGGGGTAGTAGATGGGTGTCGTGACGTAATACTTCTTGTCGGACATGGATATTCCTCCGTTTCGTGTTCGGCGCATGACGCGCCGGGCGGACTTGCCGCCGTCAGCCTATATTGTACCACAAAATATAAGGTTTGCAAGTACCGCGGGCAAATTTGGGGCGCGGGAGGCGCCGGTCGGCAAAAACAGCGTCCGCGCGGACGCTCCCGGGAAAAGTTTAGAAAAATTTTATGTAAACCGATAAATGTTCAAAGCGCGTTCACAGTTTAGAAATATTTGACGGGTATACTGAAAATGTACCGGGGGACAGCCCGGTACGACCGGCAAAGGAACTGTCCAGTCATTTCCCCCTAACCCTCTTATATATCCCAACTTTCCAATTCCTTCTGCAAAAGACGCGCTTCGGCGCGCCTTTTGCATTTTCAAGGGGGACATGCTCAAAGTCGGGCAATATTCGCAGAGCGAATATTGCTAGCGAGGGCGGTAAAGTGTCGGACGAAGAATTGGTTCGAGCCCTCGCGGTTCGCAGCGGTGGAAGTTGGCGGCTCGGCCGCCAACTTCGCGCAGGCGGAATTCATTTCCGCCGAGCATTTCAATCGGAAGGGCTCCTACGCGGTCGCCAACCGCGCGGGAATTGCGTCGATTTTCCGCCGAAGGCGGCTCCGCGCCTGTTCGCGCGGTTGAAGTTGCTTGCCGCAGGCAAGCAACTTCGCGGAGCCCCGATTCACTCGGGGCGAGCATTTCAATCGGAAGGGCTCCCAAACGGCGCAAGCGCCGTTTGGGAAATCGCGCTTCGGCGCGCCTTTTGCATTTTTGCGGGAAAAGCAAAGGCGCGGACTTCTGTCCGCGCTTTTGTTCAGAGCCTCGCAGAGTTCGTCGCCGAAGGCGGCGAATAAATCAAATTTATTTTCGGCGGCGGCGTGTACGTCGCCGAAAATACCTCTCGCGGAGCGCGCGTCGAAGACGGCGGAGCCGTCGAGGCGCGAAGCGGAGCGTTCGATACCGGCAGAGCTATGCTCTGCCGGTATCTTCGCGGCGAATTGGTAAGCGAGCAAAGCGAGCGCGATTCGCCGCGAAATTCTGTCAGAAAGTCCGTCAGGACTTTCTGACAGAATTAAAAGCGGTTCTCGTCCTGACGGTTCTGCTCGTTCGACTGGTTCGACTGGCTGTTGTTCTGGTTCTGATTGTTGTTCTGGTAGTTGTTCTGATTGTTCTGGTTGCTCGACTTCTGGTTGTTCGACTGATTGCGGTTGTTCTGGTTAGACATTGCAGAATACCTCCGTATTGCACTTTTTCCGGATTTTCCGGTGCGTTTATAGTATCTCCCCCGCGGCGCGGCTTATTCACGGAGGTAAAAATTATTTTGAGCATTACCCACAAACCGAGGTTGCATTATCGGTCGAAAACATATATAATATATAAGAAATCACATTTTTTCTTCGGAAGGGGGATGGGATGCGGATACTGCTGGTAAGCGACGAGGAGTCGAAGTACATCTGGGACTTCTTTGACAAGGAACGCTTCCGTGGCGTGGAGCTCATCATCTCCTGCGGAGATTTGGACGCAAGGTATCTCACCTTCCTTGCGACGATGATACCCGCCCCGCTCGTGTACGTTCACGGCAATCACGACAAGAAGTACCGCATACACGCCCCGGAGGGCTGCACCTGCATAGACGACACGGTCTTTGAATACAAGGGCGTGCGCCTGCTCGGAATGGGCGGCGCACCTGGACGGCGCGGCCCGGAGGAACAGGAGTACACCGAGTACGAAATGACGAAGCGCCTTAAGCGCGTGAGCCGCAAGGTACATAAGGCGGGGGGAGTGGACATACTCGTCACTCACGCTCCGGCGCTCGGCCTAGGGGATCTGGACGACCCGTATCACCGTGGGTTCGGCTGCTTCCGCGAGTTTATAGATACCGAAAAGCCGAAGTACCACTTCTACGGCCACGTCCACCTCCGCTACGGAGCCTGCGGCAAGCCGATAGAGTACGGGGAGACGACGCTTCTGAACGCCTGCGGCTACAAGCTGCTCGACATAGACGTCGGGGAACGTCCGCCGCGTCGGCGGCCGCTCCGCATGCCGGGACAGAGGCTCGCGCCCCCTCCGGGGCTTCTCATGCCGCACCCCTCAAGGAAAAGCGAACGGTAATGAAGAATATCCGAGCCGCCGCGCGGAAGCGCGGCGGTTCTTTATGTCGAAAAATACCTGTTGCAGTCGACAGATAATTAGTTTATACTGTGAAAAGACTGCCTATGCACGAAAGGAGAGAAAAAATGAACGGGATAAAGCGCATAGCGGCGCTGATGCTTGTGATAGTTTTAGCGGCGGCGTCGTTTCCGGGAGCTGCAGGCGCTTCGGAGATAGCAGCCGACCCGGCTCTCGGCGAGGAGCTCGACCCGGCTCTCGGCGCGGAACTTGACCCGGTTCTTGACCAGGGCGCGCCGTGGGCACAGGTAAACGTCGTGGCGGACGGGTGCGACGTCATCGGCGCCCGGCTCATGGACAGCACCACTTACCTTCCGCTTCGGAGAGTGTGCGAGGACGCGGGGTATTCGGTGAGCTGGGACGCTGCTGCAAACACCGCCTCCGTGAGCGGAGAGGATCTTCGGATGACGGTCACGCCCGGCGCTGAATATCTCGCCGCCAACGGCAGATACATATATCTGGACAAAACGGCGCAGCTATTCGAAGGGACGCTCTACGTCCCCGCGCGTCCGCTCGCGAAGGCGCTCGGCTGGAACGTGGAGTGGGACGGGAGCACAAAGACGGCGACCCTGACCTCGACGGGTAAGACGATAACGGGCGGCGACGAGTTCTACGACGAAGGCGCGGTTCTGTGGCTCGCGAGGATAATCACGGCCGAGGCGGGCGGCGAGCCGTTCCTCGGTCAGATAGCGGTCGGCGCGGTGGTGCTGAACCGCGTGAGAAGTCCGCGCTACCCGAACACGATATACGGCGTCATATTCGACCGGGTCGGCGGCGTACAGTTCGAGCCGACGCTGAACGGACGGATATGGTGCACGCCCGGCGCGAACGCCGTCCTTGCGGCGAAGCTCGCGCTTGAGGGAACGAACCCCGTCGGCGGCAGCCTCTTCTTCCTCAACCCGTCGATAGCAAAGTCCTCTTGGATACAGCGGAACCGCACGTTTTTTGTAAGAATAGGCCGCCACGAGTTTTATCTGTAACCCCATGGCCTCCGCCCGAATAGAATGTCTCGAGTGCAGAGCGGAGGTGACAAAAGACAATGGCGTTATCCGATATTGAGCTGTTTGCACGGCTCATACAGTGCGAAGCGGGAGGCGAAGGCTACAACGGGATGCAGGCTGTGGCGGGCGTCGTGATGAACCGCGTGAACGTGGGCTACGGCGAGTATGCGAGGGTCTCGAACGGCGGGAGCATCAGGAACATCATCTTCCAGGAGGGACAGTTCGATTGTACGCGGGAGGTGATACGCGGCCGCTACAATCCTCAGAACATCTACAATATGACCCCCGACCAGATCCATTACGACATAGCGGAGTGGGCGATAGCCGGCAACCGGCTCGCGGGTATGGGCTGGGCGCTGTGGTTCTATAACCCGTACAGCTCGACCTGCCGGGGATTCTTCCCCTCGCAGGTTGGCGCGTTCGCCTTCCGGGTGGGAAACCACTGCTTCTACAACCCCACCGACGCGTATGCAGACACCTGATTTTTGAGGAGGCCGTATTGAAATGAATTCCGGTAATTATCCCAATTTCAGCTACCGCATGCCGCAGCAGGGCGGCGATACGCAGAACGGTCAGATGATGATGCCGCAGCAGAGCCAGTCCCCGGCGCAGTCGGGCGACCCGAACCGCGCCGCGCGCGACTACGTTCTCGCACTGGTGCTTCGGCTGAACCCGGCTTTCGAGATCCCGCCGCGCGAGGACTTCAGCTCGGAGGAACTTCAGGGCACCTTCCAGCAGCTCCTCTCGGACAATCTCGGCGCGTATATGATAGGCGAGTTCCTGCTAGGCACAAGCGGTATGACCACTCGCGAGGGATTTCTTGTGGGCGTGGGGCGCTCGTTCATACTCCTGTACGACTTCGGGACGCGGGTGTTTACGATGTGCGACGCGTTCTCGCTGAAGTTTGCGAGCTTCCCTTACCTTGACGCGGAGACGATACGGAACTACATACCGCGCCGCTATCTCTACGATCTCGAGAACGGTTGAGCTTTGCAAAAAGAACGCGGGCGCCTGTGCGCCCGCGTTTTCCTTTCTTGACAACACCTCGCGATTTGTGTATACTGAAATCGGAACGATAATCATTACTGTTTTCGGAGGCACGCATGAAGAAGTATTCCCACCAGCGCGAGGCTGTGCGCGAGGCGCTCATGAGCGTGAAGAGCCATCCCACCGCAAGCGAGATATACGACATGGTGCGTGAAAAGATACCGAACATCAGCCTCGGAACGGTGTACCGCAACCTGTCCGTCCTCGCGGACGAGGGGGAGATACTCCGCATATCCACGGGAGAGGGCACCGAGCGCTTCGACGCGACTACCGGCGCGCACAGTCACCTCGTCTGCTCCCGCTGCGGACGTGTGAGCGACGTGGACATCCCGACGGGCGAGCTCGAGCGGGCGGCGGAGCTAGCCTCCGGCGCGAGGATAGAGCGCCACAGCCTCATATTCTACGGCGTGTGCGCGGATTGTGTAAAGAAGGGCGCGTCGTGAAGGCGGAGCGGACGGGCGAGGTATTCGCCAAGATTTACGAAATAGTGAAGCGCATCCCGCGCGGCAGAGTGACGACCTACGGTCAGGTAGCGCTGCTCGCGGGGAATCCGCGCCTCTCGCGCGCGGTCGGGTACGCTCTGCACGTCAACCCCGAGCCGGGCGAGATACCCTGCCATCGCGTCGTCAACCGTTTCGGCGAGGTCAGCCGGGCGTTCGCGTTCGGCGGGGAGAATATGCAGATAGAGCTCCTCGAGCGCGAGGGGGTAGAGTTCGTCGCGGGCAGGGTCCCGCTCGACCGATATATGTGGTACGGAGAGGAGTAGGCTTTCGCGGGAGAACGCGCTGCGTCAGCGCGTTCTCTGCAGGAATTTTACAGACGGAAGCGCCGCCCCGACGGGGGCGGCGCTTCCGTGTTGTTTTGCTGCTTAGTGCATGCAGTCGTGGTAGTTGATGGTGTTGTAGCCGTTGCCGCCGCAGCCGTTGCCGCCGGCGGTGTTGTAGCCGTAGCCGTTCCCGTTCCCGCAGCCGCAGTCGGGCTTCAGGCTCTCGGCGACCTCGGCGGCGCAGCGGGCGGCCTCTGCAGCGCGCTCTGCGGCGGCGTTCGCCTCCTGCGCGTAGCAGCCTGCGCGGTTAGCTATCTCCGCGGCGCGGTTTGCCATCTCGCAGGCGCACTTGGCGGCCTTCTCGGCCATGCACTGGGCCTCTGCGGCGGCGCGGGCGTAGGCACGCGCGCGCTCATAGGCGGTGGGGCCGCAGTTCTTGTAACAGTTTCCCATATCTTCTCCCCCTCACGTCCGCAGGTGCGGACGCGCCGTCTCTTGCGGCGGACGGCCTGCCGGTGTTCGGGTCATCCCCGTACACATCTTATTCCGATGCGGGGAGGGCGGTGACTTCAAAATGTTACCGCTTTGTTTCTTGCAATCCGCCGTGCGGTGTGGTAGAATAAAATCAAACAAAGTTCAACAATTTTTTCAAGAGAACAGGAGGCTCGCCATGAAAAGAAATTATCTGCGCATTATAGCCGCCCTGCTTGCGGCGCTCATGCTCACGCTTCCGCTTGCCTCCTGCGGCGGAGACGACGACAAGGTCGATACCTCGCCCAGTCCGGAGACTTCGACTGCGCCCTCCGAGACGCCTACCCCGCCGCCCACGCCGGAGTATGTCACCGAGTATATCGGCACCGTCCACAACGTATCGACCTTCCTCAACGTCCGCTCCGGCCCCGGCACGAACTATGACAAGATAGGCGAGGCGCACGCGGGCGAAAAGTACACCGTCCTCGAGCAGAACGTCGGCGGCAGCGAGTGGCACAAGATAAGCTTCAGCGGGGTCGAGGGCTACGTCCACGGCGACTATCTCACCATCGAGGCGATACAGGTGGAAGTGACGGAGTAAGACTGCGACAAGAAAACGGAACATTTGAGCTCCGTGATGATTTGCGGCACGTGACAGGGCGGACGACACGTCCGCCCTGTTTTTCGTTTTTCTGCCGGGACATAAATATGCGGCAAAATCGCAAATGTAACTGTTACGGATAAAAGAGAGATGCAGGGTGGCAACTTGGGTAACACATTTAATGATCGCGGATGGCGTTCTTCAACGTATTTCGAGCTTGGATAGGCGCGGCTTCTGCGTTGGTAATCTTGCTCCGGACTGCAACGTAGAAAATGAAGACTGGACAGCCTTTGTGCCGTCCAGAGAAGTAACGCATTGGATGCAGAGCGAGCGAAAGAAAGCGTCCGACTGTGACGCCTTCTGCGCCGAGTACATCATGAAGCGCAAAGACACTATTAAATCTGCGGAAGAATATGCTTTTCTGCTCGGCTACTACTGCCATCTGATTACCGATGCGGCGTTTCAGGCCATGATCCGGGACGAAGACCGCGTAAGAGCGGCTTGGGTACGTATTAAGGCGGATGAAGAATTGAGCGCTGTCGGTGCCGACATGGATGAAACGTGGGATTCGGTAAAAAGTCTCATTCCCAAGGCAAATCGGATGCGCGAGATCTACGCGATGGAAGCCGAATATCTGAACGATCACCCAAACTCCGGCTATCTCACGGAGATCCTTCCGTTGAAATCCTTTCCCGACTATATTGATGATCTCCCCTGGGGGTGCATCGTCCGCAAGATCGGCGTGATGGGCTATCTACCCGAACCCGACAAAACAATAAATAAGTTTATTGCTATATCGAAAGACGAGTACGCAAACTTTGTAGAAGATACGATACGGCTTGTGATCCAACAGTTTGCCGAGAAGAATTTGATGTGAAAACATGGCCGGCCTTATCGGTATCGTGATAATCGTCTGCTTAATGAACAACAAAAACATCAGGGTGCTGGAGAAGCGCGATATGGAGATTGACAAAGGTTGACGAAGATGCTATAATCAATCCCGAATTAAACGATCGGCGGCGAAGAAGACGCGCCGTCGGTTTCGGAGAGCGAAAGGAGGGGCGAGTGATGCTTTTCACATGGTACATTCCGATGCTGAGCAGCTGGAAGAATGCGTTTAACGCGGCGGCCGATGGGATCACTGCGCCCTTTTTCAGCCTGTAACGGGTAATATATCTGTCGGCGTGGTGATTCCGGGAGCTTTTCCGCTTGGAGGCGGGAAAGCTCCTTTCGCTTGCAAAAAAACGAATGGGAGTTTACCGCAATGAAAAACAGACTTAAGAACAACACGAAGCTTTTCTATATATTCAGATTTTTCGCGCGCTTCGCAATGGCCGAGGGCGTGTGGGTGCTCTATATGCTCTCAAAGGGGCTCTCACTGTGGCAGGTGGGAATGCTCGAGGGCGTCTACCACGCGGCGGCGCTTTTGACGGAGGTGCCGTCCGGCGCGATAGCGGACCTGCTCGGCCGGAAGAAGGTGCTTCTCGTGAGCCGCCTGCTCGCGTTCGCGAGCTCGATACCGATGATAATGTCGGACAACTTCTTCGTCCTCGCGTTCGGATTTGCGCTCACCGGCTTCAGCGGGAGCCTCATCTCCGGCACAGAGGACGCGCTCATCTACGACACCTACCTCGGGCTCGGCGAGGAGCGGCGCTTCCTCGGCGCGATGAGTCGCCTCGGATTTGTGGCGGAGGTGTCGGGCGGGATAGCGGTGCTCGCGGGCGGAATGATAGCGAAGCGCTCCTACCTGCTCTGCTATATCGTCGAGATGGGGATAACGGTGCTGTCCGTCGCGATATGTTTTCTCCTTTGCGAGCCGGAGACGGAGAAACGGCGGGAGAAGCGTCCCACGCTCCGCGAGCACTTCCGCGCGAGCACGGACGTCATACGCGGCGACCGGGACGTGCGCCGGCTGATAATACACTACTCGCTTCTCGAGACGTTCTACGTCAGCGTGTACTTTTACAGTCAGGAGCTCTACCGCTCGCTCGGCTTTGACGAGGCGGGCATAAGTATAATACTTCTCGGCGCGGGCGCGGCGGCGAGCGTGGGCGCGCTGTTCTGCGAACGGACGGCGCGGCGGCTCGGACGTCACACCGAATTTGCGGCAGGAGCGTCGCTTGCGCTCGGGATAGCGGCGATGGGCGTTCCGAGCGTCCCGACGTCACTCGCCGGATTTGCTCTCGCGAGCGCTGCGAGCGCCATGCTCTCGCCGCTCGGCTCCGCCGAGCTGAACCGGCGTATCCCCTCCGAACGCCGCGCGACGCTCATCTCGGTGAAAAGCATGTGCTTCTCGGTGGGCATGATAGTTCTCTTCCCGCTGATAGGCGCCCTCGGGGACACCTTCACGCTCGCGCGGCTGCTCGTGCTTCTCGGCGCGGCGCTGGGCATTTATGTTACCACAAGAAATTTCACTGCAAATCGCGGGCGCTGATTTCCGCTTCGTACAATATAAAAGCGCCGACCGAAATCGCCGATATTCCCCGCGAACCGCTGCGCGCCGCGCGAGGCTGTTGCCAAGCCGAAAAACCCTGCGGATGCACAAAATGCATCCGCAGGGTTTTCGCTTTTATGCAGGAATAAGCCAATCGAGCTCCTCCGCGAGCTGCCGTTCCATCGCCTCGAGCTCGTGCGGGGCGGGACGGTTCCCGTCCGAGTACATCTTTTCCGGGGGATACCACCACACCGGCCCCTTTCCGTTGTTGCCGCAGCTTCCGATGTCTCCGCTCACGCGGGGAAAGAGGTGCCAGTGCAGATGTGCGTCGCCCATCCCCAACAGCTCGCAGTTCATCTTCTCCGCGCCGAAGGCGCGTGATACCGCCTCCGCAACGACCGTCATCTCCTCAAGAAACCGCGCACGCTCGCGGGGATCGAGATGGAAAAGCTCGGTCGCGCGGCCGTGGTGCTTGTAAAGAAAGAGCGTGTATCCCCGGAAATGCTGATGGTCGCCGATGACGACGTACCCGGTCTCAAGCTCGCGGACGAAATACGGGTTCTTGCCGCGGCGGATGAGCTCTATGCGGTCGCATATCAGGCACATGTCTCCGTCACCTTATCTTGTACAGCGCCTCGGCGGGCTTCTTTATGCGGCGCGGGGTGTCGCCCTCCGGGTAACCGAGAGTGTAGAGCGCCGCGACCGTCGCGGTCTCGGGCAGACCGAGCAGCACGCGAGCGTTCTCCGCGTCGAAGCTCCCGAGCCAGCATCCGCCGAGACCTTCTTCAACTGCCGCGAGCGACACATACGCAAGCGAGATGGAGCTGTCTATCGTCCTTGCGGACTGCCCGCACCTCATCGTGCGGTCGCCGTCGAAAGAGACTGCGAGGACGCACGGCGCTGTCGCGACGAACGGCATCTCGGGCGCGAGCTTCGCTATGACCTCCGGGTCGGTGACGGCCGTTATCCTGTGCGCCTGCTCGTTGCGCGCGGTTGGAGCCATCGCTCCGGCGCGGAGGACGCGCTCGAGCTTTTCGCGCTCTATCGGCCTTTGCTCGTACTTCCTTATCGACTGCCGCTTCTCAATAAGCTCGTAAATGTTCATCGTATCGCTCCTCTCATGTTTTCCTCATTGTACCACGCGCGGACGGGGATTGCAAATAATAACGAACCGTTGCGCGCCGCGCAAAACGGCGTTTGAGTGTTGGCACCTTTCACTATGCATATTTGTTGACTTTTTCCGGACCAGGCAGTAAAATGTTTAATTATCACGCCTTGGAGGTGGTACATTGAACGACAATTTGTGGGAGGACATGTGGAGCCGCGAGGACGGAGAAGCGCTGTTTCCGTACCTTGAGCGCTTCCGTAAGCTGAAGTCGCGCGCCATCGACATCTTTAAGGACTTCGGCGCCGTGCGTATCTGCGACGCCGCCTGCGGCTTTGGCGCGTATTCGGTGGCTCTCGCCTCGAACGGTTTTGAGGTGTACAGCTTCGATGTATCTCCGACGGCGGCGCAGCTCACGCGCATGGGCCTTGAACATTGCGGGCTGGACGGTACGCGCGTGAAGTCCGCCGACATTCTCGCCACCGGCTACCCGGACGCTTTTTTCGATGGAGCCGTGGCAAACTCCGTGCTCGACCACATGAGCGTCGGGGACGCAAGGAGCGCACTTTCCGAGCTGTGCCGCATAACGAAGCCGGGCGGCATCATCATGGTGTCATTTGACAGAGCGGATGAGGACGACCTGTCCCTGCCGCACGAGTGCCTTGACGACGGCAGTATTCTTTACACGTCCGGACGCCGCCGCGGGATGATCTTCCATCCGTATGATGAGGCGGAGGCGCGCCGTCTTCTGGACGGATTTGAGATCATTTATACCGAGCTGAATCCGCAGGACGAGCAGGCCTTTATTTTCCGAAACACGCCCCGAGCCGGGTCGATTTAAGCTCCGCACCGCCGCACCGCGTCGACTGGAGCGTTTTACACCTAATAACATCGCGGAACCGTTGCGCGCCGCGCAAAACAGTAGTATAATAAACTACATACAGCGCGCGGGAAGGTGAGAAAGTGGTCTGCTCGGAGGAAAAAGCGTCGCCGGAGCTCATAGACACGCTCGTCCGTCTCTCGGAGGACTGGGAGCGCGAGGGGAGCTGCTGGGGCTATGTAAGGAACTCCGGGGACGACTTCTCGGACAAGCGGATATTCACGGCGCGGGACGGCGGGGAGGTCGTCGGCTATGCGCTCATCACTCGCAGAACGGCGGAGCGGATGGGCTCGATAGTCCGGGACGGGACGGAGTATGTCGAGCTCGAGGAGCTGTACGTCCTGCCGGAGCGGAGGGACGCCGGTATCGGCTCGGCGCTCTTTCGGTTCGTGGAGGACGCCGTGCGGCGCGAGGGCGCGCCGTACCTCCTGCTCGGCACCGCGACGAAGGACCGGCGCGCGATACTGCACTTCTACATAGACGAAATGGGCATGGAGTTCTGGTCGGCGAGGCTTTTCAAGAAGCTCTCGCCGGACGATTGAGAGGAGAGTGGCAGGTTGTACAGGATAGTTACGAAGAAGGTTCTCAATCCCTCGGTCACGCAGATGGAGATAGAGGCGCCGCTCGTCGCGCGTAAGGCGCGGGCGGGACAGTTCATCATCCTGCGCGTGGACGACGAGGGCGAGCGCATCCCGCTCACCGTCGCGGGCTGTGACGCGGCGCGCGGCACGGTGAAGATAATCTTCCAGATAGTCGGCGCGACGACGGCGCTGCTCGGCGCGAAGAACGAGGGCGAGTATATAAGCGACTTTGTCGGTCCGCTCGGCCGCGCCACCGAGACCGAGGGGGTAAAGAAAGTCTGCGTCGTGGGCGGCGGCGTCGGGTGCGCGATAGCGATGCCGGCGGCGCAGGAGTTTAAGCGCATCGGCGCGGAGGTGACGAGCATCATCGGCTTCCGCTCGAAGGACCTCGTCATCCTTACCGACGAGTTTGAGGCCTGCTCGGACAGAATGATACTCATGACCGACGACGGGAGCGCCGGACGCCGCGGGAACGTCACCGTCCCGCTGAAGGAGCTGCTCGAGAGCGGGGAGCGCTTTGACCGGATACTCGCCATCGGCCCGCTAATAATGATGAAATTCGTCGCGGAGGCGGCGCGCCCGTTCGGCGTGCCGGTCGTCGTGTCGATGAACCCGATAATGATAGACGGCACGGGTATGTGCGGCGGATGCCGCCTCTCGCTCGTGCGTGACGGCAAGCGCGTAACGAAGTTCGCGTGCGTGGACGGCCCGGAGTTTGACGGCTACGAAGTCGACTTCGACGAGGCGATGACGCGCGGCAGGATGTACGCGGAGTTCGAGCGGCACGCATACGAGGAGACCTGCCGGCTGCTCGGCAGAGCTTGAGGAGGCGGAGAAATGGCGATACAGCAGAAAAAGCATGAGATGCCGACGCAGGCTCCGTCGGTGCGCGCGCACAACTTCGACGAGGTCGCGCTCGGCTACACCGAGGATATCGCGGTCGAGGAGGCGCAGCGCTGTCTGAACTGCAAAAACCGTCCCTGCGTGGAGGGTTGCCCCGTCCGAATAGACATCCCGGACTTCATAGCGAAGGTAAAGGAGCGCGACTTCGAGGGCGCTTACGGCGTGATAAGCCGCAACTCGTCGCTCCCGGCGGTCTGCGGGCGCGTCTGCCCGCAGGAGACCCAGTGCGAGAGCAAATGTACCCTCGGCATACGCTTCGAGCCGGTCGGGATAGGCCGCCTCGAGCGCTTCGTCGCGGACAGGCACAACGAGCGCGCGGAGGCCTCGCCGGAGCGTCCCACATCAAACGGGCACCGCGTCGCGATAGTCGGCTCGGGACCCTCCGGCCTCACCTGCGCGGGCGACCTCGCGCGCGCGGGGTACGAGGTCACGGTCTACGAGGCTCTGCACACCGCAGGAGGCGTCCTCGTCTACGGCATACCCGAGTTCCGTCTGCCGAAACGGATAGTCGCAAAGGAGGTCGAGGGTCTGAAGGCGCTCGGCGTGAAGGTCGAGACAAACGTCGTCATCGGCAGGACGCTCACGATAGACGAGCTCTTTGATATGGGTTTCGAGGCGGTGTTCATCGGCTCGGGCGCGGGACTTCCGAACTTCATGGGCATACCTGGCGAGAGCCTTGTGGGAGTCTACTCCGCAAACGAGTTCCTCACCCGCAGCAATCTTATGAAGGCCTACCGCGAGAATCCGACGACGCCGATAATGAAGGGCGGGCGCGTCGCCGTCGTGGGCGGCGGCAACGTCGCCATGGACGCGGCGCGGACGGCGCTCCGCCTCGGCGCGGAGAAGGTGTACATAGTCTACCGCCGCTCGATGGAGGAGCTTCCCGCGCGGCGCGAGGAGGTCGAGCACGCCGAGGAGGAGGGGATAGACTTCCGCCTCCTCAACAACCCGGTCGAAATACTCGGTTACTCCAACCCGGACGACCCGCGCGACCCGAAGAACGGCTCGGTCACAGGTATGCGCTGCATCCGGATGGAGCTCGGCGAGCCGGACGCGAGCGGACGCCGCCGCCCGGTCGAGATACCCGGCTCGGAGTTCGTCCTCGATGTCGATACGGTAGTCATGGCGATAGGCACCTCCCCGAACCCGCTGATAAAGGACACCACCGACGGTCTCGAAGTGAACCGCAGGGGCGGCATAATCGTGAATGAGGACGGACTTACCTCCCGCTCGGGCGTCTACGCCGGCGGGGACGCCGTCACCGGCGCCGCGACCGTCATCTCCGCGATGGGGGCGGGCAAGACCGCCGCGCACGCGATAGACGCATATCTCTCGTCGAAATAAGCCGAAGGGGATTGAATCCACACGAAATGTGGTATATAATGTGAGATAAGCAAGCGAACGTATTTCAAATTAAGGAGGAACAGAAAAATGGGCAAGTTTGTTATCCGTACCGTCCCGAGCGGGATAAAGTTCGACCTCAAGGCCACGAACGGCCAGGTCATCGCGACGAGCGAGGTATACTCGAGCGAGAGCGCCTGCCGTAACGGCATCGAGTCGGTGCAGAAGAACGCTCCGATAGCGGAGATCGAGGATCAGACCGCTGAAGGGTACGAGACCAAGACCAACCCGAAGTTTGAGGTCTATGAGGACAAGGCGGGCGAGATACGCTTCCGCCTCACCGCGCGCAACGGTCAGATAATCGCGACGAGCGAGGGCTACAAGACCATGGCGAACTGCATCAACGGCATCGAGTCTGTGAAGAAGAACGCCCCCGAGGCGGAGATAGTCGAGGAGTAAAACCCCGATAATCGCACCGCAAACACGCTGTAAAGAAAAAGTGTGGAGGCCGTTGGCCTCCACACTTTTTACTCATCTGATATACCAACCGTTATATCGACGGGAAGTTATACCGTTCGACAACTATTTTGCGGCTATCGTCACCGACGCGCTCTTCTCTCCGTCCGAGACGGTGAGGGTAAGCGGAGCGCCGTTCGAGCGCACGACGGCGAGCGCGCGTCCGTAGAAGGTCGTGTAGCTTCCGGTGTGGAACTGCTCCTCGGTGCACGGGTTCGCGCTGCCGAAGGCGAGCAGCTCGCCGCCCTCGACCGACGCATGCAGGAGGCGGTCGGCGTTCATCTCGGCTATGCCGTTCTCGCCCACAAGCGTCACCGGAACGTAGCCTATTTCGCCCGCCGCGAGCGCCGCGTCCTCCGGAGTGAGCGCTATCGAAATGCCGCCCTCAGAGCTTACGAGGCAGCCGCGCCCGGCCTCGCTGCCGTCCGGGCCGTAGGAGACGGCCTCAAGCTTCCCGGGGGCGTACTTTATCTTGAATATCGCCATGCACTCGGCGACGGGCTTTCTTCCGAGGCTCTTTCCGTTCAGGAAAAGCTCGACCTCGGCGGCGTTCGAGTAGACCTCGACCTCCGCGTCGTTCCCGTCGCAGCCGCGCCAGCTCCAGCTCTCCATGGCGTTGGTGCCGCGCCAGACCGAGCGGGTCACCTTCACACCGGGATGATTTACCGGCTTCACCGCGACCACCGGCTCGTGCGCCAGGCCCCAGACCGTCTCCGCATAGCGGCAGGAGGCGTCCGGGTCGCCGAGGATGTCGATGGCGCCGGAGCCCGCCATGAACCACGGGTGCGGACGGTTGAACGGCATGGCTCCGTCGTAGCTCCACGCGCCTATGCCGGCCTCGCCGAGGTAGTCCCAGGACACCCACATGAAGTCGCCGATGAGGTAGGGGTACTTCTTCACCATCTCCCAGTTCTTCCATATATCCTGCGGGAAGGTCTCGCTTCCGACGACGACGCGGCCGGGGTGCGCCTCCCCCTCGAGCGGATAGCGCCCGGAGGCGTAGTTGTAGCCCGCGATGTCGAGACAGTCGAGGAAGGGGCTCGTGAGCGCGTCCACCTCCGGCGCGACGGCGGAGTTGTTCATGCCCGCGCCAATCTGCGAGACCATCTCGTTGAAGTCGGCGCTGGTGTTCGTCGGGTCGCCGCCGCCGGTGGAGGGGGCACTGTCGCCGTCGTTGTAGATGCCCTTTCCGGCGGCGGCCGCAGCCATTATCATGAGGTTTGCGCCGCAGGTGACCGGGCGGCTCGGGTCGAGAGAATGTATGAGGTCTACGAGCGCCTTGCCGGTGGCGACGCCCTTCTCCTCCGCAGGCTCGCTCACCTCGTTGCCGATAGAGTAGAGGACGACCGACGGATGGTTGTAGTCGCGCTCGACCATCATCGTGACGTCGCGCTGCCACCACTCCGGGAAGTCGTTGCCGTAGTCGTTCTTCGTCTTGCGGCTGTACCACATGTCGAAGGTCTCGTCCATGAGGTACATGCCGAGCTCGTCGCACGCCTCGACTATCGCGCGGGACGTCGGGTTGTGGGCGGAGCGAATGGCGTTGAAGCCGTTCGCCTTGAGTATCTCCACGCGGCGGCGGTCGCTCTTGGGGAAGGACGCCGCGCCGAGTATGCCGTTGTCGTGGTGGATGCAGCCGCCGCGGAGCAGCGTCTCCTCGCCGTTGACAAAGAAGCCCTTCGGGCTCCACTTGAGCTCGCGGATGCCGAAGCGCTCGCACACGACGTCGGTGACCTCTCCGTTCTCGCGGAGGGTGACGCGGCAGGTGTAGAGATTCGGCGTCTCCGCGCTCCACAGCTTTGCGGCGGGGACGGTCATGCCGACCGACGCGCCCGCGCCCTCGGCGACGACTCTGTCGCCGTCCAGTATCTCGACCGTTATATCGCCGCAGGTCGCGGCGGTGTCCACACGGATGCGCGCGGGGGAGATGCCGAGCGTCGTTATCTTCACGCCGCCGCGCTCGATGCGGCTCTCTCCGCCGACGTAGAGCCAGACCGGGCGGTAGATGCCCGAGCCGGTGTACCAGCGGGAGTTCGGGAGCTTCGAGTTGTCCGCCGTGACGGTGAGGGTGTTCTTTTCGCCGAATTTCAGTCTCTCGAGCGGCACGGAAAACGCGGTGTAGCCGTAGGGGTGGAACGCGAGCTCGCGCCCGTTCAGCGCGACCGTCGCGTTTTTGTAGACGCCCTCAAACGCGACCTCGACGTGCTTTCCGCGCCAGTCCTCCGGCGCGTCGAACGTCTTTTCATAGACGTACACGCCGCCGGGGAAGTAGCCGTGGCCGCCGTCCGAGACCGACGGGTCGCGCGTCTCGAGTATCTGCGCGTCGTGCGGGAGGGTGACCGGAACGGGCGTTTCGCCCTGCTTTGCAAACGTCCAGCCTCCGCAGAAATCGAACCGTTTCATCTGTATCTCCTCCTTGTAAAATTGTAAGGCGTAAAGCGGACCGCTTCCGCCGATGGTATCTCTTTTATTATCATACCAAAATCCGGGGCGGATTTCCATATCAAAAAGACGAAAATCTGTTGAGTTAATGGCGTGTCCCACGGACGCCGCAGAGCGAATTTCTGCTTGTCAGAAGCGGCGCGCGGGTCTATAATGTAGGTGTATAGATATGCAGAACACAGCGGAGGCAAAATGATTTACGAGGATTATTTTGAAAAGGACTACATCGCCACTATGGGCGGCACCGACTACTTCGGACGGCTCAAGCCCTCGGCGCTTATGATGTTTCTGGAAAACGTCGCGGTGGAGCACGTCTCGGGGCTCGGCTTCGGCTGGGATTACACTACGCGCGAACTGAACGCGGCGTGGATAATCGTCCGCACCCGCGTGGCACTGAAGCGTCCACCGCTTTACGGCGAGACGCTCCGCCTTCGGACGTGGGCGGCGACGCCGAAGAACGCATACTTCCCCAGAGAGACCGAGATTTTCGCGGAGGACGGGAGCATCGGCGAGGCGAGCGCCGTCTGGGTGCTCGCGGACGTCGACACGAGGAAGATACTTCCGCCGGCGAGGTTCTACGAGCTCACCGGCTTCCGGCACCGCGGCGACCCGCGCTTCGAAGCGCCGGCGAGAATATCCACGGCTCTGGAGTACCGGAACGCGGAGAGCTTCGCCGTCCGTTACAGCGACCTCGACATGAACCGCCACGTCCACAACACGCGGTATATCGACATGGCGGAGGATCACCTCGCGGTCGAGCGCGAGCCGGACCTCTGGGTGAAGGGGATAAACATCGGCTACGCGGCGGAGACCCGCGAGGGCGAGACGCTCGTTATATCCGACGCGGGGGAGGGACTTCGCCGCTTTGTACGGGGAACCGACCCGAACGGAAAGAAGAAATTCGACTTGGAGCTTGTGTTTGACAGGATATGAGGTGCGGAAATGGATGAGCTGAAGGAAGTCCTCGCGGAGGTGCGCCGCATATCCCACGCGGAGCGGCTGATAGTCTACGGTCTCAAGCGCGAGGGCGCGGGGGAGCGGATACGCGGCGTGAAGGTCTGCGTCGTGGCGGACACGCGGGACAAGGACGCGCTCGAAAGAGAGCTGTATCTCGGTATAGACGGAGACGTCGCGCTCGACGTCCTCATCTACACCCCGTCGGAGTGGGAGACGCTGCGGCACGACCCGCAGTCCTACGCGAGCCGCATAGCCGAGAAGGGACGCGAGTATGTCGAGGCGTAATACCGGCACAAACGACAGCCGCCGCTACTACGAGTGGCTTGACCACGCCGAGACCGACCTGCGCGCGGCGAGGATACTGCGCGGCGTCGGCGCGGACGGCAGGACGGTCGTGTACCACTGCCATCAGGCGCTCGAAAAGAGCTTCAAGTGCTTCCTGCTCTTTCGGAACGGACGGCACGTCGACGGTCACAACATAACATTTCTCTCGCGGCAGGCGGCGCGCGCGGACAGGGGGTTTGCGAAGTTCGTGGACAGAACGCCGCCGTTCAACCGCTACTACATCGAGACACGCTACCCCACCGACCTGCCCTTCGAGATAGGCGAGCGGGAGCTTGAGCAGGCGTTTTCGCTTGCCGAGGAGGTATACGGCGCGGTCGCGCGCGCGATAATGTACGAGATAAAGGACGACATCGACGAAGACGAGGAGCGCGCCGCGCGCCGGGACGAGGACGATTTGTAGAAGACACCGAGCTTTCGTGGCGAAGCCGCACACGGTGCGAAATTGCCATGCGCGAAGTTAGCGGCTGCGCCGCTAACTTCAACCGCTGCAAACAGCGAAAGCGCGAACCGATTCCTCATCCGACATTTTACAGCCCTCGCTTGCAATATTCGCTCCGCGAATATTGCCCGACCTTGAGCACGTTATAGACGGACGGCGTTCCGCGCCGACGTCCCCGCTACAGCCTCGCAGAGAATGCGCCCCTCGGGATATACCGCAATCAACCCTCTACCGGGTGCATCAGCATTCGGCGCGAAGCGCCGAATGCCCTACATTGTACGAGCCGGAGGGAGCCGCGTAAGCGGCGAAATAAATTCAAATCATTTTCGGCGGCGGCGTGTACGTCGCCGAAAATTCCTCTCGCGGAGCGTGCGTCGAAGACGGCGAAGCCGTCGAGGCGCGTAGCGTAGCGCTTGCCGCCGGCAAGGCTGCGCCTTGTCCGGCGGCCTCGCGGCAAATTGGTAAGCGAGCGAAGCGAGCGCGATTTGCCGCGAGACAAAAAAACCGGAAAGCATAAGCTTTCCGGTTTCGGTCGTTACCTGCTGCCCGCCGAAGTTATATCGCGCGGGTGACCTTGCCCGAGCGGAGGCACCGCGTGCAAGCGTAGACGTGGCAAGGCTTGCCGTCAACTATCGCCTTGACGCGCTTGACATTCGGTTTCCACATACGATTGGTACGGCGATGCGAGTGGCTGACGTTTATACCGAACGTAACACCCTTGCCGCAGAACTGACACTTAGCCATCCTTTGCACCTCCCAAGAAGTAATAAAAGTACCATATCCGACGCCCTCGGGAGGGCGTGAAACGGCAAAACAGAGACGCCGAGCATCGGCGCAGATAATATAATAGCAGAAAGCCGAAAGAATTGCAAGGGTTTTTTCAAAAAAATCCGGATATATTCGCCGCTTCGCACGGAAACGCCTGTGGACTTTGGCGTCTGTGTGTGCTATAATAGCCGCAGAGCTGTTCGCAGGAAATCGCGCTCGCTACGCTCGCTTACCAATTTCCTGCGAGGCCGTCGGGCAGGGCAAAGCCCTGCCGGCGGCGAGCGTCGTTCTTCGTTCCTCGCGGGCTTTGCCCGCTCGAAACGCGAACGGCGAGAGGTATTTTTGGCGACGTACACGCCGCCGCCAAAAATAGATTTGACGCTATTCGCCGCCTGCGGCGGCGAACTCTACGAGGCGTTTGACAATCTGTAGCATATCGCGGAGCGATATGCTATAATAGCCGCAGAGCGGCGGCACGGTTCTCTTGCCGCAATCATATATTTCAGAAAACACAAATTGACTCGTTGACAGATAAAATAGACAGATATAATATAAGGAGAAAAACATGCCTGAGAATTCAAACGGCATAGTCCCGTATCAGAACGCGCGGCGCGCCGGGCGCAAGTGGCTCGGCGACCACTCGAAGGACAAATACGGCGGCGGGCTCGCGGTCCTCGAGCGCGAGCTTGACGGCGTGGAGACGATGGGCGAAATTTCGCTCGGCGTCCACGAGATAGCGTTGAAAAAAATAGTCGGTACATACACTTCAGCAAGGGCGGACGCCTTTGCCGGAAACTTCATGCCGCTCTATGACGAGGGAAGCGAGTTCGCCTTCAAGTGGCGCTCGCTCTACAGCCACCATCTGAAGGACGGCATCACCGACCCGATAAAGGTCTACGAGTACATGGGGCTTTTCTATGTGATAGAGGGGAATAAGCGCGTCTCGGTGATGAACTACGTCGGCGCGTACTCCATCTCCGCCGACATCACGAGGATAGTCCCCAAGTACGACCCGAATGACGACAACGTGCGGATATACTACGAGATAATGGAGTACAATCCGCGCCTCTTTGCGTTCAGCGACATGTGGTTCTCCCACCCCGGCGCGTTCACCGCGCTCATCGCGTGGGCGAGGAGCTTCGCGGAGCGCACGCCGGCGCTGAAGGGCCTTGAGCCGCACGAGTGGCTGCCAAAGTCCTACCGGGATTTCTCACTTGAGTATCAGCGCGCCGGCTTCCGCGACATAGATATGACCACGGGCGATGCGTTCATGATATACCTCGGGGTGTACGAGTTCCCCTACGACATAAGCCTTGAGGAGCTGGGCGAGCGCGTCCGCGCCTGCGAGCCGCAGTTCCGCCAGGTGAACGACCGCGTGCCGCCGTACATAGTCGAGACCGGCGAGAGCTCGCCGGAGAGCGGACGCGGCATACTCGGCATAGGCTCGCGGAGAGCGCATGCGGTGTTCGTGTACAACGCCACGCCAGAGACCTCCTACTGGACCCGCTCCCACGAGCTGGGGCGGCAGGAGATGGAGCGGTTCTTTGACGGGCGGGTCACGACGAAGGCGGTCTACGCCGTCTCCGAGCAGGAGGCGCACGACCGCCTGCGCGAGATTATCGCGGAGGAGAAGCCGGACGTGCTCTTTGCCGTCAACAGTGCCTACGCCCACGCCGCGTGGCAGATGACGCTCGAGCACCCGGAGGTTCTTGTGCTGAACTGCGGTCACACCTTTCCCGGGATGATGCTCCACACCTACTACTGCAAGCTCTACGAGCCGGCGTTCGTGCTCGGAGCCATAGCAGGGTCGTACACCAAAAACGACATAATCGGAATAGTCGATATGCCGCAGCGCGCCACCGACTCCACATACGTCGTCAACGCCTTCGCGCAGGGCGCGCGGCTCGTCAACCGGAACATCTCGGTCAAGCGGTGCAAGCCGCGCGTCAACTTCTCGGGCGACGAGGACCGCCTCTGCCGGAAAATGCTAGCGGAGCGCGGGGCGGACGCCATTCTCAGCCAGTACCCGACCTACGGCTCGGTGAACCTCAAGCCGTGCGACGACCTGTATGCGATGCTCGCCTCTGTAGGCTCGAACGGCAGGATAAAGGAGTACCTCGCCGCCCCGGCGATAGACTGGGGTGTGATGTACCGCCGCATCATGAGCGACTACCTCGGAGGCGCGTTCGTGCGGGTGCGCGAGCACTGCGAAGCGTTCCCGAGCATATACTTCTGGCTCGGGCTCAAGAGTGGGATGGCGAAGATATACGCCGTCGACGAGGTCATAGGCACCCACGCCTCGCGCCTTTCGCACATACTCACGACCGCCCTCACCGCCTCGCACGATGTGCATCCGTTCATAGGACCGATGCGTGACCGCGAGGGAAACATGAGAATAGACCGCTACAGCGTCCCGTCGCTGCCGGAGATACAGTTCATGAACTGGACGAGCGACATCGTGGACGAGGAGCTGCGGGCGGGGGAGGAGCTGCCCGAGGACGGCGGAGAGCCCGGCATACAGCAGTATTTTCCCGGCGTTCCCGTGCTTGAGGAGGCGCACGAGCCTCCGACAGGCACGGGCAAACAGGGAAGCTGACGGCAGGCGGAGCGGTCTGCCGATATAAACCGGTCAACACGTAAAAATCGAACCGGAGCCAGACGTCGGGCTCCGGTTCGTTGTGCTTTCGGGTGAATTTACCGGGCGAAGGTCACCCGTTCAGGCTGTGGAGGTCGTCCTTTATCTGGGTAGTGGACACCTCGGGTGTGCGGGGGAGATAGACCACCTCGCACTGGGGCTTCAGGAAGTCGAATTTTCCGGTCCAGTCGTCGCCTATCACGAAGGTGTCGATATGATACTCGCGGACGTCTTCCGACTTCTGCTCCCAGCTCTGCTCCGGGATGACCAGATCCACATAGCGGATGGCTTCGAGAAGCTGCTTGCGTATCTCGTAGGAGAAGTAGCACTTTTTGTGCTTTTCGTTCCAGTTGAATTCATCGGTAGACAGCGCGACTATCAGATAGTCGCCGAGCGCCTTGGCCCGTTTCAGAAGGTTGATGTGCCCGTAATGCAGAAGGTCAAACGTTCCGTAGGTGATAACGCGTTTCATCTGTCCATCTCCTTTTCACGCTTCTTCCTATACTATACCGAATATTCCCGCAAAATTCAAGACTTGCCCGGCAGTTTCTTGACCCGCCCCGTGTTTTTGTGTATAATAAACTGTGCCGTGAAGTGTCGCGGCATCTTGGAAAGACTGCCGCCGCGGAGACTGCGGCGGTTCGGGGAGGATCCGGGATATGTTCAAAAAGGGATGCTATTATCTGAAGGAACGCGGCCTGTGGAAAACGGCCGGTCTGGTGTTCCGCTTCCTGCTTGACGGCATCCATGTGCTGTTTTTCGCGGCCGTATTCGCGCTGCTGATGCCGTTCCGGCAGAAAAAGCTGCGGGCGGAGCTCGCGGGCAGGCGTGTGGTCGTCTTCACGCCTACGGTGGAGTGGAATTACCTCTACCAGCGGGCGCATCAGATGGCGGCCTGCTACGGCGCGCGGGAGGATACCCGCGTTCTGTTCCTGTCCCCGCAGCGCCGCTACGACCACTTCTTCTGCTGTAAGCAGGTGGGCAAGGGAATATACGCGATAAACGCAAGAGCGGCAAAGCGGCTCGACTCGCTGACGGGGGACGCCGCACAGGTCATCTCCTGTGTCTACAACATCACCTCAGCCGAATGTCTCTCCCTCTACCGCAGCGACAGGATAATTTACGAATATGTGGACGATTTGCGGTTCATCGTCTCCAAGGCGGACAACTTCGAGTACTACGAAAAGAAGCACCGGGAGCTGCTCGCCCGCGCCGACCTGTCGGTGGCAACGGCGAACGCACTGTACGAGGAGATACGTCCCCTCGCAAAGCAGGCTGTCCTTCTGCCGAACGCCGTGGATTACGACTACTTTTCCGCTCCGGCGGAGGAGCTTCCGGAGCTGCGTGAGAAGCGGGCGGGATATCGCTGTGTGCTCGCATACTACGGGGCCCTTGCAAGCTGGTTTGACTACGAGGCGGTGCGGCGGAGCGCCGAGGACCATCCTGACTGGATGTGGCTGCTTATCGGCGCGGTCATCGGCGACGATCTGGAGCGCAGCGGCGTGGCGGCTCTGCCGAATGTGACGCTCGTGCCCGCCGTTCCATATCGGAAGCTCACGGCTTACATAGCCTCGGCGGATATTCTGACCATCCCGTTTGTGATAAACGATACTACGCGGGCGACCTCGCCCATCAAGCTGTTCGAGTATATGGCGGCGCAGAGGCCCATCATTACCTCCGACATGCCGGAATGCCGGAAGTACCGGTCGGTCCTTCGTTACCGCTCGCCGGAGGAGCTTGAGGAGCTGGTACAGAAAGCCCTCGAACTGCGCGGTGACGCGGAATATCTGGAGACTGAGCGCCGGGAGGCGCTGGAAAATACATGGGAAGCCCGCTGCCGGGATGAACTGCGGGCTTTGGGAATGGAGTAAAGGAGCGCGTTTGTATGAGGGAGATCCCGAGTTCGCAGCTGCAATCGCTGCAGCTGGACATTCTGCGGCAGTTCGACAGCTACTGCACCGAGAAAAAACTGACCTATTTCCTGTATGCCGGAACGCTGATCGGCGCCATCCGCCACAAGGGTTTTATCCCGTGGGATGACGACATAGACGTCATGATGCCCCGGCCGGACTATGAGCGGCTCCGCGCGCTTGCCCGGACCGAACCGGTGGGGCCGTATCTGGAGCTCCGCTCGGCCGAGACCCACGAGGGGCACAACGCGCCCTTCTTCAAGCTCGCGGACGTCCGCACGGACGGACGCGAGAACTATCTGCGCGAGGATATCCACTGCGGTATATGGATAGACATATTCCCGGTGGACGGCCTGCCGGCGGACGAGCGGGAGCGTTCGGCTTTTATAGCCGAACAGGAGAAGGAGCAGCAGCTCCTTCGCTATGCCTGCCGCCCGTTTGATTTCACATGGAATCCGCTCCGCATGGCAAAGCGCCTGTATCTGCACCTGCGTTACCGCCATCTGAATTACCGGCAGATCGCCGCACGGTTGGACGAGAACGCGAGAAAATATCCCTACGACTCGAGCGACGCCGTCTGTGTCAGCGTGTTTGACGCAGCGACCCGCGTCTTTAAGAGAGAATGGTTCGATGAGACTGTACGCGTTCCCTTTGAAGGTCACGCCTTTGCCGCACCCGCACGGTACGACGAGGTGCTGACAAGCATGTTCGGGGACTACATGACGCCGCCGCCGGAGGACCAGCGGATCTCCCACCACGGTTACAGCGCGTGGTGGGTGGACGACGTCCCGGAGAAGGAAAATCTGGGTTAAGCGCGGAATGCGCCGCGGTGTCCGAAGGATAGTTGTAAAAGTAAACAAAGTGTGAACAATGCGCCTTTCCGCTTGACGCGGCGGCGCGCAGAGGGTAAAATAGCTGACAGCGGCATAATTTGCCGCCGCCGGCTGTTTTTCGTTTTACCGTTGAAACGGCTTTTTCCGACATTTTACGGGGGAGAACTCAGATGCTCAGATTAAAGAACATAGTCAAGAACTACAAGGCGGGCGACACCGAGGTCGCGGCGCTCCGCGGCGTGGACCTGAACTTCCGCGACAGCGAGTTTGTGTCGATACTCGGCCCGAGCGGCTGCGGCAAGACGACGCTGCTGAACATAATCGGCGGCCTCGACCGCTACACCTCCGGCGACCTCGTCATAGACGGCCGCTCCACAAAGGAGTACCGGGACGGCGACTGGGACGTGTACCGCAACACCTCGGTGGGTTTCGTGTTCCAGAGCTACAACCTCATCCCGCACCAGACGATACTCTCAAACGTCGAGCTCGGTATGACGCTCTCCGGCGTCTCGAAGTCGGAGCGCCGCCGCCGCGCAATCGCGGCGCTGCACGAGGTCGGCCTCGGCGGGATAATCAACAAGAAGCCGAACCAGCTATCCGGAGGACAGATGCAGCGCGTCGCGATAGCGCGCGCGCTCGCGGGCAACCCGCGCATCCTCCTTGCGGACGAACCCACCGGCGCGCTCGACAGTGAGACGAGCATACAGGTCATGGACCTCCTCAAGGAGATAGCGAAGGACCGCCTCGTCATAATGGTCACGCACAACCCCGACCTCGCGGAGCGCTACTCCACCCGCACTATAAGGATACTCGACGGACGCGTCACAGACGACTCGAACCCCTTCCTGCCGGAGGAGGAGAAGGCAGAGCCTAAGAAGAAGCGCACCCGCAAGAAACCTATGAGCCTTGCGACCGCGTTCTCGCTCAGCATGACAAACCTCATGACAAAGAAGGGAAGGACCTTCCTTACTGCGTTCGCGGGGAGCATCGGCATCATAGGTATAGCGCTGATACTCTCGCTCTCGAGCGGGATGCAGAACTACATCGACCGTGTTCAGGAGGACACGCTCTCGAGCTATCCTCTCACGATACAGGACGAGTCGGTCGACCTCACCGGCATGATGACCTCGATGATGAACGCCCGCACCGAGGTCGAGGAGCACAACGACGACAGGATATACCCCGTCCGCCTCATGACCGGTATGCTCGACACCGTCGTAAGCGAGATAACGACGAACAACCTCACCGACTTCCGCAAGTTCATCGAGGACGACGCGAACGGCGTCAAGGAGCTTGCAAACGACGTCCAGTACAGCTACTCCACGCCGCTTCTCATATATAAGGCGGACACGTCGGACGGGATAAAGCAGGTGAACCCGAGCACCGTCTTTGACGAGATGGGAATGGGTCAGATGATGGAGATGCAGGCCGGAATGAGCGGCGGCGCCATGGGCGGCATGAGCGGCGGAGACGTCTGGAGCGAGCTCGTCGGCGGAGACGACCTGCTTGCGGTGCAGTACGACGTCCTCGCGGGTCGTATGCCGGAGGCGTGGAACGAGGTCGTCGTGATAGTTGGCAGCAATAACGAGGTGACCGACCTCACCCTCTACGGCCTCGGCCTGATGGACGCCGCCGAGCTCGGAGACATGATGGAGGCGACTATGCGGGGCGAGGAGTACGAGTCGCCGGACTATCCCGAGAGCTACGGCTACGACGAAATACTCGCGCTCCGCTTCAAGCTCCTGCCCACAGCCGCGCGGTACTCCGAGACGGCGGACGGCGTGTTTGTCGACATGAGCGGGGACGAGGAGTTCATGCGCACGGCGCTCGAGGACGCGCCGGAGGTCAAGGTCGTCGGCATCCTCCGCCCGGAGGAGAACGCCGTCGCGATAACGACGAACGGCTTGGTGGGCTACCGCTCCGAGCTGATGGACGAGATGATAAAGCGGACAAACGACTGCCCCGCAGTGAAGGCTCAGCTCGCCGACCCGTCGACCGACGTTTTCACCGGCATAGCGTTTGACGCGGGAGAGGATGCGCCGCAGTTTGACATCACCGCGCTCCCGCCCGAGCAGCAGCAGTACCTCATGAACCTCAGCGAGGAGGAGCGCGCCGCCGCGATAGCGCAGATGGCCGCCTCGATGAAGACGAGCGCGACCTACGACGGAAACCTCAACATCCTCGGCGTCGCGGACGTCGAGGTCCCGAGCGGGATACAGCTCTACGCGAAAGACTTCGAGTCTAAGGAACAGCTCGTCGACATAATAAACGACTACAACACCCGCATGGAGAACGAGGGCAAGGACGAAAACATCATAAGCTACACCGACCTCGTCGGGCTGATGATGACCTCCGTCTCGACCATAATCAACGCGATAAGCTATATACTGATATCGTTTGTCGCCATTTCGCTTGTCGTGAGCTCTATCATGATAGGCATTATAACCTATATCTCGGTGCTCGAACGCACCAAGGAGATAGGCATCCTCCGCGCGATGGGCGCCTCGAAGAAGGACATCAGCCGCGTTTTCAACGCGGAGACGCTTATAGTCGGCTTCAGCGCCGGAGCACTCGGTATACTCGTCACGATACTTCTCTGCGTGCCGGTAAACGCGATAATCAAGCACCTTGCGGACATATCGAACATCGCCGGTCTGCCGTGGCAGGGCGGAGTGATACTCGTGCTTATCAGCATGGCGCTGACGTTTATCGCCGGCCTCGTCCCGAGCCGCATAGCGGCGCGGAAGGACCCGGTCGAAGCGCTGAGAACGGAATGATTTGGAAGAATGTGAAAGGCGGGCTCTCTGAGCCCGCCTTTTCCATGTCCGGAAACGCAGACGAAAAAACGACCCTCCGAAGCCGGAGGGTCGTTTCACGTGATATACTTACTTTACCTTGATGTCCTTGAACTGCGCCTCGATGCGCTCGAGCGCCTCCTTGAGGACGCTGCGGGCGGTGGGCACGCACATACGCTGGCAGCACGCGCCGTAGACCGGGTCGTGTACCTTGCCGTCCTGAAGGATGACGTTCGCCTCGTCGTAGATGCGGCGATGGATCTCGTCACCGTCGAGCCCGCTCGCGCTGAAGTCGATCCAGAGGCAGTAGGTGCCCTGCGGGTAGGAGATCTTGACCCACGGCATCTTCTCGGCAAAGAAGTTCATGGCAAGCTCTACGTTGCCGTCGAGGTACTCGTTGAGCTCCTCGACCCAGTCGTCGCACTCGGTGTAGGCCGAGATGACGGCAGAGACTCCGAACGGGGTCATTCCACCGCCGCCGCCCGCCTGACGATAGCGCTCGCGCAGGAACTTGTCCGGGATGATGAGGTTCGAGCAGGCGAGACCCGCGATGTTGAAGGTCTTGCCGAGGCCGCCGGCGACGACGATGTTGGAATAGTCGTCGGTCATGGTGCCGACAGAGGTGAACTTCACGCCCTTGCGGATGAGGTCGCAGTGTATCTCGTCGACGATCAGCAGGACGTTGTGGCGCTTCGTTATCTCGATTATCTTCTGAAGCTCCCACGGCTCCCACACGCGGCCGACGGGGTTGTGCGGCGAGCAGAGAAGGAAGATGCGGTTGTGCGAGTCGCTGCAAGCCTTCTCTATCTCGTCGAAGTCCATGCGCCAGACGTTATTCTCGTCGAGGTGGAGGTGACAGTCGACGGCCTTGCGGTGCGTGTCGCCCTCGATCATGCCGGTGAAGTGGCCGTAGACCGGGCGGGTGATGATGACGCCGTCCCCGATGTTCGAGAACGCCTCTATCACCTTGTTGATGCCCGAGCAGGTGCCGGCGGACGGAAGTATCCAGTCCTTCTCTATCTTCCAGCCATAGTGGGTGTCAAACCAGCGGATAACCGCGTCAAAGTACTCCTGAGGCGGCATGGTGTAGCCGAAGATCTCATGGTCGGCGGTGCGGTGCAGCGCCTTGATTATCTGCGGCGCGCACTTGAGGTCCATGTCCGCGACGAAAAGCGGGATAAAGCCGGGCTTGTAGCGTGCGGCGGAGCCGTCCCACTTGGCGGAGTATGTACCGAATCGATTGACAGGGGTATCAAAATCGTATTTCATTATTTTCACTCCTTCATAGTAATAGGAAAAACTATTCTAAGTATATCACATTTTCAAGCGATTTCAAGAGATGCGCGCAAAAAGCCAAAAATCGGAACCGACGGGCGAAAACGGCAAAAATATAAAAAAGCCGTGTGAAATCGCCGGTATCGGCGGCTTCGCACGGCTTGTCTTAGCGAATTTGTATGCGTCTGCGGAAGAAAATTATTTCTTGAGCAGGTCGCGGATCTCGGTGAGGAGCTTTTCCTCGTTCGTGGGCTCGGGTGCGGGAGCGGGTTCCTCGACGACCACGACCTCCTTCTTGCGGTGGAAGCGGTTTATTATCTTGACCATCGCGAATACGACCGCGGATATGAGCAGGAAGTTTATTACCATCTGGATGAAGTTGCCGTAGTATATGGCGGCTTCGGCGGTCTCATCGGTGGCCTCGGCGAGCACTATCTTGAAGTCGCTGAACGATATGCCGCCGATTATGTAGCCTATCGCGGGCATCACAACGTCATTGACAAGCGAATTCACTATCTGCGTGAACGCGCCGCCGATTATGACGCCTACCGCCATGTCCACGACGTTGCCGCGGGAGATAAACTCCTTGAATTCGGCGATTATGCCTTTCTTTCCGTCCTTTGCCATGTTGATTCCTCCAAACCTTTGATTTTGTTATTCCCTGTGCTTTTTACCAACCGAGAACTTCGACTCGGTATGATTTACTAGACGTTTGATGTTCGAGGAGTGCTTCACCGTGACTATCACGGCGATGAGTCCGAAGATAAGTACGTAGGTCCAGCAGAGCGGGTCGGCGCGGTTGAATATCCACAGCAGCAGCTCCGCAAACCAAACCGCGAGTATCGAGCCGAGCGACACGTACCGCGTCGCGAGTACGATGATGATAAAGAGCGATATTGCGATAAGGAACACCCGCCAGTCGAACGCGAGTATCAGCGCCGCAACGCTGAGGACTCCTTTGCCGCCCTTGAACCCGAACCAGACGGGGTAGAGGTGGCCGATTATTACGAAGAAGCCCGCAAGGAACTTCGCGGTGCCGGATATCTCGTAGCCGGCCACGGTGTCGCCGCGGAAGAGCGCCTCCACTATCAGCACCGCCGCTATGCATTTTCCGAGGTCGCCCACCATCACTATGAGCGTCGAGAAGCCGCCGTAGTTGCGCAGATAGTTCGTTATACCGGCATTGCCGCTGCCGTGTTCGCGCACGTCGTCCTTCTGGAATATCCGCGAGCAGATTATAGAGAAGTTGAGGCTGCCGAGCAGGTAGCTCACCACGCAGACGAGCGCGATCTTGAGATAAAAATTCATAACGGCATCTCCCCCTTATTTGACGGTGGGCGCGGCGCCCTCGCCGCGCTGCTTTACAACGAGCCGGACCGGCGTTCCGTCGAAGCCGTATGCCTCGCGCAGACGGTTCTCGATGTACCTCCTGTACCCGAACCCGAAGAGCTCCGGGTCGTTGCAGAAGGCGACGAGGTTCGGCGGTTTTACACCGGTCTGGGTCATGTAGTATATCCTGAGACGGCGGCCCTTCACGCTCGGCGGCTGCATCCTCGCGACCGCCTCGGAGAGCACCTGATTGAGCTGACCCGTCGTGACGCGCTTTGCCGCGTTCTCCGCACAGGCGACAATAAGCGCAAAGAGTGTCCCGACGCGCTGACCCGTGAGCGCGGAGATGAACACCACCGGCGCGTAGTCCATGAACGGCAGCTCCGCGCGGAGCTTTTTCTCGAACTCCGCCGGGGTCTTTGTCGTCTTGTCGGGCACGGCGTCCCACTTGTTTACGACGAGCACCGAAGCCTTCCCCGCGTCGTGCGCGAGACCCGCGACCTTCGAGTCCTGGTCGGTGACGCCCTCGGACGCGTCTATCATTATCAGGCAGACGTCCGCCCGCTCGACTGCCATCCGCGTCCGCAGGACGCTGTACTTTTCGATGTTCTCCTCGACCTTCGACTTGCGGCGGAGGCCGGCGGTGTCGATAAAGTTGAACTTCCCCTCGTCGCACTCGAAGAAGCTGTCTATCGCGTCCCGCGTGGTGCCGGCGACGGGGCTGACGATGACGCGCTCCTCGCCGAGTATGCGGTTGACAAGCGAGCTCTTTCCGGCGTTCGGCTTGCCTATCACGGCGACGTTTATAACGTCGCTCTCCGCGTCCTCGTCCTCCGCGCCGTCAAGATACTCGCAGCAGCGGTCGAGCAGGTCGCCCGTGCCGTAGCCCTGTAGCGCGCTCACCGCCACCGGCTCGCCGAGACCGAGGTTGTAGAACTCGTAGAGCGCGGGGTCGGGCGCGCCCGGCTTGTCGCACTTGTTGACGGCGAGCACCACCGGCTTCTGCGCTCGGAGGAGCATGTCCGCGACGTCCTTGTCCGCCGCAGTCACTCCCACCGTGAGGTCGCACACGAGTACGACGACGTCCGCCATCTCTATCGCGGTCTCCGCCTGCGAGCGCATGAAGAGCAGCATCTCGCTCGAGGTGTGCGGCTCGATGCCGCCGGTGTCCACAAGGCTGAACCTGTGCCCCGCCCACTCGCTTTCCGCGTAGATGCGGTCGCGGGTGACGCCGGGCGTGTCCTCCACTATTGAGATACGTTTGCCGACGAGCCGGTTGAAGAGATGGCTCTTGCCGACGTTCGGTCTGCCTACTATCGCTATAAGCGGCGTGCTCATGCGCTGCCTCCGAAACTGAAAATCTATTCTTCACGGAGAACCGAGTCTATAAAGCCTTCCTCGCTCTCCTGAATTATCACCTTCACGCCAAGCTCGCGCTCGACGTCCTCCACCGTACCGTCGTCGAGGAAGACGTGCTCCCCCGCGCGGAGCATGGCGGAGGGAATTATCAGCCGGCGCCCGAGCATATTGCCCCGCACCTGCTCTATGAGGTCGCGGCAGGTGACGAGCCCCGCGACCGTGATAGCTTCCCCGAAAAAGTGATTTACTATGGGTATGACTTTTCCACTGATATTATGACATTTTCCGCTCAAAAGGTCAACCGCTTTCGAGATGACCGGCGCAAAAAGAGTTCCGGTGGCGACGGTGAACGGCGTGCAGGACGCGTCCTCCGGCGTAGAGGCGAGCGACGCGTCGAACTCGTCGAGAAACATTGCCGTCATGCCGACGCCGTTCTCGTACTGCGGGAAATCCTCGTAATACTCGTAGGGCGGCATCTCGCGGTCCGCAAGGAAGAACAGCTCGTCCGAGCAGAAGAAGGTCCGCGCGCCGTACTTTTCAAGGTAGCGCTCGCCCCAGCGCTCGGCGCGCTCAATGGCATCCTCGGCGTCCTCGCGCGTCACGGGAGAGAGTTTTGTCAGTCCCTCGCGGTACTTCGTGAGGCCGACCGGGACTATCGAACAGCTCGTGAGCGCCGGCGCAAGCTCCGCGAGGTCGCGGAGCGTCCGTTCCAGCTCCTCGCGGTCGTTCCAGCCGGGGCAGAGGACTATCTGCGCCTTTATCTCCACGCCGCCGTCCGCAAGCCGGCGGAGGTACTTCAGCTTCTCGCCCGCGAAGCGGTTATTCAGCATCCTTGCGCGAAGCTCGGGGTTCGTGGTGTGGATGGAGATGTTTATCGGGCTTATCCGCATCTCGACAATGCGGTCTATGTCCTCGTCGGACATATTCGTCAGGGTGACGTAGTTGCCCTGAAGGAAGCTTAGGCGCGCGTCGTCGTCCTTGAAGTAGAGCGTCTCGCGCATCCCGGGCGGCATCTGGTCTATGAAGCAGAAGACGCACTTGTTGTGGCAGGAACGCGGGTTGTCGATAAGATAGCTCTCGAACTCGAGCCCGAGCGGTTCGCCGACGTCCTTGCGGACGCGGAGCTCGAGGGGCTTGCCGTCCCGCTCGACGTGGAGCAGCAGCCTCGGCTCGTAGGAGCGGAAGGTAAGGTCGAGCACGTCGCGTATCTCGTGCACGCCGATGGCGCGGAGGTCGTCCCCCGCGCGGAGCCCGGCTTTCCACGCCGGGCCGTGCATATCGACGTGTGTGACCTTTGCCATGTTTCCCACCTCGGAAAAGCAGACAGGGGAGCGGGCGCGCGCCCCCTCCCCTGTCCGAAGATTTTTATCCTTACTTTGCCTCGACGTTGAGGACGGTACGTCCGTCATACGCTCCGCAAGCCTTACACACCCTGTGCGGCAGGCGATACGCCCCGCAATTGGGGCAGGTCACGAGGCTCGGGGTGGCGAGCTTCCAGTGCGACGAGCGGCGCTTGTCGCGGCGTGCTTTCGATACTTTACTCTTCGGGACGGCCATTTTTTGCACCTCCTTAAGGGCTTCGGCTTGATACTTTGTCCTTGTTGATGGTTATATGTTACGCGCTTTGCGCATAGCAAGCTATTCTTGTTCCCCGGCATCCTCCCCGCGCTTCCTTTCGAGAAGCTCGCGGAGCGAGTCAAGGCGGTGGTCTCCCTCCGGCCTGCATTCGCAGGGGCCAAGGTTGAGGTTCTTGCCACAGGTGGGGCATATCCCCTTGCAGTCTTCGCGGCAGAGAAAGAGCATATCGCTCTCGAGCACCATCGTGTCCCGCAGGAAGCCGTCGAGCTCGACCGCACCGTCCGCATCGGTGACAAGGAGGTCGGAGGTCTCGAGGTCGTCGGGATTTGCGACCTCGGTGACGACGGTAGCGTCGACCGGGAGAAAGTAGTCCCGCACGGTATGCTCGGCACAGCGGAGGCAGTCAAACTCCATCTCGCCCGTGACGTCGCACTCCAGCGTGAGGATGCCCGCGTCGTTCCGCACCTCTCCGCAGACTCTTACCGGCCGGGGGAAGGGAAACACAAAATTGACTTCCAAATCGCTGCAATCCATGGTATAATCAAACGAAACCGAGCAACCCGGCTTCTCGATGATACCGGCGAGCTCCAGCTTCATGACAACACCTCCACGCGGCGGTACAGCGAATATTATAACTGCAAACGGCGATTTTGTCAACACATTCCCGGCAATTTTTTCTCGCGGACCCGCCGCGGGACGGTACGATATATATTGTGATGCCCGGAGAAAGGGGAAAGATGGTGTGCGCGAGCTCAGAATAGGCAAAAACGACGGCGGACAGCGGCTCGACCGCTTCCTGCGGAAGGCTTTCCCGCACGTGCCGGAGGCGACGATACAGAAGTGGCTCCGCGAGAAGCGCGTGCGGATAAACGGCGTCCGCGCGGGACGGGACGCGCGCGTCGAGGCGGGTGACGTCCTCTCGCTCTACATCCGCGACGAGTTCTTCGAGGCGCCGAGGGAGGACGAGGCGTTCCGCCTGATAAAGACCCCCGTGCTCGACGTCGTCTACGAGGACGCGAACATCCTCGTAGTCTCGAAGCCGGCGGGGCTCCTCTCCCACCCGGACGAGCGCGAGAAGGTGAACACCCTCCTCACGCACATACAGGCGTACCTGTTCGCGAAGGGGGAGTACGACCCGGAGGAGGGGGCAACGTTCGCGCCGTCGCTCTGCCACAGGATAGACCGCAACACGCGCGGCCTCGTCGTCGCGGCAAAGACCGCCGAGGCGCTCAGATACATCGAGGAGAAGATACGCCGCCGCAAGGTCGAAAAGACCTACGTCTGCCTCACGAAGGGCGCGCCGCACCCTCCGGCGGGCGTGCTTGAGGGATACATCCTCCGCGACCGCGAGCGGAAGACCGTCCGCGTGTACGACGCGCCGCGTCCCGGCGCGCTCTACGCCAAAACGATATACAGGACGCTCGAACGGCGCGGGGACGTCTCGCTTGTCGAATGCCGCCTCGTCACCGGCCGCACGCACCAGATACGCGCGCAGATGGCGGCGGCGGGATGCCCGCTCGTCGGGGACGGGAAGTACGGCTCGCTCGGGCGCGGCGAGAGCGCGGGTCAGCGCCTCGTCGCGTACCGCCTGCGCTTCGCGTGGGAGAAGGACGGCTCGCCGTTTGACTACCTCGCGGGACGGGAGTTTGCAATCGACCCCGGTTTGTGAGGCAGGTTGATTGTATAGCCGCGGCACACTTTTTTGCGCGCGTTTATTGACATTTTTCGCACGGCGGGATATATTATAGGTGAAGTTGAAGGGCAAACAAGAGAACTGCAAGTCCGGTCATTTTATACGGCGTATCAGGAGGAGAAAAAATGGAGACGCAAGTCAGATTCACGGTGGGCGCGGTCGCGCCCGATATATGGCAGATAAACGAGAAGGGCGCGGGGCAGGATGTTGACTGCTACCTCGTCATAGGCTCGGAGCGCGCCGTGCTCATAGATTCACTGATGAGCCGGGGCGACCGCCGCCTCTATGACATAGTCCGCGAGAAGACCTCGCTCCCGGTGGACGTTCTGCACACCCACGGCCACGGCGACCACGTCGGCGCGGAGCTGAAGGAGTTTATAGACGCGGGGTGCGATATCTACCTCTCACCGAAGGATCTCCCGCTCGTCGGGATGTTCGGCGCGAGCTATTCCCCGGATATATTCAAGCCGCTCGAGGAGGGCATGACCTTCGACCTCGGCGGGCGGAAGCTTGAGACGATAGCGCTCCCCGGCCACACTCCGGGCAGCGTGCTGTTCCTCGACCGCGAGCGGAGGCAGATGCTCTCCGGCGACACGGTCGGTTCGGGGCACATCTGGCTCCAGCTCGACCACTCGGAGCCGCTGCACGTCTTCCGCGATGGGGTGAAGTGTCTCGAGGAGGAGATAGCGGACCTGCGCGGACTTGTGATTTACCCCGGCCACCGCTCACAGTCCGCCGTTCAGCTGAACGGAGCATACATCACGCACCTGCGCGAGCTCTGCGACATGGTGCTCTCCGGCGAGATGGCGGGCGACGAGAACCCGATGCTCGCGGGCCGCTTCCCGAACGCGCGCGTCGTGAGCTACGGACTGGTACAGAGCCTCGTCTACGCCATAAACAACCTGTAAAACGGGAAAAACTCAAAAATTGCCACACGATCCCCGGCGAAAGCTCCGCCGGGGATTTTTGCGCCTTGTGCCCAAAGCTGAGGAGCGGAGCGTCCGCACGCGGGATAGGCGGAGAAGCAAAATGCGTTGTGGGAAATATATTACTTGAAATATAGTAAAAAAATTTTACTAAGGTATTGACAAATATGCGGCACGGGTGTATACTCACAATAGAGTTACCACCATACACTTTCAGAGAGGAGCTGTCGAAATGATACATCTGCTGATGAGCGTAGATCCGGAGGAGACCTACCGTGTTGTTGCGGCCGTAGCGGCCGAGGTGCTGCTTATACTTTCGGTAGTGGTGATAATCGCGGCGGCTGTGTGGCACTTCGTAAAGAAGTACCGCCTGGAACACGGCATAGGAAAGACCGTGCCCGCGACGTTCGAGTCGAGCAGCTATGTGCGCGGCAGGGCAAACCTCGCGGATAAGGGACGCGTCGCTGGCAACGCCGTCGCCGTCGCTCTGGAGCACCGCCTGCTCACCTTCCGCAGTGAGGACGGGAAGGAGCTCCGCTTCGCGGTGGATACCGATGTTCCTCACGAGTGGCGCGAGGGCTCGGAGGGCAAGCTCACCTACAACGGCGGCCAGTTCATAGGCTTCGAGGCGAACTAAACGTTCGCGGCGGATCGCGCTGCCAGGCGGATACAACGAAAGAGGTGTGATATATATGAAGGGTGCAGTATACGCAGTGACAATAGAAGACGCGGGTATGTGGATAGGCATAGCGACCATAGGAGCCATCTTTGCCGCATTTGCCGCGTATGTCATCTACCGGTTCGTGAGGCGGTTCATTCTCGACTCGCCGAGGAGGAGCGTGACCGTCCCGGCCGTCTTTCTCGAGCGGGCGGTCGTCAAGGGCAAGGTGCCGATAAGCGAGCGAGGACGGCACGAGATGGCGGCGACCGGCGGAAACAACGTCGTCGTGGAGAACTACTTCGTCGCCTTCCGCGACGGGGACGGCAAGGTCCTGAAGTTCTTTGTGGACGGAGAGACCTGCCGCGGCCTAGACAGCGGCTGCGAGGGCAGCCTTACATACAGCGGCAAGCGCTTTATGAGCTTCGCCGCGAAGTAAAGCCGAAACGTCCCGCCGAGAAGGTATGTTGTAAGCAGCGCATATTGAGAAGGGAGTTTTATGTTATGTTCAAAGGATACGGAATATTGATGACCGCCGCCTCCGGCGGCGCGGGAACGCGGGTCGGGATAGCGGCCTGCGTGCTGATACTCGCGGCGCTCCTGATATACACGGGGACGAGGCTCGCGCGCCGGTTCGGCAAGCCGACGACCGTCGACGCGGTGTTTCTCCACGAGGCGGGCTCGGTCGTGAACACCGCCGCTACCGACCGCGCGCGGATGGCGAAGGAGGGCGCGTCGATAGCGCTCGAGAACCACGTCCTCTGCTTTGAAAGCGGCGAGAACGGCGAGGAGCTGCGCTTCTCTGTCTCCGGCGACTGCCGCACCTGGCCGGAGGGCAAGCGCGGAAAGCTCACATACAGCGGGAAGAGGTTCATAGGATTCGAAGCGGAGTAAAAATTCGCTGCAAATCGCGGGCGCGGATTTCATCCGCGCCCTTACCAATTTGCAGCGAAGCCGCCGGGCAGAGCAAAGCTCTGCCGGCGGCAAACGCTCCGCTACGCGCCGAATTTTCCGCCTTCGGCGGAAAATCGACGCACGCTCCGCGAGAGGTGTAAATTTCGCCGTACACGCCGTCGAAATTTACCAATTGGAATTTATTTCGCCGCTTACGCGGCGAAACTATGCGAGGCAGACTCGGAGGAGGGCAGCATGAAACCGAAGGAAGCAAGAAAACTCACGGTCACCTTGATCATCGTCGGGTTTGCGGTGATGCTGATGGGGTATTTCCATTTGGCGTTTTTTGCTTTTGGAGCCTGCGTTTCCTTTTCCGCCCTAATTCCCAACTTCCTTTTTTACAGATGCCCGCACTGCGGTAGGTATCTGGGAAGGAGCGACGGAGCATTCTGTCAGCATTGCGGGAAACGCCTCGAGGAGTGATGCGCGATTCCCAAACGGCGTAAAGCGCCGTTTGGCCCCCTTTAATTTCAATGCTCATTCGGAACACGAGGGCCCCACCAATTCTTCATCGGAACATATTCAGCCCTCGTGAGCATTGCCCGCTTTGCGGGCAATGCCAAACACAGTACAGGATTTGGCTGCGCGAAGCCCACGGCTTTGCCGTGGGCTTCAACCGTTGCGAACAGCGAAAGCGCAAACCAATTCTTCGCCCGCAATATTTGCTTTGCAAATATTGCCCGACTTTGAGCTAAGTAAAACTGCGGAACGCCGCCAAAGGCGGCGCAGATAGTCGGATATGGCATATGTTCGCGGGCGCATCCTTGACAATCTCCGCTTGCCGTGTTATGATGTCTGTGGGTCGGGAGGCGCGGAGCCTCGCCGGTGCGAAATAATTCGAGAAGGGTGAAAGGATGTACAGGATCTCCCGGTAAAACTTTATGTTTTGCGGCTATTCCGCGGGCGCGGCGCGCCCGGGCGGAGCCGCGCGGGAAATCGGCGTACATCTTTACTGACCGGGACTACAGTACCGGTATAGTATATTCGGATGTGTTTGAGACGCGGATTTTCCGCGTCTCAATTTATTTTTACAACTTTTACTCGGAGGTCACGATGATAATAGAAGTACAAAACCTTTCGTTCACATATCCCGGCTCGGCCGAGCCGGTGTTCGACGGGCTCTCCTTCCGCGCCGATACGTCGTGGAGGCTGGGTCTTATTGGCCGCAACGGGCGCGGTAAGACGACGCTCATGCGCATCCTCGCGGGCGAGCTCGAGGGCTCGGGGAGAATTATCGGTCTCGCGGGCGGCGCGGACTACTTCCCGTATCCCGAGCCGCCGGAGGGCGTTGCCGCACTCGACGCGGCGTATCTCGCGCGTCCCGACCTCGAGGAGTGGCGGCTCCGTCGCGAGCTGCACGGCCTCGGCGCGGACGCGGACGATATCCTGCCGCGCGGCTACTACACGCTCTCGAACGGCGAGCGCACGAAGCTGATGCTCGCGGTGCTTTTCTCGTGCGAGGGACGCTTCCTCCTCATCGACGAGCCGACAAACCACCTCGACATGGAGGCGCGCGAACAGACGGCGGAGTATCTGCGCCGTAAGGAGGGCTTCCTGCTCGTGAGCCACGACCGCGCGTTCCTCGACGCCTGCACCGACCACACTCTCTCCCTCGGGCGCGGCACGGCGGAGGTTATACGCGGCGGCTACTCGGTCTGGAGAGAGGCGCGAGACCGTCGCGAGAGCTTCGAGAGGGCGCAGTCGGAGCGCCTCGAGCGCGAGGTGAAGCGCCTCGACGCCGCTGCGGATGAGGCAGGCCGCCGCGCCGCCCTCGCGGACAGCGCAAAGTACAAGCGGGCAAACGGCAGTACCGCCCTGCACGAGAATATTTCTCGGGGACACGTCGGCAAGATGGCTGCGCGCTCGGCGCATAAGGCAAAGGCGCTCGAACGCCGCCTCGACCGCACGGCGGACGAGCGGCGCGAGCTGCTTGCGGCGGCGACGTACCTCCGCCGCGACGAGCAGGTGGAGGCGCTGAAGCTCTCCCCGCGCTTCGACATCCACAGGACGCTACTGCGCGCGGAGGGACTGTCGGTCGCATACGACCCGGCGCGCCCGGTGTTTGCAAATCTGCGGTTCGAGGTGAAGCCGGGGGAGCGCATCGCGCTCCGGGGACGGAACGGCTCAGGCAAGAGCTCCGTCCTCCGCCTCGCGCTCGGGGAGGACGTTCCGCACGGCGGCATATTCGAGCGCGCCTCCGGCGCGGTGATAAGCTGCCTGCCGCAGGACGCGTCCGGACTTTCCGGCAGCGTCTACAACTACGCGGCGGAGTGCGGGGTCGACCACATCCTCATGCTCGCGATACTGAGAAAGCTCGGCCTTGCGCGCGAGCTTTTCGAGCGCGACATGCGCGGCTGGTCGGCGGGTCAGAAGAAAAAGGCGATGCTCGCGCGGAGCCTCTGCGAGCAGGCGCACGTCTACCTCTGGGACGAGCCGCTGAACTACATCGACCTCGAGAGCCGCGAGCAGATAGAGGCGCTGATACTCGAATTCAAACCGACAATGCTCTTCGTCGAGCACGACCGGCGGTTCGCGGAGAACGTCGCGACCGGCACGGTGACGCTTGGCTCTTGAGGGAAAGGAGCTTTTGAAATGGCAAAGGTGACGCTGATATGCGGAAAGGTGTGCTCAGGGAAGACGCGGCTTGCGCGGACGCTTCCCGGCGTGCCGCTCAGCTGCGACGAGCTGATGACGTCTCTTTTCCCCGAGCCGATGGGGGAGAGGTACGACGACGCCGCGCGCCGCTCGAAGGAGTATCTTCTGTCGCTCGCGGAGACGCTGCTGCGCGGCGGCGTGGACGTCCTGCTCGACTGGGGGTTCTGGACGCGCGCGGAGCGGGACGAGACCCGCGCCCGCTTCGAGCGCGTGGGCGCGGAGGTCGAGCTTGTCTATGTAGAACCCACGCCGGAGCGACGAGCAAAGAACATCGAGGCGCGGAACGCCGAGGCCGCCGCGGGCGCGGAAAGCGTCTACGCGGCGGACGAGGGACTGCTTCGAAAGTGCGACTCGCGCTTTGAGCCGCCCGCGCCGCCGGAGCGGTTCACGCTCGTGCGGAACGAATAGGAGAGGAAATATGAGCGATTACGAAATACGGAGCGAGCGCGTCACGGCGGACGAGTACATCGCTTTTCTCGCGCGGACCGACCTCGGTTCGCAGTACCCGCGTGAGCGCTTCCGCGAGAGGATAGAGCGGCTTACGGCGAGCGTGCCGATAAGCCTCACCGCCCGCGACGGGGACAGGCTCGTCGGGGTGTGCTTCGGGATAACCGACTTCGCGTACTGGCTGTTTGTAACCGACCTCGGCGTGGACAGGGAGTATACGGGGCGCGGGATAGGCAGCGCCCTCCTGCGCCGCGCCCACGAAACAGCGGGCGGGGAGCGGGATATCGTGCTCTACACCTGCGTAAACGAGAACGCCGTCGGCTTCTACGAAAAGCTCGGGTTCCGCCGCGACCCGGACGTGATGAAGCTCGACCGCGTCGATTGGACGAACTTCACCGTCACAGGGAACGAATAATTACATATAAAAGGGAGGCAAAAACCTTGAAAATAGAGATAAGCTCAAATATAATCAGACACTACCTGAAAAACGTCTATTTCATCAACGGCCACAGCTGCGCGGGAAAGTCCACGATGGTGCGGATGCTTGCCGAGCGGTACGACATGATACACTGCGGAGAGAACTACCACGACGTGTTCCCGCGCGCGGAGCTCGACCGCTGGCAGCAGCCCGGCCTCTGCTACTTCGATACAATGAGCGGCTGGTCGGAGTGGCTTTCAATGACGGCGGAGGAGCACTGGCGCTGGACTCGGGAGGTCTCGCGCGAGTGCGTCGAGATAGAGGTGATGGAGCTCACGCGGCTCGCGGCGTCCGGGCGGCGCGTCATAGTTGACACAAACATACTGCCGGACGTGCTCCGCGAAATATCCGACTACCGCCACGTCGCGATAATGCTCTGCGACCCTCCGGATGTGACGCGGACGCGGTTCTTCGACCGCGACGACCCGGATAAGAAGTTCATGCTCGAACAGATAGCGCTGTGCCCCGATCCGGAGGCGGCGCGGAGGAACTTCGACTCGTGGCTCGACTACAGGCCGCCGATAGAGGAGGACTGGAGCGGGTTCTTCACGCTCACGCGCTCCGACTTCGAGCACGACACCCGCGAGGAGACGCTTGCGGCGCTGGCAAAGCACTTCGAATTGGAATAGCGGCGTTTTGCACGCCTCGCCCGACGGAGAAGCGGAAAAGGAGAGCATAAAGTGAAGCTAAAAGAGCTGTCAATTACAAATATTCCGGAAATATCGGCAATATACTACGCACTGCTGCAATGCGGGTACGATTTTTACGAGATAGAGCGTGACAAGCATACGGTGGACCGGCTGCGCGGTTTCGCGCAGCCGGACGGCGCCGGGTACGGCTTCTTTTCCGAGACACGGCAGAACACCTGTGAGGTCTACCCATACTGGCCGCGCGCCGCGCTGCTCGAATCGGCGGTGTTCCGGCTCGACTCCCGCGCGGCACGCTTCACGGACTTCGATGGGTACAGGAGTTTCGTCCTGTCTGCGGAGAACATTGCGGATGGGGAGCGGGACGCGGCGTTTTGGGATTGGGTGCGGCACTTTCCGGAGGCTTTGAGGTACGTCATGGAGGGCGGCGGCTTCCGCCGCTACATTGCGTGGGAGAATGAGTGGGCGGCGGAACAAAACCGGGAGCACGGCAGTGCTTTGAAGAGGCTCGGGGACGTCCTGACGCTCTGCGGGGAGAGGTTCGGAACGCCGTTAAAGAGCGTTTCAATAGTCCTGAGCCCGATAAAGTGCGTCTATTCGTCAGACTACCACATAAAGAACGGAGACTTCATATTTTCCTCGGGAGCGTTCCGCGAGGAGTCTGTCGTACACGAGTTTCTGCATCGGTCGGTACATCCGAAGACCGAGGAGCGGAGAGACGAGATACTACGCCGGGAGGCGGTATATCCCGACCTCGACGCCTCGTATCTCCTCGACGGCGGAGAAGTGGGGAGATTGAACGCCTTTGAGGAGTATGCGGTGCGGAAACTGACCGAAATGCTCATCGGCGGCAGCGTCCCCGAGAGCTTGGACACGTTTTTCGACGAAGAACTGGCAGAATGAAAAGGACGGCGGGGTCGCTTGACCCCGCCGTCAGTCATTATGAAAGCTCTGTCGTGTTTTACTGCGCCATCTTTTCGAGGAGTGCAAGCGCCTCATCGATCTTGCCGTCCGGGTCGCCGCTCTCGAGCGCGTCCTTGACGCACATTCTGATATGCGCCTCGAGTATCTGCTGGTTGACGCCGCGCAGAAGCGCCTGTGTCGCTAGTATCTGGTTTGAGATGTCCACGCAGTAGCGGTCCTCCTCCACCATCCGAAGGACGGCGTCGATCTGGCCGCGCGCGACCTTGAGCTTGTGGGTTATCTGCTCCCTGTTTGCCTTCATGCCGAAACCTCCTCTATCCCCGTGACGGTGTAGTCCTCCGCCTCGACTGCGGCGCGGAGCGCGTCGTCCGGGACGGGTCGCGCGAGGGTGACGAGCGCTGTGCCGTTATCAAGTGAGACCTCTGCCGAGATGACGCCGGGAACGCCGCGGAGCGCATCGCCGACGGTCTTCACGCAGTGCTCGCACATCATACCTTCGACGCGGACGAGCTTCTGCGTGGGGCCGGCGGCGTCCGCCGCGTCCAACGTTACCTCCCCTATCCCCGTGACGGTGTAGTCCTCCGCCTCGACTGCGGCGCGGAGCGCGTCGTCCGGGACGGGATGCGAGAGCGTGACGAGCGCGGTGCCGTCCTCAAGCGAGACCTCCGCCGCGAGGACGCCGGGAACGCTGCGGAGCGCGTCGCCGACGGCCTTCACGCAGTGCTCGCACATCATACCCTCAACGCGGACGAGCTTCTGCGCGCCGGAGGATGCGTCGGGCGCGGTCTGCGGCGCGTCCGGCAAAACAGTCGTAACGTCTTTCGGCGCGTCCGGCGTAAGCGTCGACGACGCGACCGACACCGTCGGCGCGGCGGAGCGCTGTTCGGGCGCGGCCGAGTGTATCGGCTTGAAGAACTTGAGCCGCAGAGCATTCGACACGACGAACACCGAGCTGAAGCTCATCGCGAGCGCGCCTATCATCGGGTTCAGCTTGAGCCCGAACGCGGTGAAGAACACGCCCGCCGCTATCGGTATGCCTATCGAGTTGTAGAAAAGCGCCCAGAAAAGGTTCTGCTTGATGTTGCGGAGCACGGCGCGGCTGAGGCGTATCGCCGTCGGAACGTCGAGCAGGTCGCTCCGCATGAGGACGATGTCGGCCGACTCTATCGCGACGTCGGTGCCCGCGCCTATCGCTATACCGACCGAGGCGCGCGCGAGGGCGGGCGCGTCGTTGATGCCGTCGCCCACCATCGCGACGGTGCGGCCCTCCTCCTCGAGCGCGCGGACCTCGCGCTCCTTGTCCTGCGGCAGGACCTCCGCCACCACGCGGTCTACGCCGACGTCCGTTCCTATCGCCCGCGCGACTCCGGCGTTATCGCCGGTGAGCATGACGACCTCGACGCCCATCGAGTGGAGCTCCGCTATCGCCTGACGGCTCGTGGGCTTCACCACGTCCGCGACGGCTATCGTGCCGATATATCTTCCGTCCCGCGAGAAGTGGAGCGCGGTCTCGCCGCGCGCGACAGCCTCCTCGCCCACGCGGCGCGCGGCGTCGGTCGGGACACCCTCGCGCTCAAGCAAACGGAGGTTGCCCGCGGCGACGGTGCTCCCGTCCACCGTGGCTTTCACTCCGCCGCCGGGTATCTGTACAAAGTCGGTGGCGGGATGCGTCTCCGCGCCGGTCTCGCCGGAGTATTTCACTATCGCGCTTGCGAGCGGATGCTCGCTCAGCGCCTCCACCGACGCCGCGAGCGTGACAAGCTCCTTCTCGTCCACACCGTCCGCGCAGAACACGGCGACGACGGCGGGACGTCCCTCTGTGATGGTGCCGGTCTTGTCGAGCACGACCGTGTCGACGGCGTGCGCCGTCTCGAGCGCCTCACCGGACTTTATCAGTATGCCGTTCTGCGCGCCCTTGCCGGTACCGACCATTATCGCCGTCGGGGTGGCAAGTCCGAGCGCGCACGGGCAGGAGATGACGAGTACCGAGATGCCGACCGACAGCGCAAACTCGAACGTCGCGCCGCAGAGCATCCAGACGACCGCCGCGACGACCGCAATGGCTATGACCGCCGGAACGAACACGCCGCTCACCCTGTCCGCGAGCTTGGCTATCGGCGCCTTCGAGCTCGACGCCTCATCGACGAGGCGGACTATCTGTGAAAGTGTCGTGTCGTCGCCGACTTTCACGGCGCGCATACGGAAGAAGCCGGAGAGGTTTATCGTCGCTCCGGTGACCGACGCGCCCTCCGCCTTTTCGACCGGGACCGACTCGCCGGTGATGGCACTCTCGTCGAGCGTGCCGCTTCCGTCAATGATAACTCCGTCCACCGGGACCGACTCGCCGGGGCGGACGACAACGACGTCGCCCACCATGACCTGCTCTGCCGGTATCTCGACCTCCGCGCCGTCCCGCAGGACGCGCGCCGTCTTCGGCGCGAGATCTATAAGCTTCGTTATCGCGTCGGACGTGCGCCCCTTCGCGCGCGCCTCGAAAAACTTTCCGAGGGTGATGAGCGTAAGGATAGTCCCCGCCGACTCGAAGTAGAGCTCGTGCATCACGCTCTCGAGCGCCGGTATGTCCCCGGCGGATGCGGCGTACATCATGCGGTACATGATGTATATGCCGTACACGAGCGACGCGCCCGAGCCTATCGCTATGAGCGAGTCCATGTTCGGCGAGCCGTGTATGAGCGTCTTGAACCCGACGCGGAAGTATTTGAAGTTCACCGCGACGATGGGAATGAGCAGCAGAAACTGCGTGAACGCGAAGCCGAGCGCGCCCTTCGTCCCGTGGAAGAAGTGCGGTATCGGCAGCCCTATCATGTGCCCCATGCACAGATAGAAGAGCGGCACGCAGAATATGAGTGAGACGATGAGCCGCTTCCGCAGGGAGAGATACTCCTCCCGCGCGACGCTGTTGCGCTCGGACTTGCCGGGACTACGCTCCGCGCCGCGTTCGCGCGCGCCGTAGCCCGCGTGAACGACCGCCGCCGTTATATCCTGCGCGGAAAGCCGCGCCTCGTCGTAGTTTACGACCATGCTGTTTGTGAGAAGATTTACCGAGACCGACTCGACCGCGTCCAGCTTCGCGACGCTCCGCTCAACGCGGGCGGAGCAGGCGGCGCAGGTCATGCCGGTGACGTCGAACTGAGTCTTGCGCATAGAAGTGCCTCCTTTGCATACCCCGACCCAGGGGGAGGGGGTATTATCAGTATACGCCGGAGACTGTAGTGTGTCAATAGGTTTCCCAAACTTTCGCCGGAAATTGCAGGAGCGGGCTTTCGCCCGCTCCTGCAATCAGCCGTCATCTTGTCAAAAACCTCGTATAGTTCGCCGCCGTAGGCGGCGAATAGAGTCTAATTTATTTTTCCCGGCGGCGTGTACGGCGGGAAAAATACTTCTCGCGGAGCGCGCTTCGCAGCGCCGCAGGCGCAAGGAGCAGAGCAAAGCGTTGCCGTCGGCAGGGCTTTGCCCTGTCCGACGGCCTCGCGGCGAATTGGTAAAGGAGCGCGCTATGCGCGCGACTGCGATTTGCCGCGACAGTCCGTCCCGACCCGGGAAAACACCCGGGTCGGGACGAAAGACCTTCTTTTATTTCGCCGCGTGTATCAGCGTGCGGATGTCGCGGTCGCTCACGTCCGGCAGGATCTCGCGGACGCGCTCCGCTATGTCGCGCGCGGCGCGGGCGGGGTCGAGCTCCGCTGCCTCGTCCTCGACGCCCGCAAAGAAGCTCTCCGACGTGCAGAGCACCGCGCCCGGCCAGCCGTAGGGCTCGCCCGTGCGGCTTATCTTCTGTGCCTCGCCGCAGTAGGTGATGTAGAGCGACATCTCAAGCTCGACTATCGCCCGCTCAAACACCGAGCGCTTCTCCTTCGAGAGACCCGCGGAGACGCGGAGGTCGAAGACCGAGAGGGCGGGGACGTCCCGCAGGACGTCGTAGATACGCTTCGCGGGGCGGCTTATCTTTCCCGCCTCCCACGCTTCGTCGAGGCTTTCCGCGCGCCGCCGCGCCGCTATGAAGCGCGGGTACCACTCGCGCGTGATATATCCGCTCTTGCCGGAGAAGACCTTGCCGTAGGCTATGTCCTCGCAGTCGGTGAGGACGCGGATGCGCCACTCCCACGGGTCAAGGTCGGATATGCCGGAGTGCCACATGACGTCGGGCGAGGCAAGCGTCGAGACCGACAGCACCCCGCCGTCCGACCACGGGAAACCGCCCGGGAGAAAGCCTATCTCCCGGACGGTGCGCGTAAATTCGTCAAATGTCGTGAATTTCTTCGGTGTCATTTATTCTATCCCGTTGAGACTGTTTATCTGCCTGAGCATACCGAGGACGGTATCGGGGTCGATCTGCCCGCCCATGAAGGACAGCGCGACGCCTATCGGAATGCTCGAGGCCATCTCCATCATGTTTTCGGCGGAGAACATTCCGTCGTCTTCGTCGTCCCCGGCGGCCGGAGCCATCGACTGCGCCGCCTGCATGAGCGGCCCGAAGACCTCCATGGCGTGCGGGGTGGCGAGTATCTCGCCGATGGTGGATTCGAGCGTGAGCGGCTCGAGCGTCTCGGAGGTGGAGTTTACCTTCACGGTGACGCTCTTCTGGCGCTTCGGGCAGGAGCAGGGCGCGACGGACACGGTAAACGTCCCGGTCTCGACCGTCCAGTCGTGCTTCGAGACGTCCCAGAACGCGAAGGCGCGGCGGTCGAGAGTGAAGGTGACGGTCTTGGTCTCACCCGGTTCGAGCCGGATCTTCTCGAAGCCCTTCAGCTCCTTTATCGGGCGGGTGACCTTGCGGCAGACGTCCTGCCCGACGTAGAGCTGGACTATCTCCGCGCCGGCGCGCGAGCCGGTGTTGGTTATCTCGGCGGAGACGGTGAGCGGCTCGCCCTCGGTTATCTCCGAAGCGCTCACGCGCGGCTCGGAGTATTCAAACGTGGTGTAGCTGAGGCCGTGACCGAAGCGGAAGCGCGGCTTTATGTCGTGGACGTCGAACCAGCGGTAGCCGACCCAGATGCCCTCCTCGTAGCGGACGTCGCCGCTCTTGCCGAAGTTCGGGTGCGCGGGGGACTGCCTGTGGTTGATAGGCCAGGTCTCCGCGAGCTTGGCGGAGGGGTTGACGGCGCCGGTCACTATGTCGACTATCGCGCCGGCGGCGGCCTGTCCGCCGAGATATGCGATGAGGAGCGCGCCGAGCTTATCAAGGAACGGCAGCTCGACCGGCGCTCCGCAGGTGAGCACGAGCGCCGCGCCGGGATGCGCCTCCGCGACGGCGGTTATCATCTTCACGACGCCCTCCGGGAGAGCCATGCTCTTGCGGTCGGCACCCTCGGTCTCCTGCGGCGAGCCCGCGACTATGAGGACGTTTTCGGCCTTCTTTGCCGCCTCGACCGCCTCCGATATGAGCTCGTCGGTCGTCTCGCCGTTCAGCTTGCAGCCCTTCGCGTAGGTGACCTCGCCGGAGGCGACCTTGCCGTACTCCTCGAGGACATTGTCGAGATACGGATTGCTGATGTGGCTCGAGCCGCCGCCCTGGAACATTATCTTCTCGGCATAAGCGCCGATTATCGCGGTGCTCTTAGAGGCGTCGAACGGCAGGACGTCGCCCTCGTTCTTCGCGAGGACCATCGTCTCGCCCGCTATCTTCCGCGCGAGCCTGTGGTGCGCCGCGAGGTCGAGCTTCACGTCCTTCTTTCCGGTCTCTATCCAGCGGTAGAGGATGTTCAGCATCCGCTCGACCGAGCGGTCGAGCGTAGCCTCGTCGAGCTCGCCCGACTTCACCGCCGCGACTATCTTTTCGTCGTTTGCGGTGGACATGCTCGGCATCTCAAGGTCGCAGCCGGCCTTCAGCGCCGCGACGCGGTCGTGCATGGCGCCCCAGTCGGTCATGACGTAGCCCTTAAAGCCCCACATATCGCGGAGGACCTTCGTCAGCAGATACTCGTTCTGGCAGTTAAAGGTGCCGTTCACCTGATTGTAGGAGTTCATGATGGTGGCGGGCTGAGCCTTCTTTACAGCGGTCTCGAACGGCGCGAGGTATATCTCGTGCATGGTGCGCTCGTCCACGACGGAGTTGCCGCTGTTCCGCGCGGTCTCCTGATTGTTCATGGCGAAGTGCTTGAGGGACGTTCCTACGCCCTCCGACTGGACGGCGTTGATATAGCTTGCCGCCATCTCGCCCGCGAGATACGGGTCCTCCGAGAAATACTCGAAGTTCCGCCCGCAGAGCGGGCTGCGCTTGATGTTCGTGCCGGGGCCGAGCAGTATCGAGACGTCGTTTGCCTGCGCCTCCGCCGCGAGCGCGCGTCCCTGCGTCGCAATGAGCTCGCGGTCAAAGCTGGACGCGAGACCCGCCGCCGTGGGGAAGCAGGTCGCGGGCACGCTGTCGTTGAGGCCGAGGTGGTCGCCCTCGCCCGCCTGCTTGCGGAGTCCGTGAGGGCCGTCGGTCACCATCACCGACGGTATGCCGAGACGTTCGACCGGCTTGGTGTTCCACCAGCCGAGACCCGAGCAGAGGCTTGCCTTCTCCTCGAGGGTCATCTTTCCGACGAGTTCCTTGACGTTCATGGAAATTCCTCCTTTGTTTTTGTCGGAAGCCGCGCTTCCTGTTTTTCATGCTTGACATCATTATTGCATATTTCCTACAACGTGTCAAGCCGTGCGGTGCTTGGGATTGTAAAATCTGCACATTATCCGCACACGTTTCCTCTCTATTTATTGTAGGCGTACCGGGAGAAGTTTTCAACCACAAACAGCGGCACATCCGTTGCGATAATGCGCGGGCGCGGAATAAACGGCGGAGCGGGACAATATAAAAAGAAAAGAAAGAAAACGACGGAGGTATATCCATGCGAGAAAAGCTGAAAAGACTGCGGGACGTGTGGCGCGCGAGCGAGCGGGTACAGCGGTGCGTCTACATGGCGTGCACCGTCGCGGCGATAGCGATGTCGGCGCTGATACTCGTCTCGATAGCGCACGGCGAGGGAAACGCTGCGCCCGAGCCGCCGATAGTGAGCGCGCCGGACGAGGGCGAGACCCTTCCACTCGGAGAGGGCATAGACACCGCCGCGAGCGCCGCTCCGGACGCCCGCGAGGGCACGATAGAACTCACCGACAGCGAGGCGGGCGCGCTTATCGCGCTCGCGCTCGGGCAGAAGCTCGAGACGAAGGAGGTGACGGCGCATTTCTACGCGCCGGACGGTGTCCGCGTCGGCGTGACCGTCACGCGTGAGGCTCTTCGCGCCTTTCTCGAGCGCGAGCCGGCGGGCGTGCCGCCGGCGCTCACGGCTCTGCTCCCGGACGAGCTCACGCTTGAGCTGGACATGGGCTTTGCGGTGTCGGAGGAGGGACGCTGCTCGCTTGAACCGAGGGAGCTTTCCGCTCTCGGCGCGGACATCACCGACTACCTACCGGGCTCGCTTGTGCAGTCCGCCGCCGAAGCCCTGAACTCCGCCCTGCCGGAAAAGACTCCGCTCCGCACGGCGGAGGCGCGCGACGGAAGCGCCGTATTCACGCTGGAGCTGTGAAGAAAAAGTCTTTACAATTCCCTCTTGACAAGCGGCGCGGAGCGTAGTACAATATGCGTAAAGCAAGCAGCTTTACAATCTTGGTGAAAGGGGGAGAGACGCGTGAAGGAACGCTCGCTCGAGCTGTCCGTACTGTACGATTTTTACGGGGCGCTGCTCACCGACAAGCAGCGCGCGATATTCGCGATGTACTACAACGAGGATCTCTCGCTTTCCGAGATAGCGGAAAATGAGGGGATAACGCGTCAGGGCGTGCGGGACGCGCTCCTGCGCGCCTCGAAGACCCTTGAGGAGACTGAGGAGAAGCTGGGTCTCTGCCGCCGTTACGGCAGTCTCGAGGGGAAGCTCGGGTCGCTCGAGGACATAGCGGGACGCATGCGCGCCATAAACCGCGAAAAGTTTCTCTCCCCGGAGATAGACGATCTGGTGCGCGAGCTGCTCGGCACGGTGCGCGACCTGCGCGAGGAGATATAATGGCATTTGAAGGACTCAGTGAAAAGCTCTCGGCCGCGTTTGCAAAGCTTCGCGGCAAGGGCAGGCTGCATGAGAGCGACATAAAGGAGGCCATGCGCGAAATACGTCTCGTACTTCTCGAGGCGGACGTAAGCTACAAGGTCGTCAAGGACTTCGTGGCGCGCGTGAGCGAGCGGGCTGTCGGGCAGGACGTGCTTGAAAGCCTTACCCCGGCGCAGATGGTCGTAAAGATAGTAAACGAGGAAATGACGGCGCTGATGGGCGGCGAAGTCGCGAAGCTGAACCGCGCAAAGAAGCCGCCGACGGTCGTGATGCTCTGCGGCCTTCAGGGCGCGGGCAAGACGACGAACGGCGCGAAGCTCGCGGGATACATGCGAAAGAACGGCTCGCGTCCGCTCCTCGCCGCGTGCGACGTGTACCGTCCCGCCGCGATAAAGCAGCTCCAGGTCGTGGGCGAACAGCTAGGCATCCCGGTCTTTGAGATGGGTCAGGGCGACCCGGTGGAGATAGCGAAGGCGGCCGTGAGTCACGCAAAGAAGTTCGGCAACGACATCGTCTTTCTCGACACTGCCGGCCGCCTCAGCATAGACGAGGCGCTGATGGACGAGCTTCGCCGGATAAAGGCCGCCGTCGAGCCGGACGAGATACTGCTCACGGTCGACGCGATGACCGGTCAGGACGCGGTCAACACCGCGGAGAAGTTCAACGAGGAGCTTGACATCACCGGCGTCATGCTCACAAAGCTCGACGGAGACACGCGCGGAGGTGCGGCGCTGTCCGTCCGCGCCGTCACCGGCAAGCCGATAAAGTTTGCGGGTACGGGAGAAAAGCTTGACAAGATAGAGCCGTTCTACCCGGACAGGATGGCGAGCCGCATCCTCGGCATGGGAGACGTGCTGACGCTCATAGAGAAGGCGGAGGCCGCCATTGACGAGAAGAAGGCGCTTGAGATGGAGCAGAAGCTCCGCCAGAACCGTTTCACGCTCACCGACTTCCTCGAGCAGATGGCGCAGCTCCGCAGTATGGGCTCGCTTGAGGACATAGCGGGGATGATCCCCGGCGTCGACGCGCGGGCGCTCAAGGGAGCGACTATAGACGAAAAGGCTATGCCGCGCATGGAGGCGCTCATTCTTTCGATGACGCCGGAGGAGCGCGAGAACCCGTCGATGATCAACTCGAGCCGCAAGCGGCGGATCGCCGCCGGCGCGGGTCAGCGCGTCGAAGACCTCAACCGTCTTCTCAAGCAGTTTGACATGATGCAGAAGATGGCGCGGAGCCTCGGCGGCTTCGGCGGAGGAGGAAAGCGCGGGAAGCGTATGCGCCGCGGCGGGAATCCCTTCTCAATGTTCGGAAGGTAAACCGTGCCCGGGTTCCGGGACAAAACAACACAGCTATTCAACGGCTCCGGCCGTGAATATATCAAAACCCACATTTTTGTAAAGCTTTTGGAGGTATGTTCAAATGGTCAAGATCAGGCTTCGCCGCATGGGCGCAAAGAAGGCGCCGTTCTACCGTATCGTCGTGGCTGACAGCCGCAGCCCGCGCGACGGCCGCTTCATAGAGGAGCTCGGTATCTACAACCCGCTCGTTGAGCCCGCCGAGGTCCGCATAGACGCCGACCGCGCCAAGAACTGGATGCAGAAGGGCGCACAGCCGACGGATACCGTCCGCCGTCTGATGAAGAACGCGGGTATTCTCTAAGCTATGAAGGAGCTTCTTGAATACATCGCAAAGAGCATGGTCGACAACCCCGACGAGGTAGAGGTCACCGAAGTGGAGGAGGAGAACGGCACGAAGCTCGAACTGCGCGTCGCGCCCTCCGACATGGGCAAGATAATCGGCCGGCAGGGGCGCACCTCCAAGGAGATCCGCGCCATCATCAAGGCTGCCGCCGGCTCGAAGCGCGTCGTGGTAGACATAATCGACAAGGAATAATGACGAAGTTCCTGGAGGCGGGCAAGGTCGTCGCGACGCACGGCGTGCGCGGCGCCATGCGCGTCGAGGTCTGGTGCGACTCCGTCGGGTTCCTGCTCGATGTGAAGAGACTTTTTATAGGCGGGGAGCAGTACAAGGTGCTCGCCGCCTCTGCTCATAAGGGACAGCTTCTCGTCACGCTCGAGGGCGTGACGACGCTTGACGAGGCGCAGCGCTTCAAAGGCAAGACCGTCCTCGTCTCGCGGGAGGACGTCTCGGCGGGCGAGGGACGGTACTTTATCGCCGACCTCATAGGTCTTGAGGTGCGCGACCGCACACGCGGCGCGCTCGGCAGGATAAAGGAGATAATGACCATGCCCGCAAACAACGTCTACGTCGTGGAGGGCGGCGGGAAGCGCTGGCTCATCCCCGCCGTCGACGAGTTCATAAAGAATACCGACATCGAGGGCGGATACATCGAGGTCGATATAATAGACGGCATGGAGGAGTAGTATGCGTATAGACATACTCACGCTCTTTCCCGAGACGATGGAGCGCATGACGAATGAATCCATACTCGGCCGCGCGCAGGACAGAGGGTATCTGCTCATAAAATGCCACAATATCCGCGACTACACGAAGAACAAGCAGATGCAGGTGGACGACTACCCCTACGGCGGCGGGATGGGTATGGTGATGCAGGCCGACCCGCTCTACAACTGTCTGAGCGCCGTGCGCGCCATGGCGCCGGGGGAGGTCTACACCGTCTACATGTCGCCGCAGGGGAAGCCCTTCACGCAGGAGACGGCAAAGCGTCTCTCGGGACTCGGCAGGCTCGTGATAGTCTGCGGTCATTACGAGGGCGTGGACGAGCGCTTCATCGAGGAGTGCGTGGACGAGGAGATCGCGCTTGGCGACTTTGTCCTCACCGGCGGGGAGATACCCGCCCTCGCCGTCTGCGACGCAGTGGCGAGGCTCACTCCGGGCGTGCTCGCGAGCGAGGAGAGCTTCACCGGCGAGAGCCACTGGGACGGGACGCTTGAGTACCCGCAGTATTCCCGCCCGGAGGAGTGGCACGGCAGGAGCGTCCCGCCGGTGCTGCTCTCCGGCGACCACGCAAAGGTCGCGGACTGGCGGCGCGGACAGTCGCTTCTCCGCACAAAGCGGAAGCGCCCGGATATGTTCGCGCGCCTAACGCTCAACGCGAAGGATTTGAAGCTGCTCGAGCGCGCGGAACGCGAGAGCAACGGCACGTCGACAAAGAGCGACACGGAATAACAATAAGTAAAAAACACCGGAGGGTATACCCTCCGGTGTTTTTATCTCGGCGCGAAATGTGCTCGGGCGATAAATCGCCCTGCGCGCCCTTTCGCAATTCCCAAACGCTCCTTTGGAGCGTTTGGGAGCCCTTCTGATTGAAATGCTCGCTGGAAATGAATTCCGGCTCCGCGAAGTTAACGGCTTTGCCGTTAACTTCAACCGCGCGAACCGGCGCGGACGGCGCTTTGCGCCGTTTTGAAATTGCAACAGCCTCGCAGAGTTTCGCGCCGGTAGGCGCGAAATAGATTCTAATCCGTTTTTTCCGACGGCGTGTACGTCGGGAAAAACTCTTTGCGCGGAGCGTGCGTCGATTTTCCGCCGCAGGCGGAAAACTCGGCGCGTAGCGGAGCGCTTGCCGCCGGCAGAGCTCCGCTCTGTCCGGCGGCTTCGCTGCAAATTGGTAAGGGCGCGGATGAAATCCGCGCCCGCGATTTGCAGCGAAATTTTATATGTCTCTTCTCCCCTCGAGCGCGCGCCCGAGCGTCAGCTCGTCGGTAAACTCGAGGTGTCCGCCCATCGGTATTCCGTAGGCGAGGCGCGTCACCCTCACGCCGAACGGCCGGAGGAGGCGCGCGATGTACAGCGCCGTCGCCTCGCCCTCGGTGTCCGGGTCGGTGGCAAGTATGACCTCCTGCACGCCGCCCGCGCTCACCCGCGCGACGAGCTCCTTCACGTGTATGTCGTCCGGGGAGACGTGGTTCAGCGGGGAGATCACCCCGTGCAGGACGTGGTACAGTCCCCGGTACTCCGAAGTCCGCTCGATGGCCGCGACGTCCTTCGGATCGCTCACGACGCATATCTGGCTGCGGTCGCGGGTGGGGGAGGAGCAGATAGGGCAGGTGTCGCCTGCGGAGAGATTGAGACAGGTCTTGCAGAAGGTGACACGGCTCTTCGCGGCGGTTATCGCCGCCGCGAACGCCTCCGCCTCCTCGTCGGACATTCCGACGATGTGGAAAGCGAGGCGCTGCGCCGTCTTCCTGCCCACGCCGGGCAGGCGCGCAAACTGGTCGATAAGATTCTCGACCGGCGCGGGAAAAAACGAATTAGGCATCAGAACAGCCCGGGAAGGTTCAGCCCGCCGGTTATTTTGCTCATCTCGCTCTCGGCGGTCTCGTCCGCCTTGCGCATGGCCTCTCCGACGGCGGCGATTATCATGTCCTGCAGCATCTCGACGTCCTCCGGGTCGACCGCCTCGGGGTCTATCGTGAGCGCGGTGAGGCGGTGCTTGCCGTTGACGGTCGCGGTGACCATCCCGCCGCCGGAGGTCGCCGAGAACTCGCGGCTCTCGAGCTCCTCCTGCATGGCTATCATGTCCTGCTGCATCTTCTGCGCCTGCTGCATGACGTTCATACTGTTTTTCGGCATATTCGGAAACTTTCTTGCCATATTTCAGTCCTCCCGGTCTATTCCACTTTGAAGTTGTCGAATTTTGTCTGGAGCTTCAGCAGCTCGTCCATGGCGTCCCGCTCGCTCCGCTCGCTCTCGAGCAAACAGCGCGCGCCGACCTGCCTTCCAAGTATCCGGCTCGCCTCCTGCCCGACCGCTGTGAGCACCTTCGCGTCGCCCACGATGTGCTTTGCAAAGGAGCTCGTGACGTATATCGTGACGGTGTCGCCCTCGAGCGCGGCGGGTGGCTGCGCCGCGAGCTGCATATAGTTCGAGATAGGTATCTTCGGGCGGACGGCGATGAGCGTGTCCTGCCACCAGCCCGCCGCAGTCTCGCCGGATGGGTGAGCGGGCTTCGCGGCGGCGGGAGCCGCCGCGCGGCGCGGCGGCGCTGCGGGCTCGCCGTCCCACGGCGGAGCCTCGCCCATGTCCGGCGCGCCGGGGGCGAAGCTGTCGTCCGGCGGGGGAACGTCCTCCCACGCGTTGCCCGAGGCGGGCGGCGCGGCTTTCGAGGGAGCCTCGGAGACGGCCGGAGCCGGGGAAGTTTCCCACGGGGGAGCATCACTCTCCGCGCCGCCTGTCGGAGGCGGTGCGGGTACGGTTTTCGGTTCGGACGGCGCCGGAGCCGGCGGTGCGGACGCTGTTCCGGCCGACGCTGCAGGTGCAGCGGACGCGCTGACGGTGCGCCTGCGCGCCGTCTGTGTCGCCGGCGCGCCGTCGGACGAGGGAACAGCTCCCGCCGATCTTGCCGCGAGCCGCACGAGGCACAGCTCCGCCTCGAGCCGCGCCGACGACGAGCGCGCGGAACGCGCCTGCGCGTCGGATATATCCTCGAGCATTGCGCCGAGCGTCGCGGCGGGGAGGCCGAGCGCGTCGAGCGACTTTGCGGGGTACCGCCCGGAGAGCAGGGCGGGGGACTTCGTAGTGACAAGTATGAGCGCGTCGCGCAGGACGGAGGCGAGCTCGCCGAGGAACGCCGCCATGTCCTTTCCGGCGTCGTAGAGCGAGCCGAGTATGCCGAGCGCGCGCGCCGCGTCGCCTTCGGCGACGGCCTCCGCCGCCTCGAGCGTGTCCTGCGAGCCGGCAAGGCCGAGCTCGTCGAATATCGCGTCCTCGTCGAGCGCGGCGTCCGGACGGGCGGAGGCGCACTGGTCGAGCATCGACACGGCGTCCCGGAAGGCTCCGTCCGCGAGGCGGGCTATGGCCGCCGCGCCGTTTTCGGTGAGGGTTATATGCTCCGCCGCCGCGATCTCACGGACGCGCAGAGCGAGGTCGCGCACCGTGCCGCGCCGGAAGGCGTAGCGCTGGCAGCGCGAGAGTATCGTCGGCGGTATCTTGTTGAGCTCGGTCGTGGCGAGTATGAAAAGGACGTGCTCCGGCGGCTCCTCGAGGGTCTTGAGGAGCGCGTTCCACGCACCGGCGGAGAGCATGTGGCACTCGTCGATGATGTAGACCCTGTACTTCAGCTCGACCGGGACGTATGCCGCCTGGTCGCGTATGGCGCGGATGTTGTCGACGCCGGAGTTGGAGGCGGCGTCGATCTCGCTCACGTCTACGGCGGAGCCCTCGTTTATCGCGCGGCAGGCGGCGCACTCGTTGCAGGGCTCGCCGTCGTGCGGGTGGAGGCAGTTCGCGGCTTTCGCGAGTATTTTTGCGCAGGTGGTTTTGCCCGTCCCGCGCGTGCCGGTGAAAAGGTACGCGTGGGAAAGTCTCCCGCCCGCTATCTGCTTTTTGAGTGTTTCGGTGACCTGCGGCTGACCCACAACGTCCGAAAAGGTCATCGGCCGCCACTTGCGGTAGAGCGCTCTCGCCATAGCTCCTGCGACCCCTTTTATAAAAACGTCACATTGCAGAACCGCACGACCGGCTTTGTGCGTGTCAGCCGTCCGCTTTCCGGCAAAGAGACTCAGACACGGCTGCCCCACGGCACATCGGAAGTCACTGCTTAATGCTGCTCGGTTCCCCGCCTGACATGGTTCGCAGGCTCCGATTGCGCGGGACCGTATCCTCAACACCCCCGTACCGGGGCTGTCGCCGACAGACGCCGCCCGGGGCCGGTCATCACCCCAACTGTAGCGGATTGAAGGTACAGGGCGCCGCTGCTGCCCCGGCTGTGCGGTTCTGCAATATGACGTATTTAATATGTGTAAATAAGTATACCACAAACCTCACTGTTTAGCAAGCACAGAAAAATATCTTTGACGGGCCTGATTTTTTAGATTTTGTTTATTGCTATTTGAAATGATTTGTGTAAAATATAGAGGTGGCGATTTTGTTCAGAAGAGTACGGAAAGGATGCACCGATGGAAGAAGAGAAGGATCTCCCGACGGAGGGCATAAAGGCGGAGAAGGCCGGAGACGGCGCGGAGCTTCCCTCCGCCGGAGAGGGCGAAAAGCAGGGAGTCAGCACAGAAGGAAAGCTCGCGGCGTGGTTCGGGCTCGGACTCACGATCGTCGTCTGCGTCGGAGTGGGTATAATGATAATGCGGCTCGGCGTTTTGGAGAGCGTCGAGAGGATACGCGGCTGGGTCACGGCGCTGGGGCCGTTCGGACCGATAGCGGTCTATGCCGCGCAGGTGGCGCAGGTCATACTGCGCTTTGTGCCGGGCGGCGTGACCTGCACCGCGAGCGTCCTTATCTACGGGCCGTTCTGGGGCTTTGTGATAAGCTACGTGGGACTTTTGACGGGCTGTGTGCTCGTATACATTCTCGTGCACAAGTACGGCATACGCATAGCGGAGCGGCTCGCGGGACGTGAAAACCTCGAGAAGTATTGGAAGTGGACGAGCGGACGGCGCTTCGACGTCATCTTCCTTGTCACGGCGATACTCCCCGCGTTCCCGGACGACATAATCTGCGTCGCGGCGTCGCTGACGAAGATATCCTTTAAGAAGTATTTCGTTATATGCGCGCTGGGACGTTCGGTCGGGCTCATCCTGTACTCGCTCGCGGGCGCGGGAGTGTTCGCATGGCTCGGCATCGGCCTCGGCTGACAGAGGCGCAAAGATCACGATATTCGGAGGCGAATTTCCCATGTTTCACGCATCGAGGGAGATGTGGAAGCGGGCGGTATCAGCGACGCTCTTTCTTGCCCTCATGTACGTCTGGTTCGTTGTCTGCGAGCGGACGGTGCAGGTTCCGACCTACATAGTCTATCATCCGCTCGACCAGAGGATACCGTTCATACCGCAGTTCATCGTCCCGTACTATCTGTGGTATGTCTATATAAGCATACCGATAGTCTGGCTCTTTTTCGTCTCGCCGGAGGACTACGTCAAGGGTGTGATGTTCCTCGGGATGGCGCTCTTCGTGAGCTGCCTTGTCTACACGATAGCGCCGAACGGACAGCGGCTCCGCCCGCACTTCCTGGGGGACGGCTTCTTCGAGCGGTGGGTCGCGTTCACGTACAGCATAGACACGCCGAACAACGTCTCGCCGAGCCTGCACGTCCTCGACAGCATCGCCGTCCACTCGGCGCTCACGGGCTGCCGGAGGTTCCGGCGCTGCCGTCCGGCGGTGATAGTAAGCGCGGCGGTCTGCGCGGCGTGCAGCGTCTCGACCGTGTTTGTAAAGCAGCACTCAATATTTGACATCTTCGTGTCGATACCGCTCGGAGCGATAATATGGTTCGGCATCTACGGTATGCCGAGGCTGATAAAGTACCGCCGCGAGCACCCGTCTTACGGACACAAGCGGCGGTTCAGGTTCAAGTTCTGAATCGTTCTCTACAGCTCTGCAGCAGACCAAAGCAGAACGAGGGTGGCGTGTAAGCGCCGCCCTTTTCGTGCCGTTATTCTTTGTCCCCGGAGGGACCGTCCGAACCGTTCCCGGGCTCGACGTCCGGTTCGTCCCCGGGTTCGTTGCCCTCGGACTCTGCGGCGACTGCTGCCGCCTCCGCTTTGCGCTTCCTTGCCTCCGCTATCCGCTCCTTCATGAAGGGAAGGAAGTCTGCGGCGTCGCCCTCGGTGAAGGCGTCCCGCTTCACGTGGTAGGCGGAGGAAGGGTTCAGCCAGAGGCAGTACCACTCGCCGTTCTCGGTGGCGTCGGCAAACTCGGCGTAGTCGAGCGAGGTGGTTTTCCCGGCGTCCTCGACCTCGAGCGCGCCGTCGCCGAAGCGGGTCACGCGCCGCCACACGCCGCCCGGCTTGCTCCTTAGCACACGGCGAAAGTCACGGCGGTGCTTCAGTCCGTCGAGGAGGAACTGCTTTAGCGTGATGTATCCCGCCGCCACGCAGCCGACGATGACGTAGAGCATGTTGCCGGCGCCGAGCCCGTAGACCGCGACGCCGACGGACACCGCAAGCTCCGCAAAGAAGAGTATCAGCATCATCTTTGCGTTCTTCTTTGCCACCGGCCCGATGGGATGCTTCGACCAGTCCATATACACGTCTTCGGTTATGTCGAAGGAATTTACGAAGCGGGGATTCATTGTATGTTCTCCTTTCCGGCGGCGCGCCGCGCGGACGCGGCCTTTGCTATGCGTGTCACGATGAGCGCGGCGGCGAGTCCGCAGAACGTGCCTATCACGGCGCCCGCCGCGACGTCGCTCGGGTAGTGGACGAGCACGACCACGCGGGAAATGCCTATCGCCGCCGCGAATATCACGAGCGCCCGTCCCACACCGCGCGGCTCGCCGCAGAAGCGGCGGCAGAGCGCGAACGCGACCGCCCCCGCGAACGCTACGCTCGTGTGTCCGGAGGGGAAGGAGAAGTCGTCGGGGCGGGGAGCTTTCGGGATGAAGGTGTAGAGGTCGTAGGGGCGCGGCCGCGCGACGAGCGGCTTTATCGTGAGGTTCGTAATGATAAGACTGAACAGCAGCGCGAGAAGCATCGTGACGCCGCACTTCCGCGTCTGCGGCAGAGCGGCGAGCACCGCCGCGAGCAATATCCAGAAGATGCCGCCGTCTCCGAAGAGCGCGAGCACACGCGAGAGCCGCGCGAGTATCGGAACGTCTATCGACTGAAAGAAGCCGAGTATCGCGACGTCTATGTTTTCTATGAACCCGGGCACCACAGTCACCTCCTGTTGTATATATAATGTATTATACTCCGAAAAGCCGTCGAGAGCAATCCGATTTTTTGGGGAGAAAGTCTGCCGCCGAACGAACATTGCCGTTTCTCAGCCTCGCAGAGTTTCGCCAAGTCCAAAACGGCGCGAAGCGCCGTTTTGGAACCCCTATTATTGAAATGCTCGGGGCAAACACGAGGGCGCCGAGATATTCCGCATCGGAACATATTCAGCCCTCGTGCGCTTTACCCGTTTCGCGGGCAAAGCCGGACACTGTATATAAGTGCCTGCGCGAAGTTAGCGGCTTTGCCGCTAACTTCAACCGCTGCGAACCGCGAAAGCGCGAACCGATTCTTTATCCGACACTCTACTGCTTTCGCCCGCAATATTCGATCCGCGAATATTGCCCGACTTTGAACGGAATGGCACAGAGCGTCGACGTCCCGACAAAAGCCTCGCAGAGTTTCGCCGCGCAAGCGGCGAAATAAATTTCAATCATTTTCGGCGGCGGCGTGTACGGCGCCGAAAATACTTCTCGCGGAGCGTGCGTCGAAGACGGCGAAGCCGTCGAGGCGCGTAGCGCAGCGCCTGCCGCCGGCAGAGCTCTACTCTGTCCGGCGGTTTCGCTTGAAACAGGAAAGGAGCGGGCTTTGCCCGCTCCTTTCCTGTTTCAAGCGAAACAAAAGGAAGCTGCGTGATAACGCAGCTTCCCCGTGTGCAGGCAGTCCAGCAGACTGAGCAGCTTAAAGGCTTCCGTTTTCGCGGAGCTTGGCGAAGCACTCGCTGCAGTATACCGGCCGGTCGGTCTTCGGCTCGAACGGTACGCGCGCCTCTTTGCCGCAGTTGGCGCAGGTGGCGGTGAAATACTCGCGCGGACCGCGCGCGGCGGCCTTGCGGGCGTCACGGCACTTCTTGCAGCGCTGGGGCTCGTTCTGGAAGCCGCGCTCTGCGTAGAATTCCTGCTCGCCGGCGGTGAAGACGAACTCCTCGCCGCACTCTTTACAAACTAATACCTTGTCCTCGTACATTTCCTGATCCCTCGTTTGAAATAAAACTTTTTACCGCAGAACGGATTTTCACCGTCATCTCAGAAGTCTGCGCTCTTGTTGAGCTACTGCGGCATATATGCAAAAACGGCGTCAACCGTTGCTGCTCTGTTCGGTGAGGCGGAGGAGCTTTCTCCTTATCCGCCCAATGGCGTTGTCTATCGACTTTCCCGGCTTCGAGAGCCGTTCGGCTATCTCCGCCGTGGCGAGTCCCTCGAGGTAGAGGTCGAGCACCTTCGCCTCGAACCGGCTGAGCGCCGCGCGGAACTCGCGCAGCCGCTCGAGGTAGCTCTCGCGTTCGAGAAGCATCTCGGCGGGGTCGGAGGCGTGTCCGGCGGGAAAATCGCCGTCCTCCGCAACGTCTCCGAGCGGGAGATAGTCGCGGAGCGGGAGCTGCTTTATCCGGGAGGCGGCGCGCTCGACCGAGATCATGCGGTTCCGCACGCACCTCTGCGCGAAGGCGGAAAATCCGCCGCGCGCCGGGTCAAACTCGCGTATCGCGCTGACGAGCCCGAGCATCCCCTCCTGGATGAGGTCCTCCTGGTCGCCGCCGGCGAGGTAGTATGACCGCGCGGCAGCGCGGACTATGTAGAAATAGCGTTCGGCGAGGACGTTCTCCGCGTCGCGGTTCCCTTCACGGGCGAGGCGGCAGAGCTCCTCGTCGCCAAGCGAGGTCAAATTTCCATATTTCAACATTTAACACCACAAGTAATTATATGATAAAATCATAAAAAGTCAAGAGCATTTTCTAAGATTTTGTGAAATTATTCAAAATTTCACGTTTTCCGTCCGAAGGACGCCGCGCGTTTCCGCGCATTTCCGCAAAACCGTTGTTTTTTTCGCGGGCTTGTGCTATACTAATTTTGTATATACCGCGCCTGTGCGCGGAAAATTCCGACGAAAGGGGAAAAGCGTTATGCTTCACATTACAAAGGACAATTTTCAGGCAGAGGTAGTAGAGAGCGACCGTCCCGTAGTCGTCGACTTCTGGGCGGAGTGGTGCGGCCCGTGCAAGATGGCGGCGCCGATATTCGAGTCGCTCGCAGAAAAGCACGGCGACAAGATAAAGTTTGCCAAGCTCAACATCGACGAGCAGGGCGAGCTCGCGGTGATGAACCGCGTCATGAGCATCCCGACCTTCATCGTCTTCGACGGCGGCAAGGCGGTCGACAGGATGATCGGCCTCAGCTCGGAGGAGGAGCTTGAGGAATTCATAACGGCGCGGCGCTGAAGCCGCGTCCTCGGGGACTGCGGGGGAGAGATATGGACATAAACAAAAAGCTTCGCCGGGCGCTTCTCGGCGGGTTCAACAGCGGAGACGTCGTCGCATACATAGACACGCTCACCGAGCAGCACCGCCGGGAGACGGCGGAACTCCGGCGCGAGCTCGACCGCGTCACGGGCGAGCGGGACGCCGCCCTGCGCGACGGCGGCGACGCTGCGGGCGTCCGCCGCTCGCTCGAGGAGGCGGAGGCGTCGCTTGCGGAGAAGTCCTCCGAGCTCGAACGCGCCGCCTCCGAGCGGGACGCGCTCCGCGGCGAGCTGGAGGGCGTGCGCACGAAGCTCGAACGCTATGAGTCGGCCGATACCGAGCTTGAGGAAAAGCTCGCGGAGCTGGAGCGCGTCAAGGCGCGCGTTACCGACATCGAGCTCGAGGCGCACGAGCGCGCCCGCGTGATAGAGAAGAACGCGGCGGAGCGCGCCGAGTCGGTGCGCCGCGAGAGCGAGGAGCTGCTGCGTGACGCATGCCGCAGGTACGGCGCGGCGCGCTCGTCCGCCGCCGGAGCGATAGGGGACGGTCTCGCCGCCGTCGACCGTCTGCGCGGCGGGCTGGAGGAGCTCCTTCGCGGGCTTGACGGCATAGGCGAAAAGCTCGGCGAAATCGACCCCGGAAAGCCCGCGAGTGAGGACGACGGCGAGTGAAACGACCCGCCGGTCGTCATAAATGACAAAAGCCTTTTTCGGGACGACTGATTTTCGGAAGGACTTTTGTGCAGTCTGACAAAATGCTTACCGTAAGCTGCCCCGCGCGGATGCGCGGGGCGCAGTTTTCCCCAAACAATCACATTTATATGGGAACGGCGCGCTTTTGCTGAGTAAGTGTTAAAAAAGTGTGAAAATTTTCGACTTCAAGTTTGTGGAAACGCACAGTAATTCAAACGTGCGTTCGAGAAAATTCGGCGAAAGTACCTGTAACGGCGATGAAAATTTGTTAAAAATTTTTTAACAAACCTCTTGCGCGAAACAAAAAACTGCTATATAATACAGAGGTCAGACGGGTAGGAGTATCCTGCCCAAAAAATATTGTAGGAGGTCTACACGCAATGAAGAAGTTTATTGCCCTTCTTCTCGCTCTGCTGATGATGGCGGGCCTGCTGGCCGGCTGCGGCGGCGGCGAGGAGACAACTTCGCAAGAGCCTTCCGGGACGACGAGCACCGAGCCCAGCACCGCCCCGACCTATGAGGCTCAGACGGAGAGCGTAGAGCCGACCGAGATCGAGCTGCCGCTCGTTGATGACATCCATACCTTCGAGTATTGGATTCAGAACGGCCAGTCGTTCGAGGACTTCTCGACCTACGCTGACAACCTGTTCTTCCAGTGGATGGAAGATCAGACCAACGTCCATATCGAATGGAATCACCCCGCTTCCGGTTCCGAGACCGAGGCATTCCAGACGATGATCCTGTCCAACGAGCTTCCTGACTTCATCCAGTCGGTCAAGAACTACTACACCGGCGGTGTTGACAAGATGATTTCGGACGGATACCTCCAGCCCCTCAACGACTACATGGACCTTATGCCTAACTACAAGGCTAAGCTCTATCGCGATGAGGAGACCTTCATTCAGGGCGTTTCCGATGAAGGTAACATTTGGGCCATCCATCACATAGTCGACCGTCCGCAGGGCGCATGGTTCGGCTTCGGCATCCGTCAGGACTGGCTTGACGACCTCGGCATAGACATCAGCACCGCCGAGACTATCGATGGCCTTGAGCAGATACTTACCGCCTTCAAGGACAAGACCTACAACGGCGCCGGCCCGCTGTGGCTCTCCGGCGGCGGCTTCAGCCCGTCCGCTGCTCTTAACGGCTCCTACGGCGTCGCGAGCACCATGTGGATGAACAGCGGTATCATCAACAAGAACGGCACCGCCGTTTACAGCCCGCTCGAGACCGGCTACCGTGACTACATCGCAAAGATTGCCGACTGGTATGCCAAGGGCCTCGTCAACACCGAGTATGTTGCCACCAACTCCTGGTCCACTCCTGATGACCGTTGGGTCAACAGCGAGTGCGGCGTCGGCGACTTTATCTACACCGCCGACAAGCTCCTTGCGGCTTCCGCTGCGATAAGCGAGCTCCAGCCCTCGCCCGACTTCGCGCTCAGCGCTATAGCCAGCCCGAAGCTCGACGCGAGCATGGATTGGTCCGACATCCATCTCCGCAACAATCAGGACAAGATCCGTTCCGGTAACTCCATGGGCATCACCACTCAGTGCAACGACCTTGAGCTCGCTTGCGCTTATTGGAACTATGCCTGGAGCGAGGAAGGCATCGAGGCGTCCAACTGGGGTCCGTATGAGGGACCCGAGGGCGACACCAGCGCCACCTACTTCGTCGACCCGACCGATGCGAACGGCGACGGTCACGTCGAGTGCTATCAGCCTTGGCTGATGGAGAAGTACAACAACGTCACGAACGTCCAGTACAAGGTCGCCTGCCACAACATGGGCACCTACTCCATCTGGAGCCGTGAATGGTGCACGCTTGAGCCGTACCAGATAGAGTACTGCAACATCTGGGACCAGGTCTCTGCTGACTACCTCTGGCCCGAGGGCGTTACCCTCACCACCGATGAAGGCACCAAGGCTTCGACCATCATGAACGACTGCAACACCATCGCTAACGAATGGGCAGCTAACGTCATCACCGGCGTTGAGAGCATTGACACTTGGGAGGCCATGTGCCAGCGCCTGAAGGACAACAAGATCGATGAGGCTGTTGCCTGCTATCAGGCCGCTCTCGCTCGCTACAACGATCGTATCCAGTACATGGACGAGTAATTCTGTAACAACAGATAACTGAGTTCAGCGGTACTAAGGTATTGCGATAGTTCGGAGCCCCGCCTTTTTAACGAAAGGCGGGGCTTCTTTTCGCTCCGCGTCGGCGCGAAATGTGCTCGGGCAATAAATTGCCCTGCGCACCCTTTCGCGCCGAGACTTTCACTTAAAATTGCGCAGGCGCAATTTTAAGTGAAGCTGTCGGATAGGGCGAAGCCCTACCGACAGCATGCGCCGGTCTACGCTCCGCGCTTCGCGCGAAGCACGACCGGCGAGAGGTGTAAATTTCGCCGTACACGCCGCCGAAATTTACGGATTGGAACTTATTTCGCGCCTGCGGCGCGAAACTCTGCGAGGCTTCTGGTTGGATTTCGGCGCGAAATTATGCGAGGCCGGGAAGCAATTTTGGCGAGGAAATACTCCGATTTTCGACGGTGGTTGGGTGTTGCGGCGTGGGACAAAAAGTTTGACAATAATTTCCTGCTATAAACCGGAAGTTTGTTCAAAATATTCAAAGGAAAGTATTGCAATCGCCCGAAATTTGCTATATAATACAGTCGTTCAAAAAAGACAGGAGATCCTGCCAAAAATTTTTTAGGAGGTATTCACGCAATGAAGAAGTTTATTGCCCTTCTTCTCGCTCTGCTGATGATGGCGGGTCTGCTCGCCGGATGCGGCGGCGGCGAGGAGACACCCTCCACCGAGCCCTCGAGCGAGGGGACGACGAGCACCGAGCCCACCGCCGCCCCGAGCTATGAAGGCCCTGTGGAGAGCACCGAGCCGGCAGAGATAGAGCTGCCGCTCGTTGACGACATCCACGATTTCGAGTACTGGATAGAGAATCCTTATTCCTTTGAGGACTTCTCGACCTATGGCGACAACCTGTTCTTCCAGTGGATGGAGGATCAGACAAACGTCCACATAGTCTGGAACCATCCCGCTTCCGGTTCGGTTCAGGAGGCTTTCCAGACGATGATACTCTCCAACGAGCTGCCCGACTTCATTCAGGGCGTCAAGGGTTACTACACCGGCGGCGTCGATAAGATGGTCTCGGACGGTTATCTCCAGCCGCTCAACGACTATATGGACATCATGCCTCACTACAAGGCCAAGCTCTATGAGGACGAGACGACCTTCATCCAGTGCGTCTCCGACGAAGGCAACATCTGGGGCATCCATCAGATATGCGACCGTCCGCAGGGCGCATGGTTCGGCTTCGGCGTCCGTCAGGACTGGCTTGACGACCTCGGCATAGACATCAGCACCGCCGAGACCATCGATGGCCTTGAGCAGATACTTACCGCCTTCAAGGACAAGACCTATGAGGGCTGCGGCCCGCTGTGG
>CANRJS010000004.1 GCA_947631015.1 uncultured Clostridia bacterium
TCCCTTAAGCGCGCTTTTTGGTTACTTTTTGCGCGAGCAAAAAGTAACGCAGGGGTGCGGGGCGGCACAGCCCCGCAAAGGCGTCGGTAGAGCTCTGCTCTACCAGGGACGCGGGGGCAGCGCCCCCATAAGGTGCCGGTAAGGCTCTGCCTCACTTAGGGACGCGGGGGTCGCCCCCGCGGATACCCGCGGGGTCTGCCCCGCTAGATGGGTGCGGGGCACACAGCCAAGCCTCGCAGAGTTTCGCGCCGTTAGGCGCGAAATAAATTTCAATCATTTTCGGCGGCGGCGTGAATGCGCCCTTCAGCTTACTGCGAACGGCAACTTTCTACCGGGCGCATCAGACCTCGGCGCTTCGCGCCGACGTCCCGACACTGTATGAACCGGACGTCGCCGAAAATTCTTCTCGCGGAGCGCGCTTCGAAGCGCCGCAAGCGCGAGGCGCGAAGCGTAGCGCATGCCGCCGGCAGAGCTCCGCTCTGTCCGGCGGCTTTGCGGGAAATTGAAGGGGCAGACAAAGCCTGCCCCCGCGATTTCCCGCGAAAGTCTCGGCGCGAAAGGGTGCGCAGGGCAATTTATTGCCCGAGCACATTTCGCGCCGAAATTTTTAGAATGTAAGAGCTTTCTTCGCGAACGCCGCCGCGAGGTGCGCACAGTCCTCGACGTCCGAAAGCGAGCAGCTCTCCTGCGGGGAGTGGATGTAGCGCGTGGGGATGCTGATGCAGCCCGCATACGCGCCGGAGCGCGAGCGCTGTATCGAGCCGGCGTCGGTGCCGCCGGCCTCGAGGACCTCTATCTGCCACTTTATCTTGTTCTCCTTTGCGCAGTCCTTCATCGCTGCCACGAGCGCGGGCGAGCAAACGAGCGAGCTGTCGACGACCTTTATCGCCGCGCCGCCGTTCACATAGCACTCCATGCGGGGCTTGCCGCCGAGCTCGTCGCCGGTGCGGGTGACGTCGAGCGCGACGCCGGCATACGGCTCTATCGCGAACGCCGCCGTCATGGCGCCGCGCGTGCCGACCTCCTCCTGAACGGAGAAGACAAAGTAGACATCGTTTTCGACCTTCTCGTCCTTCAGCTCCTCAAGAGCCTTGAGGAGGATGATGCCGGCGATGCGGTCGTCGAGGTAGGGCGAGAATATCATGTCGCCCGCCTGATAGGTCTCGGTGGCGTAGACAGCGACGTCCGCTACCTGCACGCGCTCGAGCGCTTCCTCGCGGCTGTGCGCGCCGATGTCGATGTATCCCTCGCTCACGCGGGTGAGGTCGGTGAGGGTCTTGTCGCTTGGGCAGAGGAAGACGCCGCGCGTGCCGTTCGCGAACTTTACCGGCGTGCCGACGACGCCCGCCGCGCGGATGCCGCCGAGGTTGTGGCAGCGGATAAAGCCCTTCTCGTCGATGTGGGTGACGATGAAGCCTATCGAGTCCATGTGGGCCGAGAACATAAGCTTCTTGCCGGGGCCCTTCTTGTGGGCGATGACGCTGCCCATAACGTCACGGTACACCTCGTCGCAGAACGGACGGGCAAGCTCCATGAATATCTCCGCCACCGGCGTCTCATGGCCGGAGGGAGCGATTACGCTGTTGACCTTCTTCATGGTCTCTATGGTATCGAACTTAGTCATTTTACTTCACCTGACCTTTCAAATACTCGGCGGCAAGCCGGTAGATGTCCTCAAAATCCTTGATGCTCGCGACGCAGGCGGGCGAGTGGATGTAGCGCACGGCAGCGCTCACATTCGCGACCCTCGTGCCCGCGTGGGCGCGCTGTATCGCGCCCGCGTCGGTGCCGCCCGAGACGTATTCCTTGACCTGATAGTTTATGCCGTTCTTCTCGGCTATTCCCTTCAGCTCCTCAAAGAGCTCGGGGGGATATATCGCGGAGTTGTCCATGAACGGCAGCACCGCGCCCTTGCCGGGGCGGCAGACCTTCTCATGCTCGGCGGCCTCCGGGATGTCTCCGGCGGCCGTGCCCTCTATGACTATCGCGGTGTCCGGACGCACGCGGAAGGACGCGGGCGCGGCTCCGCGCGTGCCGACCTCCTCCTGGACGGTGAAGGCGTACCACGCGTCGACGTCCGGCCCCTCCTCGATGAGGCGGAGCAGCGTCGCGCAGCCGATGCGGTCGTCTATGGCGCGCGCCTTGAGCATACCGTCTCCGAATTCTACGGGCATGCTGTCAAACGCGGCGTAGTCGCCCTGCTCGGTGAGTTTCTGCGCCTCCTCCTTGGAGTCTGCGCCGATGTCGATATACATGTCGTCCGGCTTCGGCACGACCTTGCGCGCCTCGCGGTTCACGAGGTGCACGGCTTTGATGCCTATCACGCCCGGCGTCCTCTTTTCGCCGACGGTCACGCGCTTGCCGATTATCACGCGGGTGTCGATGCCGCCCACCGGCGCGAACTTCAGGTAGCCCTGCTCGGTGATGTCGGTGATGATGAACCCGACCTCGTCCATGTGTGCGGCAAACATCACGCGCTGCTTTGCTTCCTTGCCCGGACGGTGGACGATGAGGTTGCCCATGGCGTCCTCAAAGGCTTCACAGCCCTTCGCCTCGACGCGCGCGCGGATGAAATCGCGCACCTCGTCCTCAAAGCTCGAGACGCCGTCAAGAGTACACAGCTTCTTTACAAGTTCAAGCATCTTATTTGCCCTCCTTGCCGTAAGGGTCTTCCGCAAACGCCGCGATGAGCTTCGCGCCCGCCTTGAGGTCGTCAAGGCAGATCTCCTCTATCGGGGTGTGCATATAGCGGAGCGGGAGAGAGATGACGCCGCTCGCGCATCCCATGCCCGCGACCTGCATCGGCCACGCGTCGGTGCCGGTGTGGCTCGGCGTGACCTCAAGCTGTACGCCGACGCCTATCTCGTCCGCTATGGCGGCGAGGCGCTTAGCGAGCTTGCGCGTCGCGTTCGGGCCGGTGCAGACCGGAACGCCCTTGCCGAACTTCACCGTGACGTTCGGCGCGTCCGGCGTGACGGCGTGGGTGACGTCGGCGGCGATAGCCCACGTCGGAGCCTCTCCGTAAGCGCCGACCTGCGCGCCCTTGGAGCCTATCTCCTCCTGCGTGGAAGCCTGCATGACGAGCTCGACCGGCAGCTCCTTGTCCTTGACGAGCTCGAGCACGCGGAGCATCATCACGACGCAGCCGCGGTCGTCGATGGTCTTGCTCGAGTAATACTTTCCGCCGAGCACCATCGCCTTCTCGCTGTACACGACGGGGGTGCCGACCTCGATGAGCTCCTTTGCGCGCTCGTCCGAGAGTCCGACGTCGATGCAGAGCTGGCTTATGTCGAAGGCGGTCTTCGCGGCGTCGCCGGTCTGAAGATGCGGCGGAACGCTCGTTATCACGCCGTGCAGCGGCGGCTCGGTCATGACCTCCACCTCGCGCGCGGGCAGGACCCGCGGGTCGATGCCCCCTATCGTGCGGAAGCGGAGGAACCCGTCCTCTATCTTTGTGACCATGAAGCCGATCTCGTCCATGTGCGCGGAGACAAGCAGCTTCGGCGCGTTCGGGTTCGCGGAGTGCTTTATCCCCCGGACGTTCAGAAGCGAGTCGGTCTCGACCTCATCGCAGAGCGGCTTCATCAGCTCGGCGACCCGTGCCGCGACCTTGTGCTCGAAGCCGCTCGGCCCGTGCATGCCGGTGAGCTCTTCAAGCGTCTTTACTACGTCCATTACTCACTCTACCTCCTATGTTCAGTTTCGCGCCTTTACGAAACGACACTACTAACATTGTATTTTACATCAAAACGGAAACGATGGCAAGATTTCGGAAGAATAAATATTATTAAAAATGTATGACTTTTCACGTCTCCGCTCACCCGAGACCGCAGACGATGCTCTTGAAGAGGTTCCCGCGCTCCTCGAAGTTGCGGAAGAGGTCAAAGCTCGCGCACGCGGGGCTCAGCAGTACAACGCCGCGCGGCTCCGCAAGCGACTTCGCCTTGAGGACGGCGTCCTCAAAGCTCTCTGCGCGGACTATCGGCGGACAGCCCCCTACCGCGCGCGCGGCGGTCTCTATCTTGTCCGCCGTCGCGCCGACGAGTACGAGCGCCGCGACGTGCTCCGGCAGCTCCCGCGCGAGCGGTTCGAACGGGATGTGCTTGTCGTAGCCGCCGGCGATGAGCACGACCTTTTCCTTAAAGGAGCGCAGTCCCGCTATCGTGCGGGTGGGGCTCGAGGCTATCGAGTCGTTGTAGTAGCGGACGCCGTGCAGCTCGCGCACGAACTCTATCCTGTGCTCCACGCCGCCGAACACCCGCGCCTCGTCCGCGACGGCGGACAGGTCGACCTCGCCGTCAAGGGCGCATATCGCCGCGAGGTAGTTTGCAACGTTGTGCATTCCCGGAACGCGAACCTCCTCCGCGCGCACGACCTTCCGCTCCGCGCCGTGCGACACCGAGACGAGCCACTCCCCGTCAAAGTATGCCCCGTTTTCCACCGGACGCTTGAGCGAGAAGAACTTCACCTCGCCCGCGGCCTCGTCCGCAAAGCTGCGGGTTATCTCGTTATCGAGGTTCAGCACGACCCGGTCGTTCTTCGTCTGGGCGAGGAACACTCGCTTCTTTGCTTCAATGTACTCATCCATTGAGCGGTGGACGTCGAGGTGGTTCGGGGTGACGTTTGTGACTATCGCCGTATCCGCGCACCGCGTCATGGTCATGAGCTGGAAGCTCGAAAGCTCCACGACGCAGACGTCCCCCTCCGTCATCTCAGGCACGCGGTCGAGAAGCGGCGTGCCGATGTTGCCGCCGAGGAAGACGCGCCGCCCCGCGCGTTCGAGTATCCGCGCGGTGACGGTCGAGGTCGTGGTCTTGCCCTCCGAGCCGGTGACGGCGATTATCCGCGCGGGACAGACCTCGAAGAACGCCTCCATCTCGCTTGTGAGCACCGCTCCGCGCGCCGCCGCCTCGAGGAAGCCTGGCATGTCCGGGCGTATCCCCGGCGAGCGGTAGATGAAGTCCGCGTCTATACCGTCGAGGTATCCGTCTCCGCTCACGAGCGGGACGCCGAGGCGCTGAAGCTCCCGCCCCGCCTCGCCGAGCGCTTCCGCGCTCTTGCGGTCGCGCGCCTCGACCTCAAAGCCGTGCGCGCGGAGCAGGCGTATCAGCGGGAGGTTGGAAACGCCCACGCCGCACACGGCAGTCTTCTTCCCCCGATGCCTCTCAAGAAAATCGGAATAATTCAAAGTTATCTCTCCCATCCCGCGCTTCGCGGTGTGATTACCTCAAAATCGGCAGATAAGTCGCTTTATTATATGGTGCGGAACCGGCGCGCGCCCGCGCCGGTATTCTTTTACATTGTATACCCCCGTATGCGCGAATGCAAGCCTTGACCTCCGGCTTTTTTTATGCTATCATTTCCATTGAGCAAGCCGGACGGTCGCGCGGGAAACCGTGAGGAAAGTCCGGGCTCCGCAGGGCAGGATAGCGGATAACGTCCGCCGGGGGCGACCCCAGGACAAGTGCAACAGAGATATACCGCTCGTCGGAGCAAGCGGCGTTGTCAGGCGCCGCTTGACCGACTCCCGGGGTCCCTGCAAAATCGCAGATTTTGCGGGGCGAGGAGGAACAGCGGAGCGCTTGAGCTTTGCCGCGAGGCGGTTACGCAGCGCGGCGAAGCGATGGCAGCGCAGCTTGTTCCGACACCCGGGGTCCCCGCAAAATCGCAGATTTTGTGGGGCGAGGAGGAACAGCGGAGCGCTTGAGCTTTGCCGCGGCTGTGGAACACGGCGCGGCGAAGCGATGGCAGCGCAGCTTGTTCCGACGAGTAAGGGTGGAAAGGCGAGGCAAGAGCTCACCCGCCCCGGCGGTGACGTCGGGGCGCTGTAAACTCTATCCGGAGCAACATCGAATCGGGGGCTTGAACCGGCCCGGCTACCCCGGAAAGATGGCATGAGGCGGCGGGCGACCGCCGTTCGAGACAGATGACCGTCACGGGGACGCTTCGGCGTCCCTTGGACAGAACCCGGCTTACAGGCTTGCTCATCTTCTCAGTTTACCCCGGCGCGGAGGGGCACAGTCCCGCCGCAATCAAAATATCGGAAGGAGCAATTTTCATGGGAACTTTAAGACAGCTCAAGACGGCTCTCTCGAGAGACAAGGACCTTCGCGGACTTCTCGTCCGCTCGGGCCGCAGCGAGATCCTTCTGGACCTCGACGGAGACAGGAGCCCGGACATCGGACTTATGGACGTCAACCGTGACGGCGACATCGACGCCATCGCGGTCGACCTCACCGGCAACGGCGAGTTCAACTTCTACCTTGCCGACAACGACGGCAACGGCATACCGGACGAGGTCTCGTTCTACCGCGACGGAGACGACATACCCGTTCACTCGGAGTTCGGACGTCTCGTCGAGGACGAGATGCTCGAGACCGCCGCAAACATCCTCGCCCTCATGGCGTCGGCGGACATGGCGGCAAGCGAGCTGCTCGACGCGCTCGAGGGGCTTGAAGCCTTCATCGCCGACGAGTACGCCAAGATAGACGCGGAGAACGGCGAGCAGTAAGAAAAAAGCACAAGCTAAACGGGAAGCGTGGACAATGTCGCTTCCCGTTTTACGTTATAATTGCAAGCATATCGGAGGTTCCGCATCTTGCATTGTTGACAACCAATCATCCGTTAAACATCGCATTTGTCTGACAGAGCTTTTGTCTAAAGGAATTGTGCCTTACATGCTTTTTGTATTCTAAATGTCGGATTAAGTATAGGAGTGAAGTATAGTGGAAACTCTTTTAATCTTACTGCTCTTTCTTCTTCCTCCGCTTATTGTTGCTATATTTATTGGTATAATTCGAAAAAAACAATACGAAAAAACGGATTATTATCGGCAAACTCATCTTTCATATATAAGTGTACTGCATGACAAAGGTCGGCTGGGAGAATATTATACTTATAAGTGCTTAACAGCGCTAAACGGGTACGCACGATATCTATTTAACTTATATATTCCAAAGGGAAACGGCGAAACCACTGAATTGGATATTGTCCTTTTGCACGAATCCGGTATATATGTATTTGAGTCCAAAAACTATAGCGGATGGATTTTTGGAACCGAATCTCAGTCATATTGGACGCAAACGCTGCCTGTTGGCCGAAAGCGAACTCAAAAAAGTCGTTTTTATAATCCAATTTTGCAAAATAAAGGACATATAAAATGGCTTCAAACATTTCTTCATAATCAGCAGTTGCCCTTCTTTTCTTACATTGTCTTTAGCGACCGTTGCACCTTGAAGAGTATCACCTTAACCAGCGATAATCATAAAGTCGTCAATCGATATAATCTTTTCGCTATGATTCAGCAGAACGTTGCAAAATCAGGTACGCAATTGTCAACAGAACAAATTGATGAATTATTTGCATCGTTGTACCCGCTCACTCAAATTAACGAGGCCCAAAAAACAGCGCACATTAATAATATTAATCAAATTACACATCTCGCTTCACGCTCCGTATCCTCTGCGGCCGAACGGCAAAGCATTGAGGAAACTTGCCCCCGTTGTGGTGGAAAACTTGTTGTGCGCGTTGTTTCTAAAGGTGACCGCAAAGGTACGAGATTCTTAGGGTGTTCTAATTATCCTCAATGTAAATACATAAAGAGTATACCCGACAAACATGATAAATAGCAGGAACTTGTATGCTGATTTTTAGGAAGCGCGGACGGTTGTCCGCGCTTCCCTTTTCGGAAAGTCCTTTTGTTGTAGTTATCCGACCTGCCGCCGGCTCATTCTTTATATCGGCTGCCGCGCAGGGGCGTCGCGTTATCATTCCGCGATGCCGTGTAGGCTCTGACGGCTTGCTTCAGAGATTCTGCGAACTCATAAAGGTCTCTCCTGTTGTGAATAAAAACTATGCGTATCGGGATCTGCTTCGATCTTCCCGAGCTCACGTCTCAGAGGCTCGACATCAAATCCACCCATGTCAAACCCATACCCTGCCAGTACCGCTATTAACTCTTTATCGCTCAGGGAAGAAAGCACGGGTTTAGGCGGAGCGGGACGAAAAAAAGCAGAATGAAACCGCAAAAACGACAAGTAACGCCGCCAGCCACGCGCATACTTTGCGAGCTTTTGCTCTGTTCACATTTTGCGCCTCCCCTTTGATAATGTATGGAGCTTGGACGTTTTTTCTCCGCTTAACATACCTTCTGTTATAAATATACCACAACTATAAACAAAAGCAAGAGGTTATCTGTCCGCACACCATCTAGCGGGGCTGTGCCGCCCCGCACGGTTTCGTGAAGAAAGTGTTGGGCATTGTCCGCGAAGCGGACAATGCTAGTGCGTGCTGTAGAATGTATCTATGCGGAAAAGGTTCGAGCACGCACGCGCTACATTTTTGCTCGCGTAAAAAGTAGCCAAAAAGCGCGCTTAAGGGAGAGGGCTTCGCCCTCTCCCTTAATCATCCCTCTCCTGAATACGACACACAACCGCAACCCACATAGCAGTACGACACACTGTATCAAACAAATCTGTCGTCCGACCGGGTGAGTTTCTATCCGACTTTCCCTAGGCGGTCGACAACATCGAACAGTTCCTGCGTAGTAGATACAAAAGTCCGGTCCTACGCTCACACTATAAGCGTAATGCAGACACCATCCCAAGAAAACGGAACTTTCGGTTCTGGGTGAAAGTATGAGCGGGGAAGTTTGTACTAAGCTACGGACGGACGTCCCGCGTGGCAGAAACTTTCCGGTCAAAGGAAAGAGGGGTACAAAGGGGAGAAAACTTTGTTTTCTCCCCTTTGTGTGCTTTTTGGTTACTTTTTGCACAAGCAAAAAGTAACGCAGGGTGCGGGGATGCAATCCCCGCATGGTGTCGGTAGAGCTCCGCTCTACCAGGGACGCGGGGGTCGCCCCCGCAGATTCCTGCGGGGTCTGCCCCGCTAGAGGGGTGGGGATGCAATCCCCGCAAAGTACCGGTGAGGCTCAGCCTCACTCAGGGACGCGGGGGTCGCCCCGCAGATTCCCGCGGGGCTTCCCCGCTCGATAGGTGTGGGCTTTGCCCGCGTGATCCTCCGCGAAATTCTCTTGCCTGACCACAACATATATGTTATAATACGTCTTGACACCGCTCTATATTGAGGAGGAACGCAATATGCTGATAAACGGACTGCAAAAGCTCACACTGCTCGACTTTCCCGGACGCGCCGCCTGCACGGTGTTCACCGGCGGCTGCAACTTCCGCTGTCCGTTCTGCTACAACACCTCGCTTGTCCTCCGCACCGAGGACCAGCCCCAGATACTCGAGGAGGACATATTCGCCTTTCTCGAGAAACGCCACGGCCTGCTCGACGGCGTCTGCGTGACCGGCGGCGAGCCCACCCTTCAGCCGGGGCTTGTGGACTTCCTTCTTAAAATAAAGGAGCGCGGCTTCCTTGTGAAGCTGGACACCAACGGTTCCCGCCCCGAAGTGCTGAGGAAAGCCATCGAGGCGGGCGCGGTCGACCGCGTTGCGATGGACATCAAGTCCTCGCCCGAGCGGTACGGCGCGGTCTGCGGCGTCCGCAACGTAGACATGGGTGCGATACGCGAGAGCGTCGACATGCTCCTCTCGGGCACGGTCGACTACGAGTTCCGCACGACGGTCGTGCGCGAGCTGCACAGCGAGCGCGACATAGAGGGCGCGGCGGAGTTCATCAAAGGCGCGAAGGAATACTACCTCCAGTGCTTCCGCAACGAGGGTGACATACTCGGCGGAAGCTTCAGCGCCTACAACCGCCTCGAGCTCGAGGTCATGCTTCGGGCGGCGCGGAAGCACGTCCCCGCAGCACAGCTTCGCGGCGTGGACTGACGGTTCGGAGCGCCCGGCGCTTCGGAACGAGGAAAGCGTCGGTTTTTGCGTCCTCATATGCGCCGCCGAATTATTTTCGCCGTCCTGCGCGGGTTTTCCGCAGGTGCCGCCGTCCGACCTGTGAAAAAGGGCAAAACACAAGATGTAGGGGTCGACACTAAAAATTTTTTCTAAATACTGTGATTTGCTATTGACATCGGACTTTGGATGTGGTAGTATATGCTCAACGCGGGAAAAAACGGAGCGGCAAAGCCGCATACCGCCATATAAAATCAAGGAAGCTAAAGGAGATAGGGATCATGTATAAGGTAGCTAAGCGCGACGGACGGATAGTCGATTTCGACATCAGCAAGATAGCGGCCGCCATCACCAAGGCGTTCGAGGCGACCGAGACGAACTATGACGACAGCGTCATAGACTTCCTCGCTCTCAAGAGCACGGCGGACTTCGCCGGCAAGGTCCATGACGGCATCGTCGGCATCGAGGACATTCAGGACAGCGTTGAGAGCGTCCTTTCGCGCGGCGGATACGAAACGGTCGCGAAGGCGTACATACTCTACCGCAAGCAGCGCGAGAAGCTCCGCGCCGTGAACGAGACCGCCCTCGACTATAAGAAGACAGTCGACAACTACCTCAAGATAAACGACTGGCGCGTCAAGGAGAACAGCACCGTCACCTACTCCGTCGGCGGCCTCATCCTCTCGAACTCGGGCGCCATCACCGCAAACTACTGGCTCTCCGAGGTCTATGACGAGGAGATAGCAAACGCCCACCGCAACGCGGACATCCACCTGCATGACCTCTCGATGCTCACCGGCTACTGCGCTGGCTGGAGCCTCAAGCAGCTCATCCAGGAGGGTCTCGGCGGCATCCCCGGAAAGATAACCTCCTCCCCCGCAAGCCACCTCTCCACCCTCTGCAACCAGATGGTCAACTTCCTCGGCATCATGCAGAACGAGTGGGCGGGCGCTCAGGCGTTCTCCAGCTTTGACACCTATCTCGCTCCGTTTGTGAAGGTCGACAACCTCTCCTACAAGGAAGTCAAGCAGTGCATCCAGTCCTTCGTGTACGGCGTGAACACTCCGTCCCGCTGGGGCACGCAGGCTCCGTTCTCCAACATCACCCTCGACTGGACCGTTCCGGCCGACCTCGCCGACCTGCCCTGCATCGTCGGCGGCAAGGAGATGGACTTCTGCTACAAGGACTGCAAGGCCGAGATGGACATGGTCAACAAGGCGTTCATCGAGATAATGATCGAGGGCGACGCGAACGGACGCGGCTTCCAGTATCCGATACCCACCTACTCCATCACCCGCGACTTCGACTGGTCGGAGACCGAGAACAACAAGCTCCTCTTTGAGATGACCGCGAAGTACGGCACTCCCTACTTCTCTAACTACATCAACAGCGACATGGAGCCGTCTGACGTCCGCTCGATGTGCTGCCGTCTCCGCCTCGACCTCCGCGAGCTCCGCAAGAAGAGCGGCGGCTTCTTCGGCTCTGGTGAGAGCACCGGCTCGGTCGGCGTCGTGACGATAAATATGCCGAGGATCGCTTACCTCTCCAAGACGAAGGAAGAGTTCTATGAGCGCCTCGACCACATGATGGATCTCTCCGCGCGCTCGCTCTCGATAAAGCGCAAGGTCATCACCACACTCATGGAGAACGGCCTCTATCCCTACACCAAGCACTACCTCGGCACCTTCAACAACCACTTCTCGACGATAGGTCTCGTCGGCATGAACGAAGCCTGCCTCAACGCCTGCTGGCTGCGCGAAGACCTCACCCATGAGGACGCGCAGGAGTTCACAAAAGAAGTCCTCAACCACATGCGTGAGCGTCTTTCCGACTATCAGGAGCAGTACGGCGACCTCTACAACCTCGAGGCCACCCCGGCGGAGTCCACCGCGTACCGCCTTGCCAAGCACGACGTTGAGCGCTATCCCGACATCATCACCGCAGGCGACATGAGCGGCGCTCCGTACTACACCAACAGCTCGCACCTGCCGGTCGGCTTCACCGATGACATCTTCTCCGCGCTCGACATTCAGGACGAGCTCCAGACCCTCTACACCTCCGGCACCGTCTTCCACGCTTTCCTCGGCGAGAAGCTGCCCGACTGGAAGGCCGCCGCGAACCTCGTCCGCAAGATAGCTGAGAACTACAAGCTCCCCTACTACACCATGTCCCCGACCTACTCGATATGCAAGGAGCACGGCTACCTCACCGGCGAGCAGTTCACTTGTCCGCACTGCGGCAAGCCCGCCGAGGTCTACAGCCGCATCACCGGATACTACCGCCCGGTCCAGAACTGGAACGACGGCAAGACCCAGGAGTACAAGGAACGCAAGACCTACCGCATCGGCACCGCCTACGACAAGGCGAAGAGCGAGCCCACCGCTTACCTCTTCACCACCGCCACCTGCCCGAACTGCCCGACGGCGCGTGAACTGCTCGCAGACGCCGGCTTCAGGTACGAGGAAAAACTCGCCGAGAAGAACGCCGACCTCTGCCGCAAGTACAGCATCATGCAGGCTCCGACGCTCGTCATAGACAGCGGCGACGGCGTCACGAAGTACAAGGGCGTGGGCGAGATAAAGAAGTTCCTCGAGAACACCACGGCAGTAGCCGGCTGAGTACGAAAAGCCCCGCAAACACGCATAATAAGAACACCGACCCGATGTTCGGGCCGGTGTTCTTTTGTTTCTTTGGGGAGCTCATTCGGGAGGCGTCCACTTTGCGAAGTCGAAGGGTATCGTGAGGACGTACCGCTCGCCCGAGCCGTCCGCCGCCGTGACAAATGTGAGGTGCAATCGGTACTCTTTCTCTTTATCCAAGACAGCAACGGTTGCTGCCCCCACAAAGAGCTCGGCATCCGAACCGTAGCCCTCGAAATAGCGGTCCGGACTGTCCGGGTCCATACCGCACCCTGCCTGCTCGGTCATGTCGAGCCACTCGCCGCCTTCGCGCACCTCCAGCGTCGTCGCAGCGCGGTCGAGCCACAGCCGCTCGCCGCAGTTTGCTCTTATCCCGAGCCCGAAGTAGTATTTCGGGGCGTCGCCCCTTATCGCAAAGTGAGCAAGGTCGAACGGCTTACTCGTACAGGGAACGGTGTACTCGAACGTCACGGCATAGAGCTCCTCCCCCGTGGCATAATCGAAGTACTCCGTACTCAGGCACTCACGGAAGTTCACCGTGATGCGGTAGCGCCCCGGCTCGTCTGTCGGCACGTAAACGCAGGTCCAACCGCTCCTGCCCTCGTATCCTACCCAAAACGGCGCTCTGCCGCCCTCCTGAGTATACGCATTATTGTCGTAGAGCAGCCCGACGTCCTTCCACTCCGAACCCTCGCGGCGTTCTACCGTACCCATTCCGCCTTCGCTGTACGGCAGGATCTCGCTGCCGTCCACATACCGGCAGTCGGTAAAGGCGACGTCCATATCTCCGCATTCGTACCACAGCGTCATTCCGTCCCGAGAGTTACGCCCCACATTTGACACGGCAAACACGTTGAGCTTGTCCGTGTCGCCGGTGCATATCACCGGCGTCTTTGGGTAGCACTCGCCCTGTTTTATCGTGTACTTCTCCTCCACGAGCCCGAAATCCGGGTTCAGGTCGCGCGCTCGGAGAACGAACACCTCCGCCGCGGCAAGCGAGGCGAACACGGCTATGACGAGCGCGACGGCGACTATTTTCTTCTTCATTGTAAGTACCTCCTTCGTAAGCTGCTCCGCTGTTTTTTAGTTCGTTGCTGTTCATTTTATTTTGCGGGAATTGTTGTTGCGGACACGTCAGCCGTCAAACCGAAGCTTCAGCGTGAGCGTGTATGTCTCGCCGCCGTACCACCTGTCCGTGAAACTGACGGTGAGGCGGTAGTCGGCCGACCTGTCCGGGAATCGGCAGTTTACAAAAACACACTTCAGCTCATTTGACCACTGCCACCTGTTGCTGTAAAAGTCAACGTACTCTATATCATCTACCTGTAAATTCTCACATCCGTTCGGTACTTCGGTCCACTGTCCGTCCGTCAGAAGCTCCAGCTTCGCGTCGAACGCGTACATCTCCTTTTTGAAGTTGGAGCGTATCAGCGGCTGTACGGAGATCGTTCCTTCCTCCCCGGAAAGCTCCTCGGTGTATACCGACAGAAGGTCAAACAGTCGGGATGACCTTACGGGCACCCTGAATCTGATCGACAGCGTGTGCAGCGCCTCCCCCACGTCCCGCAGGAAGACGGTAATGCGGTACTCCTCCCCCGCCTCCGGCGCGAAGCGGAACCCAAAGAGAAGCGTCTCCTCCTTACCGGGGGTGAGATACGGCGCATCTCTGGAATCGGGGAGTGCGGTGTAGGACCAACCGAAGCCGCAGTCGGTCTCGCTGCCGTCCGCATTTATTTGTGTGAATCTGCAGACCTCGTTCGGCACCCTCTCTCCTCTTACGAGCTCACCGTTCGTGACGTAGAGCGGGATATCGCTCTCCACTACGACCTTCAGCGCGCCCTCGGCGCCGCCGATGATTCCGTAGTCATACCCGAATGACTTTACCTCCACATGGCTGTCCCCCAAGCCATCCGGCAGGGTCGGCGAGCCGCCCGAGCCGATATATATCGTCTCGTCGGCGTATCCGAAGTCGGCGGGCAGCTCTCCGTCGTACCCCGAGAAGTCCAGCGGTATCGAACAGGTATATGCCTTTCCTGAGCCGTCCGGCTGCTCCGCAAAGTCCACCGAAAAGCGGTAAAGATCGGTCGTGTTCCAGCCGCGCAGGAAGACCGGCGGCGTCTCCACAAACAAAAGCGCGCCCTCGCCATTCGCATTTTCCGTCTCCCGCTCCGCAGCCTCTGACCACGGTACAGGCGTTCTGCCGTTCGGGAACATATATCTGACCGTCCCGCCCGCAAAGCGCCACCTGTCATCCTCCGCACAGATATCGACCGCCGGAACGTACTTACGGCTCTCCGGGTCAAAGCGCTCGAAGCGCATTGTGTCCTCCTGCATATATCGGATACCGTCAGGTGCGTACAGCAGAGCACATAGCAGCGCGACCGGCTCGCCCTCTCCGGTATTCGCCTCCCACATGCTTACAAGCATCTTTTCAAGCGGCTTATCCGGCAGTTCGGGGACCTCAAACTCAAAGCCGAACTCGTAGAATCCGTCGCCGCTGCTGCCCGAACCGCCTGCCCCGTCGCTGTTTTCGTTTGGGACATATTCGCGGGCATAGAAGGTCACGGTATAGCGCCCCGGCTCGCAGTACGGGAACTTCAGCAGCTTTGTACCGCTCTCATCCGACTCCTTTGGAAGAATAAAGGAATCCGACGACCCTGCGCCGTATACGTTGTCAAAAGCTTCGCTCTCTCCCTCACGGAACACCTGACCGTAAAAGATGTACCCCTGTCCGCTGTCCGTGCCGACAAGGACTCCTTCCTCGGCGAGCTCATAGTCCAATGCAGAGCCAAACACGCCGTTTCTGCAGTGCTGAACGCCGAACGTGTAGGGGTTTCCGTCAAGCGAGCGTATGTCGAAGCGCAGCGCGGGGTCTGCGGCGCCCACTCCGTCTACATATAAACCGAGATACTTCATCTCGAACCTGTCCGCGTCCCTGCCGGACAGCTCAAGCGTCACCGGCTCCGGAAAGCCATAGGCCGCTTCCTCCTCCGGGCGAGGTGAACACGAGACCATGAGCGTAAGCAGAAGCGCCGCCATTGCTGCCGCAAGCATTTTCCTTTTCATTTCGGATACCTCCCCTTCGATTTTCCGATCTCATCCCTATATGTCCGCACGCCACGATTTAGGGACAGCTTTTTTGAAAAATTTCAAAATTTTACGTTGTCGGGAAGGCGGGAATGCAAAAGAGCGCCGAACCCAAAGGGTTCGGCGCTCCTGTTTGTTGTGATGTGACAGATTCGTCTTACGCATTCTTGAGCGCGGCCTGCGCGGCGGAGAGGCGCGCTATCGGCACACGGAACGGCGAGCAGCTGACGTAGGTCAGGCCGACCTTGTGGCAGAACTCGACGCTCGACGGGTCGCCGCCGTGCTCGCCGCAGATGCCGAGCTTGATGTCCGGGCGGGTCTTGCGGCCGAGGTCCGCGGCGGTCTGGATAAGACGGCCGACGCCGGTCTGGTCGAGGCGGGCGAACGGGTCGCTCTCGTAGATCTTGTTGTCGTAGTACGCGCCGAGGAACTTTCCGGCGTCGTCACGGCTGAAGCCGAAGGTCATCTGCGTGAGGTCGTTCGTGCCGAAGCTGAAGAACTCGGCCTCCTTCGCAATCTCGTCGGCGGTAATGGCGGCGCGCGGAATTTCTATCATCGTGCCGACCTTGTAGTGCATATTGCTGCCGGCCTCGGCGATTATCTTGTCGGCGGTCTCGGTAACCTGCTTCTTGACAAACGCGAGCTCCTTGACCTCGCCTACGAGCGGGATCATTATCTCGGGCACGACGTCCCAATCCGGGTGCTTGGCCTGGACGTTGAGCGCGGCCTTTATCACGGCGGTGGTCTGCATCTTCGCTATCTCCGGATAGGTGACGGCGAGACGGCAGCCGCGGTGACCCATCATCGGGTTGAACTCGTGCAGTCCGTTGATTATCGCCTTGATGTCCGCCACGGACTTGCCCTGGGTCTTTGCGAGCAGCTCTATGTCAGCCTCCTCAGTCGGCACGAACTCGTGCAGCGGCGGGTCGAGGAAGCGAATGGTGACGGGATAGCCCTCCATCGCCTCATAGATAGCCTCGAAGTCGCCCTGCTGCATCGGCTCGATCTTTGCAAGCGCGGCCTCGCGCTCCTCGGGAGTGTCCGAGCAGATCATCTCGCGGATGGCGGCGATACGGTCGGCCTCGAAGAACATGTGCTCGGTGCGGCAGAGGCCGATGCCTTGCGCGCCGAAGCTGCGGGCCTTCTTCGCGTCCGCCGGCGTGTCGGCATTGGTGCGGACCTGCAGCTTGCGGTACTTGTCCGCCCACTGCATGACGCGGTCGAACTCGCCGGCGATGGTGGCGTCGACCGTCGGGATGAGACCGGCGTAGACGCAGCCGGTCGTACCGTCGATGGATATCGGGTCGCCCTCATGGAAGGTCCTGCCCGCGAGGACGAAGGTCTTGTTCTCCTCGTCCATGACTATGTCGCTGCAGCCGGAGACGCAGCAGGCGCCCATGCCGCGCGCGACGACGGCGGCGTGGGAGGTCATACCGCCGCGGACGGTGAGTATGCCCTGCGCGGCCTTCATGCCCTCGATGTCCTCCGGAGAGGTCTCGAGACGGACGAGAACGACCTTCTCACCGCGAGCCGCCCATGCCTTGGCGTCCTCGGCGGTGAAGACTATCTTGCCGCTCGCGGCTCCGGGGGAGGCGGCGAGGGCGCGCGCAAGCGGCTCGCTCTTGGCGATGGCCGCCGCGTCGAACTGCGGGTGAAGAAGAGTGTCGAGAGTGCGCGGCTCTATCATGAGGACCGCCTGCTTCTCGTCTATCATCCCCTCGTCAACGAGGGCGCAGGCTATCTTGAGCGCGGCGGCGGCGGTGCGCTTGCCGTTGCGGGTCTGGAGCATGAAGAGCTTTCCGTCCTCAATGGTGAACTCCATGTCCTGCATGTCGTGATAGTGGCTCTCAAGTATGTTGCAGATCTTGACGAACTCCTTGTAGCACTCGGGAAGGGTGGTCTCGAGGTCGGCTATCGGGTTCGGGGTGCGTATGCCCGCGACGACGTCCTCGCCCTGAGCGTTAGTGAGGAACTCGCCGAAGAGCGCCTTTTCGCCGGTGGCGGGGTTGCGGGTGAACGCGACGCCGCTTCCGGACGTGTCGCCCATATTGCCGAAGACCATCTCCTGCACGTTGACGGCGGTGCCCCAGGAGTACGGGATGTCATTGTCGCGGCGGTAGACGTTCGCACGCGGATTGTCCCACGAGCGGAAGACCGCCTTTATCGCGCCCATCAGCTGCTCCTTCGGGTCGGTCGGGAAGTCCTCGCCGAGCTTTGCCTTGTACTCGGCCTTGAACTGCGAGGCAAGCTCCTTGAGGTCGTCGGCAGTGAGCTCGACGTCCTGCTTGACGCCGCGGGCTTCCTTCATCGCGTCGATAAGCTGCTCAAAGTACTTCTTGCCGACCTCCATGACGACGTCGGAGTACATCTGGATGAAGCGGCGGTAGCAGTCCCACGCCCAGCGGGGGTTGTTCGACTTCTTTGCCATGACCTCCACGACCTCTTCGTTGAGGCCGAGGTTGAGGATGGTGTCCATCATTCCGGGCATCGAAGCGCGCGCGCCGGAACGGACCGAGACTAGGAGTGGGTTGTTGAGGTCGCCGAACTTCTTGCCGGTGATGCCCTCCATCTTTTCGATGTACTCGAGTATCTGCGCCTCGATGTCGGGACCGATGCGCTTGCCGTCCTCATAGTAACGGGTGCAGGCCTCGGTGGTGATGGTGAAGCCCTGCGGGACGGGGAGACCGAGATTGGTCATCTCGGCAAGGTTCGCGCCCTTGCCGCCGAGCAGCTCACGCATCGAGCCGTTGCCCTCGGAGAACAGATAAACATACTTTGTCATGTGCTTTCCTCCCAAATTTTCTTCATTGCCGCGCAGCACGGAGGCCGGGGAAGCTCCGCACATCGCGTATTTTAAATAGGTATAGCGCTGTTATGCCAATATTATATCATAAAGCGGCAAAAAGAAAAGGGGAAATTTCACATTTTTAGCAAAAATATTTGAAAACGGTTTCCCGGATAAGGGCAGTTAAGAAGTAAGAGCGAAAAGTGAAGAAGTGAAAAGCCTCGCAGAGTTCGCTAAATTCCAAACGGCGCTTTTCGCCGTTTGGGAGCCCTTCCGATTAAAATGCTCACCCCGAATGAATCGGGGCTCCGCAAAGTTGCTTGCCTATGGCAAGCAACTTTAACTGCGCGAACAGGCGCGGAACGGCCTCGCAGGGTTCACCGCCAAAGGCGGCGAATAAAGTTTAATCCATTTTCGGCGGCGGCGTGTACGTTGCCGAAAATACCTCTCGCGGAGCGTGCGTCGAAGACGGCGAAGCCGTCGAGGCGCGAAGCGGAGCGTTCTCCGTTTGCCAGAGCGAAGCTCTGGCAAACGGTTTCGCGGGAAACATTTTGCGGGCAAAGCCCGCAAAATGTTTCCCGCGAACAGAAATCGGCAAGGCTCTTTTGAGCCTTGCCGATTTTTGGCGGAGAAGGAGGGATTTGAACCCTCGCGGCAGTTTCCCACCCTACGCCCTTAGCAGGGGCGCCTCTTCGGCCTCTTGAGTACTTCTCCACAGCCGAAACACAGATAGTATTGTAATCCATAGCCGGGAAATTGTCAAGGGGTGAAAACGAAAAAGTTCTCGCCGCGCCGCCGGACGTCCGCGCGTCCCTGCGCTCTCCCGCCGCAGCGGCGTCTCCCCGCGCTCTTTGGCGCGGGAAGCGGGACGGAGCCCGTCCCGCTTCCCTTCTCCCCCTATGCAAGCTCGAGCCGCGCAAAAGCAAAGCCCGACAACGCGGACAACCAGGCACAAGGGGCACACCTATGCAAGCCCGAGCCGCGCGAGAACTAAGCCCACTATCGCCGCCGCGACGACGGTAATGACCTTGTCCGCCACCGTCTCCCAGCGCCTCGCGGGCCGTGACTCTATAGCGGTGACCTTCCCGTCGAGTTTAGTCATCGAGTCGGCCATGTCGCTCTGCTTTGTCGCCATCCGCTCGACCGATATGGCGAGCCGGTTGATGGTCTCGGTGAGCTCTTCGAGCTTGTCGAGGCGCCTCGCGTTGCCCCGCGAGCGCGACTCTATCTCCGTAATGCGCCTTTCGAGATTCGGATCCAACCCGGTCTCCCCTCCGCTCACTTGCCGCTCCCGAGCTTCGTGAGCCCGTCGAGGTAGCGCTGATACCCGTCAAGGTACTGTTTGTAGTCGTCGAGATAGCGGTCGTATGCCTGCCGCTCCAGCTCCGGCACCCTGTCCGCGAGCTGTGAAGCGTAGTAGTTTCCCGCCTGCGACGCGGCGGACACCGCGTAGGAGGACGGTATTCCGCCGCTCGCCGCGCTCGCTATGCCGAGCGCGTCCTCGGAGGCGCGGCGTCCCTCACGGATATACTGCTTGCGGAAGCTCCGGTAGACCGGGTCACTCTCCGCGTCATAACTGAAGCCGGACGGCGCCGCCGGCGCAGAGACGAACGACCCGGCGCTCCCGCCGGCAAAGCCGGCCGTGCCGAACGGATTGTACTCGCTGCCGTCCGCTCCTCCGCTGTAGCTGCCGTTCCACGCGCGCAGGCGCTCCGCGCCGAGATGTGCAAGCGTCCTCGCCTCGTCCGTCGTGGCGGAGTCGTAGTCCTGCTTGTAGCGGAGCAGTCCCATCCCGACATCCGCGTTCTGCTGTGCGAGCCGCAGGTCGGCCTCCGAAAAGCTGTCATAGAGCCCGGCCCCGCGTGCGGCATTCAGAAAATCCTCGTATGTGTACATTTTTCTCCCGCCCCGAATCGGCAGTACGCCGCTTCGGGGTCTCCTTTCCGTTAAAATAGTCGATGGCGCGCGGGCGGACCGTCCACCCCGCGCCGGCCGGGAAGCGGCGTCCGGCGGTTACAGCTCGCTTCCGACATAGAACTCCCGCACGAGCGAGTGCAGCCTGTACCCGCCCTCCGCCTCGAAGCGAATGCGGAAGCTGTCGGCTCTCCTCGGCACGAGCGGTATAACGAAGCTGCGCTTCCCCTCCGCCGTGAGCTCCGCCGCCCTTTGCCACTCGCCGTCCGGACTGTCGAGCATCGACACCGTCACCCGGCTCCCCGCGTCGAGCTCCATGCGGACTATGAGCTTCATAAGGCCCTTTCTGTTCGGCTCGCCCGAGGTGAAGTCCGCAAACTCCGCCGAGCTGCGGACCGTGCCCTCCGGAACCGCGTCGCGCGGCAGCTCCCTGCCGCCCACGCTCCAGAGACCGCCGTCCGCCGAGAGGAAGCAGAGCCCGCCGTAAAGCGTGCAGAAGTCCACCGCCTCTATGTCGTCCTCGCGGAACCACATCCCGAGCCGCGTGTCGAACACAAAGAGCGAATACTTCCCGCTGTCCTCGCTTTGCATCGACACGTAGTACTTCGTGCCGTCGCTCCCGGCGTTGGCGTTTCGGAAGCGCTCCGCGCCGAACGGCGCGGAGACGCTTTTCGGCATCCCTCCGCTGTAAGCGACTATTCCCGCACGGGAGAGGTAATAGAGCGTCTCGCCCGCGACGGCGAGACTTCCGCCGCTCCCCTCCGCCACGCCGAGCGACGCCGAGCCCATCACCTGGAAGTTCGACGGACGGTCGCCGTAGACCTTATAGACCTGCTCCTCCTTGAAAAAGCACGGGTAGCCCAGATAGGCGCACGCGCCGGTGAAGTCCCCGGCGCTCCCGACCCGGACGGCGTAGCTGTCGGTCGAGATGCCGTCGAACACGTTCCAGTTGAACGGGTCCCCGAGCTTGGACGCATAGATGGTATCGCCCTTGCAGCCCCACAGCCTGTTCTCATTCTCGAAGATGAAGTCCATCTCCGGCAGGTCGCGTGAGACGGTGAGGCCGCCGGAATACGTCGAACCGAACGTGTTGTCGTAGAAGCGGAGGCTGTCGCCGTCTATCTCGCGCACGACCGCCGTGACCTCGCCGCCCGGAAGTCCCTTAACCGTCACGGCGTCCCCCGCACGGAACTTCTCCTGCCAGTTCGCACCGGACATATACAACGTGTTCGCATTCGCGGGCTCTCCGGCGTAAGTCCCGTCCAGCACGCTCATACTTCCGGAGGCGCTTGCGGCAAGGCTACCGAAGCTGCCGCGCTCTCGGTCGTAGTACGCCCCGTCCGGCAGGATGACGACATACGCTCCGAGCGACGCAAACCTCTTTTTCGTGTCTGTGACTGTCCCGCGCCGCACCCCGTCCGCGTAAAAATCCGTGCTGTCAACATGGAAAAAACCGTCCCCGCTGTACACGCCGTTCGGCGTTTCGAGCGTCCGCAGGCGGTGCCTCGGCGCGCGCGGCGAAAGCAGCGGCCAGCTGTCGCCGGAGATGTTTGTCATGTCGCGTATCGCCCCGTCCGAAGCGCCCGCGCTCCTGTCATACCCGCCGAACTGAGTCTGTACGGCTCTGCGTCGGCTGCCCGTGTTCGGAATTATCGGAAGCCCCGGGGTCATGCCGCGCCTCCGTCCGCGAGGACGCCGCCGCTTTCTTCCGCGCTTTCTTCGCTCCCGAAGCTCACGAACGCGTCCAGCGCCTCGAGATGCGCCGGAAGTATCGACTTCGGACGCGGAAGCGTGAACCGTGGGAACTCCTCCCGCACCTCCACCGCGCCGAGCTCGGCGCGGCGGCGGGTATATTCCGGCGCGAGCGCCTTGTCGCGGAACACGAATCCTCCGTCCTCCGTGAGCTTCAGGCTGCCGGATGCGTTCTGCTCGGCATACTCGCGCACGAGCTTCATCTCCTCCGCGCAGAAGAACTCGACATGCGGCTCGAGCAGCCGTTTGAGCGTCACGAGCGCGTAGGCCGTCTCATAGTCGCATTCCTTCCGCATGAGCGCCAGAGCCGCCGTGTACGCCGTTACGCATTGTAAAAGATACACTGTAACACTTCCTTTCTTCCCTCCGCCCGTGTGTGCAAAGGGAAAATCATTCCTACGCACCCGCCGGCCGGTCGACTGCCGGCGGCTCGGGCGTTATCTGCTCGCCGTTCAGGTAGAGGCTGCCGGTTATGTCAACTCTGCCGGAGAGCAGGATACTCGACGCTTTTATCGTCGTTCGTTCCACCGACGTCATGTACAGCACGCCGCCCGAGTCTATGCTCACTCCGCCGGCGCTCTGGAGCTTCATCGCAAACGCGATGTTGCCGACGTTTGCGGTATAGATGAACATTCTGTACTTTGCCTCGCTCCCGGTGCCCGCGCCTCTGTCGTCCAGGCGGATGCCTCCGGCGGTGAGGCGCTGATTGAGGTAGCACATCTCTATCTCGCCGCTCACCGCTCCCGTCGGTTCGAGGACGCTGCGGAACGTCCTGCCGGTGATGGTCCCGGTGGTTATGTTGTCGCCGTTTATCTCCGTTCTGCCGCTGCCTGAGAGATCCTCAAAGAGCACCATTCCCTTGAACTGTATGGTCTCGGAGCTTATGGTGACGTCTCCGGAGGTGAGACGGATGGACGAGCTTCGTTCGCCGTTCTCCACCGTCAGCACCAGCCCGCCTGCCCACTGCTGAAGCGACGAGATGTTTCCCTCCGCGTCTCCCATGCGTATCGACAGCGGATGCGTTATTACCTCCGACATATCCGCAAACGCCGTATCGTTGATGTTTTCCCTGCCGATGTTCGCAAGGGTGTACCGAAGCTGTTCGAGCAGCATATAGAGGTAGTTCGTCACCGTGTCGAGCCGCCGTTCGGTACTCTCTCCCGCCTCAAAGGACGGAAACCCTATATCCGCCGCAAAGATACTGCCCGGCATATCGCATTTCTCCTTCCGTTTTTGTTTTTTCCCGTACTGCTTTTCGCCCGTCATCCATCCACATCGGTTTTCCTCCGATCTCGAGAAAACCGGCGGCGATCGGCATGAGCGGTCCTAATAAACAGCCAATACCGTCAGCACCTCATTTTTACCAAGTGTTTCGATCGTCCTATCGCCGTCTTTTGTGATTTGCTTTATTTTTAATTGCCCGTTATACAGATAAGTTATATTATATCCGTATTCCTCTGCCGAAACAGTCCCGCCGGCAGCTTTGCTGAGCAGCATTACTGGGCAGCAGTACGTGCGGGCATTTGCATAAATTCCGGTTGCCGTACCGCTCTGCGCCAGCGTTAATGTGATCTTGCTTTTACTGCCGTCGGACGTGCCTGCCTTGTTTACGCTGATATAATTTGTATTGTTGTTTCCCGCTGTCAGCCCCAGGCAATAATACGTAAGCCCGGCCGTACCCAGCTTGTCATCCACATATTTCTTCGTTGCCGCGTCACTATCCGCTGTCGGCACAGCCACACCCGACACCTTGTGATTTCCCATGGCGATTTGACCCGTCATGGTCCCACCGGCAAGCATCAGGTACTTCCCGTCAGCGCCCGACGGCGTGAGGTAATCGGTGCCCGCCGCCGCCTGCGCGACTGTCGACCCGTTGCCCTTCAGCAGCCCCGTGATGTTTGTCGTCGTTGTCGTCGACACCGTGTTCGGGCCTGCTGGACCTGTCGCTCCCGGCGCGCCGTCCTTGCCGTTGGTGCCGTTCGTACCGTTCGCACCCTTTGCGCCGTCCTTGACCGTAAACTCGTGCGCGCCGGAAGCGTCCGTGATCGTGACCTTCGTGCCGCCGCTCACCGCAGACGTCGCCACCGTCGGCGATACGCCGTCCTTGCCGTTCGTGCCGTTTGCTCCCGGCGCTCCCGCAGCACCGTCCTTTCCGGGAGCGCCCGCCGCTCCGTCCTTACCCGGAGCGCCGTCGTTTATCGTGGCGGTCTGCTTGCCGGAGGCGTCGGTTATCTCGATAGTCGTGACGCCGTCCGCCTTGCTCACCTTGACCGTCGGCGACACGCCGTCCTTACCCGGTGTGCCGCCGGTGCCGTCCGCTCCGGGCTTGCCGTCCTGACCTCTCAGCTCGCCGCTATCGAGCTTCTGCTGGAAGGTCTCTCCGTCCTCGAACGCTATGTCCCCCGCGCCGATGGTGACGTCCGCTGCGAGCGCCTTGCCGTTCACTTTCCGCGTCGTCGGCACAGCATTTACGTCGCCTGCCCCAAGCGTGACGTCCTCCGACAGCGCATGTCCGTTGACCTTCCGCGTCGTCGGCACGGCGTTTACATCACTTGCCCCAAGCGTGACGTCCTCCGACAGCGCGTGTCCGTTGACCTTTCGCGTCACCGGCACCGCGCCGACGTCTGCGGCAGACGGCATCCACGTGTCCGCCCGGGCGTGAACGTCGGCAGCCGTAGGCATCCATGTATCGGGACGGGCGTGTACCTGCGCCGCCGTGACCTTGTGCGGGTTCTCGACGTTTTCCGTGTGCGCGGAGAGCTTCGCGTCCACGGCGTCGGCGGCGCCCTTGTCGTCGTAGTTCATCTCGGGCAGCTGTTCGGCCTTGACCTTTCCCTCGACCAGATCGGCTTTGTTCTTCATCGCCGCCTCGTAGACGCCGGCGTCTACCTTGCCGGCGAGGGCGCTCTTGGTCGCCGCATCGTCGGCCTTGCCGGCGAGCTCGTCACGGATGTCGCCGTGCGCTTCGCCGCTCGCGTTGTGCTCGGAGAGCGCAGTCTCGGCGGCGGTCTTTGCCGCTTCGAGCTCGTCCTTGCCGGCCTTGCCCGCGAGACGGCTCGCGACGCTCTCCTCGTCCGCCTTTTTCTCAAGCTCCGCGCGGATATCCGCGTGCGCCTCAGGTGAGGCGTCGTGCGCGGACACGGCGTCCGCGACGTAGTCCTTTGTCGCGAGGTCCTGCCCGATTATCTCCTCGGCGCGCACTGCCGCGCGCTCGGACGCTTCTGCCGACGCTGCGGCGGCGTCTCTTGCCGCCGCGCTGTCCTTTGCCGCCGCCTCCGCGCCCTCGCGCGCAAGCTCGGCGTCGAGGCGCTCCAGCTGTGCCTTTTCGCCCGCGGCCTCAGCGGCGTCCCTCGCGGCTTCTGCGCTCCTTCTTGCCGCGTCCGCCGCGTCCTCGCTCTCGGCCGAGTTTTTTGCCGAGTTTTCCGAGGCCTCCGCGCTCGACCGTGCAGCCTCTGCGGACGCAGCCGCCTGCTCCGCGCTTGAACGTGCTGCCGCTTCCGCGCTTTCCGCGCCGCTGCGCGCGGTCTCTGCATCCGAGACGTACCCGGAAAGCAGCTCCGCCGCATTCTCCACGGCGCGGCGGGAGGCGTCCTCCGCCGCGGTTTCGGCCGCCGCCTCCGCGCGGACGGCGCTATCCTCCGCGTCCGCCGCGCGTGCGGCGGCGACGCGCGCGTAGTACTTGCCGTTGTCCTCGTCCTCGCCCTTGCGGACGCCGGTCTCACCGTGCGCCCAGCTCTCCGCTTCGGCGGTGTAGCGCTCGGAGGTTGCCTCGTGCCGCTCCGCGCCTTTCTCGTGCTCCTCGGCCGTGAGCGCATATCCGCGCGCCTCTTCGAGGACCGCAGTCACCATGTCGCCCTGTATGTCCTTAAGCTCGCAGAGCGTGCGCCACTCTCCCTCGCTTGCGTACATGTACTCCAGGCATTTGTTCTCTCCGTTGAAGCGCAGCTCCGCGCGTTCGCCGCGCTCGCCCCCGAGAGTCTTCAGCCACTCCTCCTCGCTTCCCCGGAACCCGTGCTTGACGGCTATGCCGTAAGCCGTCAGGTAGTACCCTCGCCAGCCGCCGTGCGGCGGCGCTCCGATGCCTTCCGGCGCGTCCGCGCGGATCTCCTCCGGCGCGCCGAGACCGTCATAAGACGGCAAACCGCTCATATCAAGCCCTCCTTATATGCGTCCGCCGGACGCCAGTGCGTGGTGAGGTAGCGCAGGAACTCCGTCCAGTGCGTGTTGAACATCGTCATGGTGTTCAGATACCTGTCGTACTCACCGTTCGCGAAATCTATCATCGCCGCGAGGTACGCGGTGTACAGCTTATCGTGCGGGGGACGCACCAGCAGCTCGGTCGTCCTGTCCGCTTCGTACTCGTACCGGACTATCTCCTCCGGCGCGAACAGCAGCGCCTCCGTCTGCACAAGTCCCTCGCATTCGTTTATCCATTCGGTCTTGCTCTCGTTTGTGAAGCCGTTCGGCTTCACCGCGTCCGTCCTCTTTATCGCTTCCTCCAGTGTCATAAGTTACCACCATTCCGTTTTGAGCGCGTTTTCCCAAAAAGTCCTCCGGACTTTTTGGGAGCCCTTCCGATTAGAATGCTCGCCCCGAGTAAATCGGGGCTCCGCGAAGTTAGCGGCAAAGCCGCTAACTTCAACCGCCGGAACTGCGGCGGAGGCGCTTCGCCACAGAGCCCCGCATTCCTTCTCCGCTTACTCGTTGATGAGCTGTGTACCGCCTGCGACGCCGCACACGGCGGCGAAGCGTTTTCCCAAAAAGTCCTCCGGACTTTTTGGGAGCCCTTCCGATTAGAATGCTCGCCCCGAGTAAATCGGGGCTCCGCGAAGTTAGCGGCAAAGCCGCTAACTTCAACCGCCGGAACTGCGGCGGAGGCGCTTCGCCACAGAGCCCCGCATTCCTTCTCCGCTTACTCGTTAATGAGCTGTGTACCGCCTGCGACGCCGCACACGGCGGCGAAGCGCCAGTCGTTGAAACCGGCGGAGAAGCGGGCGTAGCCGCTCCAGATGTTCGCGTCGTTGGAGTCGCTCGTGCGGCTGCGGACCTCGAGCGGCGTCCTGTCGAGCCAGACCGCGCCGCCGTGCTCGTCGTTGTAGCGGCTGTCAAGCAGCACCCACGGCTGAGTTCCCTCGCCGATGTACTGGTTAAGGTACGGCCAGACTATCACGTTCCACCTGCCGAAGATGTAGTTGAAGCCGTTGTTCTCGGTCGCGGGATCCTTGTCCGCGCCTATCGCCGCAAACACCGCCTTCTTGAGCTTGTAGTCGTTGGGAATGAGTATCGTGTCCGGCGCGATGTCGAGCAGGTCGTCGTTGTCGCCGCGGAAGTGCTGCATGGCGGTCTCCGCCGCGGCAAGCGCATCCTCGCTGAACGCGTCCGAGAACATATTCGACTGCGCCTTGCCGCTCACCATCGCGGGATGGTCCTTTGCAAAGAGCGCCTTCTTGTCCGCCGTAGTGACGTCAAAAGTCTTGCCGCGGAAGTCCGCCGTGGTCTTTCCCGCCACGGCCGCGCCGTACAGCGCCGCCGCGAACTGCTCGCGCGTGCGGTAGTAGCCCGCGACGAATCCGCTCGGCTTCTGCTTGAGGTCGATGAGCTTCGAGTCCTCGACTATCTCGCGCGAGAGCGCGAAGCTGTTCTTCCACGTCATGTGCTCAAGGACCTTGGTGTAACCCTCGCGCATGCCGTCCACGGGATACTCGCCGTTCTCGCCCACCGGACGGAAGCCGTTCATCGCCGTGAGCGACGTGAACTTCTCCGCCCAGTGGCGGCTGCGTCCCACGTTGAAGAGCTCGGGGATCATCGAGTTCTTCTCGAACGACTCGCCGCGCTTTTCGATGAACATTCTGATGGGCGCCTGGCTCTTCGCGAATATCGAATCCTGAAGGCCGCTGCCCTCGCTGAAAATAATATTTGCCATTCTCTACCTTTCCCGGCGGCACCCGCCGCCCGGGAACCCCTTTCTTACGGATTTTTCCTGCGCCCGGCGTTCCCTGCCGGGCGCGCCGCTATTACTCCCCGGCGTCCGGCGTCACGAACCGGACGAGCACGGGGTCGCCCTCGGCCTTTCCCTGTATGCGGACTATCTCCGCCGCGCCGCCGGCCGTCGCCGTCACCTGCATTCCGCCGGTGGCTATCGTGACCTTGTCGCCGAGGTTTATTGCCGCCGCGTCCACCGAGAAGTTTGTCTCGAACACGATGTCCGGCTGCACGCGCATGACCGGGATGAGCTCGCCCGGGACGCACTCGCTCCCGCGCTCACACAGGCTGATGTAGCTCGGCCTTGCCTTTGCCGCCGCGATCTCGAGCTTGCCGTTCGTGACCGTCAGCGTCATGCCCGCCTTCGGCGTTATCGCGCCGACGGGAAGATACTCGGTCACCGGCGCGCGTCCGTCGTCGGTCGAATGAATGAAAAATGCCATAACCGTCCGCCCCTTTGGTATAGGGGCTCCTCCTTTGCTATTTATTTGCGGGAGACCGCAAAACCGTTTTTCCTCTGACGGCAGCTGTCTGCGAGCCGTCCGCAGACAGCCGCCGCCCGGACGTCCTCCGGTTCCTGCCGCCGCCCGCTCATTTGTCCTCCCGTGTGCCTCGGGAATGTCCTCGCGGCGCGGTCACGCGCGCCAATGCCGCTCCCACGCGGCGCGCAATGACTTCGCCCGTCTGCGCCGTACCGCCGCCGTGCCGGACATCCCTTCCGCCTCACGTTCGGACGTCTTCCTCAGCCCCGGAGCGAGGAGATGTAGCGCATGTAGTGGCGCGCTATCTCCGCGTCGCTTATCCCGGGGTTCATCGCCTTGTACCCCTCGCGTATCTCCGCCGGGACGCTCACCGCGTCCGCCCCGCGCGTCCGGGTCCTCAGAAGATGCTGCTTTGATGCGGCGGCGGCACGAGCCGCCTGCCTGCCGAACTCAGCGGCACGCGCGGCAAGCGCGTCGAAGTTTGCGAGCCGGTACGCGTCCACAAAGCTGTTTCCCCTGCGCACGAGCTCATAGAAGCGCGGATAGCACTCCATGCCGAGCAGATCCTCCGGTCCGCGTATCGAGGGGTCGAGCGCCGCTATCTCGCGTATCTGCGCGGCGATCGCGGGCGTCATCGCGGGAGGCCCGAACGGCATGCACGCGCATCCGCACATCGCGGCGGTCTCCTCCGGAGCGTACTCACCGTACTCCTCCGGCGCGTGCCCGTCCTCGACGGCGAGGGAAACGTCCTTGTCCGCGACGCTCTCCTTTTTGCGCTCCCGTGCGGTCTTTCCGCCGCCCGCGCCGGACTTTTCTCCGCTCTTTGCGTTGTTCTTGAAGTCGTTCATACTGATGTCTCCTTTCCCCGAACTCACTTGGCAGTGTTCGGGACCTTGTTTTTCTCTCCCCCGTCGGAGCAGGTCTTGACTATGCTTTTGCCCTTCTTTGCTCTAAGAAGCGCGGGCGCCTTGACCTTCTGTGCTCCGCCGTTCGATATGGCTCCGATGTATCCGCTGTTTTTCACGATATCACTCCTTTAATTGAAATGCTCTCCCCAAAAAGTCCCTTGGACTTTTTGGGGACCCCTCCGATTGAAATGCTCGGCACAAATGAATTGTGCCTGCGCGATGTTGCCTGCGGCAACATCAACCGCCGGAACCGCGGCGGCGCGGCTCCGCCGCGACGGAAATACCCCCCATACGGCGCTAATTTGCGCTCTCTCCCGACTCCGCTTCTCTTTCGAGCTTCAGCTTCTCCCCCAAAAAGTCCCTTGGACTTTTTGGGGGCCCCTCCGATTGAAATGCTCGGCACAAATGAATTGTGCCTGCGCGATGTTGCCTGCGGCAACATCAACCGCCGGAACCGCGGCGGCGCGGCTTCGCCGCGGTGGAAATGCTCCTTATCCGGCGCTAATTCGCGCGCTCTTCCAACTCAGCTTCTTTTTCAAGCTTGAGCTTCTCCGCGAGGCTCGCCTTCGTCTCTCCCGCGCCGGGATAATGCAGCATTTCCATCTTTGTCCAGAATAGGACGAGCGTCTCGGTCTCGTTTGGGTCGCCGAACGCGCCGGTCTGGAGGTTCAGGCGGGTCTCCTGCCACATCGCCTCGCGGTTTGAGGCGAGCGGAGCGGAGGTGTCGCAGGAGAAGATAAACCTGTCGTTCCAGCGCCATCCGCCGGAGGGGTCGCGCTCGAGGAAGTCCCATCTGTCAAAGGTCGAGTAGCCCGGGTTGCCGTGGACGTCTCTGCTGAGCACCGGGCGCGGCTCGTCTGCGTATGCGAGCTTGAAGCGGAACATCGCCTCAAACAGCGCGGCATACGCCGCCTCTTTCATGACGCGCTTGCTCTCGAGCCGACCCGCCGACTGCGCGGCGGCGAACGCCTTTGCCTTGCCGCTCGTGGCGGTGGTATCCCGCCGCCCCTGGAAGCTGTCGGTGATGCCGATGGTCTGCCGCGCCTCCTCGTACACCTCCGCGAGGTACGCCATGTCATAGGACACGTCCGCCTGTATGTTGAACACCCCGATGAGCTGCTTGTCCGCGGCCGACGTGAGCCGCGCGACGCGCATGTCGCCCGCGTCGCTCTCGACCGTAGCGGTCGCCGGCAGCGTCACGATACTTCCCCCGCCAATCAACTTATCGATTATCTTCGCTTCGATGCGGTTTGTCGTGTTCTGCTGGCTCGCTATCTTGTCGATGTCGCTGTCCCCAAGGAACTTTCCGTACACGCTGACGTTCTTCTGGAGTATTATCGGGTAGATCCCCGGCTTGTAGAACGGTATCCTCGTCGGCAGTATCCTCAACTCGGGGACGTACCCGTCCTCCGAGCCGCCGGGCTGCGGCGTCTCCTCCGTCCGGACGGCTCCGGGGACTACGCTGCCGTCGCTTCGGACTATCGGCGTCCACAGCTCCTCGTACTCCTCCTCGCACTCCTCCCAGTCGTCCGCGCCGCAGTACGGGCAGACGTCCTTCTCCGGCGGCTCTCCGTCCGGGTCGGACAGGTCCTGCCAGTCAAGCGCGCGGATCTCCTCCGGCACGGCGTCCGGCTTCGCGGCGGTGTTCTCCGGTTCGTCACCTTCGGGCGACGGCGCTGGCAGCGGACGGAACCGCTCTCTCATCTCCGGCGCGCCGCACTTGCGGCACCGGCGGAGACGGCGCGACTGGTAGTCCTCCATGTCGGCAAGGACGGTGTCGCACACCCAGCTGAAAAGTCCGATACCGCCGTCGCCGTTGCGGTAGTAGGCGACGTACTGCGTGACGAGGTCGTCCGCGCCGTCCTCCGAGCCCTTTGCGGACGGGTCGGTCTCGCTCTCGTCCGTGACGTCCACACCGTAGCGGCGGCGTATCTGCTCCTTCGTCTGCGGCAGCTTGAGGAAGATGTAGTCCATGTCCTCGATGCCGGTGTAGACGCCGTCCTGCGGGACTATCTGCCTCGGGTGCAGAGCCGAGACCGCGAGCTCGCCCGCCTCTCCCGCGCTCTCGTCCCACTCGACAAGGAACGCCGCGCCGCCCTGTATCGGCACCGTCCGCTCGAGCATGTCGTTTATCTGCTCGAACGGCAGACGGTCGAGCTCGCCGCGCAGCATATCCTCGATGAGCTTCGCCTTAGGCTCGTCCTCGCGCCGGCGCGCCGTGACCTTCGGCTGCGGAATGGTGCTCGACACCTGCGCCTCGATAAGCTCGGAGCAGATGTTCCTGATGTGCGGCGTTACGGTCCGTCTCTCGTGCGGCACCATCCGGCGGATGCCCGCGTCGCCGAGGTACAGCGCCTCGCGCCCGCTCATCTTCGCGGCCTCCGCCGCGAACGCGCTCTCGCTTCTCTCCAGCCGCTCCTGCCAGAGCTCGAGGCGCTTTCTCTGTTTTCTGTTCACTTCCAAAGTTACCCCCGTATCTGTTTTGTCTCACTTGCCGCGCGGGGACGGCGCGCCCCATCTCTCCCGCAGGAGTCTCCGCTCCTCCCGGGATGCGGCGTACCAGTCCTCCCACATGCTGTCGGTCCACCGCGCCGTGCCTCCCTGCTCGGGCAGAACGTCGCCGCTCTGCTGCGGACGGATGAAATGCGCTATCGCGAGCGCCATCACGCGGTCGTCATGCGCGCCGGCCTCCGCCGCCGCGCGGCCGTCCTCGCCCCGCACGAAGGAAAGCATCTCTTCGAGCGTTCCCGCGTCCCGGACTATCCCGATGTCCTCCCGCGCCGCGCGGATAAGTCCCGCGAGCATCACCGGGCGCGTCCGCGACGTGGTGATGACGCCGTAGCTGTGCTTCGGCGCGTGGGTGTAGTCGTCCACGCTCTCGCGGACATACAGCCTCGGATAGCCCAGCCGTTCGAGCTCGAGCGTGGGATAGGTCGAGAAGTTGGTCTCGAGGCCGATGAGTCCGTCGTTGTAGAACCTGCCGAGGCAGAACGTCTGCCGCGCAAAGACGTCCTCGTCCATCTGCTGCCTGTGCAGCACGCACACCTGCTCTCCCGAACGGTTGTCGAGCACCTGCACGCAGAAGCTGTCCGACCCCTCGCCCGCCGTGTCCCCTCCGAGGACGTAGGGGACGCCCGGCTCCGGCTCCCGGTAGATAAAGACGAACCCGTCGCCGCACTCCTCGAAGCGGATGTCGCGCAGCCCTCTCCCGTCGTCGGTGTAGATAAAGACGCCCTTTCTTGCTGGCGCTTCCGCCGCGCCGAGGCGCTTCGTTATCTCCGCCGCGTTGAAGACGCTCCTGCCCGCCGTCCCCCAGACGCCGAGCGCGTACACCTCGTAGAAGTACCCGTCGCTCTCGCGCATACGCTCGAGCTGGCCGCAGTACTCGTCGTCGACGAACCGGTTGTCGCGGTAGGTGGACTCGTGCGTCCTTACGTCCGGGTCCTCGCGGTCGAAGAACCGCCTTTTCAGCCAGTGGCGGACGCTCACCGGGTTGAACGTGAGGATTATCTGCTTGTAGAAAGGCGTCTCGCCGCGCAGACGGATGTTGAGCTGGTTGAGATCGCTCTCGAGAAGCTCGCTCGCCTCCTCCACCCAGACTCCGGTGATGCCGTAGATGCTCTTCAGCTTCTCGACGTCGTCGAGCCCCGCAAAGAGTATCTCGCTCCCGTTAGGAAAGGTCACGTTCATCGCGGTGACGCTCCTGCCGCAGCCGATGTCCGGATAGAACTCGTCCACCGTTTCTACTATCTGTCGGTAGCAGCTCTCGCGGAGCGTCCTGCCGACCTTCCTGCACACGAGGAACCTGTGACCCGGCTCACAGACCGCCCTCTCGACGAGCTTCCGCGCGGCAAAGACGCTCTTTCCCGAGCCGCCGCCCCCTTTCAGCACAAGGAACCGGTGCTCGTCGCGGTAGAGCGGAAAGAACGCGTCGTTCGTGGTTTCTCGGAGACGGCGGTACCACTCCGCAAGCCGTCCGTCCCGCTCCGCCGCTTCCTCCGCCCCGAACTCATGCAGCGCCCCCTCCGGCGGCCTATCCATCCCCGCTCACCTCCGCCGCCTGCTCCGCCGCATCCAGCTTTTCCCTGAAGCTCATTCCTCCGAGCGTAGTCCGTGCCGCGGTCTTCGTGTCTCCGCCCCTACGGTAGCCGTAGTTGTTCTGGAGGTTGAAGATGAGCCCCTGGACTCCGGTGCCTCGCGTGACGAGCTCCCCCTCGAGATAAGCCTCTATCCGCTCGGCGGCGAGCTCCGCCTCCTTCGCGTGCAGAGGATGCTTCTCCGCGTCGAGATACTCCCGCCACTCGCTCCTGCCTATCCCGAGCGAGAGGCAGAGCCCGCTCACCGACGGCGGCACCACGTACTGCACCCGCCGTATCACCTCGCCCCGGTCGTTTGTGAGCGGCTCGCCGTTGCGGTCCTCCGCATCCACCGTCCGGCATATCGACTCGAAGTATCGCTCGAGCGCCGCACGCAGCTCCTCCGGCGTGTACTTCGGTGCGCCGCGCCCGGCCGCCGGCTTCTTCCGCCGCGCCGTCCCGCTCTTCGCGGCTCCGGACGGCTTTGCCGCGCCGCCGGAGCCTCCCGCCGTCCGCGAGCGCGCGGACGGCTTTTCCTTCTCCGCTCCCACCGCGTCCTTTTCCGTATCGTTCAACCGATCGCCTCCTTTCGGACGTTCTTCCGTGTCCGAGATTTTGTCGCATATCCGCTTCACGTTTGTATTATACCGCAGAACTTTTGTCTGTGAGTCTCATTTTTGCGACGACTAAAATAAAAAATTTGCCTCTTTCTGACGATGCTTTCCGCGCATTTCAAGCCTGCTATATATTTCTCGGGAACTTTTCATAATATTTCCTCACTATTCGGTAAAGCGTAGCGCGGCTGAGATAGTACTTCATCGTCACCGCCGTCGCGGTGGTGTCGGTGGTCACGAACTCGAGCAGCGCGTCTCCGTGCGGACCGCCGCAATCCGCGCAGAGCCGCCGGATCTTCGCCTGCTGCATCTTCGGAAGCTGTTTATAGCACCTCGACACAAAATACACATAGCCCTGCCTGTCATATCCGATCTTTACTCCCTGTCTGAATCTGAACATTTCGTTTCGCCTCCGTTCTTTTTAAGTCTTCGTACCCGTTCCGACGTTCCCCTCCGGCGGGACGGCTCCGCCTCGTTGGAGTACGTTTGTTCGACTTTGTTTCGCTATTTTATCATACGTTTGTTCGCCTGTCAAGAAATTTGCGGGCAAAAATCAAAATAACTCTTGAATACACGGACGGTTGATTGTAGAATAGAACTATATTCTGGTGTAGTATACTCTCTTTTTTGTCTGTAATTTTTCGCGGCGCGGAAGCCGCAAAACAAAAACACACAGCCCGCGGCGGCGCCGGCAGGGCGAAAAGGATGGGAAATGGACAGAACGAATAAGCCAAAGCTCGATCAGCGTCGGGCGCCTATCTACGAGGCGCTCGAAAACTTCCGTCAGATGCGCGTGGTCCCCTTCGACGTGCCCGGCCACAAGCGCGGGCGCGGCAATCCGGAGCTCACCGCCTTCCTCGGCGAACAGTGCGTCTCGGTGGACGTAAACAGCATGAAGCCGCTCGACAACCTCAGCCACCCGATCTCGGTCATACGGGAGGCGGAAATGCTCGCGGCGGACGCGTTCGGCGCGAGCTACGCCTTCCTGATGGTCGGCGGCACGACGAGCGCCGTGCAGAGCATGCTGCTCTCCTCCTGCAAGCGCGGCGACGAGATAATACTTCCCCGCAACGTCCACCGCAGCGTCATAAACGCTCTTGTGCTCTGCGGCGCGGTGCCGGTCTACGTCGACCCGGACGTTGACCGCAGGCTCGGCATATCCCTCGGCATGTGCCGGCGGGACGTTGCGCGGGCGATACGCGAACACCCGAACGCCGTTGCGGTGCTCGTCAACAACCCCACCTACTACGGGATATGCAGCGACCTCCGCGCAATAGTCCGCATGGCACACGAGGCCGGGATGCTCTGCCTTGTCGACGAGGCGCACGGCACCCACTTCTACTTCGGCGACGATATGCCGGTCTCGGCGATGGCCGCCGGCGCGGACATGAGCGCGGTGTCGATGCACAAGAGCGGCGGCAGCCTCACCCAGTCTAGCCTGCTTCTCATTGGCCCGCAGATGTCGGTCGGCTACGTCCGTCAGATAATCAACCTCACCCAGACCACCTCCGCAAGCTACCTGCTGATGAGCAGTCTCGACATCAGCCGCCGCAACCTCGCCCTGCGTGGCAGGACGGTTTTTGCGCGCGTCGGCGAGATGGCGGAGTACGCCCGCGAGGAGATAAACGAGATAGGCGGCTACTACGCCTTCGGCAAGGAGCTCGTCAACGGCGACTCGGTATTTGCCTTCGACACCACCAAGCTCTCGGTCCATACCCGCGACATAGGGCTTGCCGGAATAGAGGTCTATGACATTCTCCGCGACGAGTACGACATACAGATAGAATTCGGCGAGATAGGCAACATCCTCGCCTACCTCTCCATGGGCGACCGTCCGCAGGAGCTTGAACGGCTAGTGAGCGCCCTTGCGGACATACGCCGCCGCTACCAGCGTTCCAGCATCGGCCTGCTCAGCCAGGAGTACATAGACCCGGAAGTCGTCATGAGCCCGCAGGACGCGTTCTATGCCCCGAAGCGCAGCGTCCCGCTCGAAAAGAGCGTGGGCGAGGTGTGCAGCGAATTCGTGATGTGCTACCCGCCGGGGATACCCATTCTCGCTCCGGGCGAGCGGATAACCTCCCAGATCCTCGACTACATCGAATACGCCCGCAGCAAGGGCTGCTCCCTCACCGGCCCGGAGGACCTTGCGATAGAAAACATCAACATCGTTATCGGAGGTAAGAAATAATGGATCTCTGGTTCAGCGAATTTCATACCCCGGACGTGAAGCACAGCATCAGGGTCACGCGCCACCTGTACAGCGGCAGGAGCGACTATCAGCAGATAGACGTGTTCGACACGCCCGAGTTCGGGCGCGTCCTCACGCTTGACGGAAGCGTCATGCTCACCGAGCGGGACGAGTTCATCTACGATGAGATGATAACCCACGTCCCGATGGCCGTCCACCCGAACATCCGGGACGTGCTCGTCATAGGTGCGGGAGACGGCGGCGTTGTCAAGGAGCTCACCCGCTACAGTCAGATACGCCGCATCGACCTCATAGAGATGGACCCGCAGGTGATCGAGGTCTGCCGCACCTACCTGCCCGAAAACGCGAGCCGGCTCGACGACGAGCGCGTGCATATCCGCTTTGAAAACGCGCTCCGCTCGATACGCCGAAGCAACGGCAACTACGACCTGATAATCGTCGACAGCACCGACCCCTTCGGCCCCGGCGAGGGACTTTTCACCCGCGAGTTCTACGGCAACTGCTTCAGCGCCCTCCGTCCGGACGGGATAATGGTCAACCAGCAGGGCAGCCCCTTCTACCGGCAGGACGCGGAGGCGATGCAGCGTAGCCACAAGCGCATCTACACGACCTTCCCGATAAGCCGGATATATCAGGCGCACATCCCGACCTATGCGGCGGGCTACTGGCTCTTCGGCTTTGCGAGCAAGCGCTACCACCCGGTAGACGACCTGAACGCGGAGAAGTGGTCCTCCCTCGGGCTTGAGACACGCTACTACACGCCGCTCCTGCACGTCGGCTCGTTCTACCTCCCCGCATTCCTAGAAAACATGCTCCGCGAGGTGGAGCAGGACAATTCACAGACTGTTCTCTGAGGCGGACGCTCCCGCCCCAATGAGCGAGGTATATCAATGCTTGAGAAAAACGTAGAGACCTTCATCGGATGCACGAGCGAGTACCGTGACGCGCGGATAGTGCTGTACGGCGCGCCGTTTGACAGCACGACGAGCTTCCGCCCCGGCGCGCGCTTCGGCCCCTCCGCGATTCGTCACGAGAGCTTCGGCATCGAGACGTACAGCCCCTACCAGCTCCTCGACCTCGAGGGCTGCGCCGTGTTTGACAGCGGCGACATGGAGCTTCCCCTCGGCAGCGCGGAGGCGGCGCTTCGAGACATCGAGGAGCGCGCCGCGCTTATCGCGCGCGACGGGAAGCTGCCGTTCCTCCTCGGCGGCGAGCATCTGGTCACTCTCGGCGCGGTCCGCGCGCTCGCGGAGCTCTACCCCGACCTTCACATCGTACAGTTTGACGCCCACGCCGACCTGCGCGACGATTACCTCGGCGTGAAACTCAGCCATGCCTGCGTCATGCGCCGCGCGCACGACATTCTCGGGGACGGCCGAGTGCATCAGTTCTGCATCCGCAGCGGAGAGCGCACGGAGTTCGACTTTGCCGCGCGGCACACCGACATGCACCCGTTCGGCTTCGACGGTCTCAAGGAGACTGTCGAGGAGCTTCGCAAAAGCGGCGCGCCGGTCTACCTCACGGTGGACATGGACTGCCTCGATCCCTCGGCCTTTCCCGGCACCGGCACCACCGAGGCGGGCGGCGTCACGTTCCGCGAACTGCTCTCGGCCGTGCTCGAGGTATGCCGCTGCCGCGTAGTGGGCGCGGACATCAACGAGCTTGCGCCGACGCTTGACCCGAGCGGCGTGTCCACCGCGACGGCATGCAAGCTCCTGCGCGAGATGCTTCTCGCACTCTTAAATCGCTGAAACCGCAACTTTCGCCGCCTCCCGCGGCATACGAAAAAGGAGAATCGCTATGAGCAAGGTACTGGTCATCGGCTGCGGCGGAGTTGCCTCCGTCGCTATTCGCAAGTGCTGTACTGCGGACAACGTGTTTACCGACATGTGCATCGCGAGCCGCACGAAATCGAAGTGCGACGCGCTCGCGCGCGACCTCGAGGGCACGACCCGCACAAGGATAACCACCCGGCAGGTAGACGCGGACAACGTGGACGAGCTTGTCGCGCTGATAAGCGACTATCGCCCCGACCTCGTCATGAATATCGCTCTCCCCTATCAGGACCTCACTATAATGGAGGCCTGCCTGCAGTGCGGCGTGAACTATATGGACACCGCAAACTACGAGCCGGAGGACACGAGCGACCCCGCGTGGCGCGCCGTCTACGAGAAGCGCTGCCGTGAGGCGGGATTCTCCGCATACTTCGATTACAGCTGGCAGTGGGCGTACCGCGAGCGCTTCGAGAAGGCCGGTCTTGTCGCCCTGCTCGGCTGCGGCTTCGACCCCGGCGTGACACAGGCGTACTGCGCCTACGCAAAGAAGCACGAGTTTGACACGATAGATACCATCGACATCCTCGACTGCAACGGCGGCGACCACGGCTATCCGTTCGCCACGAATTTCAACCCGGAGGTGAACCTCCGCGAGGTCAGCGCCCCCGGCAGCTACTGGGAAAACGGACGGTGGGTCGAGATACCCGCCATGTCGATAAAGCGCGAGTATGACTTCGACGGCGTCGGCATGAAGGACATGTACCTCCTGCATCACGAGGAGATAGAGTCCCTCGCTCTGAACATCCCGGAGGCGAGGCGGATACGCTTCTTTATGACATTCGGGCAGAGCTACCTCACCCACATGAATTGCCTCGAGAACGTCGGTATGCTCTCCACCGAGCCGGTTATGTTCGAGGGGCGCGAGATAGTGCCGATAAAGTTCCTGAAGGCTCTCCTGCCCGACCCCGCGAGCCTCGGCCCGCGCACCGTCGGCAAGACGAACATCGGCTGCATCTTCACCGGAAAGAAGGACGGCGCAGACAAGACCTACTACATCTACAACGTCTGCGACCATCAGGAGTGCTACCGCGAGGTAAAGAGCCAGGCGATAAGCTACACCACCGGCGTTCCCGCAATGTGCGGCGCGCTGATGCTGCTTACCGGAAAGTGGAACACCGTGGGCGTCCACACCGTCGAGGAGTTCGACCCCGACCCGTTCCTCGACGCGCTCGACAAATACGGCCTGCCGCGCCGTGAGAACAGAGCCCCCCGGCTCGTGGAGGACTGACGTAATGTCATACACCACCGAAGACCGCGCCGCCGCGTCCGTCTCCGCCGACCCGCTCGACGAGTTCATCGAGCGCTGCCGCAGAGCTGTCCGCTCGGACGGGCGTTCCCCCGTCGAACGGCTTGCGGAAAGCTGTGACGACTTTATCGCGCTGTGCGGCGCTCACCCCGACATTCCGCGCCGTCTGCGCGCGCGGATAGCCGAGGAAAGGCGCGCGGCGTCCGAGGCGGCGCCGCAGGGAGCGGACGAGCCGTGCGGCGCCGCCTGCTCCGACGGTTCCGGCCCTCCGCCCGATGTAATCGGTGGAGCCGACCGCGCCTTCGGCGCGTTCTACGCGCAGGACGACCCGGACGGCGACGCGTTTCTCGACCTCTCCGCCTCCAGCGCAGGGCGCTTCGGAGGGCTCTCCGAAAACGCCACCCCGGCGGAGATGCTCGGGTACCTTTTCAACAACCGCGACCCCGCCATTGCCGACCGGCGGGAATACATCCTCTCCCTGCTCGAGGCGAGCTGGGACGAGTACGACATAGCTTCCTATTACAAGCACGTCGCGCGGTATCTCGCGCGCGAATACGGCGAGCCGGGCAAGTACTACCCGTTCTCCCCCGCCGTCTCGCCCGAGGACGAACCGGAGCTGAAGGATCCAATGTATGAGACTGTGACGCGCGGCGGCGCGCGTATGCGGGTCATGTTTGACCCGGAAGAATTTTCCGGCGAGGAGGACATGCGGCGCTACTCGCAGGTGATGCGAATGGGCTACGTCGCTCTCAGCCACTACTCCTCCCGCTTTCTTTTCGCCCCGCAGGGGGAGACGGCGGCGGGGTTTTTCCGCGCGCTCGGTGAAGACATCATAAGGAACGTGCCCACAAAGAACGTGCGCGCCATGCGCGAGCTGCCCCTTCCGGAGACCGCGCAGGAGATCGTGAACCGCTTCGGAGACGCCGAGACCGTCCGCTGGATACTCGACCACATACACCTTCAGGTCGAGGCGCACGAGCGCAGCACCTCGCCGTGGGGATATGTAGACGGCGACACGGCGGCGGGCGGCGTTCCCGGCCCGGACAAGCTCCTGCTGCAGTCTATGTCCTCCGCCGCCGCGATACGCGGCGCCGGCGAACTTGCGGCGGCGCGGGCGAGCCTCAAGCGCGCGGCGGCGCGCGAGGCGTCGGAGTTCTTCCGCGGCAGTGCGCACGGCTCCGACGCGGCAATGGCCGGCCTTGAAAGCGACATAAGCGGCGAACCGCCGCTCCCCTCCGGCGGAGACGCCGCGCGCGAGCCTCACTGGGCGGAGGCGGGACGGATATATCGCGGCGGCGAGAGCCGCCCCGCGTTCGCGGGGCTCCACGGCGCCGACCCGTGGGATCTCTTTCGGGACCTCCCCACGCCCTGCTTCATACTCGACGAGGAGCGGATACGCGAAAACTGCGAGCTGCTCCGGGGGATCTCCGAGCGGAGCGGGTGCAAACTGCTCCTTGCGCAGAAGGCGTTCTCTAACTACGACCTCTATCCCATGATGGCTCCGTATCTCTCCGGCACGACCGCGAGCGGGCTCTACGAGGCGCGGCTCGGCCGCGAGGAGCTTCCCTCAAAGGAGGTACACGTCTACTCGCCCGCCTACCGTCCCGGCGAGATAGACGAGATAATCCGATATGCCGACCACATTGTCTTCAACTCCCACCACGAGCTGAGGAACTACGCAAAGCGCGCGCACGACGCTGGTCTGAGCGTCGGCCTTCGCGTGAACCCCGAGTGCTCCACACAGTCTCAGGGCTCGCCCTACGACCCCTGCGGCCCTCACAGCCGCCTCGGCGTGACGCGCGAAAACTTTGACCTCACCGTGGACGGCAGCCTTCTCCGCTATGTCGACGGGCTGCATATCCACACCCTCTGCGAGCAGAATTCGGACGCGCTCGAGCTCACCCTTGCGGCGCTCGAGGAGAAGTTCGGGGACGTTCTGCGCCGAGTGAAGTGGGTAAACCTCGGCGGCGGCCACCTCATAACGAAGCCCGGCTACGACATCGATCGCTTCGAGCGCTGTGTCCGCCGTCTGCGCGAGACCTACGGCGTGGAAGTGTACGCGGAGCCCGGCGAGGCGTGGGTGTATAACGCGGGCTACTTCGCCTCCCGCGTGCTCGACGTCATAGACGACGGGCTCGACTGCATCGCCGTGCTTGATTCGAGCGCCGCCTGCCACACCCCCGACGTTATCGAGATGCCTTACAAGCCGCCGATGTACAACGAGTCTGAGAACGGCGGGCCGGTGCGCTGCCGCTTCGGCGGATGCAGCTGCCTCGCCTCGGACAGCTTCGGCAAGTACGACCTGAAGGTGCGGCCCGGGATAGGCGAGCTCGTCCTTTTCGGGGACATGGCGCAGTACACCACCTGCAAGACAAACACCTTCAACGGCATACCGCTCCCCTCGATATACCTCCTTCGCGCGGACGGGAGCATCGACACTCTCGCGGAGTTTGGCTATGACGACTTTCGCTGCCGGCTCGGACGCCGCAAGGACAAATAGCGGCGTCAACAGATACATATAAAACCGCGTCCGCCGCGGGAAGCTCCCGCCGGCGGACGCGGATAAAACACAGACATATAAATACGGAGGGAAATTTATGGCAGACAGATACTTCAAGGGACGCACTCCGCGCGGCAGGATAAGCACCTCCACGCACGAGCTCGTCGTCAAGTTCGGCCATCGCGCCGCGTTCGACGCATTTGCGGAGGCGGGCTTCGAAGCGCTCGACTACGGTATGTTCCACCTCCCGCCGGAGGGCGACCTCTTCGCCCGTGCCGACGAGGAAGTCTTTGCGGAGTATTTCCGCGAGGTGAAGAAGCTCGCGGACGAGCGCGGACTGTGGATATACCAGTGCCACGCCCCGTTCCCGCTCAAGGTCTACGACGACGCGCGCGACCCCGCGCTGCTGAAGTGTGCGATACGCTCGATTTACGCCTCCGCGTACATGGAGTGTCCGTACATAGTCATACATCCGGCGATGCACCCGAGCTTCATCTACGGCGGGAACCTCGAAGAGTGCCGCCGCTCCAACTTCGAGTTCTATGAGGCGATGTTCCCCGCTCTCCGCGACACCGGCGTGACCCTCTGCATCGAGAATATGTTCGCCTCCGACCCGGACACGCACAAGCTCGTGCCGACTACCTGCTCCTCCGCCGCGCAGATGATAGACTTCATCGACACGCTGAACGGCATGTGCGGCGAGAAGCGCTTCGCCGCATGCCTTGACACCGGCCACGCCGCCATCTCCGGCAGTGGGCCCGCGAACATGCTCCGCGAGCTTGGAGAGAGAACGGTCACGCTCCACGTCCACGACAACGACGGGCTTTCCGACCGCCACCAGATACCCGGCATCGGCCGCCTCAACTGGGAGGAGTTCTGCCGCGCCATGAGCGACGTCGGCTACACCGGAACGTTCAACTTCGAGGCGGACACCTTCTACAACCAGTGGCAGAGCCCGATTTACGACTACGGCGTCGCGAAGGCTGCGGCCGCCGCGCTGTGCGCCGTAGGCAAGTCCATACTTAGTTTTCGCGGGGAATAGTTCAGAGCCGCATTCTCTGCGAGGCTAAGAAAAACCGGAGCCGGTGCGCTTTGCGTACCGGCTCCGGTTTTGTTTCCGCGCCGCGAGATCACGGCGCGTTCTTTTCCAGAAGATCTTTCAGCGTGATATTGCCGAAGAAGTCGTCTATCGTTTCATAGAAGCTTTTCCACATGGCGAGCGTCCTGCATTCCGCCGCTCTCGGACAGGGTGCCGCCCCGCCCTTCAGACAGGCGACCGGCGCGAGGTCCCCTTCGGTGAGCCGCAGTACGTCAACGACGGCGATACTGCCCGGCTCTCCCGTGAAGCGGTAGCCGCCGCCCTTGCCGTGGACGCCCTCGACGTACCCCGCCGCCACGAGCGACGGCAGTATCCGCTCGATGTACTTGAGGGATATTCCCTGCCTTTCCGCGACCTCCTTCATCGGAACATACCCGCTCTCCCGCCGCTCGGCGAGGTCGAGCAGGACGCGGAGCGCATACCGCCCCCTTGTGGAAATCATCGCCAAAGCTTTTTCTCCTTCCGTCACATTCGGCGCGGAATCCTCTCCGCGCGCCGAGATCCTACTTTACCGCCGCAAAGCCCTTCTCGAGGTCGGCTATGAGGTCGTCGATATGCTCGGTTCCTATCGACAGGCGTATCGTGTTCGGCTTTATGTCCTGATCCGCAAGCTCCTCCTCGGAGAGCTGGCTGTGGGTCGTGGTCGCCGGGTGTATGACGAGGCTCTTGACGTCCGCGACATTTGCGAGCAGCGAGAATATCTCAAGGCTGTCTATGAACTTGTGCGCCTCCTTCACGCCGCCCTTTATCTCGAAGGTGAAGATAGAGCCGCCGCCGTTCGGGAAATACTTCTCGTACAGCGCGTGGTCCGGATGGTCCTGCAGCGACGGATGGTTCACCTTCTCCACAAGCGGATGGTGCGCGAGGAAGTCTACGACCTTCAGAGTGTTCTCGACGTGTCGCTCGACGCGAAGCGACAGCGTCTCTATACCCTGGAGGAGCAGGAACGCCGCAAACGGCGAAATAGTCGCGCCGGTGTCGCGCAGAAGTATTGCGCGGATGTAGGTAGCAAACGCCGCCGGACCCGCCGCTTCCGCAAAAGAGACGCCGTGATAGCTGGGATTCGGATCCGCGATGGCGGGATACTTCCCGCTCGCCTTCCAGTCGAACCTGCCGCCGTCTACGATGACGCCGCCGAGCGTCGTGCCGTGTCCGCCGAGAAACTTCGTCGCGGAGTGGACGGCGATATCCGCGCCGTGCTCTATCGGGCGGATGAGGTACGGCGTTCCGAACGTGTTGTCCACGACGAGCGGAAGACCGTGCCTGTGCGCAAGCTCCGCGAGCGCGTCGATATCTGGGATGTCGCTGTTCGGGTTCCCGAGTGTCTCTATGTAGATTGCGCGGGTGTTCTCCCGAATCGCGGCCTCCACTTCTCTCAGGTCGTGGATATTGACAAACGTGGCGGTTATGCCGAAGTGCGGAAGGGTGTGTTCAAGGAGGTTGTAGCTGCCGCCGTAGATGGTCTTCTGCGCTACGAAGTGGCCTCCGTTCTGACCGAGGGCCTCGAGCGTATAGGTTATCGCCGCCGCGCCGGAAGCAAGCGCCAGCGCCGCGACGCCGCCCTCGAGCGCCGCCACGCGCTTCTCGAGCACGTCCTGCGTGGAGTTGGTGAGGCGTCCGTAGATGTTTCCCGCGTCCGCGAGGCCGAAGCGCGCCGCGGCGTGCTCGCAGTTGTGGAAGACGTAAGAGGTCTTGGCGTATATCGGCACCGCGCGCGCGTCGGTGGCGGGGTCGGGCTGTTCCTGACCCACATGGAGCTGCAAAGTTTCAAATTTGTATTCAGACATAACGGATTTCCTTTCAAATGTGTATAGTCGGACAAACGGTCAAACTTCGTTCCGCGTGTCCCTCACATTCGCCCGAACCGGAAATTCCGCCGGACAAGCTCTTCAAAAATGTCTGTCATCGTCCGCCTCCTGCAAAACCGGGAAAAATCGCAAAGCCTCTCTGCGCCGCCGACTGAAAGTCATACTCTCAAACGGACGGCAAGTGCCGCCGAGCGACACGTCCCGACTTACCTACTAAATAGGTTGGTTAAATCCTACCACTTTATTTTCCTCTTGTCAAGAGAAAATTTGAATCGGGACGGCGCACTGCCGTCCCGATTTCGCTGTATTTTTCCGGTCCTCCGCCGCTCACTTCAGCAGCTCGAGGTACTCCGCGCCTATCGGCATATCCGCCATGTTCTTCGCGCGGTGCTCCGCGAGGATGTTCATGTCAGCGTCTATGACGAAGTACGCCGGCAGCTGGAACTCGTTGCCCTCGTACTCGCCGTGCGCGAGGCCCGCGGCCTTGCCGCGCTCCATCTTCGCCGCGAGCTTCGCCTGCATCTCCTCCGTCATACCGTCGCGCATACCCTCGTAGCCCTCGGCGGCCTTCACGTCGTAGAGGGGATACAGCTTCTGCTCGGGGTCGCTTATCAGTTTGAACGGTATGCCCTGCGCGTCGATGCCCTTCGCGAGTACCTCCGGCTTGCTCTGGAGGACGACGAGCACCTGCGCGTCCCGCGCCGTGAACTTACCGTACTCCTTTGCGAGGTCCATCAGGTCGACCTGGCAGCTGGTGCATCCGTAGTAGCGCAGGAATATAAGGAAGGTCGTCTTCACCTTCTTTACCTCCTCGCTCAGCACAAGTCCCTGCTCGGACGCCGTATCAAAAGTAAAATCAACAGCTTTTTTCATTTTGTACCGCTCCTTTCCGGGTATTGCCCCTTTGTCGTATCATAGCACACTTTGCCGCTCCGGGCAAGTGCCGCGTCTCTCCTAAAAATCCCTTTTTTACAGGGGAATATGACGATAATTACTGTGGATACTATATTCGACCGCAGTAAAGGAGGAATTTTTATGAAAGCAACCGGCATAGTCCGGCGGATCGACGACCTCGGCAGAGTCGTCATACCCAAGGAGATACGCAGGACCATGCGCATCCGCGAGGGCGACTCGCTTGAAATATACACCGACAAGGACGGCGAAGTCATCTTCAAGAAGTATTCGCCCATGGGCGAGCTCAACTCGTTTGCGGCTCAGCTCTGCGAAACGCTTGCAAAGACGACCGGCGCGTCCTGCGCCGTCTGCGACCGCGACACCGTCATTGCCGCCGCGGGCGACTGCCGCCGTGAGGTCTACGAGAAGCGGATAAGCGAGGAGCTCGAGACGCTGATGGAGGCGCGTCAGCTTTACAGCCGCCGTCAGGGGACGAGCGACGTCACGCTCGTCGAGGGCACCGGCCCCGTCGTCGAGGTGGCGGCGCCGATACTCGCTGAGGGCGACGTAAGCGGATGCGTCGTGTTCCTCGCGGGCGAGGGCAGCGAGCCGATGGGCGACACCGAGTATAAGCTTGCCCAGACGGTCGCGGGCTTCCTCGGCCGCCAGATGGAGGGCTGAAGCCCCTCCGAGGGGCGGCGCGCGGACGGCGTCCGCCCCTCATTTCCTTTTTATCCGATTTTTCCCGTATCACCCGAAACTTTTTGCAAAAAAAGACTTGCCAAAATTTCTCTATGGTGCTATAATCATCTTAGTTCATCGTCAGTATATCATTTCACGGTCACGGAGTGGGTTTTCCCACTCTTTCTTATTGGCCGAACGGAAAAAGCTGTTATGGGAGGAACCATGGGCAAGGTGACCGACGCCGTCCGTGCGCTCGCCGCCCCTCTCTGTGAGGAGCGCGGCCTGATGCTCTGGGACGTGCGGTTCGAGAAGCTGGGCGGAACGAACACCCTCAGCGTATTTGTCGACAGTGACGACGGCGCGGATATTGACGACTGCGAGGCAGTAAGCCGCGCGCTCGAGGCGTTGCTTGACGGCGACCCCGACCTTATCGACGGCACGTATTCGCTTGAGGTCTCCACTCCCGGCATGGAGCGGCGGCTCGAGCGGCCGGAGCATTTTCTCTTCTGCCTCGGCGAGCGCACGGAGGTAAAGACCTACGAGCCGCGCGACGGAAAAAAGACCTTCTTCGGCATACTCTCCGCCTACGATGAGGCGGAAAACCGCTTCTCCCTTGAGGATGAGGAGAGCGGCGAGACTCTGGATTTCACCCTCGGCGAGACGTCGCGAGTGCGCCTCAGCCCGGATTTCTCAGTATATTTTAAGGGGGAACTCTGAAAATGAACACGGAATTTTTTGACGCGATAGCAGACATAGAGCGTGAAAAGGGCATACCTCAGGACTACATGCTCGACCGTATCGCGCAGGCGCTCACCGCCGCCTACCGCCGCTCCGCCGGCGTTGACGGTGAGAACGTCACCGTCATACCCGACCCCGAGACCAAGACGATATCCATGTACGTCACCTACGGCGTCGTCGCGGACATTGAGGACCTTGACGAGCCTGACGCACAGCTCACCCTCGACGAGGCGCGCGCCATCGACCCCGACGCGGAGGTCGGCGGCGTCGTCCGGAAGTACATCGACGTATCCAAGCTCGGCCGCATCGCCGCCCAGACCGCAAAGCAGGTCATCATCCAGGGCATACGCGAGGCGGAGCGCGGCATGGTCCTCCGCGAGTACGAGAGCCGCCTGCACGAGCTCGTCACCGGCACCGTCCAGCGGATAAATCCCCGCAACGGCAACGCCTTCCTCGACATCGGCGCGACGAAGGACGGCGCGGTCGACGCCGTCCTGCCCCCCACCGAGCAGATACAGGGCGAGGAGATACACGAGGGCGACCGCATAAAGGTCTACGTCGTCGAGGCGCGCAGCACCTCGCGCGGCCCGCAGGTCATGGTCTCGAGGACGCACCCGGGTCTTGTCAAGCGTCTCTTCGAGCTCGAGGTGCCGGAGATACATGACGGCACGGTAGAGATAAAGAGCATCGCCCGCGAGGCGGGCAGCCGCACGAAGATAGCCGTCGCGGCAAACGACCCGAACGTCGACCCGATAGGCTCCTGCGTCGGCCCGAGGGGCACGCGCGTCGAGCGGATAGTCGACGAGCTCGCGGGTGAGAAGATAGACATCATAAAGTACAGCGAATCGCCCGACCTCTACGTCGCGGCGGCGCTCAGCCCGGCGGAGGTCGTGTCGGTCGACCTGCTTGAGGACGGCAAGAGCTGTCAGGTCCTCGTCCCGGCGGATCAGCTGTCGCTCGCGATAGGCAAGGAGGGGCAGAACGCCCGCCTCGTCGCGCGGCTGACCGGCTTCAAGATAGACATCAAGCCGGTGTGACGTTCGCTTTCTGTTCGACTCAAAGCAATTTCAGGCACAACTACCGGATAAGCGGAGGAAAGCAGTGAAAAAGGTACCGCAGAGACAGTGCGTCGGCTGCCGCGAGATGAAGCCGAAGCAGGAGCTCATACGCGTGGTGCGCGGCCCGGACGGCGCGATAAGCCTCGACCCCACGGGAAAAAAGCCGGGGCGCGGCGCATACGTCTGCCGCGAGGGGGACTGCCTCCGCCGCGCGCAGAAGAGCCGCGCGCTCGAGCGGGCGTTTTCCCAGCAGATACCCCCGGAGGTATACGAGGAGCTCATTCGTCAAAGGGGTGAGAGCGGTGAATGATTTCAAGGCTCTGCGCCTCCTCGGCCTCGCTCTGCGGAGCGGAAGGCTCGAGGTCGGCGCGGAGAACGCGGCGGCGCTCGCCGCGTCCGGCAGGGCGCGGCTCGTTGTGACCGCGAGCGACATCAGTCCGCACGCCGCAAAGCGCGTCCGCGCGGCGGCGGAGGGGAGCGGCGTTCCCTGCACGGCTCTGCCCTGCACCAAGGCGGAGCTCGGCGCGGCGCTCGGCCGCGCGGAATGCGCGGCGGCGGCGACGGCCGACCCCGGCTTTTCCAAAGCGATAGCACAAAGCATTTCAAACGGAGGTGGCAACTCTATTGAGCACCATTCTTAAATACAGAGTCCACGAGGTAGCGAAGGATTTCGGTCTTGCCTCCAAGGATATCATGAACATCCTCACCAAGTACGCGACCACGCCCAAGAACCACATGCAGGTACTCGAGGACAGTGAGCTGAACCTTATCTTCGAGAGTCTTACCCAGCAGAACGCGGTCGAGGATATGGATGCGTACTTCACGCGCAAGCGCGAGGAGGCGGCCACCGCTGCCGAGGCCGCCGCGGCGGAAGCAGCAAAGTCCGCTCCTCCCGCCGCCGAAGCTCCCGCGCCGGAGGCAAAGCAGCCGGAGTCCGGCGCAAAGCCCTCTGCGGAGAAGCCGCAGCAGAAGCCTCAGCAGGAGAAGGCAAAGCAGGATAAGCCGAAGCAGCCGGAAAAGCAGGCCGAGCAGAAACCCTCGGAACCGAAGCAACATACCCCGAAGCCGAAGCGCGAAGTCCGCGTCGTCGACACGCGCGGCGGCGGAGCGGTCGATCTCTCCAAGTACGACGACCGCGTGGATAAGCTTGTCACCGACCGCGCCCAGCGCATGAGCTCGACCGGCGGCAAGGAGAAGATAAAGCAGAAGTCGGCGGACAACCGCCGTCAGGTCATGGGCGGCGCGAAGCGCCGCGCGGAGGAGCAGGAGAAGATGCGCCGCCTTGCCGCCGCACGCAGCAAGCAGACGCAGCTCAAGGTCAGCATCCCGGACGAGATCTCCGTCGGCGAGCTCGCTTCGCGCCTCAAGAAGACCGGCGCGCAGGTCGTCGGAACGCTCATGCGCCTCGGCGTCATGGCGTCGCTCAGCGAGACTATAGACTTCGACACCGCCTCGCTTGTCGCCATGGAGTTCGGCGCGAAGGTCGAGCACGAGGTCCACGTCACGATAGAGGAACGGCTCATAGATGTGAGCGAGGACGCGCCGGAGGATCTCGAGCCGCGCAGTCCGGTCGTCGTCGTCATGGGTCACGTCGACCACGGCAAGACCTCCCTGCTCGACTTCATCAGGAAAACACACGTCACTGCGGGGGAAGCCGGCGGCATCACCCAACACATCGGCGCGTATACCGTCGACTGGAACGGCAACCGCATAACCTTCCTCGACACGCCCGGCCACGCCGCCTTCACCTCGATGCGTATGCGCGGCGCGAACACGACCGACATAGCGATACTCGTTGTCGCGGCGGACGACGGTATCATGCCCCAGACCATCGAGGCGATAAACCACGCCAAGGCCGCGAATATCCCGATAATCGTCGCGATAAACAAGATGGATAAGCCGGACGCGAACCCCGACCGCGTCATGCAGCAGCTCACCGAATACGAGCTCGTCCCGGAGGACTGGGGCGGCGACACGATAGTCTGCAAGGTCTCCGCCGTCACCGGCGAGGGCATAGACAACCTTCTCGAGATGCTGCTTCTCACCGCCGAGATGCGCGAGCTCAAGGCAAACCCGAAGCGCCGCGCGCAGGGCTCGGTGATAGAGGCGCGGCTTGACAAGGGACGCGGCCCGGTTGCGACGCTGCTTGTGCAGAACGGCACCCTCCGCCAGGGCGACATTATCATCGCCGGCACGGCGGTGGGACGCGTCCGCGTCATGACCGACCATCGCGGCAAGCGCCTCACCGAGGCGGGACCCTCCACCCCGGTGGAGGTTGCGGGTCTCGCGGAGGTCCCGGCCGCGGGCGACAGCTTCCACGCCGTCGAGGACGAGAGGATGGCGCGCGAGCTTGCCGCAGAGCGCATAGAGGCCGCCAAGACCGAGGCGAACCGCCCCGCCCAGAAGGTCTCGCTCGACGACCTGTTCGAGCAGATAAAGCAGGGCGAGGTCAAGGACCTCAACATCATCGTCAAGGCGGACGTTCAGGGCTCCGCCGAGGCTCTGAAGGCGTCGCTTGAAAAGCTCTCAAACGACGAGGTGCGCGTCAACATGATCCACACCGGCGTCGGCGCGATAAACGAGAGCGACGTGCTTCTCGCCTCGACTGCGGGCGCGATAATCGTCGGCTTCAACGTCCGTCCCGACCCGACCGCGGCGGACAACGCCAAGCGCAGCGGCGTCGACGTCCGCCTGTACCGCGTCATCTACGAGTGCCTTGACGAGATAGAGGCCGCCATGAAGGGACTCCTCGCCCCGAAATACCGCGTCGAGGAACTCGGCCGCGCGGAGGTACGTCAGGTCTTCCGCGCCTCGAACATCGGCACGGTCGCCGGCAGCTACGTCCTCGACGGCAGGATAGTTCGCGGCACGACGCTCCGTATCGTCCGCGACGGCATCGTCGTCCACGAGGGGCCGATGGCCTCCCTCAAGCGCTTCAAGGACGACGTGCGCGAGGTCGCGAGCGGCTACGAGTGCGGCATCAGCATCGAGAACTTCACCGACATCAAGGAGGGCGACATCATCGAGTCCTTCCGCATGGTCGAGGTGGAAAGATAGCTTTACCCGGCGGACGGCTGCGGCCGCCCGCCGTTTTATCCGGGAACCGTTCGGAGCTCTCCGCGCGGCTTTCCGAAAACTCAGGAGGACATCTATGGCACGAATAGACAGGATAAACGAAGAGATGCGCGCCGAGCTTGCGCGCCTGCTCCCCTCCCTCAAGGACCCCCGCCTCTCCGGCGGACTTGTGAGCATCACCCGCGTCGACGCCGCCGCCGACCTCTCGAAGGCGACGGTATACTTTAGCGTCCTCGGCGGCGACAGGAAGGAGACGGCTCGCGGCTTCCGCTCCGCCTCCGGCTTCATCCGCCGCGAGCTCGCGCACCGGCTCCAGCTCCGCAACACGCCCGAGCTGTTCTTCAAATACGACGAATCGATAGAGCGCGGCACGCACCTCCTCGAGCTGATGCGCTCGATAGAGCCGTCCGCCCCGGAGGACGCCGAAGTCGCTCCCGACGAGGACGAAGACGATGAATAAGACGATTGCCCTTGCGGAGTGCGCGGAGCGCCTCCGTTCTGCGGACGGTATTCTCATCCTAACCCATGGACACCCGGACGGCGACACCATAGGCTCCGGCGCGGCGCTCTGCGCCCTGCTCCGCCGCCTCGGGAAGACGGCGTACCTCTGCCCGAACAGCGAGATAACGCCGAAGCTCCGTCCCTTCACCCTCGAATATCTTCCGCCGGAGGACTTCGAGCCCGGATTTGTCTGCGCGGCGGACGTCGCGGACGAGCATCTGCTCCCTCCCGACATGCGCGAGCGCTTCTCCGGTAAAGTCGCGCTCTGCATCGACCACCACGGCACAAATTCGCTGTACGCCGAGAAGACCTGCGTCGATGCGGACGCCGCCGCATGTGCGGAACTCATCATCGCGCTCGCAAAAGAGCTTGGCGTGCCGCTCACGCAGGACATCGCCCTGCCCGCCTACCTCAGTCTCGCGACCGACACAGGATGCTTCCGCTACTCCTCCGTGCGCCCCGCCACGCTCCGCGCGGCGGCGGACGCCGTAGAGAGCGGCATAGACTTCTACTCCGTCAACCGCGTGTTCTTCGAGACGCGCTCCCGCGCTGCGCTTGCGGCAGAGAGCACGGTGCTCGCAAACACCGAGTTCTTCAGGAACGGAACCGTCGCCGTCAGCCGCTTTTCGCTTGAGAACGCGGCCTCCACCCGAGCCGACCGCGACGATACGAACAACCTCTCCTCCGTCCTCCGCACGATAGAGGGCGTCGAGCTCGGCGTCCTGCTCCGCGAGGAGAAGGACGGCTGGAAGGTCTCCGCGCGGAGCGCCCCCGGCGTCGACTCGGCGGCTGTCTGCGCGCGCCTCGGGGGCGGCGGACATTCCGCCGCCGCCGGCGCGACGATACGCGCGGGCTACGACGACGCGCGCGCGGCACTGCTCCGCGCGATATCGGAGGAGCTCGGAGAGTTATGATGCGCAGCGGCATAATAGTTATCGACAAGCCGGAGGGAATATCGAGCGGCGCCGTCGTTGGACGTGTCCGCCGCACCCTCGGCATAAAGCGCGTGGGTCATGGCGGGACGCTCGACCCGATGGCCTCCGGCGTCCTGCCGGTGTTTGTCGGACGCGCGACGCGCGCCTCCGGCATGCTCCTCGACGCAGACAAGACCTACCGCGCGGGCTTCGTACTCGGCGTCCGCACCGACACGCAGGACACGACCGGCGTCGTTCTCGAGCGCCGCGAGGTCGCGGTCTCCCCGGAGGAGGTCGAGGCGGCGCTTCGCGGCTTTGTCGGCCGGCAGAAGCAGACGCCGCCGATGTACTCCGCCATAAAGCGGGACGGAAAGAAGCTCTACGAGCTTGCCCGCAAAGGCGAGGAGGTCGAGCGCGAGCCGCGCGAGATAGAGATATACCATATAAAATACCTCGGCTGTGAGGCGGGCGAGCACCGCATGGAGGTCTCCTGCTCCAAGGGCACCTACATCCGCACACTTATAGACGACATCGGGCGCGCGCTCGGCGGCGGAGCCGCGATGAGCAGCCTCCGCCGCCTCCGCACGGGACCGTTCTCGCTCGAGAACGCCGTCCCGCTCGACTCGCTCACGCCGGACACGCCCCTCCTTCCCACCGACTACCTCTGGCGGACGCTGCCGGAGTTCGTCGCCCCGGCGGAGGCCGAGGCGCGGATACGCTGCGGCGCAAACATCTTTGCGGACATCCCGGACGGCGACTGGCGCGTATTCTCCGAATCCGGCGAGTTTCTGATGCTCGGCCGCGCTGAGGGACGCATCCTCTCCTGCGTGAAAAATTTCTTTGAGGTGGACTGAAATGCGGTATGCTGTCGCACTCGGCTTCTTTGACGGCGTACATATCGGCCACGCCGCGCTTATACGCCGGACGGCGGCGCTCGCGAAGCGTCTCGGCCTCGAGCCCGCCGTCTGCACCTTCGACCGCTCCCCCGCCTCCGCGCTCGGAAGAAGCGGCGTGAAGCTGATAAACTCGCTTCCCGACCGGCTTTTGCTCCTCCGCTCGCTCGGCGTAGAGCATATTTTCGTCCTCGACTTCGACGACCGCCTCCGCTCGACCGAGCCGGAGGACTTTGTGTCGCTCCTCGCATCCAAGTACGACGCCGGCGCGCTCTGCTGCGGCTGGAACTACCGCTTCGGCGCGGAGGGACGCGGCGACTGCGAGCTTCTTCGGCGCGAGTGCGCGCGCCTCGGTCTCGGCTTCGATATGCAGCCTGCCGTAGACGCAGGCGGCTCGGCGGTGAGCTCCACCCGAATCCGCGCGCTCCTCGAAAATGGGGACGCGGAGGCGGCGCGCGGGCTTCTCGGCCATCCGCACATCCTCACGGGCGAGGTGCTGCACGGCAACGCGCTCGGCAGGACGCTCGGCTTTCCCACGGCGAACCTCCGCGTGCCGGACGGCGTCCTCGCGCCGCGCTACGGCGTCTACGCCGTCCGCGTCCGGCTCGGGAGTGAGACTTTCGCCGGAATAGCAAACGTCGGCGAGAAGCCGACCGTCGGCAATTACGCCGCCGGCGTCGAGACGAACATCTTCGACTTCGACCGCGACATCTACGGCGAGGAGATGACGGTCGAGTTCCTGCACTTTGTCCGCCCCGAGCGGAAGTTCTCCGGGCTCGACGAGCTGCAGGCGCAGGTACTCGCCGACCGCGAGGCGGTGCGGCGCAGTCTCGAACGCGAATAGACGCGATTTCACGCGAATATCTCCGAAAACGCGAGCTTTTCGGAGATATTTTCATACGGACTTTTCCTGTCCGCCGCCGTTGTTGTTCATAGCAGTTGCTTATATAGTAAATTTCTGTTACTATATACTCACAACAGTCGATGCCCGAACAAACCGAAAGGAGCTGCAAGATGAAAAACATCCTGAAACCCCTCCTCCGCGCGCTCCCGCTCGCGCTGATGCTAGCGCTTCTCTGCTGCTCGTGCTTTGCCACCTACGACACGTCTGCGGAGGTGGACGGCTACACCGTCGACTTTCAAACGGGGCAGATAACCGACGGCGAGAACGTCTACGAGTTCAAATGGAGCGGCGATGAGGACGACGGCAGCGCGACCGTCACCCTGCCGAACGGACACTACTTCCTGCAAGAGTGGGGTCCTTCCCGCGTAAACGGCGGCATGGGCACCACCACGGTGGACGAGATGGATCTGGCGACGACGCTCCCCGACGTCGTGCGCGACGCGCTCCATGCGCGCAAAAATCCCCCTATCCTGCCGCCGCTTCCGTTCATTGTCGCCGGTCTCGGCGTGCTGCTGATAGCCTATCCCAAAATCTACTGGTACCTCTCCGGCGGTTGGAAGATAAAGGACGCCGAACCGTCGAACGCTTACCTTGCCATAGGCCGCATCATCGGCGGAATTATCGTCTTTGCCGGAGTTGTCCTGTTTTTTATCAAAATCGGCGGGAGATAATCGCTTGCGCGTCGGCGCGAAATGTGCTCGAGCAATGAATTGCCCTGCGCACCCTTTCGCAATTCCCGCGCGGTCGCCGACCGCGCGGGAGCCCTTTTAATTAACATGCTCGGGGCAAATGAATTGCCCCTGCGCGATATTGCCTGCGGCAACATCAACCGCGCGAACAGGCGCGGAACAGCGCTACGCGCCGAGTTTTCCGCCTTCGGCGGAAAATCGACGCACGCTCCGCGAGAGGTGTAAATTTCGACCTACGGTTCGTACAATGTCGGGACGTCGGCGCGAAGCGCCGAGGTCTGATGCGCCCGGTAGAAAGTTGCGGTTCGTAGTCAGTAGAAGGGCGCATTCGCGCCGCCGAAAATGATTTGAATTTATTTCGCCGCTAACGCGGCGAAACTCTGCGAGGCTGTCGGCGAGCAAAACGCCCACCATTCCTCTTGCCATGCAGAAAACCCGAACATTCCAAAATTGCCGCACGTTCCGCGCAACGCGCGGCAGTTTTTGTTGTCTATATGTATAGAGAGCTCTTTACGCGGCGAAGCCCGTTCCGCAGCCGTTCTTCAACACCCGTTTGAGTCCGTTCCCGGCGGCGCGCGCCGGAAACATGAAAGGAGGCCGCCATGACTGACGAAGAGATAGTCGCGCTGTACTTCGCGCGCTCGGAGGAAGCCGTCGCCGCAACCGAGCGGCAGTACGGCGCGTACTGCCGCCGCATAGCGCGCACGATACTTCTTTCCGACGAGGACGCGGACGAGTGCCTCAATGACACTCTGCTCGCCGCATGGCGCTCGATACCTCCGGCAAAGCCCCGGAGCCTCGCCGCCTACCTCGGACGGACGGCGCGCAACCTCGCCCTCAACCGCTTCAAGCTGTATTCGGCGCAGAAGCGCGGCGGCAGTGAGACGGCGCTCGCCCTCGACGAGCTCGGCGACTGCGTCCCGTCCTCCGGCTCGGTCGAGGAGGAACTGAACGCGGCGCTCCTCTCGGATGCGATATCGCGCTTCCTCCGCGCCGAGCCGGAGGAGAAACGGAGGGTGTTCGTCCGCCGCTACTGGTACCTCTCCCCTCTCGAGGAGATCGCGGCGGAGTACGGCATGAGCCGCAGCAAACTCACAAGCCTCCTGTACAGGATGCGGAAAGACCTGAAGAAATTCCTTGCAAAGGAGGGCTTTCACATATGAAAGAGAACAACAGCGAAGCGATGCTCCGCGCGATAGGCGGCATAGACGACGACCTCATACTTTCCGCCGCGCCGGGCGAGCCGAAGCCGCGTCCCGCCCACCGTGTGCGCTTCGTCCGCCGGACGGCGGCGGTGCTCGCGGCGGCGCTGATGCTCTCGCTCGCGGGCGTCGGCACGGCGATGGCCGTGAGCGAGGACGTCCGCGAAAGCGTGACCGAGGCCGCCCGAGCCGTCCGAAACGCGGTGCTCCGCGTCTTCGGCTTCGGCGACCCCGCGCCCGCGAACTCCTCCGACGCACAGAACCGCCGCGACCGCATAGACCGCTCCGACGGCGTCGAACACGCGCGCCTCACCGAGCTTCGGAACGAGGCTCAGCTCTGGCTCCGCCAGGAACTCTCCCTCGACGGCGGCATAGACTTTGCCTCAGAGGACTGGTCGGATGCGGACGGCGTATACGTCTGCCTGCTCGAACGCCGCCGCGACCCGTCCGCAGGAGAGGCAAGGTCCGAGGGGTACGACTCCCCCGTCCTCGCCGTCGTCGAATGGACGGAGGACGGCTTCGTCCTCCGCGGTCACACCGGGTTTTCGGAGGCTCCGGACGACGTTGCCGTCGCGGAGACCGAGGACGTCACCGCCGTATTCGGCAGCACCGCGCCGCTCGACGGCCGCTTTGCGGAACTCACATCCGTCAGCGCCCGGTGCTCGGACGGTTCGGTGCACATCTGCCGGACCTTCGGCGACGGATACTTCTTCCTTGTCGTGTGGCACACCGAACCGGGCGCGACGCTCGAGCGGATATACGCCTCCGGCGCTCTGAAGGAGCCGGCGACCGTGCCGCATCAGTACGACCGCACGCTCGGGCGATACCTCGACGAGACGCAGGTGACCGACGTGACGCTCTGCCGCACCCCCGGCTCGGACACATGGCAGAACTACTGCGCCATAGTCGACGGCCGCGAGATGTTCTTTGAGCCGTTCATCACACCCGCCCCCTGACGCAATTCCCGCGCGGTCGGCGACCGCGCGGGAGCCCTTCCGATTGAAATGCTCGGGGCAACTGAATTGCCCCTGCGCAAATTCGGCGCAAAGCGCCGAATTTAACCGCGCGAACCGGCGCGGAGTGCGGCTTCGCCGCGACAGCCTCGCAGAGTTCGCCGCGTAAGCGGCGAATAGAGTCAAATTCATTTTCGGCGGCGGCGTGTACGTCGCCGAAAATACTTCTCGCGGAGCGCGCGTCGAAGACGGCAACTCCGTCGAGGCGCGTAGCGCAGCGTTTGCCGTCGGCAAGGCTGCGCCTTATTCGGCGGCCTCGCGGGAAATTGGTAAGGCGGGCAGACAAAGTCTGCCCGCCTTACCAATTTCCCGCGAAAACTTATTTTTCGTAAGGATTGACATGCACCATGCAGTGCTCGACCCGTAGTCCCGCGTCCTCGACGCCCTTGTGGACAGCCTCCGCTATCCGGTGCGCCTCCCGGAGCGGCATATCCGCGTCCACCGCTATTTCGATGTCCACGAACGCGACGTTCCCGCTTATCCGCGCCCGCAGCTCATCTACCGCGCGGACACCCTCCGTCGCGAGCGCCACCTCGCGTATCTTCTCAAGCTCCTCGGGCGGAATGCTGCGGTCGGTGAGGCGGCTCATCGCCTCGCGCAGGATGTCAAACGCCGCCTTGAGTATGAGCACCGAGACGCCTATCGCCGCCACCGGCTCGAGCCACCACACGCCTACCATGTTCCCGCCGACGCCGACGAGCACCGCCACCGAGCTCACCGCGTCGGTGCGGTGGTGCCACGCGTCCGCCATCAGCGAAAGCGAGTTCACCTTCTTCGCCGCGCGGCGGGTGTAGCGGAACATCCACTCCTTTGCCATGATCGAGATGACCGTCACCGCGAGCGCGGCGGCGGACGCCTCCGAGCGCTCGCCGAGCCACAGGCTCCGCGCACCCTCAACGCCTATCATCACCGCCGTGCCGCCGAGCGCCACTGCAAGCAGCACCGACACGAGGCTCTCTATCCGCTGGTGCCCGTAGGGATGGTCCTCGTCCGCGCTGTTCGAGGCGAGCCGCAGTCCGAGCAGCACCGCGACGGTCGTCGCGACGTCCGAGACCGTATGTACGCCGTCGCTTATCACCGAAACGCTGTGCGCGAAAAATCCCACCGTGAGCTTCACCGCCGCAAGGACGGCGTTCGCTATCATTGTTGTGACCGACACTTTTTTCGCTGTCAGATAGCTGTTTTCCACAGAGAATATCTCCTTTTCGGACGTTTTGCGCCCGGGCTTGTATCTCCCCGCCCGCGCGTGTATAATACATATATATGCCGCCTCTCCCCGCGCTGACAATACGCCGCGCGGAAAGCTTTGATTAACGCATATTGTATCACATGTCTCCTTCCCTTTCAAGGGAGATCTTCACTCTCCGGAGGCGGGCGGCGTCCCGGGTGCGCCCGCGCCAAAACAAAACTTTTTTCCCGAAAAAGGTTGACAATCGCGGTTTTCGCCGCTATAATATTATCTGCCGCATTGAGCGGGTCCGAAAGCGGCGTATGCCCGCCCGCAAGAGCGAGAATGAAACGGAAGAAGGTTTTTACTCAAATGGTAGCAATTTTTGAGACCGGCGGCAAGCAGTACAAGGTCACCGAGGGCGACGTTATATTCGTCGAGCGCCTCGAGGCCGCCGAGGGAGAGACCGTCAGCTTTGATAGCGTCCTCGCGATAGTCGACGGATGCGAGTCGAAGTTCGGCACGCCCACGGTCGAGGGCGCGAAGGTCACGGCAAAGGTCATCAAGAACGGCAAGTCGAAGAAGATACTTGTCTACAAGATGAAGGCGAAGAAGAACTATCGCCGCCGTCACGGTCACCGTCAGCCGTACACCCGTCTCCAGATAGAGACCATCACCGCTTAAGTGACCCGCATCACTCTTACCCGCCGCTCGGGACGCATCGTCCGCATAGAGGCGGAGGGTCACAGCGGCTATGCCGACGCCGGCGAGGACATCGTCTGCGCGGCGGTGACGGCGTCGTTCCGCCTGATGTGCGCGCAGCTTGAGGCTCGCGGCATCGGCGTGAAGGTCATCTCAGACGACCGCCGAGCTTTTCTCTCTCTTGAGGCGGAGGCGGCGGGACACATCTTCGCGGGCTTCGAGGCGTTCGCGCGCGAGCTCTGCGAGGAATATCCGAAAAACATATCTGTAACGGAGGTAGAGCAAAATGCTTAGAATAGGGCTTCAGTTCTTCGCTCACAAGAAGGGCGTCGGCTCCACCCGCAACGGCCGCGACAGCGAGTCGAAGCGTCTCGGGGCAAAGCGTGCGGACGGTCAGTTCGTCCTCGCGGGCAACATCCTCGTGCGCCAGCGCGGCACCAAGATCCATCCCGGCACGAACGTCGGCAAGGGCGGCGACGATACCCTCTTCGCGCTCGTTGACGGCAAGGTGCGTTTTGAGCGTCTCGGCCGCGACCGCAAGCAGGTCTCGGTCTACGAGGTAGAGGCACAGTAAGCGGCGGAGGTCCAATTACGGACTTTTACGCAAAGCCGCCGCTCCGCGCGTCCGGTTTTTTCCGCAGTATAAGCCGCAGGGAAAACGGGCGCACATCAAAGCGGAACGCGGCGGATCGTTTCGACAGGCTCAACAGGCGGCAGTTCTGCCGCCTGTTTTTCCGTAAAGCGGGCATTATATAGATGCAAGTCCGCCCGGAGGTATGAAATGTTTATTGACACGGCAAAAATTTCGATACGCGGAGGCGACGGCGGCAATGGCGCCGTGAGCTTCCACCGTGAGAAGTACGTCGCGGCCGGCGGGCCGGACGGAGGCGACGGCGGCGACGGCGGGAACGTCGTCCTCCGCGTCGACGACCACATGGCGACGCTCATGGACTTCCGCTATCAGCGCAAGTACGCCGCCCCGAACGGCGAGAACGGACAGGGCAAGCGATGCTGCGGACGGCGCGGCGAAGACCTCGTCATCCGCGTGCCGCGCGGCACCGTCGTCCGGGACGCGGAGAGCGGCGCCGTCATGCACGACATGTCGGACGGCGCTGACTATGTCGCGGCGCGCGGCGGGCGCGGCGGCTGGGGCAACCGCCACTTCGCCACACCCACGCGCCAGACTCCGCGATTTGCGAAGAACGGTCTCAAGGGCGAGGCGCGCGAGATCCTGCTCGAACTGAAGCTCATCGCGGACGTCGGCCTTGTCGGCTTCCCGAACGTCGGCAAGAGCACCCTGCTCTCGGTCGTCTCCGCCGCACGTCCGAAGATAGCAAACTACCACTTCACCACGCTCCAGCCTAACCTCGGCGTTGTGCGCGTGGACGAGACGACGAGCTTTGTCCTTGCCGACATTCCCGGTATAATCGAGGGCGCGGCGGAAGGTGCGGGTCTCGGCCATGGCTTCCTCCGCCACATCGACCGCTGCCGCCTGCTCGTCCACCTTGTGGACATATCCGGCAGCGAGTTTCGCGACCCCGTAGAGGACTTCGAGACGATAAACTCGGAGCTTGCCGGATGGAGCGAGGCTCTTGCCTCCCGCCCGCAGATAGTCGCGGCAAACAAGTGCGACCTCGCGGACGAGACGAACGAGGCGGCGGCGAAGTTCCGCGCCTACGCTTCGGAGCACGGTCTCGAGGTCTACGAGATCTCCGCCGCCACCGGCATGGGCGTGCAGGCGCTCATATATGCGATAGCGCGCCGCCTCGCCGACCTTCCCCCAGTCGAATACTACGAGCCGGAGTACGTCGAGCCCGAATTTGAGCCCGGCCGCCCGGAGGACGTCACCGTCCGCCACGAGGACGGCGTTTACATCCTCGAGGGCGACTGGATAGACCGCATCGGCGGAAGCGTCAACTTCGACGACTATGAGAGCCGCATGTGGTTTGAACGTATGCTCCGCACGAGCGGGATGTTTGCGCGCCTCGAGGAGATGGGAATACAGGAGGGCGACACCGTCTGTATCGGCGACTTGGAATTTGAATACCTGCCCTGACGGGCTTCGCGGCGAATCGCGCTCGCTTCGCTCGCTTACCAATTCGCCGCGAAAGCACCGGACAGAGCGGAGCTCTGCCGGTGCTATGCGCTCCGCTTCGCGCCGAGTTTTCCGCCTTCGGCGGAAAATCGACGCGCGCTCCGCGCAAAGAGTTTTTTCCGACGTACACGCCGTCGGAAAAAACGGATTTGACTTTATTTCGCGCCGTTGGCGCGAAACTCTGCGAGGCCAATCGGCGCAAAGCGCCGTTTTGGATTTGGCGAAACTCTGCGAGGCAGGTCAGCGCGCAGCGGCGCTCGTTTACCTGCTTTCAGATAAAGTATCTCTCCACCGTCTTTTTGGTGCAGCCTTGCGGACTGTACCGCCAGTAGTCGATGTGCCCGCCGGTGATGAAGTATTCCATCGGCGGCGGAGACGCCTCGAAGCGCTCTATGACGAGCAGCTTCACCTTCATCCGCTCCGGGTTTATCGACTTTATGTATACCGAGACGCCGTCGCCCTCGGAAAGTCCCTCCCGCCGCTCGGTGAGGCCGGAGAGGTTCGGGGTGAGCTCGATAAACGTCCCGTACTCCTCCACTCCCCGCACTACGCCCGCGACCGTCTCGCCGACAGCGAAGCGAGCGGCGTTCTGCTCCCACGTTCCGAGCAGCTCGCGGTGGGTGAGGCTCACCCGCCGCCGCTCGCGGTCTATCCCGAGCACGGCGGCATAACCGTCCTGACCCACCCTGAACCGGTCTGACGGGTGCGAGATGCGGCTTATCGAGATGTTCTCTATGCCAATAAGGCTCGCCGTGCCGCACCCGATGTCCACGAATGCGCCGAACGGTTCGAGGTGCGTCACCCGGAACGGCAGCACGTCCCCGGGCGACAGCTCCATCAGCGCGTCGGACGCTTCCTCCTGCGCCTCGCGGCGGCTCAGTACGATCTCTCCGCCGCGCTCCGCCGGCTTGAAGCAGACGTACCGCCCCACAAGTGAGATTATCGCTATGTCGCGCACGTCGGGCCCCATCGCGGCCTCGGCGCGCGGTATCATACCGATCCGCCCGCCGAGGTCAACGTACAGGTTCCGCTCCGCGTCACAGCGGACGGCGCGCGCCTCGACTATCCTTCCGAGCGCCGCGGCGCGGCGCAGTCCCTCCTCCGAACCTATGAACCCGCGGTTCTCCTCCGAACCCGCGCGATAGCCCTCCGGCAGATATTTTTCCCGCATATTTCCCGTCCCTTCCGCAGCTTTGCTTTTCTACAAGCCAATATATTGCGGGACGCGTGAAAAAATGCCTGTCCGCCGGAGAGCCCTAGCTCACGCGGATGTGCGCCGCGTGGCTGTTTGAGAAGATCGACACGACCTGCTCGACGTCGCTCCCGTCCACGAGCGCGCGGATAAGCACCTCATGCGACACCGGAACGTCCTCATCCACGCCCGCGAACGCCGCCGAAAGCCCGCTCGTCTCGCCCGCCGGCCTGGTGTAGAGAAAGCCTCCGAACTTGCCCATGTTCGCCCCGGCAAGCGAGCCCCAGTTCTCGCCGATATTGTTCGAGAATATCGAGTTGTACGGGTTTATCAGCACGCCGATGTCGTCCGAACGGTACGGCCTGTGCGTCGGTGTGACGTCGAAGCGGGAGAACCGCACCCCGTTTTCGTGCAGCGTCCTTCGGATGAAGTCCGCCTCGTCGGGAGTATCGACCACCGCCGTTATGAATTTGTCCACAGTATCCCCTCCAAATAAATTTCGAGGGTATTTTGTCCGGCTCTGCGCCGGTTTATTTGCAAAAGAGGGATAGAATATGGATATACGCCCGGGCGACACGCTCGTCCTGAAGAAGCCGCACCCGTGCGGCGCTTTCGAGTGGGAGGTCACGCGCGTCGGCGCGGACTTCCGTCTCCGCTGCCTCGGCTGCGGCCGGGAGGTCATGCGCCCGCGCCGCGACGTCGAGCGCGGAGTGCGCCGCGTACTTCGCGGCGGCGCGGAGGTCTTCCCCGCGCGGGACGCCTGACCCCGCAAACCTGCCCCAAACCGCCGAAAAGCATGGCAAAAGGCTTGACAAGCCGCCCCCGAGGTGCTACAATCTGTAAATAGCGAAAGACCGTGACCGGGAGAGTAACGGCGGAGCGCGCCAAGAGAGGCGGGGTCGTGGGCTGAAAGCCCCGCCGCGAAGCGAAGCCGCGAAGTTCACCCGTGAGTCGCGCGGCTGAAAGCCATGCCTGTAGGCCGCGACGTGGGCGCACGTTACAGCGCGGACGAGGGCGCGGAGCATCCCGCGCCGAAGTTGGGTGGTACCGCGAAGTCTGCCTTCGCCCCAATGCGGGCGGAGGCTTTTTATATGCTTTCGCACCGTGACAGAACGCGCGCCGGCCGCGTCTCCGAGGAGGACGGAGCCGGCGGAAAGTCGAATGTGCATTACATCACAGGAGGTCATATTATGCAGGAAAAACTTGAGTTTCTGCGCCGCGAAGCGCTCGAAGCGCTCGAGGCGGCGAAGAATTCCGAGAAGCTGGAGGAGCTGAGGGTCCGCTTCCTCGGCCGCAAGGGTGAGCTGACGGCGATACTGAAGCAGATGGGCTCCCTCAGCGCCGAGGAGCGCCCGAAGATGGGCGCGCTTGCAAACGACGTGCGCGGCTTCATCGAAAAGGAGCTCGAGGTCCGCGGCAAGGCACTCGCGGAGGAGGCTCTCGCGCTCAAGCTCGAAAGCGAGCAGGTCGACGTGACGCTCCCCGGCTCGCACCGCGAGCTCGGGCACAAGCATCCGATGACGTCGCTTCTCGACGAGGTGAAGGAGATCTTCATCGGCATGGGCTTCGAGATAATCGAAGGCCCGGAGGTCGAGACGACCTTCTACAACTTCACCGCGCTGAACACCCCGGAGAACCACCCGTCCCGCGAGCCGCAGGACACCTTCTATTTCTCCCCCGACGTTCTGCTCCGCACCCAGACCTCGGCGATGCAGGCGAGGTATATGGAGACGCACAAGCCGCCCTTCCGCATCATCGCCCCCGGCCGCACCTACCGCAAGGACGAGGTCGACGCGACGCACAGCCCGATGTTTCACCAGATAGAGGGTCTTGTCGTCGACAAGGGGATAAAATTCACCGACCTCAAGGGCACGCTCGACATGCTCTTCAAGAAGATATACGGCGAGGATACGCGCATCCGCTTCCGCCCGCACCACTTCCCGTTCACCGAGCCCTCCGCCGAGATGGACCTTCAGTGCTTCAACTGCCACGGCGAGGGCTGCCGGATGTGCCACGGCGAGGGTTGGATAGAGATGCTCGGCTGCGGAATGGTCCACCCGAACGTGCTTCGCATCTGCGGCATCGACCCGGATGAATACTCCGGCTTCGCGTTCGGTCTCGGCACCGACCGCATGGCCATGTGGCGCTACGGCGTGAGCGACATGCGCCTGTTCTTCGACAACGACATGCGTTTCCTCACGCAGTTTTAAGGGAGGCAAAACGGTATGAATCTTTCAAGAAAATGGCTCCGCGAGTTCGTTGACGTCTCGGACATCAGCGACCGCGAATTTTACCACCGCATGACCATGACCGGCTCGAAGATAGAGACCGTCACCGACTGCGGCGAGGCGACGACGCACGTCGTCGTCGGTCTCGTGAAGTCCGTCGAGAAGCACCCGAATGCCGACAAGCTTGTCGTCTGCCATGTCGACGTGGGGGACGGCGAGGACCTCGTGATATGCACCGGCGCCTCCAACGTCACCCCCGGCTGTGTCGTTCCTGTAGCGCTCTGCGGAGCGGATCTTCCGAACACCACCCACCCGCACATCGAAAAGACGGTCATGCGCGGCGTCGAGTCGAACGGCATGCTCTGCTCGATGGGCGAGCTCGGGCTTGACCTGCGCGACCTTCCCGCGGGCGACCCGGACGGGATACTCCTTCTGAACGCCCCCGGTATGGACGTCCTGCCCGAGGACTACAAGCTCGGCGACGACATCCGCCCGATACTCGGCCTTGACGACCACATCGTCGAGTTCGAGATAACCCCGAACCGTCCCGACTGCCTGTCGGTGATAGGTCTCGCGCGCGAGGCCGCCGCGACCTTCAGCCGTCCGCTCACGCTCCACACGCCCGTGGTGAATGGCGGCGCGGGGCATATAGGCGACATGCTCTCGGTCGAGGTGCGCGAGCCGGAGCTTTGCCCGCGCTACACCGCCCGCGTCGTGAAGAACGTGAAGATCGGCCCCAGCCCGAAGTGGATGCGCGAGCGGCTCCGCGCCGCCGGCGTCCGCCCGATAAGCAACATCGTCGACATCACAAACTACGTCATGCTTGAGTACGGCCAGCCGATGCACGCCTTCGACTACGCCTGCCTCGACGGCGGAAAGATAGTCGTCCGCCGCGCAACCCCCGGCGAGACGATGGCCACTCTCGACTCGAAGGAGCGCGCCCTCACACCGGACATGCTCGTCATAGCTGACGAGCACAAGGCGAGCGCCGTCGCGGGCGTCATGGGCGGCGCGATAAGCGAGATAACCGACAAGACTACCACCATTGTCTTCGAGAGCGCCAACTTCGACGGCGCGTCGGTGCGCCGCACCGCCGTCGCGCTCGGCATGCGCACCGACTCCTCCTCCCGCTTCGAGAAGGGGCTTGACCCGGAGAACACGATACCCGCCGTCGACCGCGCGTGCGAGCTTGTCGAGCTGCTCGGCTGCGGCGAGGTCGCGGACGGATATATCGACATCAACAACACCCACTACGTCGAAAAGACCGTCCCGCTCGAGTGGGAGCGGATAAACGCCCTGCTCGGCTGCGACCTCTCGGAGGACTACATGGCGGAGGCACTTCGCCGCCTGCACTTCAAGGTGGAGCGCAAATGTGGCAAGTACGTCGTCCACGTCCCGTCCTACCGCATGGACGTCAGCATGATGGCCGACCTCGCGGAGGAGGTCGCCCGCATGTACGGCTACGACGAGCTTGACACCACCCTCGCGATGGGCGCCGCCACCCTCGGCGGCTACACCCCGCGCCAGACGGCGGAGAACCGCGCCGGCGTCCTCGCCCGCGCGCTCGGCTACACCGAGGTGCTGACCTACTCCTTCACCTCACCGAGCTTTGCCGACCGCCTGCATCTGCCGGAAGACTCGCCTCTCCGCAACACCATGAAGATACTCAACCCCCTCGGCGAGGACCGCTCGGTGATGAGAACGACCACCCTCGGCTCGATGCTCGAGGTCGCGGCGAAGAACTGCGCCTCCCGCGTACCGGAAGCGCGGCTCTACGAGCTCGCGAAGGTCTATCTTCCCAAGGGCGACGGCTCCTGCTCCGAGCCGAAGCGCCTCACCCTCGCGGCCTACGGCGGAGAGTACGACTTCTTCACGCTCAAGGGCGACATAGAGGCTCTGCTTTCCGGCCTGCACGTCGCGGGCCTCGACTGGACGGCCCTGCGTGACGACGCGACCTTCCACCCCGGACGCGCCGCAGTCATCCGCGCGGACGGCGTCCTCGTCGGCAAGGCGGGGCAGATACACCCGACCGTCGCCGAGGGCTACGGCATTGATTCCGACCTGTATATCGCCGAGCTCGACTTCGAGGCGATATGCGCGCTCGACGCGGGCGACCCGACCTTCAAGCCTCTTCCCCGCTTCCCGTCCACCACGCGTGACATGGCCGTCGTCTGCCGTGACGAGATACCGGCGGGCGACCTTCTCCGCACCGTGCGGAACGCCGCGAGCGAGCTGCTTGTGTCCGCTAATGTCTTTGACGTCTACCGTGGCGAGCACATTCTCAGCGGCTTCAAGAGCGTGGCAATTTCGCTCGAGTTCCGCGCGGACGACCGCACCCTCACCGACGCCGAGGTGGACGAGTGCTTCGGCGCGGCGCTCAAGGCTCTTGCGGACGAGTACGGCGCGTCGCTTCGCTGACGCTCCGCTCTTTTGACCGATTGCGCTGAAATATTACAATCAGATTAAATTTCAACGCTTCTATTTACAACCGGCCGGAAAAGCGCTAAAATACAAGCATAGAACAGTTTTTCGATTTTTAAGGAGGCGGCTGTATGGACGCGACGCGCAAATTCTCACCCATTGACGACGAGCACCGTATCCCCATGCGCGAGGCGCTGCGCGCCGTATACAGCTCCCTTCAGGAGAAGGGCTACGATCCCCTCAACCAGATAGTCGGATACCTGCTGAGCGAGGATCCCACCTACATCACAAATCACAAGAACGCGCGGAGCCTCATCCGCCGTCTCGACCGTGACGAGCTGATGCAGGAGCTCGTGCGGAGCTACCTCGGCATTGAGGACGGGGAGAAGTGACCCCCGCTCCGCAAAACGACACCGTGACCAAGCTGGCGCTTTCCTTTCGGAAAGCGCCAGCTTTTTGTCCCGCGCCCGCGCGGCGCGGCGTTTTTCCCGACGCGCCGCTTTTTTGCCTTATCTTACGGTTTTTCATGCCAAATCAGGAAATTTCTGCCGATTATTCCTGCTTCCGCTGAAATAAATTGTCTTTCATGGGATTTATTTTGCTTCCCGCTCTTGACACCGCCGTGCCTCGGTGATAAAATAGTTACAAAATAGTTACAACCTTCGGAGCGTATCTGAAAGGAGATCCCAATGGCAAAGAAGAAAACATCGGAGCTCATCTGGCGCGGGTACCCCCTCGTGCGGAGCGGCAACACGATCTACTACGGCAACATTACCGACCCCTATATCGCGATGCTCAGAATTACATCCACCAAGCAGGTCGGCGACCTCGAGGTGGCGGATAAGGTCTCTCTCCAGCTTCAGGCTACGGGAGAGGACGTTCACACCCGCGACCGCGTCCAGAAGCGCGCCGAGAAGGACGGGCTCTATCCCGCGCTCGACCTCGCAAGCGTCTGGCTCTCCCGTGCGCTGAAGGCATAAGGCGGCGCATGATGAAAAGAAGTCTGAAAATACTGATTTGTGCGGCGTCTCTCATCGTTCTCGCGATTTTCGCATGCTCTGCGGACGCCGTCGAAGCAGGGACTGTCAATGCCGAAAGCGGACTTCGCCTCCGCACCGCCGCGAGCACTTCCGCCGGCACTGTATCCATACTTCCGAACGGCTCCGAGGTCATCATCACCGAGGTCGGAACGGAGTGGTGCAAGGTGAACTGCGGCAGCGCCGAGGGATATATGTCCACCGAATACCTCACCCGTTCGGACACCGCTGCCTTCGAGACGCCCTACACCGGCAAGGTCACGGCGTCGGTCGTCAACCTCCGTGCGGAAGCGAATACGACGAGCACCGTGCTCGGTCAGCTCGTCGAGAACTCCGAGGTCGTCATACTCGGCGTATCCGGCGGATGGTACCACGTCCTCGCAAACGACGTGGAGGGCTTCATCCACCCCGACTACGTCGTCCCGACGGCGGTCATGTCATCCGATGACGCCGCTCCCGCGTCGGAAGCGCCCGCGGCCGCGAGCGCCGACTTCGTCCCCGCCTCCCAAGACGTGAGCGACCTGCGCGCACAGCTTATCGCCTTTGCAAAGCAGTACATCGGCACCCGCTATACCTATGGCGGACGTTCCCCTTCCACCGGCTTTGACTGCTCAGGTTTCGTGTACTACGTCTTTAAGAACTTCGGCTACACCCTCAACCCCGGCGCTTCCACCCAGATGGACAAGGTCACAGTGATAAAGAAGGCCGAGCTCGTACCGGGCGACCTGGTGTTCTTCAACAACGGCACCGCCCGCCGTGCAAGTCACGTCGGCATCTACATCGGCAACAATCAGTTCATCCACGCCGTCTCTCCGGGGCATCCGGTCGCTGTCTCCTCGCTTGACGGCGGATATTACAGCCGCTGCTTCGTCGGCGGCGGACGCGTCCTTCCGTAAAAAATTTGCGGCGGAACTCAATATGGGCTTAATAACTTACCGAGCTTCGGAGCAATGCTCCGGGGCTCGGTTTTTATATGTCCGCACCGACGCGCCGCGAAAATCTTTTCTTGCCTACTTTCATATATTGTGGTAGTATTATTGTGTATGCAAATCACTGAGGAGGCGTTTTCCGAATGCGTTTTACCAAGATGCACGGCTGCGGCAACGACTATATATACGTTGACTGCTTCCATGAGAAGGCAGACGTGCAAAATCCCGAACAGCTCTCAAGGCGGCTGAGCGACCGCCACTTCGGAGTAGGCTCGGACGGCCTTATCTTCATCAAGCCTAGCCCCGTGGCGGACTGCTTTATGGATATGTACAACTACGACGGACCGCGCAGCGAGATGTGCGGCAACGGCATCCGCTGCGTCGGCAAGTACCTCTACGACCACGGCATCGTCGACCGCGACGTCATAACTGTCGACACGCTCGCGGGCGTCAAGACCCTCTACCTGCACATCGAGAACGGCGTCTGCACCGGCGCGACCGTCGACATGGGCGAGCCGATACTTCTCCCGCAGATGATACCCACCGAGCTTCACGGCAGCGACGGACGCGCTGTCGACGTCCCGCTTGACGCGGACGGCGTCACCTACCGCGTCACCTGCGTGTCTATGGGGAACCCCCACGCCGTCGTCGTCGTGGACGACCCCGCGTCCTTCCCCGTCCGCGAGGTTGGAATGCGGATAGAGACGCACCCCGCCTTCCCCCGCCGCACCAACGTCCACTTCATCCGCGCGGAATCGCGCGACAGCATCATCATCCGCACATGGGAGCGCGCCACCGGCGAGACGCTCGCCTGCGGCACCGGCAACTGCGCCTCCCTCGTCGCGGCGACGCTGCTCGGACTCTCGGACGGCGAGGCGGAGATGCACTGTCTCGGCGGCACGCTCCACATCAAGTGGGACAGAAACGACAACCACGTCTACATGACCGGCCCCGCCGTCGAGGTGTTCTCCGGCAGCATAGACGTCTGAACCTCAAAAACATCCCTTGGTCAGGAGGAAAATCAATGAAACTGAATGACAACTTCCGCAAGATGCAGTCAAACTACCTCTTCTACACCGTCCGCGTCAAGACGAACGAGTACCTTGAGAGCCACCCCGGCGCCGAGGTCATACGCCTCGGGATAGGAGACGTCACGCTCCCGCTCGTCCCCGCCGTCATAGACGCGATGCATGCCGCCGTCTCGGACATGGGCAGCGCCGCCACCTTCAAGGGCTACGGCGAGGACTTCGGCTACTCCTTCCTCCGCCGCGCGATAATCGAGCAGGACTACAAGCCGCTCGGCGTCGACCTCGCGCTCGAGGAGGTCTTTATCAACGACGGCGCGAAGAGCGACACCGGCAACTTTGCGGAGCTCTTCGACCGCGACAACGTCGTCGCCGTCTGCGACCCGGTCTACCCCGTCTACGTCGACTCGAACGCCATGGCCGGCCGCGCCGGCGACTTTGACGGCGAGCGTTGGAGTAAGCTCCTCTACATGCCCTGCGTCGCCTCGAACGGCTTCATTCCGGAGCCGCCGAAGGAGCATGCGGACATCATCTACCTCTGCTTCCCGAACAACCCGACCGGCGCTCACATCGGCTACGACGAGCTGAAGGCGTGGGTCGACTACGCCCTCCGCGAGGGCTCGGTCATACTCTATGACGCGGCCTACTGCGCCTTCATCGAGGGCGACATGCCCCGCTCGATATACGAGATAGACGGCGCGAAGCGCTGCGCCGTCGAGTTCCGGAGCTACTCCAAGACCGCCGGCTTCACCGGCGTGCGCTGCGGCTTCACCGTTGTACCGAACGACCTCGTCTTCTACGGGCAGAGCCTCCGCGCGATGTGGGCGCGCCGCCAGACCACGAAGTTCAACGAGGCAAGCTATATCTCCCAGCGCGGCGCGGCGGCGATATACACGCCGGAGGGCGCAAAGCAGGCCATGGAGTCTATCGCCTACTACAAGAACAACGCAAAGACCCTCCGCGAGGGACTTCAGGCGCTCGGCTTTGAGGTCTACGGCGGGGTACATTCCCCCTACGTCTGGCTCGCGACGCCGAACGGCATGACCTCGTGGGAGTTCTTTGACGCACTGCTCGACCGCGCGCAGGTCGTCGGCACCCCCGGCTCGGGCTTCGGGCCGTGCGGCGAGAGCTACTTCCGCCTCACGAGCTTCGGCACGCTCGAAAACTCGCTCCGCGCGCTCGAGCGGATAAAGGAAAGCTTCTAAGTTTCGCTTCGCGTCGACGCGAAATGTGCTCGGGCGCAATGAATTGCCCTGCGCACCCTTTCGTAATTCCCAAACGCTCCAAAGGAGCGTTTGGGAGCCCTTCCGATTAAAATGCTCGCCGGAAATGAATTCCGGCTCCGCGAAGTTGGCGGCAAAGCCGCCAACTTCAACCGCGCAAACCGGCGCAGCGCAGCCGCAGGCTGCGTAGAAGGCAGGATACGCTAAAGGTTGGCGGGCGTCCCGGATTCACAGAACGTCGCGACGTCGCGGCGTAAGACTTTTAAGTTTGGAGGAACACTATGTATATCGAATCCAAGTACACCGACTATATGATTGAGACCTTCGGCAAGCTGGTCGCCATTCCCTCTCCGACCGGCTACACCCGCCGCGCGGCGGAGTGGATAGCGGCGGAGCTGCGCAGGTTCGACTTCGAGCCGATCATAACGAACCGGGGAAACGTCCTCTGCCGCGTCGGCGGCGACGGAGACGGCATCCTCCTCTCCTCGCACTTCGACACCCTCGGCGGGATGGTGCGCTCGGTGAAGCCGGACGGACGTCTCCGCATAGCCCGCCTCGGCGGCCCCGCTCTCGGCAGCTACGAGGCGGAGAACTGCACCGTGATAACGCGCGGCGGCCGTGAAATCCCCGGCACCTTCCAGATGAACGAGCCCTCGAGCCACGTCGCTGGCGCGAAGCTCTCGGAGGCGAAGCGCACCCTCGAGGAAATGCAGGTCGTGCTCGACATCGTAAGCTCCTCCGCGGAGGAGACTGCGGCGGCGGGCGTCGAGACCGGCGACATCGTCGCGTTCGACCCGCGCTTCCGCGTCTCGGGCGACGACTACATCAAGAGCCGCTATATCGACGACAAGATGGGATGCTCGGTGCTCCTCGCCCTCGCGAAGCTCATAAGCGAGCGCGCGCCGCTCCTCCCCCGCACATTGTGGCTGATGTTCACCTGTCACGAGGAGGTCGGCACCGGCGCGGCGAGCGGCCTGCCGGACGGCTGCACCGAGATGATAGCGGTCGACATGGGCTGCGTCGGGGACGACCTCGCCTGCACCGAGCGCGAGGTTTCGATATGCGTCCTCGACGGCGGCGGACCCTACGACTACGGCCTCGTCTCCGCCCTCAAGGACGTCTGCGTGCGGGACGACATTCCCCACGCGCTCGACGTCTACCCCTTCTACGGCTCGGACGCGGACGCCGCCGTCGGCGCGGGGTACCACCTCCGTCACGCCTGTATAGGCCCCGGCGTCTACGCGAGCCACGGCTACGAGAGGACGCACCGCCGCGGCGTCGAAGCGACGCTCCGCCTCGTCGCGGGCTACGTTGTCGGATAAATAACGAGCGTTCACAAAGGAATTTCTCTTAGAGAACGTCCGCTGCGGAGTTTTTGAAGCCGCGCACCGTTCCGGTGCGGGAAGGAGCGTAAAATGAAAAGGAGAATGTTTTTCGCCTCGCTCGCGGTGCTTGCCGTGACAGGTCTGCTGGCGCTCGTCCTGTTTGTTCTCCCCGAGCCTGCGGGCTCCCCCGGCGCGCTGCCGGAGGACATATCCGAGGAGGACCGCGCGCTTCTGGAGGAAGAACCGCTCTTTGCCAGCTTCCTTGTGGGCACCGGTCGGGCGCGCTTCGACCGTCTCGACCCCATCGCCACGAAGTACGGCGATATCCGCTCTTATCAGGTGAACAGCTCCCGCGGCTACGCGCGCGCATTCATCTTCCCGGACGGCTCGGTCTTCTGGTGCGAGACAAGCCGCATTCCCTTCACGCTCTCGCTCGACTGCGGCGCGGGCGCGTCCGCCGTCCGTCTGGACCCGGACGATGAGCGCTCACCGCTTCTCGTGCAAAGCGGTCCCGGCGGACTCGGGATGCTCGTCGAAGCTCCGCTCGGCGCGGTCATCGAGGGAACGCCGAACGACCCGTTCGGTATCACCGCGCTCGAGGAGCGCAACGGCACGGCGTCGCTCCGCGAAAGCAGTGTAACTCTGAAATTTGACAGACCAGAGGACGAGGGGTACGCCCGATCCATCTGGTGGGTCTATGCGTCGGAGGGAGCCTTCCCCACAGGCGAGGACGTCCCTCAGTGGCTCTACGACTGCACGGTGGAAAAGTTCGGCGCGGACGACCGCATGGCGCCCTCCGGCTACTACTACACCTCCCCCGAAGACTACTCCACGGCGGGCGAGGGCAGCTTCTACCTTCTCCCCGCCGCCTACATACCGGTAAAGCTCGCGCGCCGCTGTGACGACCCGGATGCGCTTTGGATAGCCGCGGCGATGCTCGACATACAGCGCGGCAATCTCGAGCTCTCCACCCTCTCCGAGCTCGTCGACTCCCCCGACGCCGTTCGCTACCTGACTTTCGAGTACCCCGAAAGCATCCCGCCGGAGCTGCTCGGCGGCACGTTTGACGAAAGTTCCGAGGCTGGCTTTATCCCCACGGCGCCCCGGAGCGGGCAGCTCGGGCGTGACTACGGCGTCGGCGCGGGCTTCCACGACACCCGAGCCAATACCGACCTCGCCGCGGGTCTGCTCGCGCTCGGCGAAAAGCTGGGCGCGGACACGTTTGTCGAGAGCGCCGATAACTACGTCCTCTACCTCTGTTTCCACGCGCTCACCCGCTCGGACGAGACCGCGAACGGCGGTCTCCTCGTGGACGACTACTCACATCCGGACGGCTCGAAACGCACCCACTGCGCCCTCAACCATCAGCTTGCGGAGATACTGCTGCTCTACGGCTCCGAAATACCGGAGGCGGAAGATGTCGCTCGCCGCATGCTCCTCGGCATCGAGGATACGGCGGAGGACTGGATACGTCCGGACGGCGACCTCCACTATGCGCGCTTCCCGGACGGCAGCTACGGCAGGGACGACTGCCCCACCCTCACCTACAACGACCTTCTCGCGCTCGACCGTTATATCGGCGGCAACACCGCCCTCGAGCGCCTCATGGATACCAAGCGGGAATGGATGGATGCAAACGGCGTTACGGGCTGTGACAAGTGAACCCGCGCCCCCTCGGACAGTCCGAGGGGGCGCTTTTTATGCCCCGACGCGCGCGAAAAGTTCCCCTCCCGCGAAAATCGCCGGCGAAGCGGGCATATTCATTATTTATGTAAACTTGCGTCACATTTGTACGGAAACGAAATCGCGCTTTCGGGCTCCGGATATATTCCTCAATTTTCCCCGAAGCCGTTGCGGCGCAAGGCGTTCGCCCTTGTTAATAAGTCTGTGGATAATGTGAATAACTTCTTGTTGTAGCTTTATTGCTATTTTTTATGTCCACTGGCTACATTATTATTCTTTCGAAAAAATCCGCCCAGGAAGTGGCGGATTTTCCCCGTTCCTGCGCAAAATCGAGTCTTTTCGGCAAAATGACATCTTCTGCCAAAAATTACGCTTTCGACAATTTGTGCGCGTCGCGGCCGTTTTCGACCGGTTGGTGTCACACTTATACGAAGTGTTATCCGGCCTTTACCGTCGCTCCCGCCGCGCCGTGCAGTTATTCATTCAATTATTTCGCATCCTTGGAAAAAATCGGCTGTACTTTTGTTCAAATCGGACGGCGCGCCGCAGTCCCCTTGACTTTAGTAAGCGTTTGATTTAGTATATAATTGTAAATTGGCGGGGAATACGCCACGCTGTCTGTAAATATTGCACAAAATGCCCCCGTCGAAAAAATATCAAAAAGAAACGGAGGAACTTTGTATGTCCGTAAAACCGATATGGCAGGACCCGTCGGTACAGCACTTGAACCGCCTGCCCGCGCGTGCGGGAGTGTTCTTCTATCATGACGAAGCTTCGGCCCGCACGATGGACCGCGCCCTCTCCCGCGACTATCTCAACCTCAACGGCGAGTGGGACTTCAGCCTCGTCGAGTCGCCTCTGCTCGCCCCGGACGGCTGGGAACAGCCCGACTACGTCCCACTCGAGGACTGGGGCTCGATCCGCGTGCCCGGCTGTTGGCAGATGCAGGGCTACGGGCACCCCATCTACTCCTCCATGCCGTACCTGCACCCCATCGACCCGCCCTACGTCCCGGACGAGAACGACACCGGCCTCTACCGCCGCATCTTCGTCCTGCCCGAGCGCTTCGAGGGAAAGCGCGTCACGATGACCTTCGAGGGCGTCGGCAGCGCGTTCTGGTTCTATGTCAACGGCAAGGAGGCGGGCTTCTCGAAGGGGCCGCACATTCCCGCCGAGTTTGACGTCACCGACCTGCTCGAGCCGGGCGAGAACCTGCTTGCGGTCAAGGTCGTCCGCTTCTCGGACGGCAGCTATCTCGAGATCCAGGACATGATGCACATGAGCGGCATCTTCCGCGACGTGTACCTCACCGCCACCCCGAAGAAGGGGTACATCGCGGACGTCTACACCCGCGCCGACATGCACGGTCACCTCACGAGCGCCGTTAAGCTCGGCGGCGAGGGACACGTCACCGCGCGCCTCTACGACGGCGACGCCGTCGTAGGCGAAGCCGAGGGCGATACCGCGGACGGCGAAGTCGCCCTCACGATGGACATTGAAAGCCCGAAGCTCTGGAGCGCCGAGGAACCGAACCTCTACACCCTCGTCGTCTCCTCGAACGGCTCGTATGCGCCGATGCGCGTCGGCTTCCGCACGGTCGAGACCGACGGCGTCCTCTTCAAGGTGAACGGCGTGCCGATAAAGGCGCGCGGCGTCAACCGTCACGACACTCACACCGACCTCGGCTGGGCGGTGAGCGTCGAGTCGATGGTGCGCGACGTCACACTGATGAAGCAGCACAACATCAACTTCGTCCGCACGAGCCACTACACCGACGACATCCGCTGGCTCGACCTCTGCGACGAGTACGGCATCTACATCATGGACGAGACCGACCTCGAGTGCCACGGCATGGGCGGCAAGGACATAAGCGAGCTCTCCCGCTCGCCCGAGTGGACATACGCCTACGTCGACCGAGGCGAGCGGATGGTCATGCGCGACCGCAGCCACGCCTGCGTCGTTTGGTGGTCGCTCGGCAACGAGAGCGGCTTTGGCGACAATCACCGCGCCATGAGCCGCCGCTTCAAGGAGCTAGACGACCGTCCCGTCCACTACGAGGCGGCGAAGGACTCCGGCGGCTTCAACATGGATGAGCTGCTGAGCTCCGGCAACGTCCAGAAAATAATGGAGGCTATGGCGGAACACCGCCGCGCGCCGTGGGACCCGTGCGTTGACTGTGAGTCGGTGATGTACCCGACGGTCGAGCAGGTCGAGGAGTACGGCAAGCGCGACGATCCGCGTCCCTTCTTCCTCTGCGAGTACGCCCACGCGATGGGCAACGGCCCCGGCAACCTCAAGGAGTATTGGGACGTCATCTACAAGTATCCGAAGCTCATGGGCGCGTGCGTCTGGGAGTGGGTCGATCACGGCGTCCGCGTCCATGAGGAGGACGGCAGCACATGGTTCGCTCACGGCGAGGACCTCGGCGACATGCCGAAGCAGCACGCGAAGAAGTCGAACGGCAACTTCTGCAACGACGGTCTCAACAGCCCCGACCGCATCCCGCACCCCGGCATGATCGAGCTCAAGAAGGTCTACGAGCCGGTCGCGGTCGAGCTCGCGCATGAGAACGACCCGACTCTCCTCCGCCTCACGAGCCGCCTTTTCCACACCACCACCGACTACCTCGAGGCTCACTGGAGCGTGAAGCAGTACGGACGTCTCGTCTCCTCCGGCTCGCTCGCGCTTGACAGCCTCAAGCCGGGCGAGACGCGCGAGTATCGTATACCCGCAGTCACCCCCGCCGCAGGCGAAAGCACGCTCGACGTGGTCTTCACATTGAAGCACGACACGCTCTACGCCAAGGCCGGCTTTGAGGTCTGCCGCTCGCAGTTCGTTCTCCCGGAGAAGGCAAGCGACAGGATAGTCTTCCCCGCCGAAGGAACTCTCGAAACCGACGAGGACGACCGCTTCATCTCGGTCTACGGCGGCGACTTCACGGTGGTGTTTGACAAGTTTGCCGGTACGCTCGACAGCTGGGAGGTCGCGGGCAGGGAGCTCATCACGAGCCCCTTCACGCTGAACTTCTGGCGCGCCGTCACCGACAACGATATGCGCGCCTCCACGAAGTGGCGCGACCGCGGCCTTGACATACTGAAGCCGCGCACCACCTCCGCGATGACAATGAAGGAGGAGAACGGCGCCGCCGTCGTCACGATAGAGCAGCGCTGGGGCAGCTACCCCTACCGCCCGGTGTTCGACACCGCGACGAAGTGGACCGTCCGCCCGGACGGGTCGATCGCGGTCGAAGTCACCTACTCCGTCGTCGACGCGAAGTACGTCGAGGGGATGTTCTTCCCACGCCTCGGCGTCACGATGGGTCTTGACGCAGGCTGCGAGCGCGTGACCTGGTACGGACGCGGCCCCGGCGAGAACTACGTCGACCGCTGCACCGGCAGTCCGATAGGCGTGTACAGCGCGAAGGTGCCGGAGCTGCACGAGAGCTACATGCGCTGTCAGGAGAACGGCGCTCGCACCGACAACCGCTGGGTCTCCGTCCGCGACATACGCGGCATGGGTCTTATCGTCACGGCGGAGAGCGCGCCCTTCACCTTCACCGCGCACGACTACACCGATTCGGCGCTCGACGCCGCCGAGCACGACCACCTCCTCGAGCACGCGGACTGTACCGTTCTCGACATCGACATGGCGCAGGCCGGCCTCGGCTCCGGGTCCTGCGGACCGGAGCAGCTCGAGAAGTACAAGCTGTACCTCAAGGAGCCCGCGACCTTCAAGTTCCGCATGCGCCCGTTTGACGACCGCACCGCCGATCCGTCGGTGCTCGCGCGCATCGTCACCGAGTAAACCGCTTATTACCTCTTTTCTTCATACTCCCCCAACAGGAAGAACCGCGGGCACAAGCCCGCGGTTCTTCCTGTTGGGGGAGTTGCCCCAAACGGCGCTCTGCGCCGTTTGGGGACCCCTTTAATTTAAATGCTCGGGGCGAATGAATCGCCCCTGCGCGATTTCGTCGCTGTGCGGCGAAATCACCGCGCGAACCAGCGCGGTCGCCGCTCACGCGGCGAAACTCTGTAGGGTTTCGTGAAAAATCACGCGGGCAAAGCCGCAATTCCTAAACGCTCAGTTGGAGCGTTGGGATCCCTTTTGATTGAAATTTTCGGGGCAATTCAGCAAAAAATGATGCTTTACGTCCACAGCAAATCCCGATCAGCAGATAATATCTCGCCGGTCTCCCCGAATCAATACGACTTGCCCGTCGGACAATTCTATCGGGCCGTTTTCGGATATTGCCTGACAACAGTTTTCCCGTTCGGCGTGCGGTATCAGCGGGTTGGATAAGTATCCCAATCCGTCGGCGAAATTCCCGGCGGCAACCATGCTTCCCGCGCTGATCCCCAGATATACCAGCCCGTTCTCTATCGCCTGCTTCAAAGGCTTGGAGAAGCCTGTTCTGTTTATTTCTCTCAAAAGGGTCGAAGCGTTTCCTCCGCAAAAAGCAATAAAGTCATACCGGGAAAGCTCTTCGGCACTCATCAAGCGGATCTGCACGGGGATGTCCTCTACATAATCGGAATATGTCCTTTTATAGCCGTCGGAAAGCAAAAGCGCCAGATCATATATCAAAATATTACTTACAGCTATCCCCATGCTTTGAAGTCTTTCCAGACATACGATAATGCCCTCCCGCGCGCTGTCGCTTCCGATGGCGGCAGTCGGGACGAAGCTCGCCTTTGTATGTCGGGGTTCCTTCCCGATACATTCCCAAAACAGCTTGGCAGTCCTTTCATTCAGACCGTTTGAACTTAAAAACAGAGTTCTCATTGTCCTTCTCACCTCCCGTAAAGCAGATACCTCGAAGGCGCGCCGTTCGGTTTCACCGCCGGTTTTGCCGCCAATGGACTTACCTCCCGCCCAGCTCAAATGACGCTATCTCCCTTGTGGGCCAGAAGGCGCATAAATGCAGTCGGACGATATTTCCGACAAACGGGCAAAACGACCGCACGAACAGCGGCAGCGCGGAGCAGACCGCTTCCGGCTCGTCTATCAGTACCGTGACATGCGGCGTCCACACGCGTTCCGTATCTGTTTCGCACGCGTCGTGGAGCGCGTCCAACTGCGCGTTTCTTTCGGGCGCGGCAAAAAGCACCTTTCCTCCGGCGAACATGCCGATATGGCTGATGTGGACCGGAACTGCCGGGAATTCGGCAGCAGCTTTTTTCATCAAACCGACGACTTCATCCTCCCGCTCAAGCGGAAACGTAGCCAAGCTGATGTGATAAGGAAGCCCCGGCGTCTGTGTTCCGACGAATCCCGCTTCTTTCAGTGCGCCGTACCATTCGGACAGGCGCTTTTGCGAGATCTCGTCCAAATCCGCCATGAGAGTCAAAAATTCTTCCACCATAGTATCCTCCGTCTCTGCTTCCGATGCAGAACTTATGCTGCAAAAACGCGCTTTTGTCTCTTTTTCGGCTTTGCATCAAGCTCCGCGGGACTATTTCTCCGAGTTGTCAAAGAGCCAGATATTTCCCGGCGTGCCGTCGTGATACTCGCTGCCGGGGACTGCCTCGAAAAGCGTCCCCTTTCCGCCGGTGTACTCGGTCACCACTCTGTCCCAGAACAGCTTCGACGGGACGTTCGTCGGCAGATACTTGAGCTGCCAGCGTCCCCGGAACATATCAAACACCGTCCGCGCAGCCCACGAGCCGACGCCCATCCGCTTATATCTGTTCATCACAAAGAACTCCGCGAGAGCATAGTCGCACTTCTCCCCCGGAAGCTCCGGGAAGTCGCTCACCATCACGAAGCCCGCGAGCTTTCCGTCCGCCGTGATGAAGAACGCCCAGCGGTTCTTCTCCGTCCAGTAGCAGTCGAGCCAGTCGTAGCCGTAGAGGCCGAGCGGGCTGACGTCGGTCTTTTCGTAGAGCGAGAAGTCGTAGAGGTACTTTTCCATGAGGTTAGAGAGTATCGGCTTTTCGTCCGCCGTCACCCTTCTCAGTTCAAGCTTCATAGTTTTTCCTTTCCGCGCCCTGTCGTGTACTATCGGACAAGATTATAAACGATTTACCGCATTTTGTCAAATTGATTGACTTCCGCCCCGTCCTGTGCTATGATTTTACAAAAGAGAGCGCATATTACACTACAAAAGCGCCGTTTCGGAGGATATTATGAACATCATTTCCGCAAAGAACTACTCGGACCTCAGCCGCCGTGCAGCGGGATTCATCGCCGCGCAGGTGACGCTGAAGCCGGACTGCGTCCTCGGGCTCGCGACCGGCTCCACGCCGATAGGCATCTACCGCGACCTCATAGAGCGCTACCGCCGCGACGAGCTCGACTTCTCCCGCGTCCGCGCGGTGAACCTCGACGAGTACAGGGGCCTCGCGCCGACGCACCCGAGAAGCTACGCCTTCTATATGCGCGAGCATCTGTTTGAGCACGTCAACATCGACGAGGACGACTGCTTTCTCCCGGACGGCCTCGCCGAGGACGCCGAGGTGGAGTGCGCCCGCTACGACGAACTTATAGAGGAGCTCAGCGGCATCGACCTTCAGCTTCTCGGCCTCGGTCACAACGGACACATCGGCTTCAACGAACCCGGCGATGCATTTATACCCGACACCCATCTCGTCACCCTCAGTGAAAGCACGATAGAGGCGAACAGCCGTTTCTTCGACGAGGGCGAGGCACAGCCGACAAGCGCGTACACCCTCGGCATACGCGGGATACTCTCCGCGCGGAGGATACTGCTTGTCGTCTCCGGCGCGTCTAAGGCGGAGGCTCTGCAAAGCGCGCTCTGCGGCCCGGTGACGCCGCGCTGCCCCGCGTCGGTGCTCCAGCTCCACCCGGACGTCACCGTCATAGCGGACGAGGACGCGCTTTCGAAAATGGGGCTTTGACCCGCCCGTGCGATGGCACAACAAGCAGACGGCAGGAATTTACGGGGAGGCTCAGATGGCAAAAGGGATAAGAGCCTGACCGTCGGCCGCTGAACCCGCCGAACCTTCCAACAAGCACAAAAGCGCCCGCCGAGTGGCGGGCGCTTCTCTGTTTTCCGTTCTATCTGCCGGCGATCATTCCGCCTTGCGGATGAGTATGAGCGGCGTCAGCTCGTCCGACTGACCGGCCGGGTTGTCGCGGATCATCTCAAGGAACACCTCGTCGCTCACCGGACGCTTCTCCGGCCCGCCGAGTATCTCGCGCTCGAGGTCGTTCGCGTCGACGATGTAGCAGGTGATGCCGGTCTCGCGGCCTATCTCCGAGCAGACCTTGTCCGGCTCGCGCGGGTTGAGTATCGCCATCGTCTTGTACACGTCGAAGGAGGAGTGCGAATAGAAGCCGTCAATGCCGGCTATCCCGTGCCCCGCGACCTTGTAGAACACGCCCTTCTTGCCGAACAGTTTGCCTATGACGTGGCAGAAGCACGCGAAAAGTATCCTCGGCAGACCGGCAAGGTCTATGGCAAGCTGCAGCTTGTACGGCTCGTCCATGCCGATGCCCGCGGTCGAGCGGGACGCGAACTTCGAAAGGTGCTTTGCAAACCATCCGAGCTTCACGTCCTTCATTTCGACGACGTTGTTCTGGCACATGCCGATTATCTTCTCGCTCACCGAGAGGATGTCCCCCTCCCGGTAGAGCGGCAGGACGTACCGCTTCATCAGCTCGACGTAGCTCTCGCCGCGCTCGACGAAGTGCGTCTGTATCGCGAGGCGGTCATAGACCTCCCCGCCCGCCGTTATCTGCGGACGGATGAAGTACGTCACATCCCCCTGTGTGCGCTTTGCCTCATCAGAATTTCTGAACGCCATAACATATCCCCCTGTCTTGATATTCCTTTATCCGTCGATTTCGATACCGCCGCCGCCTTCGGAGAAGATCGGCTCGATTTCCCATGAATACGGCTCCTCCGCCGTCTGCGGAAGTCCCTGCGGGCTCCACTTCAGCTCGCCCTCTGCCTCCGCGTCTGTTCCGAAAAGAAAGCTCTCGTTTGCGTAGTAGTCGCAGAGCGAGGCGTCCACGTGATACCACAGTCCGTCCAGCTCCACGAGGTTCCAGCTGTGCTCCGCGCCGTTCCAACGCCCGTCCACGCGGCGCGTCTCTATGCCGAGCTCGCCGCAGAGCGCCGAGAGTGCGAGCGCGTATCCCTCGCTCGCCGCCGCGCCGTCCACAAGCGCCCCGTAAGCGTTGCGGACGTCGCCCGCGCCCTCCGTGTCATAATCGTCGTACTCCGGCTCGTCCACGAACTCGCACCGCTCGCAGAGCGCGCGGACGAGGCCGCGCACCGTCTCCGCCGCGCCGTCCTCTTCGACGGAGGCGGAGGCAAGCATCCCGCCTATCGCATCCTCGAGCGCGGTCTGCCGCGCCCGAAGCGTTTCCACGGGATAGGGATAGGTGAACTTCACCTCGATTATCCGGCTGAGGCCGCTCGACGGGTAGACGTTCACCTCTATCGAGGGACTGCCGAGCGAGACGAACGGGTCGCTTTCCATGTACTCGGCCACTATCTTCGCGGCGTCGTAGCTCTCCTCGACGTAGTAGGAGACCTCCGCCGTAAGCTCCGAGCCGAACTCCCTGAGCGTCGAAAGCAGCTCCGCGCGGAAGTCCGCCGCCCTGCTCACGCTCTTTATGCGGTCAAGCTCCTCGCGGCTGCGCGAATAGGTTATCGAGACGCTTGCCTCGTAGTTTGCGAGCACCCTCACGCAGTTGTAGGACATGTACTCGACGCCGTAAGCGCCGAGAGGCTCGTCGTTTGTGACCTCGCTGCACGCGGTGCGGAGGTCGTTTTCCGCGTTCCCGTCGTAGCCCGCGAGGGTGACGGTACCCTCCTCCAGTCCCGCTTCGACGAAATGGAGAATTGCGCCGCGCAGCTCGGTGTAGTTCGAGGCTCTGAGCTCTCCGTTGTGCTCGTGCGTAATGGTACTGCTGTCGAGATGCGGATGGATATCCGAATAGCTGCTCGGGCCGCAGGCGCAGAGCAGAAGCGCCGCCGCAAGCGTCAGCGCGGCAAGCCTTTTCAAAGCCTCTCCTCCTCTCCGTTTCGCTTTCTATATTTTCTCACGATTTGCCGTTTATTGCAAGCCCTTTTCCTTTACAAGTTTGTTCCCGCGTGATATACTTGTCTGCGGGGCGCGGCGCCGTGCCGCTCCCATACATAAAGAGACGGGTGAAAAGATGCGTGTGAAAGCAGTCCTCTGGGACATGGACGGAGTTATAATAGACAGCGAGAGGTTCTACTGGGAGGAGATGGACCGCTTCTACGAGGGGATAGGCGTGTTTCTCTCCCCCGAGCGGAAGCGGAGCTTCATCGGCTCCTCCGCGATGATAAACTCCGCAAACGTCAAGAAGTGGTACCCTGACCTTCCGCAGACGGCGGAGGAGCTGTGCGCCGGTCACAAGGCCGCGCTCCTGCGCGGGATAATGCGTGTGGACGGGCTCATCCCCGGCGTCGGGGAATGGCTCTCGCGCCTCCGCGCCGCAGGCGTGAAGAACGCCGTCGCGACGAGCTCCACCGGTGAGATGCTTGACTGGGCGACGCGCGCGCTCCGCCTCGACGAGATATTCGACACCATCGTCACCGCCATGGACGTCCCGCGCGCGAAGCCCAACCCGGACATCTTCCTCGAGGCGGCGCGCCGCTTCGGCGCGGAGCCGCGGGACTGCCTCGTCATGGAGGACTCACAGAACGGCGTCCTCGCGGCGAAGGCAGCAGGGATGCGCGTCGCGGTCTTCACCGGCGCGCCCGGACTTTCCGGCGCGCCCACGCCGGAGGGCGGCGACTATATCTTTGACAGGTACGACGACGCCGCTTTCGATATGCTTTTCAAGTAAATTCGTCCTTTCGGACACAAAACCACCCGCACAAACCCGTCCGACCGCCAAATAATACTAAAAAGTCGCCCGCACATCGGTTTTCGATGTGCGGGCGGTCTTTTTCAGCCGGACAGTCCGTTTCTTTCGGTTATTTTACACAGTATATGTATAGCGTACGCCGTGACCGATGAGAGTATAGCCAGTCCGAGCATGCTTGCCTGCAAGGCAAGAAGCCCTACGCAAAAGTCGTCGCTGTACTTTCCAAAGGCTTCCCGCGCGGTAGTGACGATGCTGAATATTACCGGCGCCACCACATGCATCATATGCTCCCAACCGAGCGGCGTCCAATAGCACGATATTTTCGCGGCTATATAAAAGAGTATAGCTAAGACAATAGCGGCCGTCCGCGCTCTTTCCAGCTTGTATACCATGGCAAACTCATACTCCTTTCCGCCTCAGCCTCTTTCGTAAATCATTCTAAGCTCCGTGTTGGGTGTGCCGAGCATGATCTCCGCTTCCGTCCCGTCAAAGCGAAAGCCGTATTGCTCATAGAAACGGATCGCTTTGTCGTTTCCCTTCAACACCCACAGCGCAACTTTTTTTGTAATTCGACAGCTTATCTAGCGCGGCGTTCATCAGTTCGTATCCTATCTTTTGACCCTGAAACTCCGCAAGGACATAGATCGCATAGACCTCGCCGTGTTCGGGGAGAGTTTCGTCCCGATAGGAGCCGTATCCTGCAAAACCCACCCCTTTTTCTCCGTCCTTGGCTACAAGAATGTTGTCGGACCACTTGTGCGCGGTATTTATGCACTTTTCAAGGGTATGCCGCTCCAGATATGCTGGGTCGACAAGACCCGGGTAGGTTTCCTGCCATGATTTGTAGTGGACGTATCCCTTGCCGTTTATTTCGTCCTCGCTCTCCATCGGTTTGATAATATATCGGCTCATGCTTGCTCCTTAAATGTTACCAGACCTCTGTTTCAAACCTCCGCATATACCGAACGGAGCTTCTACTCCCCCACAGCGGCGGGTTCCGCCGCCTGCTCCTCCGGTGCGGACGCGTCCTGCGCCGCTTCCGCGCGTTCGAGCGCGCGGCGGGCGTTTGCGAGCATCAGCTTGAGGCGGTTCTCCTGGTTGACCGAGGTCGTGCCGGGGTCGTAGTCTATGGCGACGATGTTCGCGTTCGGATGCGCCTCGCGCACTGGACGCATCATGCCCTTGCCGACGATGTGGTTTGGCAGGCACCCGAACGGCTGCGTGCAGACGATATTCGTCACGCCCGAATTTATCAGCTCGAGCATCTCGGCGGTGAGGAGCCATCCCTCGCCCATCTTGTTGCCGTAGCCGAGGAAACCCTTCACCATCTCCTTGATATCCGCGTAGCGCGCGGGGACGGGGTACCCGTCCGCGTAGCTTATACACTCGCGCAGGAGGTCCTGATAGCCGATGATGTAGTTGCGGAGCACGGTCGCGACGGCCTTCTTTGCGGCCTTGCCGCCGTATATCACGCTGTCCTCAACGCGGTTGTCCACCTTGAAAATGAGGAAGTCCATCAGTCCCGGGACAATCACCTCCGCGCCCTCGCTCCGCAGGAAGCGCTCGAGGTTGTTGTTGCCGAGCGGCGCGAACTTGACGTATATCTCGCCCACGACGCCGACGCGCGGCTTCTTCACGTCCGAGAGCTTCAGCGCGCCGAAGTCGCGCGCGATGGCGAGCAGGTTCTCGCGGACCTTCTTCTTGTTGGGTAGCTTCGTATGGCTCATCTCGTCGGAGAGGCGCGTCGTCCACTTCTTCACGAGCGCGTCGGTCTCGCCGGCGTTCACTTCGTAGGCGCGGGAACGGTTCGAGAGCCACATCAGCGCGTCTCCGTACACGACGCCGGTGATGAGACGGCTTATCAGCGGCAGCGTCATCTTAAAGCCGGGGTTGCTCTCGAGGCCGGAGAGGTTAAGCGAAATGACCGGCACCTTGTCAAAGCCCGCCTTCTTCAGTCCCTTGCGGAGCAGATGTATGTAGTTCGAGGCACGGCATCCGCCGCCGGTCTGGGTTATCATCAGCGCGACGTGGTCCATGTCGTACTTCCCGCTCTTGAGAGCGTCTATCATCTGGCCTATAACGAGCAGCGCCGGGAAGCAAATGTCGTTGTGGACGTGCTTCAGTCCCGCGTCGATTATCCCCCGGTGCGTGGTGTTCAGCACCTCGACCTTGAGTCCTTCGAGGCTCAGCGCCTTCGTTATGAACTCGAAGTGTATCGGCAGCATCTGCGGAACGAGGACGGTGTAGCTGTCCCGCATCTCCTTAGTGAAGAGCAGACGCCCGTCCTTTGTGTATTTCAGCTCAGCCACGGACGCTCACCGCCTTTCTCTCCCGTGCCTCCATCGCCGCTACGAGCGAGCGGAGACGAATCTTTGCCGCGCCGAGATTGGTTATCTCGTCTATCTTGACCTGAGTGTAGAACTTTCCGCTGCGCTCGAGGATATCGCGGAGCTCGTCGCCGGTGATGGCGTCTATGCCGCAACCGAAGCTCACAAGCTGCACGAACTCCATGTCGTCCTGCGTCGCGACGTATGCCGCCGCGTTGTACAGCCGCGCATGGTAGCTCCACTGGTTGAGGACGTGCAGAGGCGCGGCGCTCCCCTTGGGCGCCACCGCCTCCTCGGTTATCACTACAAGACCGAGCGACGTAATGAGCCGGTCGATGCCGTGGTTTATCTCCGGGTCAATATGGTAGGGTCGTCCCGAGAGGACTATCATCTTCTTCCCGTGCTCCCGCGCCCACGCGACGGCCTCCTCGCCCTTCATGCGTATCTCCTCGCGGAAGGCGTGGTCCGCCTCGCGCGCGAGCTTCACCGCGTGCTTCACCTCGTGCTCGGTGAGGTCGGGGTAATACGGCGAAAGCGCCTCATAGAGCTTCTTTTCAAAGCCCTTGCGGGTGTATATCAGATAGGGGTTGAGGTATTCGAGGGTCTTCGTCACCGGCATATTCGCCGCGATGAGCTCGGGGTAGTACGCCACGACCGGGCAGTTGTAGTAGTTGTCCGCCTTCTCGTACTCGGTGTTGTTGTACGGCGCGCAGGGGTAGAAGATACGCTTCACGCCGCGCTCCGCGAGGGCGGCGATATGTCCGTGGACGAGCTTTGCGGGGTAGCATACCGTGTCAGACGGTATCGTGTCCTGCCCGAGAGAGTAGAGCACGCGGTCGCTCTGCCCGGAAAGTACGACTTTCACGCCGATGTTGCGGAAGAACGCGCCCCAGAACGGCAAAGTGTCGAAGAAGTTGAGCGCGAGCGGTATTCCTATCTCGCCGCGCGTCGGGTTCTCGCAGACCTCGGTCTCGAGCAGCTTCTTATACTTGTACTCGTAGAGATTCGGTATCTCCTCCGAGCGTTTGGAAGCGCCCGCGCCGCGCTCGCACCGGTTGCCGGTGATAAACCTCCGCCCGCCGGTGAAGCGGTTGACGGTGAGGGTGCAGTGGTTGCCGCAGAGCCCACAGCGCGCGGCGGAGCTCGTGTGTTCGAATTGCTCCAGTTCCTCGAGGCTTATGAGCGTGCTCTCCTCGCCGCCGCGCTCGCGCGCGTAGAGCGCGCAGCCGAAAGCGCCCATCAGTCCCGCAATGGCGGGGCGCGTCACCTCGCGCCCAAGCTCGCGCTCGAACGCGCGGAGTATCGCGTCATTGAGGAACGTGCCGCCCTGCACCACGACATGGTGACCGAGTTCCTCCGGGTCGACGACGCGTATCACCTTGTAGAGCGCGTTCTTGACTACCGAGATGGAGAGCCCCGCACTGATGTCCGCAACGGTCGCGCCCTCCTTCTGAGCCTGCTTGACAGACGAGTTCATAAAGACGGTGCAGCGCGAGCCGAGGTCCGCGGGGTGCTCGCCGAAAAGCCCGAGCTTTGCAAACTCCGGCGTGGTGTAGCCTATCGCCTTTGCGAAGGTCTCGATAAACGAGCCGCATCCGGACGAGCACGCCTCGTTGAGCATTATACCGTCTATCGCGCCGCCGCGTATGCGGAAGCATTTCATGTCCTGACCGCCGATGTCGATTATGTAGTCTACCTCCGGTTCGAAGAAGCGCGCGGCGGTGTAGTGCGCCACCGTCTCGACGATGCCGCTGTCCACGCCGAACGCGGCGCACATCAGCTCCTCGCCGTAGCCGGTGACGGCGCTGCCGCGAAGGGTTATCCTGTCGCCGGTTATCTTCCGTATCTCAAGCAGCTGCTCGCGCAGGACCTCGACCGGGTCGCCGCGGTTAGGCGCATAGTAGCTGTAAAGTATCCTCATATCGTCCGAGAGAAGGACGAGCTTTGTCGTGGTGCTCCCGGCGTCTATGCCGAGCCACGCGCCGCCCTCGTACTCCGCGGGGTCGACGGTATCCACCGACGCCGTCGCGTGGCGGCGTCGGAACTCCCCGTACTCCTCCTCGCTGCGGAAGAGCGGTTCGAGGCGGCTCGTCACCGTGATGTCCTCCGCCGCCGCGAGGCGCGCGGCGACGTCCGCGAGCCTCAGCGGCTCGAAATGCTCCGACTCGACCGCGCACCCGAGCGCGACGAAATACTGTCCGTCCTTCGGGAAGCGCGCCTGCTCCGGCGTGAGCTTCAGGGTCTTCACGAACAGCTTTCCGAGCTCGGGCAGGAAGGAGAGCGGTCCGCCGAGGAACGCGACGTTTCCTTCTATCCTCCGTCCCTGTGCAAGTCCGCCTATAGTCTGATTGACGACCGCCTGGAGTATCGACGCCGCGACGTCCTCCCGCCGCGCGCCCTGGTTTAATAGCGGCTGCACGTCGGTCTTTGCGAACACTCCGCAGCGCGAAGCTATCGGATAGAGCTTCTCCGCGCGGGAAGCGAGGTCGTTGAGCTCATCCGCCGTGATGTCCATCAGAGTCGCCATCTGGTCTATGAAGGCGCCGGTGCCTCCGGCGCAGGTCCCGTTCATCCTCTGCTCGGTGACCTGACCGAAGAAGATTATCTTCGCGTCCTCACCGCCGAGCTCTATGACGGCGTCGGTGCCGGGCAGGAACTTCTCCACCGCCGTGGAGCTTGCCACGACCTCCTGCACGAACGGCAGCCCCGCGCGCTCTGCCGCGCCGAGACCCGCCGAACCGGTCACCGCCGCGTGAAGCTCTATGTCGCCGAACTTTTCGAGTATCTCGGAAAGTATCTCGCCTATAAGCTCGCGCACGCGCGCGTTGTGCCGCTCGTAGCGTTTGTAGAGCATTTCTCCGCTCTCGCTCATCAGCACCGCCTTGACTGTTGTGGAACCGACGTCAATTCCCAGAGATTTCATTTCAGTTTCTCATTACCTTTCTGTGATATTGCATTCAATATAAATTATACACCCGCGAACAGCTTTTTCAATAGCACATTCCTAAAAGAAATGTAAGTTTTTCTCAAGAATTCTTTACGTTGCGTCCGCTCCGGCGGCAAGCTCCGAAAAGCTCTCAATCGCCGCGTCTGCCTCGATACGCATCTCCTCCCAGTCTTCCCGCGAGCTCTCGTCGTACATCGCGACGACCCTGAAGCCACCGTCCTTCGCCCCGCGCACGCACTTCAGTACGTCCTCGAACACGACCGTCTCCTCCGGCGGGACGTCCATCCTCTCCGCCGCGAGAAGGTACACGTCGGGAAAGCCCTTCGGCCGCGCCGCCTCGGAGGTATAAACCACGGCGTCCGTGAGCCTGTCGAGGCCGAGACGGCGGAGCAGTCCCTCGCAGAGTTCGGGTTCGTTTGAGGTGGCTATCGCCGTCTTCACCCCGGCGTCCTTCAGCGCGCGCAGATACTCGAGCGCCCCTGGCTTTGCCTGTATATCGAAGTCGTACTCCCTCTGCACGTACCCGCGCCACTCCGCAATGAGGTCGTCCGGCGTCTCGTCATACAGCCCGTAGCGCTCTATCGTGTACTCTGCGGCGAGACGGAAATGCAGAGCCTTGAGCGCCGCGAAGTAGTCCGCCTCCTGCGGCAGGCCCCGCTTCTCGAGGAACGCGACGTCCGCCGCGTGCCACGCGCCCATGCTGTCCACAAGCGTCCCGTCCAAATCGAATACTGCGCCCTTCACGCTGCACCTCCTGCTTGTCCTATTTGAATAAAACCCGATAAAACGAAAGGGGGCTCCGGATAGGAGCCCCCTTTCCCGCCGGACTGTCAGTCACAGCTGTTGCCGAAGAAGCAGATGAGCACTATCGCGATGATAATGACCCAAAGCCAATCGTTCTGACGGCTGTTGCCGAAGAGACCGGAACCGTTGCAACAAGTCATGCTGTAAAACCTCCCTCTGTGGATTACACTCCATCATATTCGGGAGGCGGGAATTGGTGACTCAACCCAGAAGGCGCACGCCGCCATCCCCGGCGGCGGCATACTGCCGCTCGGTAAACGTGCCCGCGTCCATCAGCTTTTCCGCGAGGACCGTTCCGTTTTTGCATTTTGCCGAGAGAGCCCGCCACGAGACGTAAGCCATCGAGTCGCGGATGAAGCTCTGCCTTGAGAGGCTGTCATGCTCGAATCCGGTTATTACTCCCAGCCGTTCCGCGGCGGACGGGGCGTCCGCCCAGTCAAAATCTCCGGCGTCCTCGCTGTAACCGAGGGCGCGGAGTATGAAAGTCATGTACATCTCCTCCGTAGCCGGAGAGTCGGGGTCGAAGCAGGAGGCGCTGACGCCCTTAGTATATCCCTTGGAATAGGCGTAGCCGACGTACTTCGGAGGCTCTCCGCCGGCCCACACCGGCAGGTCGTCAAACGGACATTCGCCCGTGTAGACAAGCGCCTCGTCCTCTTCCCCGAGCAGGCGAAGGAACATTATAAGCGCCTCAAGGCGCGTCGCGCTCCGTCCGAGCACGAAGCCGTTGCCCGTGCCCTTCATCACGCCGAGCGTGCGCAGCGCGAACGCCGCGTCTGTATGTCTCGGCCGCACGGCGGGGAGCACCTGATAGTTTCCGGTGACAAGTATCTCCGCTCCGGACGCCGTCTCCGCGCCGGCAAGGCGCTCGCCGTCCGTGACAACGTACCGCGTCCCGGTGCTCATCGCCAACGAGGCATAGTTCAGCGCGGCGGAGGTCACGTTGACTATCTCCGCCGCCCGCTCGCCCGCAAGCGTCGCCGCGCCTCTCACAAGGCGCATCTCGCCGCCCTCCGCGACTATCAGCCGCTCGCCTGCGGCAAGGCGCACGGTGACAGGGCTTTTCGCCGTGAGCATGAATCCGTTATCCATCAGGCGCATGTACGCCTCATACTCTATCTGCCGGTCGAGACCGGATGAATTTATCTGCACGTTCGAAGTATCCAGTCCGTTTATCGCCCGCAGAGCCTCGTCGCGGATTGCGGCAAGCTCCGGCTCCGCCGAACTGACTGCCGCGTCGAGCTTAGCATTGAACTGCGGTATGACTTTTTTCTCTATGTAACCGAGGGTCGCGACCGGGTCTGCTCCCGTGCCGCCGCCCGCCGCTATCGAGGCCGCCGCGGCGAGCAGCATCACCGCAAGCGACGCCGCTATGAACCGTTTGAGCGCCATGGCCGCACCTTCCTTTCGGGGCGTTCCGCCCGGTATCCTTATATATTGTACCACAGAACACGCCCGCTGTTCAACACCATTTTTCGCGCGCCTTCGCCGCGCAAAACACGGCCGGAGGCGAATTTCGCCTCCGGCCGGTCTCGTATGCGGAAAACGCGCCGCGTCAGTTCTTGTCCGAGTCGTCGTGGCGGAGTATCTTCCAACGCTCGCCGAGCTTCGGATACGCCTGCGAGAGGCGGCTGCGGAGCCTCCGTTCGCGCCTTATCCTGCGCTCGCTGTACCTGCGGCGGGAGCGCTCGAGCTTATCGTGCAGCTCCTGCGTCATGCGGTGGAACTCCTCCGCGTTCAGGGCGCGCTTCTCGCGCGCCTCCTCGGCCTTTTCGCGGAGCGAGACCGCCAGCTTGTCAAACGTATGCATCTTGCCGAGTATCAGCACCGAGTCCGCAACGCATATCACGCCGATGACCGCAAGCGCGGATATTCCGACGGGGAGCGGCACACGGGCTATGACCGAGTCGAGCCACGGCACGAGGAAGAGTATCGCAAGCGTCGCGAGCGGACCCCACGCGAGGCTCTCCGGCACGGCTATGCGTCCGTTCAGGTTGAAGCGGTGGTCGGAGTAGTCCCACCAGCGCTGATGGAACAGCTTCTCAAGCAGCCATCCCACGAAGTACTCCACGGCGCAGGCTATGACCGCGCTCACTACAAGCAGAGCCGCTATGCCGTGCGCCGTCGGCGTGCCTCCCCGGAACAGCAGCAGCTTCACCGGCGACAGCACAGCGATGATTATGCACATCGCCGTCCCGTATATCGGGCATATCGGCCCCGTGAGAAACCCTCGGTTGACGAATTTCTTCTGTTGAAAGCTCACAAGCGCGCTCTCGAGCGCCCATCCCACAAAGCTGAATATCAGAAAATACCAGCAGAAGTTGTAGATACCGGGCATTGTTCCTTTTCCTCCAAATAAATTTGCACGGCATATAGTATACCAATTTTCGGAAAAAAAGTCAAATCAATCATATTTGACAATCCGGCAAAAACGGGCTATCATAGATACAAATATATGCGAAAAGGGCCTTTTCACTTATGGACAACGGCAAGACAAAGATCCCGGCGGCGGTCGTCCGCCGCCTTCCCCGCTACTACCGGTGCCTCTCCGCGCTCGAGCGCGAGGGCGCGGAGAAAACGAGCTCGCAGGAGCTCGCGCAGGCGCTCCGCCTCACCGCCTCGCAGGTCCGGCAGGACCTCAATCACTTCGGCGGCTTCGGCCAGCAGGGCTACGGCTACCACGTCCGCCCGCTCCGCGAGGGCATCGGCGCGGCGCTCGGCATACGCGAGCCGCGCGGAGCGGTGCTGCTCGGCGCGGGGAACCTCGGCCGTGCGATACTGAAAAACTTCGACTTTGAGGCGTGCGGCTTTCGGATGCTCGCCGCGTTCGACGTCGACCCCGCGATAGTCGGTACGGCGCAGCACGGCGTGAGCGTCTACCCTCTCGACGTTCTCGAAGAGTTCACGCGGCGCTACCGCCCGTCGGTCGCGGTGCTGACGCTTCCGGCCTCCGGCGCGGAGGAAGCGGCGAGCCGCCTCGACTTGCTCGGTTACAGCGGTATATGGAACTTCACCGGCGTCGACCTCGCCGAAAGGAGCCCCCGCCTTTCCATAGAGAACGTCAACTTTGCGGACAGCCTCATGGCGCTCCGCTTCAGGATAAAGTGATTCGGAGGCTAAACCATGCTTGCAAGTCAAAAACTGCGCTCACTCTCGCCGGAGCTTGACCCGCTCCGCCTCGGCACCGGCTGGACGCCGGAGGAGCTCGCTCTGCCGCAGGTATTCGTTGAGAGCACCTTCGGGGACAGTCACCCCGGCTCCTGCCACCTCGACCGCCTCACGGACGCCGTCCTGCGCGGGATACGAGACGGCGGTGGACGCGGCGCGCGGTACTTCTGCACCGATATGTGCGACGGCGAAAGTCAGGGCAACGACGGGATAAATTACAGCCTCGCGAGCCGCGAGATGATCGCGAACATGATAGAGATACAGGCGAACGCCACCCCGTTCGACGCTGGCGTGTTCATCGCGAGCTGCGACAAGGGGCTTCCCGGGAACCTCATGGGGCTTGCGCGGGTGAACATCCCGTCGGTCGTGGTCTGCGGCGGGACGATGAGCGCCGGGCCGGAGCTTCTCACGCTCGAACAGCTCGGAATGTACAGCGCAAGGTTCGAGCGCGGCGAGATAGACGCCGCGCGCCTCGAGTGGGCGAAGCGGAACGCCTGCCCCGGATGCGGCGCGTGCAGCTTCATCGGCACCGCCTCCACCATGCAGATAATGGCCGAGGCGCTGGGGCTCGCGCTCCCCGGCAGCGCGCTTCTCCCCGCCTCCGGGACGGACATAGACGACCTCGCGTACCGCGCCGGACGCCGCGCGGCGGAGCTCGCGCGCGAGGGCGTCCGCCCGCGCGACATCGTCACGCGTGAGAGCTTCGAGAATGCGATAATGGTCCACGCCGCCATATCCGGCAGTACGAACGCCCTGCTACACCTCCCCGCCATAGCGCACGAGCTCGGTGTCGGGTTGGACGGCGACGATTTCGACCGTCTGCACCGCGGCGCGCGCTGGCTGCTCGACATTCGCCCCGCGGGACGCTGGCCGGCGGAGTTCTTCGGTTATGCCGGCGGCGTGCCCGCGATAATGGAGGAGATAAAGGATGTCCTTCACCTCGACGCGCTCACCGTCACCGGCAAGACGCTCGGCGAAAACCTCGCGGAGCTGCGCGCCGGCGGATACTACGACCGCTGCCGCGAGCTGCTTGAGGGCGCGAACCACAGGTACGGCCTCAGCCTCATGCGCGAGGACATCATACGTCCCGCTTCCCGTCCGCTAGGCACGGAGGGCAGCATCGCCGTCCTGCGCGGTAACCTCGCGCCGGAGGGCGCGGTGATAAAGCACACGGCATGTCCGCGTGAGATGTTCCGCGCCGTCCTCCGCGCCCGTCCGTTTGACAGCGAGGAGGAATGCCTTGACGCAGTGCTCCGTCACCGCGTCGATAAGGGCGACGCGGTCTTTATCCGATACGAGGGACCGAAGGCGAGCGGTATGCCCGAGATGTTCTACACGAGCGAGGCGATAAGCTCGGACGCAGAGCTCGGACGCTCGATAGCTCTCATCACCGACGGGCGCTTCAGCGGCGCTTCCACCGGCCCGGTGATAGGCCACGTCAGCCCGGAGGCGCAGTCGGGCGGTCCGATAGCCCTCGTCGAGGACGGTGACCTCATCGAGATAGACATTCCCGCGCGACGGCTCGCGATAGTCGGCGTCGGCGGCGAGCGGCGGAGCGCGGAGGAGATAGACGCGGTGCTCGCGGAGCGCCGAAAGCTCTGGCGCCCGAAGCCGCGCAAATACAAAAGCGGCGCGCTCCGCATCTTCGGCGAGCACGCCGCAAGCCCGATGAAGGGCGCGTACCTCGAATTTGACGACTGAATGCAAATCGGCATAAAAACATCCCGCTCCACAAGGAGCGGGATGTTTTTCTCTAAGCGTATCGAACCTGCGGAGCCTCGTCTCAGAACTTGCCCCTCTCGCGGTCCTTCTGCTCGAATATCTTCTTGAGGAGGTCCCAGTCGTCGTCCTCGGCGTCCTTGCCGCCGTCCGCAGGCGCGGCGGGAGCATCCTGCGTCCCGGCAGGCGCGGCGGGCTTCGCCGCATCCTGATGGCTGATGCCGGAACCGTCCACAAAGTTCGTGGCGATGACGGTTATGCGGATCTCATCGTCGAGCGAGTCGTCAAAGCCCGCGCCGAAGATGATGTTGCAGTCCTCGCTGACGGCGGATTGGACCATGCTCGCGGCGGTGGTGACGTCCTCGAGGCGGAGGGCAGTGGAGCCGGTGATGTTGAGTATCACGCCGCGCGCGCCGTTTATCGAGGTCTCGAGCAGCGGGCTCTCTATCGCGATGCGCGCCGCCTCCTCGGCCTTGTTCTTGCCGGAGGCTCTGCCCACGCCCATGTGCGCGAAGCCCGCGTTCTCCATGACGCTCTGGACGTCCGCAAAGTCGAGGTTTATGAGACCCGTGACCTTTATGAGGTCGGATATGCTCTGGACGGCCTGACGCAGTACGTCGTCCGCTATCTCGAAGGCGTTGAGGAAGGTTATCTCCTTCTCGCTGACGTGCTGGAGGCGGTCATTGGGGATAACCACGAGCGAGTCGACCCGCTCGTGCAGCTCGTCTATGCCGGCGTTTGCCTGGTTCCTGCGGCGCATGCCCTCAAAGGCGAAGGGGCGCGTCACGACGCCGACGGTAAGTATGCCCATCTCCCGGGCGATGTCCGCTATTATCGGCGCCGCGCCGGTGCCGGTGCCGCCGCCCATTCCGGCGGTGATGAACACCATGTTCGTACCCTCGAGAGCTTTGGCTATCTGCGCGCGGCTCTCCTCGGCGCTCTTGCGGCCGACCTCGGGGTTGGAGCCCGCGCCGCGGCCGTGGGTGAGCTTTTCGCCTATCTGTATCTTTTCGGTGGCGGAGGAGCCTTTGAGAGCCTGTATGTCGGTGTTGACGGCTATGAACTCCACGCCGTGCATCCCGGAATTTATCATGCGGTTCACGACGTTGCAGCCGCCGCCGCCAACGCCCAGAACTTTTATGACGACGCCGGCCTCTATCCCGGTGTCCATGTCGAAAGTCATACCCATTTTCAACTTCCTCCCCAAAGGTCTTTTTTATCCGGCAAAATCTGCCTTAACGTGACATACACAAGGTGTTGTACAGCATATACTCATAAGTATACTATATTTTATCGCGTTTTTCCACGCAGGTCAAGAGCCGAGCGCGCATTTTCCTAAAAATAAGCGATTTTTCAGAACTCCTCGAGGAACCGCGCCTCGCCCTTTTCGATGAGGCGGCTGAGGTCGATGCTTCCCTTCTGGTTCGGCCCCAGCTTGTTCTGCACTATCTCGCGCAGATACTCTATCTTGTAGTCCAGATCCTCAGGCGCGCCGAAGTCGACATCGAAGCGCCCGTCGAGCCTTATCGACACGTCGTACAGTCCGGACAGGTCTATCTCCTCCACATCGCGGAGCATCCCGGAGCGCTCGAGAGCGGAGAGGGTTTCTGTGTAGGTCTGAAGGCGAAGCTCGCCCTCCTCGCCGAGCTCCGCCGTGCTTCCCTCGAGCGGCGTCACCGGCTGCACGCCGTCCACGCGTATGAGACCCGTCGGCTCCTCCGTGACGCGTTCGAGAAGCTTCCCCTCGGTGTTGCAGAGCCAGAAGTCCCCCGCGCCGGTGAAGTACGCCACGGCCTTCGTCTCGGTGACGGTGATTATGAGCGTATCCGGCAGGCGGCGGGTTATCTTCACCCCGTCCACGTAAGGGAGGGCGGAGGTTATGCCTATCGTCATTCCTCTCTTGTTTATGAACACGAGGTTTGAACCGGTCTCCGCGCCGGAGGCCGCGATTATATCCGTATCCTTGTAGTGTCCGACGCCCTCGACCTCGATGTGCTTCATCTTGAAGAAGATGAATATCGCCGCCGTCGTCACCGCCGCTATCACCGCGACGAGGAAAAGCACCGACAGGCAGCCGGGTGCTCCCCGTCCGCCTGTGCTTCTCCTTCTCGGTTGTCTTCTTCTCGACATCTCAAAACGTCCTTCTGTACCTTTATTCCCGGCTTATGTCCGCTCCTAGCGAACGGAGCGACTCCTCCAGGCCGAAATAACCCCGCTCGATGTGCTCGGTGCCGCCGATGCGTGTGCGTCCCTCCGCGCCGAGCGCTGCGACGACGAGTCCCGCGCCGCCGCGAAGGTCGGTTGCGTGTACCTCCGCCCCGAAAAGGCGTTCCACGCCCTGTACGAGCGCGACCCTGCCCTCCGCGCGTATATCCGCGCCCATGCGCATGAGTTCGCCCGCGTGACGGTACCTGCTCTCGAAGATGTTCTCCACGAACATCGTCGCGCCGCGCGCCGTCGCCATGACGCTCATCATTATCGACTGCGCGTCTGTGGGAAATCCCGGGTAGGGCTGCGTCTTTATCGGCCGGACTGCCGCGAGCCGTCTCGCGGCGGACACCTGTATGACGCTTCCCTGTTCGCACACGTCCGCGCCGGCCTCGCGGAGCACCGCGCTGACGGCGCTCACCTGCTCCGGCCGCGCGTTCTCGATGAGCACCGCGCCGCCCGCGGCGGCGACTGCCGCCATGTATGTAGCCGCGACTATCCGGTCTGGTATGACCCGGTGCCGCGCGCCGTGAAGCGGGCGGCCTCCCTCTATCTCGACAGTCATTCCGCCCGCGCCGCGCACGTCCGCGCCAAGCGCGCACAGGAAATCCTGAAGATCGACTATTTCCGGCTCGCGCGCCGGGTTGAATATCCGCGTCCTGCCCTTCGCCGCAGTCGCGGCGAGCATGATGTTCTCCGTCGCGCCGACGCTCGGGAACGCCAGCGTCACGTCCGCGCCGCGCATGTTCTCGGCGCGGCAGCATATCCTTCCGCCCGACTCGGTTATCTCCGCCCCGAGCGCCCGAAGTCCCGCGAGGTGGAGGTCTATCGGCCGCGCTCCGAGCTCGCACCCGCCCGGCCTGCTCACCTCCGCGTATCCGCAGCGCGCGGCGAGCGCGCCGAGAAAGGTCACCGAGGAGCGCATCTCCCGCATCTGTGCGTCGGGGATGTCCTGCCGGACGATGTCCCCCGCGCGCACCGCGAGGGTGTCTCCGTCCCTCCGCACCTCGGCTCCGAGGCGCGAAAGTATCCTCCCCGTCGCCTCGACGTCCCGCAGGGCGGGACAGTCCTCCAGAACACATTCGCCGTCCGTTAATACACAGGCGGCAAGTATCGGCAGCGCGCTGTTCTTTGCGCCGTGTACGCGCACGCTGCCGTACAGCTTCTTTCCTCCGTCGATAATGAGCGTGCCCATATCCGCCTCCGATTGAACAATGGTTTGGTCTTTCGTCCGCACCATACTATTCCTTCAGAGTACAGACGGTGAATGCTCTGCCGTATCGCAGACCTCGGCGTGCCTGCGGAAGCTTACCGCTCTCCGTCCGCAAGGCCGCATATCGTGTCGTAGATCCTAGACGCGGCGTCGAGGACGGCCATCTCCCGCAGCGCCGCACTCATTTGCGCGAGGCGCGCGGGGTCGCCGAGGAGCCCCTTTATCGTTCCGTAGAGCAGCTCGGGCGTGCAGTCCTTCTCGACTATCACGACCGCGCCGCCCGCGCGTTCGAGCGCTCTGGCGTTCGCCTCCTGGTGATTCTCCGCCACGTTCGGCGAGGGGATTATCACCGCCGGCTTCGCCGCCGCTATGAGCTCACTCAGGGTGCTCGCCCCGCCGCGGCAGACCATCAGGTCGGCGGCGCACGCCGCCTCCGGCATGTTGAAGATATACTCGCGCATGTCTATCTGCGGCTGACGCTCGAGGTCGATGCCCATGTCGCGGAGAAGCTCGGGCATCCACTTCCAGCCGAAGCTGCCAGTGGAGTGGATGTGGCGGAACCGCGCGCTGTCCTCGCACTCGAGGCGCATGACGTTTGCTATCGTGCGGTTCATCTCCCGCGCGCCGAGGCTCCCCCAGTAGCTGACGACTACCTTCTCATCCTGCGGAATGCCCATCGCGTCGCGGGCGCGCTCGCGGCTGCCGAAGATGAACTCCTCGCGCACCGGCGTGCCTGTGACGACCGTCCTCTCCGGGTTCCTGTAGTGCTGCGCCGCCTCGGCAAAGCCGACCATAATCCTGTCCGCGTGTTTTGCGAGCACCGAGGTCGTGAGGCCGGGCTTTACGTTTGACTCGTGAATTGCCGTCGGGATGCCGAGCTTCTGCGCCGCCGCGACCGCCGGGTAGCTTGCAAACCCTCCCGTTCCGACCACGACGTCAGGCTTAAACGACGTTATTATCTCCTTTGCCCGCTTCAGCGCCTTTCGGCGCATGAAGAAGACCTCCGTGTTGTGCTTTATCGCGCCGAGGCTCAGTCCCCGCGCAAACGAGCCTATCCGCACCGTCTCGATGTGGAAGCCCTCTCGCGGCACGAGCTGCGTCTCCATCGCGCCCTCGGCGCCCACGAACAGCACCTCGCTCGAGGGACGGCGTTCCATCACCATCCGCGCGACGGCTATCGCCGGGTTGATGTGTCCCGCCGTACCGCCGCAGGTAAAGATAACTCTCATGCTCCGCCTCCTCAGCCCGACCGCTGTGCGGGGATCTGCCGTGACACACTGAGGACTATGCCCATCTCCACGAGCTGTATGAGCAGCGCGCTTCCTCCGTAGCTGAAGAAGGGCAGGCTCACGCCGGTGGTGGGTATGAGATTCGTCACGACCGCGATATTGAGAAACACCTGCACGGCAAAGAGCGTCGTGACGCCCGTCGCGAGGAGCGAACCGAACCTGTCGCGCGCCTTTACCGCTATCCAGTAGCCGCGAATGACGAGCAGGGCAAAGAGCACGAGCACGACGCACGCGCCGACGAACCCCAGCTCCTCGCAGACTATCGCAAAGACAAAGTCGTTCTGCTGCTCCGGCAGGTACAGATACTTCTGACGGCTCTTGCCTATGCCGAGGCCGAGCAGTCCACCCGAGCCGACGGCGTAGAGCGACTGGATGATCTGGTAGCCGTCCCCCTGCGCGTCCGACCACGGATCGCGCCATATCTGGAGGCGCGCTATCGAATGGCTCATGTTTGTCATGATGAACCATATCCCGACGACGGCTATCGCGGCGACCGCCGCGAACCATCCCCAGTGGACGCCGCCGACAAACATCAGCGTTCCGCCGACGACGGCTATGAGTATCATTCCCGAGAGGTGCGGCTGCGCCCACATCAGTCCGCATATCACCGCAAGTATTATCGCAAACGGAAGTATTCCGTACCGGAAGGTCTTCATCTTCTCGCGGAAGGCGGAGGCCATCGTCGCGAAGGTCATTATGACGGCGAGCTTTGCTATCTCGCTCGGCTGAACGCTTATCGGGCCGAATTGCAGCCACCTCGTCGCGCCGCCGCCCTTCTTGCCGATGCCGGGGATGAGCACCAGTCCGAGCAGCACCACCGCGACGGCGAGCGCGCCGAAGCTCAGCATGCGGAAGCTCTGATAGTTCATCCTGCTGATGAAAAGCATCAGCGCAACGCCCGCCACGCCGACCGCACCCTGCCTTATGAGGAAGTGCGCCGAGCTGGATTCCTTGTAGTACGCCGTGGCGTAGCTCGCCGAGAACATCATTATCGTTCCTATCGACAGCAGGAGTATCACGAGCAGCAGGAACGGGAGGTCCATCGGCCTCATTATCCGTTCGGGGCGCGCCGTCTTCGATTTTCTCTTTTTTCCCTTCAAAATATCCGTAGACTGCATAGTGCCTCCCGAATCGTTGGATTTTTCACCGAGCTTCCCGCCGCCGTACCAATTCCGAACCGTCCGCGCTCCGTCAGACCGTGTGCAGGCCGCCCATGCCGAGGTACGCGACGACGCACATCACGACCGTCACAAGCCCGAACACGCAGCAGAGCTTCTTTTCCGACCAGCCGCCCATCTCAAAGTGGTGATGTATCGGCGCCATCCGGAAGAGCCGCTTGCCGTGCGTCGCCTTGAAGTATACCACCTGGAGCACGACCGAAAGTATCTCTATGACGTAGATAAGACCGACTATCGGAATGGCGAGCGGCGCGTCGCACGCGAACGCAAGCGCGCAGACCATCCCGCCTAGGAATAGCGAGCCCGTGTCGCCCATGAATATCTTAGCAGGGTTGAAGTTGTATACGAGAAAACCCGCTATCCCGCCGACGACTCCCGCCGCCACGGCACTCACGCCGAGGCTTTCGCGCATCACGCCGAGCACGGCAAAGAACACCATCACCGGCAGGGACACCGTTCCGAGCAGACCGTCCACTCCGTCGGTGAAGTTGACGGCGTTCACCGTCGCGACTATCGCGAGCACCGCGAGGACCATGTAGAGCGTCCAGTCTATCGGTATCGTCACACCCGCGAAGGGTATGTAGACGTTCGGCGTGAGCATTCCCGCGAGCCGCAGATAGCTGACGTATGCGAGCGACCACGCGACCTGGAGCACGAGCTTCTGTATAACGGTGAGGCCGAGGTTGCGGTGCTTTGCGACCTTCACGAAGTCGTCAAGGAAGCCTATGACGCCGAACCCGAGCGCGAACAGGAGTATCACCCCCGGCAGCTCCGCGTTCCCGTCTCCGGAGACGAGTGAGGCTATCGTCGCCGCCACCGTCGTGACGGCGGACGCCGCTATGAACATCACGCCGCCCATCGTCGGCGTGCCCGCCTTCGACATGTGCCAGCGCGGGCCGTCCTCGCGTATCTCCTGCCCGAAGTGCTTCTTCCGCATAAAGGGTATGAAAAACTTTCCGACGACCAGAGCGACTATAAACCCGACTATCGGGCAGACCGCCGCCGTTATCTTCATCACGCTGTCCATTCCGGTCTCCTCCCATGCCTCCCGCCGCGAAACGCCGTTTCACGGCGGAGCTTCTTACTTTGCGAAATACTCCGCGACGACTTCCCTTTCGTCGAGGTGTCTTCTCTCTCCCATTATCTCCTGATAGGTCTCCTGACCCTTGCCCGCGAGCAGAACGACGTCGTCCTTCTTCGCCGTGCCGAGCGCCCACGCTATAGCCTCGCGTCGGTCGGGTATCACCATGCGCTTCTCGGGCTGCTTCATCCCCGCGACAATGTCCGCGATTATCGCCTCCGGCTCCTCGCTTCTCGGATTATCCGAGGTGACGACGCAGAAGTCCGCGAGCCTCTCCGCCATGTCGCCCATTATCGGGCGCTTGGTGCGGTCGCGGTCGCCTCCGCAGCCGAAGACTATTATCAGCCGCCCCTTCGTTGTGGGACGGAGCGCGCGGAGGATGTTCTCTATCCCGTCCGGCGTATGCGCGTAGTCGATGACGACCGAGTAGTCGGTGGGCGTCGGCACGAGCTCCGCGCGTCCCTTGACGCCTCCGAACTCCCCGAGCGCGCGCGCCGCGTCCTCGAGGGAAATACCGAGCGCGGCGGCGCAGCCGAGCGCCGTGAGCGCGTTGTGGACCGAGAACTCTCCGGGTATCGCGAGCTTGACGTGCGCCTGCTCGCCGCCGCGCCGCGCCACGAACTCCACCCCGTCCGGGGTGTAGGTCACGCGCCCGGCGGAGATGGCTGCGCCGCTCTCGCCGTGCGCCGTCGTGGTGACGGCGGGACACTTCACCGTGTCCGCGAGCCGCCTGCCGTACTCGTCGTCGAGGTTGATCGAGGCGAGTCCGCACATCGAAAACAGCTTCTTCTTTGCCTCGAAGTAGTTTTCCATCGTGCCGTGGAAGTCGAGGTGATCCTGCGTGAGGTTCGTGAACGCGCCCACGCGGAACTTCACGTCGGCCACGCGATGAAGCGCGAGCGCGTGGCTTGAGACCTCCATGACGGCGTACCGCTCGCCCGCCGCCGCCATCCTTGCGAATATCTTCTGGATGTCCACCGACTCGGGCGTCGTGCGCGTCGCCTCGACGTGCTCGCCGCCCGCGATTATCTCATTCGTGCCGATAAGTCCTACGCTCACTCCGCGCACCTTCTCTAGGATGTGCCGCACGAGGTAGGACGAGGTCGTCTTTCCGTTCGTACCGGTGATGCCTATGACCGTCATCCTCTCGGTGGGTCGTCCGCAGAGGTTCGCGGCGGCGCGGCTCATCTCGCGGCGGACGCTTTTCACGACGACGCAGGGCGCTCCGTCTATCGGACGTTCTGCGAGCACCGCCGCCGCGCCGCGCTCGAGCGCCATGGGGACGTATTTCGCGCCGTCCTCCTTCGTACCCGGCACCGCCGCGAAGAGCGCGCCGGGCGTCACCGCGCGGCTGTCGAACACCACGTCGGTTATATCGGTTTCGGGCGAAACGGTGCTTTCAATTATTTCCGCGCCCGCAAGTATATCTCTCAGCTTCACTTTTGTCTCCTTATTTCGCCGGTGTTGCCTGATTATCGTCTACATTGTTCCGACATTCGAGTCGAGGAAGCTCACGTCGATTATCGTGCCGCGCGGCACCTCCGTCCCGCCCTCGACCGACTGACTGACGGCGCGTATTGTGGACGCCGTGGCGCTCAGCGCGCCGGAGGGCTGGAGGTAAAGCCCCGCGTTCGTGAGCGCGACGTTCGCCTGCTCCGGCGACATTCCTATCACGTAAGGGACCGTCACCGTGTCGCTCGGCGCGTCTCCCTCGGTATAGAGGACTATGCGCGAGGAGGTCGTGACCTTCACGCCTCCGGGCGGCAGCTGGTCGGTGACGGTCTCTCCGTCGCCGACGACGCGGACGTTCTCGAAGCCGCGCTCCTTCAGCGCGTTCTTTGCCGCGTCCAGAGCGACGCCCCGCACATCCGGTACGGACACCGTCGCGCCGAACATCTCCTCGCCGGAGTACTCCGGCTCGTAGCCGAGGTAGGGCAGCAACTCCTCGAGTATGTCTCCCGCAAGCGGAGCGGCGAGGTAGCCGCCCGACCGCTGCGACACCGGCCAGCTCTCGCCGGGGGTGTCGAGTATGACGAGCAGCGCTATCTCCGGGTCGTCCGCCGGGGCGACCGCCATAAAGCTTACGTCGTACTTTCCTTCGCTGTTCGCGACGCCTATCTTCTCCGACGTCGCGGTCTTGCCGCCTATCCGGTAGCCCGCGACCTGCGCGTTGCGTCCCGAGCCGTCCGCCACGACCGCCTCCATCATCCGGCACATCGTCGCCGACGTCTCCTCGCTTATCACCTGCCGCACGACCGTCGGCTCGGTTGCGTGCGCCACGGTGCCGTCCGAGTTCAGGATCTCCTGAACAATGTACGGCTTCATGAGGTAGCCGCCGTTGACGACGGCGGACACCGCCGTTATCATCTGTATCGGCGTGACGTTGAAGGTCTGACCGAAGCTCGCAACCGCGAGCGAGACCTGCTGACTTAAGAAGTTGCTCCTGTCGAATATCAGTCCGGGAGCCTCGCCGGGGAGGTCGATGCCGGTGTACTGACCGAACCCGTAAGCCTGCAGATAGTCGTAGAAGCGCTCGTTTCCGACCCTCTGACCTATCGCGATGAACGCCGGGTTGCAGGAGTTCTGGAGCGCGCGCTGGAGCGTCTGCGTACCGTGGCCGCTCCGCCGCCAACAGCTTATCGGCTTTGGCCAGCCGGTGACGCGCGTGGAGCCGGTGCAGGTGAAGGTCGAGGTCTCGTCGACGACGCCCTCCTCGAGCGCCATCGAAAGCGTAATGAGCTTGAATATCGAGCCGGGCTGGTAGGTATCGCTTATAGCCTTGTTTCTCCAATGTGCGTACTGGAGCTCGGCAAGCTTTGCGGTGTACTCGTCGCCCTCAAGACCCTCGAGTTCGGCGTAGTCCTCCTCGGTGAGGGCGCGCGGCTCGTTGAGGTCGCACCCGTCGGTCGTCGCCATACCGAGTATCGCGCCGGTATTGACGTCCATGACTATCGCGACGCCCTTCTCCTGTATGTCGTCCTCGATTATCGCGCGGGCAAGGTGCGTCTCGAGCATCTGCTGGACGGTCTGGTCTATCGTCAGCACGAGCGACTGCCCGTCCTGCGCGTCGTAATACTTCTCGAACTTGAACGGCATCGCCGTTCCCGCGTTGTTCTTGAGGCTCACGACCTTGCCCTCCACACCGGTGAGGGTGGAGTCGTAGTAGCTCTCGATGCCCTCGAGGCCCTCGTTGTCCACGCCGACGAAGCCTATCACCTGCGACGCGAAGCTGCCGAAGGAGTAGTAGCGCTTGGTGTCCGGCACTATCTCGATGGCGTTTAGGCCGCCGTTTGCCTTCTTGAACTCACGCACCTCGTCCGCGACGTCCTGCTCGACCTTCCGCTGAATAAGCTGGTATGCGAGGCTGCGGTTCTCGGTCTTTTTGAGGACGTTGTCGTAATCTATACCGAGTATCTCGCTGAGGCCGCGCGCTATGAGCTGAGCCTCCGCGTCGTCCTTGATGTTTCGCGGTGAGAGCTGTATCGTCTCTGCGGAGGCGCTTATCGCGAGCGTCGAACCATTGCGGTCATAGATAACGCCCCTGTCCGCCTCGATTATCGAGCCACGCATCTGCTGACTTATCGCCTTCTGCTCATAGAAATCGTGGTCTACTATCTGGATATGATACAGCTGCCAGACGAGCGCCGTATAGCCGAGGATGAGTATCAGCCCCTCTATCAGCCATATCCGCAGCGTCATCGAACGGTCGGGGCGGATGCCGCCCTGCTCCGGCGACCTCAGCTTCTCTATTCTCTTTTCGCTGCCGTTCGTCTCTTTTGCCATGTTTGCCTCCGCGCGCCCATTCGAGCAGTAAAGGGGGGAATCTTCCCCCCTCCCGATCATCTGCCGTTTTTGCCGTTAAAGTATATTTCGCACATCTTCACACTATTCCCCGCTGAAGTAATCTCCTATGCCGAGCAGTAGATTTTCCAGTCCCGCAAAGAAGCCGTCGCCGCCCTTTTCCGAGTACGCCGTCACCTTGTCGCCGCGGCTTATGTCGATGTAGTCCACCTGATCCGATCCCGGCGAATACATCCCTATCTCCTCCGCCTTCGCCGAGAGGTCGCTGAGGTTCATCGCCCTCTCGTACTCCACCCGGAGCTTTGCCGCCTCGCTTTTCAGCTCGGCGCTCTCGTTCTCGAGCCGCGCGGTGTCGATGGTCACTTCGTTGAGTATCATATAGTTCATTACTATGCCGAGCATCAGCGCAAAAAGAACCACATAGCTGAACACCGCGAACGCGCTCACGCGCATGCGCGGACGTGCGTCCGTCTTCGACGCCGTCTTTGACTTCTGCTTTACGGGAAGCTCGGGCGTGACCTCCTCGCTCTCGAGCGCCTCGCGCACACGGCGGCGGCGGTCGAAGCGCGACAGGTCGTAGGCTACGTTGCCCTCGTACATATTCGGCTCTCTTGCTTCCGTTGCCATCCCGAGTTCCCCTTCCTTCGAAATTCCGTACCGCATTTATACTATCTTCTCCGCCGCCCGAAGCTTCGCGCTCCGCGCGCGGGAATTTTCTTTAAGCTCCGCCTCGCCGGCCGTCACCGGCTTCTTTGTGATGAGCTTCAGTTCCGGCTTCCTGCCGCAGACGCACACCGGAAAGTCCGGCGGGCAGATGCAGCCCTTCGCCTTTTCCTGCATGAAGTTCTTGACTATCCTGTCCTCGAGCGAATGGAAGCTCATCACCGCGAGCCTCCCTCCCGGCCGAAGCAGCTCCCATATACTTCCGAGCGCCGCTTCGAGCGCTCCGAGCTCGTCGTTTACCGCTATCCGTATCGCCTGGAAACTACGCTTCGCGGGGTGCTGCGCCTCCCGGCGCGCCGCCGCGGGCATCGCCCCGCGTATCACGTCCGCAAGCTCAAGCGTTCTCTCTATCGGCCGCGCCGCGACTATCGCCGCCGCTATCCGCGCGGCGTACCGCTCCTCGCCGTAGTCGCGGAGTATGCGTATAAGCTCCTCCTGTGGCCACTCGTTTACGACCTCCGCCGCGCTGAGGGCGGCGCTCCTGTCCATTCTCATGTCGAGCGGCGCGTCCGCCATATAGGAAAAGCCCCTCGAAGCGTCGTCAAGCTGGGGCGACGAAACGCCGAGGTCCATCAGAACCCCATCCAGTCCCGAGACGCCCCGGCTTCGGAGCTCGTCCGCCGCGTCCCGAAAGTCACAGCGCAGGAGCTCGACCTTTTCCCCAAACTCCCGCAGGAGCTCGCCCGCCTCGATTATCGCGGTTTCGTCCCGGTCTACGCCGTAGAGACGTCCCGTGGTGAGGCGGCGCACTATCTCGCGGGAATGGCCCGCGCGTCCGAGCGTGAGGTCGGCGTAGACGCCGTCCGGCTTTACCGCGAGCGCTTCGATGCACTCCGCGAGCATCACCGGCTTATGCGAGAACGTCTCCATCTCAGCCGTCCAGAGCGGCGGCGAGATCTTCGGCGGTCATGGAGTTGTTGAACTCCTCCCACGTCTTTGAGTTCCAGATCTCGGCCCACTCGCCCACGCCGATAAACGAGACGTCGTGCTCGAGCGACGCGTACTCTCTCAGCTCCTTGGGAATGATGATTCTTCCCTGACCGTCCGGCTCGCAGGTGACGGCATTCGCAAAAAGCATACGCTTCAGCACCCTCGCTCTCGCGGAGGGCATCTGCGACACCTTGTCCGCCATACGCGCCCATTCGGTCTCGGAGTAAGCGGAAAGGCAGTTGTCCGCGCCTTTTGTGACATAGAAACGCTCGCCAAGCTCGGTTCTGAGCTTCGCGGGTACAGCAAGACGCCCCTTAGCGTCCAGTGTGCATTTCCAACTGCCTGTCATTTTCCACCTCTCACCTAAATGTGGGTTAAAATCACCACTATTCCCCACCTTGCCCTTTTAGTATAACAGGCTGCGGAAAAATTGCAAGTGTTTTTTTCTAACTTTTCTCAAGCGATATGTAAAAAAAGAGGTTTTTTCGTAGAGATTTCCGTAATCCAAAACACTTGTTCGTATCTCTCCCGTACATACATACGATTTTGACGTCTGCCTCCCCACACTTTTCCGCAAGCCAAAAACAGCCCGGACGGTTTCCCGTCCGGGCTGTTTTAAGTCTGTTGAAAAGCCTCGTAGAGTTCGCCGCCGCAGACGGAGAACTCTGGTTCAATCAGTTTTTCGGCGCCATACGCCCGCGAACCTTTACCACATTCAACTTTCTACGCCGCCAAGGGCGACGTCCGCGCCTGTTCGCGCGGTTAAAGTTGCTTGCCGCAGGCAAGCAACTTTGCGAAGCCCCGATTCATTCGGGGCGAGCATTTCAATCGGAAGGGCTCCCACGCGGTCACCGACCGCGTGGGAATGCGTCGATTTTCCGCCGAAGGCGGTTCCGCGCCTGTTCGCGCGGTTAAAGTTGCTTGCCATAGGCAAGCAACTTTGCGGAGCCCCGATTCATTCGGGGCGAGCATTTCAATCGGAAGGGCTCCCACGCGGTCACCGACCGCGTGGGAATTGCGTAGCGGAGCGTTGCCACCGGCAGAGCGAAGCTCTGTCCGGCTGTCTCGCGGGAAATTGGTAAAGGAGCGGGCTTTTGCCCGCTCCTGCGATTTCCCGCGAAAATTTTTCTGAAAAGTCCTAACGGACTTTTCAGAAAAATTTAATTTTTGCTTGCGTTCTTGAAGCTCCCGCGTGAGGTCTTGACCTCGCCGAGTGCTTCCTCGAGCGCCTCCTGAGCACGGGCAAGCGCGTCGTCGACATACCTGTTGGTGGCGATGCGCAGCTCCTTGCTCTTCTGCTCGGCGGCGTTCACTATCTCGCTTGCCTTCTGTCGCGCCGCGATGACGACCTCGTCGCGGCTGACCATCTGACGCGCGCGCTCCTCAGCGGCGCGCTTTATGGCGTCCGCCTCGCGCTTGGCGGAACCGCTTATCTCATTCTTGGTCGCCACGATATTGCGGGCCTGCTCTATCTCGGAGGGCAGTCTGTTCTCGATATCCTCGATAAGCTCCAGCACCTGGGCGCGGTCAATGACGCATTTTGCCCTTCCGAGCGAAAATCCGTCCTGCACCGCGTTTTTGAGCAGCTCCAAAAGTTCATCTACGTCATGACCGGCCATATTTTTATCCTCCCGTTTTGTTATTTCCTGCCGTACTTAGCCGAAAGTCTCTTTTCCACACACTCGGGGACCCACTTCGATATGTCCGCGCCGTAGCGGAGGAATTCTCTCACCACGGTCGAGCTTATCTGCGAGGTCTCCGCACGCGCGGGGAGTATCAGCGTGTCGATATCGAAGGTGCGGTTCGCCGCCGCGATCTCCTCCTCGTACTCGAAGTCCCGCGTGCTCCGCGCGCCCTTGACGAGCACCGACGGAGCGTACCTCGCGCAGAGGTCGCGCGTGAAACCGTCGTCCACGATGACCTCGACCGTGTCGAGGTGCGCCGTCGCCTCGTGAATGAGCCCCGCGCGCTCCTCCGGACTGAGAAGCCCCTGCTTGCCGGAGTGACCGTTGTGCATCACCGCGACCACGACTCTCGGGAAGATCTTAGCCGCGCGCTCGATTATGTCGAGGTGTCCGAGCGTGACCGGGTCAAAGCTTCCTGGATATATCGCCGTCAATGCCCTCATCCTCCTCCGTCTCCTCGCGGATGTAGACCGTGAGCTTTGTGCGTCCGAAGCCATACTCCCTGCCCCGGACAAGTCCTCCGACCCGCTCCGGGAGCGTGTCCTTTGACTCGCTCTCAACCACTATTATACCACCAAATTCGAGCGTGTCAAACCTTGCCGCGAGTTCGAGGGTACGCTTCCACAGTTTTTCGGCGTAGGGCGGGTCGACAAGCACTATATCGAACCGCTCTCCGCGCTTGAGATACCCCGCGTAGTCGCCGAGGATGAGCTTCGAGCGGTCGAGAAAGCCGCACTTCGTCACGTTCTCCCGCGCAACGGCGAGCGCCGCGCGGTCGTTATCGACAAACACGCATTCCGCCGCGCCGCGGCTCAGCGCCTCTATCCCGAGCTGACCCGACCCGGCGAACAGGTCGAGCACGCGCCGTCCCTCGAGGTCGAACTGGAGTATCGAGAACATCGCCTCCTTGACCTTTCCGGCGGTCGGACGGGTGTGGAGCCCGTCAAGGGTCTTGAGGTTCCGCCCCTTGGCCTCTCCGGTTATCACTCTCATTCCTTTTCCTCACTTTTCCGCGCCTTCTCGTCAAAGTACGCTCTTATCTTTCCTGCGGCGAAGGGACCTACGGTCTCCGCAAGCTCCTCCTCGCTCGCCGTGCTTATCTTCTTCACCGAACCGAACCGCTTCAGGAGCGCGGTGCGGCGCTTCTCCCCGATGCCCTCTATCTTCTCTAGCTCCGAGCCGTGGAGTTTCCTTGAGCGCAGCTCGCGGTTGTAGGTTATCGCGAAGCGGTGCGCCTCCTCCTGTATCCTTCCGACGAACCCGAAGAGCTGCGGGTTGCCGGAAATCGACACCTCGCTCCCCTCCGGGCTGACGAGCGCCCGCGTGCGGTGCCGCCCGTCCTTGACCATTCCGTATATCAGCGGGTCGAAGCCGAGAGCCCGCGCGGCGCTCCGCGCCGCGCGGGCGTGCTCCGCACCGCCGTCTATCAGCACGAGGTCAGGGGCGGGAAGGAACTTCTCGTCCCCCTCCTTCAGATGCGTAAAGCGCCGCGTTATCGTCTCCGCCATAGACGCGTAGTCGTCCTGACCCTCTATCGTCTTCATCTTGAAGCGGCGGTAGGCGCTCCGCTTCGGCGCGCCGTCCTCCATGACGACCATCGACGAGACGACGTCCTGCCCCGCGAAGTTTGAGACGTCGAACGCCTCTATCCGCTTCGGCGCGGTCTCTAGCCCGAGCGCCGCGCGGAGCAATTCGAGCGAACGCGCGGTGCGGTCGCGGTTCGTTGTTACCCGCTCCGCCTCCTCGCGCGCGTTCCGCGCCGCCATGCGCATGAGCTCCATTCTCTCTCCGCGCTTCGGCACCAGTATCTCGACCTTCCGCCCGACGCGCTCCGAGAGCATCCGCGCGAGGTTTTCGCGGTTCTCCACGTCGAACGGCAGAAGCACCGTCCTCGGCGGGTCGGAGCGGGAGATGTAGTACTGGGTGAGGAACGCGTCAAGTATCTCCTCCGGCGTTCCCTCGACCGACTGCTCTATCACAGTCGCCTCTTTGTCGGTGAGCGTACCGTCGACGTAGCGGAGCACCGAGACGGCGCTCCGCGCCGCCTTGTAGAAGCCGAAAACGTCGGTGTCCGGCGCGCCGCCGCCTATAACGTGCTGGCGGCTCCGGAGCTTTTCGACCGCCGCGAGGCGGTCGCGCAGCACCGCCGCGCGCTCGAACTTCAGCTCCTCCGCGGCGCGCTCCATCTCCTCGCGGAGAGCGTCCGCCGCCTCGTCGCCTTTACCTTGGAGAACGTCGCACGCCTCGCGTATGAGCTCGCGGTACTCCTCCTGCGTTATGTCTCCCTTGCAGGGCGCAACGCACCTGCCCATGTGGTAGTTGAGGCAGGGACGCTCCCTTCCGATGTCGCGCGGAAAGACCCTCGTGCAGTCGGGGAGCTTCAGCGCCTCCCGTATGGCAAGCACCGAGCGGTGCGCCATCGCAAGCCCGTAGTACGGGCCGAACCACGCCGCGCCGTCGTCAAGCGGGGCGGGCGAGAGCGTAAAGTTCGGGTAGGGCTCGCGGAGGTCGCAGCGGATATAGTGGAAGCCCTTGCTGTCCTTGAGTTTGATGTTGTACTTGGGTTGGTGCTGCTTTATGAGCGAGCATTCGAGCATCAGCGCCTCATACTCGCTCGCGGCGACGATATAGTTGAAGTCGTTTATCTTTGAGACGAGCTTCCGCGTCTTTTCGGTGTGCGACTGCTGATCCTGAAAGTAGGAGCTGACGCGGTTCTTGAGCTTCTTCGCCTTGCCGACGTATATGACCTCTCCGCGCGAATCGAGCATGATGTACACGCCCGGCTCCGCCGGCAGAGACAGCACCTTCTTTTTCAGTCTTTCCAGTCTATCGTCCAAAGCGCGCCTCCAAAACGCAAAAGACCCCGCCCTCGCGGACGGGATCTCACAGCCTTGATATTACTCGGAGAAATTGGACTCTATGAGCGCGCAGAGCGTGTCGACCGCCTGCTGCTCGTCCGAACCATCCGCGATTATTGTTATCTTCGTTCCCTTGATTATACCGAGGGAAAGGACGCCAAGCAGGCTCTTCGCGTTAACGCGGCGCTCGTCCTTCTCGACCCAGATGCCGCTCTTGAACTCGTTGGCTTTCTGAATAAAGAAGGTCGCGGGCCGCGCATGAAGTCCTACCTGATTGTTGACTACTACCTCTTTGGTTACCATACTCGAATCCCCTCCAAATAGACACGGACCCGCAGGTCCGGCTTCTTCACAGATTGGCTGGAATAAGGATACCATATTTTCAATGCAAAAGTCAACCTTTTTTCTGCTTTTGAAACGCAAAAGCAACATTTCGTTCATTTAGACAAACCTCGGCTCGCAAGGCGGCGCGGTTTTGTGGGTTTTTGCGGCGATTTTTTCACCCCGAAGCGCTCCGAGGGGACGTGTATCCTCGTCCGCGGGCGGCGGACAATGTCCGCCGCCCGTGTCCGTTCTCAGAACTCCACTATGGTGACGCCGCTCTCTCCCTCGCCGTACTTTCCCATTCGGAAGGAGCTCACCCGGCGGTCGGAGCGCAGCTTCTCGGTGATGGCGTTCCGGAGCGCTCCCGTGCCCTTGCCGTGGATTATCGTCACGGATGTGAGACCCGCCATCACTGCGGCGTCGAGGAACGCGTCCACGTCCTCGAGCGCTTCCCCGACGGTCTCGCCCCTGAGGTCGAGTTCGCTCTTTGCCGCCCGCTCGCCGAGCGGACGGCGCGGCGCGGAGACATACCCCTTCGGCTTCTCCGCGTGCTCCGCGAGCTCGACGGCGTTCGGCGCGAGGCTTATAGTCATCGAGCCTATCGCGACTGTCATCTTGCCGTTTTTGTCCTTCGGCAGCGCCGTCACGACGGCGGTGGCGCCGGTGGCAAGTATCTTCACGCTGTCGCCTACGGCGATGGGTCGCGCCGGCCTGTGCGCCTTAGGCTGCGGTGCCTCCGCCGCGCGGACGGCGTACTTCTCGCCCGCGGCGATGAGCCTTGCCCGCGCGGCGGCGCGCGCCTCGTTGAGCGCGCGCGCGGACTCCTCCGCGCTTATCGACTTCAGAAGCTGCTCGCGCAGAGCTTCGACCTCCGCGAGCGCGGCGTCCGCCTCCGCCCGCGCGTCCGCTATTATCCGCTGAGCCTCGAGCTGGGCGCGCTCCCGCGCACGGCTCTTCTCCTTCTCTGCGTCCGAGCGGAACTTCCGCGCGCGGTTCGCGGCCTCCGCCGCCTCGCGACGAAGCTCGCTCTGCTCCTCGCGGAGCTTTTCAAGCTCCTGCTTCTCCTCCTCGAGACGGCCGAGCGCGACGTCGAACCTCTTGTCCTCCGTGCCGACAAGGCTCTCCGCCGCCGCTATCACGTTCTCGTCAAGGCCGAGACGGCGGGATATGGCGAAGGCGTTCGAGCGTCCCGGCACGCCTATCAGGAGGCGGTAGGTCGGGCGAAGCGTCTCTACGTCGAACTCACAGCTCGCGTTCTCGACGCCTTCGGTGGAAAGCGCGAACTCCTTGAGCTCGGCGTAATGCGTGGTGGCGGCCACCGAGGCTCCGAGGCTTCTCGCGTGCTGTATGACGGCCACCGCGAGCGCCGCGCCCTCGACCGGGTCGGTGCCCGCGCCCAGCTCGTCAAAGAGCACGAGAGAGTTTCTCCGCACACCGGAAAGTATCGCCACTATGTTAGTCATATGCGAGGAGAAGGTGGAAAGCGACTGTTCTATCGACTGTTCGTCGCCTATGTCCGCGTACACTCCGCCGTAAACCGGCACTCTCGAGCCCTCCTCCGCCGGTATAAACAGCCCGCAGGCCGCCATAAGCGGGAAAAGTCCGAGCGTCTTGAGGGTGACGGTCTTGCCGCCGGTGTTCGGACCGGTGACGACGAGGGTGTCAAACTCTCCCCCGAGCCGGACGGAGATCGGCACGACCTTCTCCCGCTGTATCAGCGGGTGGCGCGCTTTCCTCAAATCGAGCGACGTTCCCTCGTCGAGCGTGGGTTCGACGGCGCGCATCCTGTCCGCGAGGCGCGCCTTCGCAAATATCAGATCGAGCGCGACGTAGGCATTGTAGCTCTCGGCTATCGCCTCTCCGTGCGCGCCGACCTCCGCCGAAAGCTCGGCAAGTATCCTCTCTATCTCGTCGCGCTCCTTCACCTCGAGCTCGCGAATCTCGTTATTCAGCTCCACGACCGCCGCAGGCTCGATGAAAAACGTCGAGCCGGACGAGCTGACGTCATGCACAAGTCCCGGTATCTCGTTTTTCGACTCGCTCTTTACCGGCACGACGTACCGTCCCGAGCGCTGTGTAATTATCGTGTCCTGAAGGTGCTTCGAATACGTGGGTGAGGTTATCATCTTCTGAAGCGTCTCGCGGACGCGGCTGCCCGCCGCGCGTATCTTGCGGCGTATCGACATGAGCTCGGGCGAGGCGGCGTCCGCCATCTCGTCCTCCGCGATTATCGCGCGGGTGATGCTCTCCTCGAGGTACCTGTTCGGCTGTAAGCCGTAGAACAGTCCGTCGAGGACGCCGCGCTCCGCGCCGTCCGAGTCGCCGTAGTCCTTGAGGCGGCGCACCGCGCCGAGCAGCGCCGCGACCTCCAGAAGCGCCGGCATACTCAGCGACCCGCCGCGCTCCGCCCGCCGGACGTTCGCTATACAGTCACCCACGGCGGAGAGGTTCGGCCCGCCGACGCGGTTCGTCATCCGCCACGCGGCGGCAGTCTCGCTCATCCTCTCCCGCGCGGTGTACAGGTCGTCCGTCGGCTCGAGCGAGCGGGCACGCTCCTTTGCCGCGCGGCTCACCGCGCCGTCCGCGAGCATCTCGAGCACGCGGTCGAGCTCGAGCGTTCTCAGCGATTTTTCAAAAAGTTTGTCCTCCATCCGTTTTACCTTTCCTTCCCGCGTCCGCCGCCGTGCGGCGCGCGGGAAAATCCGTCCGCTCCCGCAAGGTCACAGGAGCGATTTATAGAAATCCAATGTACCGAAGCCGCGCTCCAGCTTGTCAAGGAAGAATCTCTCGGTCATTCTGCCGAGGAGCGCAAGGCTCTCCTCGGGCAGTTTGAAAGACAGCATCCTTTTGCTCGGAGCGTGGAGCAGGAAACGCGCCGCCGCGAGGCTCGCGGCGTCCAGCTCCGCCCTGTCCCCGGCGGCGTGGCGCGCGCACTTCAACTCGCCCGAGACCATCTCCACCACCGGGTCTTCCGGCGTCTCCGCGCCGCACACGGCGCATTCCTCCAAATCCGGCTGCCAGCCGCATATCGCGCTCGCGCGCAACTCGAACGCCGCCTTTATCACGGCCTCGCTCTTAAGTCCCCGGCTAAGCGCGTAGAGAAGGTTCAGCGCGTCGCCGAGCAATGCGGACGCGGGCGAGCGCTCCGGCGCGCACGCCGCGAGCGCCTCCGCGATGTAGCTTGCAAGCGCAAGGCGAAGTATGTCCCTCCGCAGTCCTAAAAACAGTTCGAGCGGCTCCGCCGCGTCCACCGACAGCTTTCCCCGGTACTCAAAGAATGTGAACTCCGAGTAGACGAGAAGCTGCGTCCCCGCGCCGAAGCGCGAGCTTTTGCGCCGCGCCCCGCGCGCCACCGCGCTCACAAGTCCCTGCTCCGCCGTGAGGATGGTGAGCATCCTGTCGGCGTCGCGGTAGTCCACCTCGCGGAGCACAAGTCCGCGAAGGATCACATGCTCAGTCGTCGGCATACCCGAAGTTCTTTATCTGCGCCGCGGACGAGCGCCAGTTCTCCTTGACCTTGACCCATGTCTCAAGGAAGACCTTCTCGCCGCGCGCCTCCTCGAGCTCGCGGCGCGCGAGCTCGCCTATTCTGCGGAGCATCGCTCCGTTTTTGCCTATGATTATACCCTTGTGGGTCTCCTTTTCGCAGTATATCGTCGCCGCTATCTTCAGAACGCCGTCCTCCCTGATATACTGCTCTATCGCCACGGCGACGCCGTGCGGCACCTCGCGCTCGAGGCATTCGAGCATCTTTTCGCGGATAACTTCGCTTGCTATCTGCCGCTCGGTCTGGTCGCTTGCCATGTCGCGCGGGTAGAGCTCCGGACCCTCCTGCGCGTACTTCTCCACGGCGTCGAGCAGAGCGCCCACGCCCTCCCCGCGCAGGGCGGAGATGGGCAGGTACTCGTCAAAGTCAAACTCCTTCCGATACGCCTCTATCACACCGAGAACGCGGTCCGGCGTGACGGTGTCCCGCTTGTTTATGACGAGCACCGCCGGAAGCTTTGCCTCGCGGATACGCTCTATGAGGAGCTGTTCGGGCTTTCCGACCTCCGGCGCCGGCTCCACGACGAGCACCGCCGCATCGACCTCCGCGACGCTCTCGCGCACAACGCCGTTCATGTACTCGCCGAGGCGGTTCCGAGCCTTGTGGAATCCCGGCGTGTCAAGGAACACGAACTGCGTCTCCCCCCGCTCGCACACGGCGGTTATCCTGTTCCTCGTCGTCTGCGGCTTGGAGGTGACGATAGCCACCTTCTCGCCCGCGAGGGCGTTCGCGAGCGTCGACTTCCCGACGTTCGGTCTGCCGCATATCACATACATTCCGTTCTTTTTTATCTCCATAACGACCTCTTTACCGTTCTTTTTCGGACGGGGCTTCCCCATCCCGATTTTCCTTCTCCCCGGACGCTTCTTCGTCCGGCGGACTCTCCTTCTCCCGCTCGGCAGTTTCTTCCGTCTCTGCGGAGCTCTCGCCGCTCTCCTTCTTCTCCGGCGCGAACGCCATCACCGCCGCCGCCACCGGCAGCAGCACGAGCGCCGTCACCGCCCAGGCGTTCCCCGTGAGGAAGGACGCGAGCACGTCCCGCCACAGGTCGAGGTCGAGGAAGAGGAAAAGTCCCACCGCGAGCGCCGCCACGGACGCCGCGAGCACCGCGCCCGCCGCCATGTCCTTTACCTTGCGTATATCCCCGTCCCGCTCGCGCGTGACGCGGTCGCAGAGCGTTTCGAGCGCGCTGTTGAGACATTCCAGACTTATCACCACGGCGGAGGTGAGCAGCACCGCTATGTAGTACCACTTCCCGCGCCCGCTTGTCCACACCAGAAGCAGCGTCCACGCCGCCGCCACAAGCTCCACGCGGAGGTTTTTACCCTTCGCGACGGCGTCGCAGAATCCTCTCCCGGCGTCTTTGAACGCCTTAAAGAACTTCTTTATCCCCACGCGTTATCCCCATTTCGTCAAGTATCTCCTCCTGGCGGCGGAAGTGTGTCCGCTCGTCCTCCCCGCTCCGCTCGTGGTCATAGCCGAGGAGATGCAGCGTCGAGTGGACGGCAAGGAACGCGAGCTCGCGCGTCTCGCTGTGCCCGTACTCCTCTGCCTGCGCCGCTGCGCGTTCGAGGGAAATGACCATCTCTCCGAGCATGACGCGCCCGTTTTCGTCGATGTCCCACTCGTCCGCTTCTATAGGCTCGCCCGGCTCATGCTCGAGCATCGGAAAGCTCAGCACGTCGGTCGCGCGGTCGACGCCGCGCCGCTCGAGGTTCAGGGCGTGTATCTCCTCGTCCGTCGTCGTGTATATCTCGACCGAGCAGGGGCGGTCGACATGCTCGCTCTCGAGCGCGGCGCGGACGGCGCTCCGCAGTACGCGCTTCTGCTCCGCCGTCGCCGCAAGGCCCATCGAGCGGACGCCTACGCCGTGCCGCGTCATCTTCCGCGCCTCACCGGAGCCGCGCGCTTCGGGCGCGCCTCCGCCTTCTCCGCCTTCTCATACGCCTCGATTATCTTCTGGACGAGGACGTGACGCACGACGTCCTTCGAGGTGAGCTGGCAGATGGCTATGTCCTCTATTCCTTCAAGTATCCGCACCGCGTCCTTGAGGCCGCTCACCTTGTCGCGCGGCAGGTCTATCTGCGTCACGTCGCCGGTGATGACGACCTTCGAGCCGAAGCCGATTCGCGTGAGGAACATCTTCATCTGCTCGCGGGAGGTGTTCTGCGCCTCGTCGAGAATGATGAAGCTGTCATCGAGGGTGCGCCCGCGCATATACGCGAGCGGCGCGACCTCTATGTTCCCGCGCTCGAGGTTTTTGGCGTACCCCTCCGCGCCGAACATCTCAAAGAGTCCGTCGTAGAGCGGGCGGAGGTACGGGTCGACCTTGTTCTGAAGGTCGCCCGGCAGAAAGCCGAGCTTTTCGCCCGCCTCGACTGCGGGGCGGGTGAGGATTATCCGGCTCACCTGCTTTGCGCGGAACGCCGCGCACGCCGCCGCGACGGCGAGGTAGGTCTTGCCGGTACCGGCGGGGCCTACGCCGATCGTTATCGTGTGTGAAAGTATCGCGTCCACATACTTCTTCTGTCCGACGGTCTTGGGCTTTATCGGCTTGCCCTTCGCCGTGACGCAGAGGACGTCCCGCGCGACCTCGTCGACCTCGCGCTCGCGTCCGTCCCGCGAGAGACCGATGACGTACCGCACCGTGCCGAGATCTATCTGCTCCCCGCGCGCGGCGAGACTCAGAAGCGACTGTATCGCCTTTGTCGCGAGCAGCACCGCCTCCGGCTCGCCAGAGATCTTGAGCTCGTTGCCGCGGCTCACCACCGTCACGCCGGTCTCGCGCTCGACCTCGTGCATATTCTCGTCGAACGAGCCGAATATGCCGATTATGTCGTCGAGACGTTCTATTCCTATTGTCTGTTCCGTTGTCATTGCGTTTCCTCCGAAATATTTCCGACCCCCGGTATCCTCTCCGGGAGCGCTATTTCCTCGCGGCACTCCGCCACAAGAGACGCCGAGAGCATCCCGTCCCGCTCCTCGAAGCCGAAGTCGGTGCTCACGACCTCCGCGCCGCCGCTCTCCTCCGCGAGCCGCAGGAGAAGCGCCCCGCGCAGCTCGTCTTCCGCCGCTTCGACGTCCCTTTCCGCCTCGACGGACGACATCTCGCGGTAGGTCGTCTTCTCTATGACGAGCGGCAGGGAGAACCCTCCGGGCAGGCGCACCCTCGTTCTCTCTATAATTTTATCACATTCCGGGTAGGGAATGCTACTGTCCGCGAACAAATTTATACGTTTTTTTCCGGCGACGAGGGTATATTTCACCGCCGAACCCTCTCCCGCGCGCTTCTCGCGGACGGCAAGCGGCGTCTCCGCCGAGAGGACGTACCACGTCCGCGCCGTCACCTCCGCCCGAGCGTTCACAAGCACCGTGCCGAACTCCTTCTGGAACTCGTCGTTGTACAGGTCCTGCACGCCGCTCACGAGCAGCTGTCCCTCGGTGACGGTGTCCCCCACGGCGGCCTCCGCCTTCCCCTCGGTGACGGTGATGCGCTCTATCACCCCCGCCTTCCGCGCGACGATGTTCTGCGGGACGCTCCTGTCGAGCATCTCCGGCGTGTCCGTCCGCTCGCGGAGCTCCACCGAGGCACGGCTGCCCGAGATGTTCACGGCAAACCACCGCAGTCTGTCTATGCGGAGAAGCATCTGCGTCTCGAGCAGGTCGGGGTCGATGTCGCTTCGGAGCGTCCCCACGCCGACGCCCATTTCCTCCATCGCCGCGAGCACCTCCCCCTCGTCAAGCGTCTCGCATCCGATGACCTCAAACTCCCACACGCGCAGCGACATCGTCCACAC
>CANRJS010000005.1 GCA_947631015.1 uncultured Clostridia bacterium
CATCTGCATTACGCTTATAGTGTGAGCGTAGGACCGGACTTTTATATCTACTACGCAGGAATCGTTCGATGTTGTCGACGGCCTAGGGAAAAGTCTGATAGAAACTCACCCGGTCGGATGACAGCTTTGTCGGAAACAGAGTATCGCCCTGTTCTGGCAGTAATGGTGTTGTGTCGTGTTGGGAGAGGGATTATTAAGGGAGAGGGCGAAGCCCTCTCCCTTAAGCGCGCTTTTTGGCTACTTTTTGCGCGAGCAAAAAGTAGCGCAGGGGTGCGGGGCAGCACAGCCCCGCAAAGGTGTCGGCGAGGCTCTGCCTCACTTAGGGACGCGGGGTCTCGCCCCGCGAATGCTCGCGGGGCTTCCCCGCCGGCGTGGCGTACCGCTAGTACGTAAACCGCAGATTCAGCGTGAGGAAGAATCGCTCTCCCGTTCCGTCGTCGTTCTCGCAGAACTCCAGCGTGAGGCGGTGCGGGTACTCGGGTTCTATCGTCCCGTATAGGAAGGGCACCTGGAAAGTATACGTATTTCCTTCCGAAAACAGATCGCCGGTCGCGTACCGGTAGTCTGACGTTTCCTCCAACCTTTGCACGCGGTCGCTCACATCCTGCCACTCGCCGTCCTTCAGCATCTCGAGAGTGATCCTCGCCCTGTCGAGCCATATGTCGGTGCCGTCGTTCTTTCGCAGGACAACGTTCATCCCGACAATATATTCCGGTCTGGATCCCATGTAGGCCGAGATCACGTCGAACGGCTTCTCCGTCGCCTCGGGAACGGTGAGCGTAAACGTGATGTGGTACAGCTCGTCGCCGGTGGTGTACTCGTAATACTCCATGGTCTCCGACTCCCGGAAGTATAGTGTGACGCGGTAAGTCCCCGGGACGCTTACGGGTATGCCGTAAAGATACTCCCACTGAAATTCTCCGACGGACATGCGTGCATAAGGAGGCTTCTCATACAGCAGGGGATGGGCATACTCGACCCCGAGCTCACCGTACTCGACCCACTCGCCGTCCTCGAGGCGTTCTACATGGCTCTTGGGATAGCTGTTCTCCTCACCCACCGCTTCTCCGTTCTTGTAGGGTGCCGATGTAAAAGCTATATCCTTCGATATCGTAAAGTACACCTTCGCATTGGATCCTGAATAGTCCCACTCGACGCTGTCCGCTCTGAGGATGTCAACGTCCCCCTCGCAGTCCGTTATCGGTGTCTCGGGACGGGTGAAGGTATACACGTCGCGCACCATTCCGAAGTCCGGATTCGGGTCGCGCGCTCGAAGCACGAGCACCTCCGCCACAGCAAGCGCGGTAAACATCAATATCGTAACTACCGCAAAAAGTATCTTCTTTTTCATTTAGATTACCTCCTTCTCCCGGTCTTTCCGGTCTTCTATCCGTATATGTCCGAAGGAGGCGTTTTGAGGACAAAAATTTTTTGAAATTTCAAAATATTTTTTCGCGGCAGAGCGGCGGGCGCAGATGCGCCCGCCTGTCCTTTGCTGCGCGAGCGGTTTTGTCGTGCGAATATGCGGACAGCGCGTGCGAGCCCGCGCGTCCGGCGCCCGGTACGCCACGACGCGTTGGACGTGATGCGGCAGGTTGCCACGAAAGCCGGATCTTTCGGATGTTCCAAATGGCACATTTTACAAAAATGACGGCCGCGCTTGACAGCGCGGCCGCTCCGCGCTATAATAGCGACTGTAATAAATGTTACAGTTCGAAGGTGTTGATATGTTGACAGCGGAAATTGAAGAGATGCTTCGCTCCGGCGTGCTGTTCCATGGCGAGGACGTGCCCGGCTGGCTCTGCGAATCGGCGGAGCGCGCGAGCTTCGCGCGCGGAGACGCGATATACACGCCGGCAGACTTCCGCCGCGCGCTCGGCGTCGTCGTCTCCGGCCGCGTGGACGTGGAAAACGAGGCGGGCGTACACCTCAACAGGCTCGGTCGTGGCGGGATGTTCGGCGTCGCGGCGGCGTTCGGCGAGCCCGAGCACTACATCTCGACCGTCCGCGCGGCGAGCGCGTGCGAAATAGCCTTCATTCCGGGAATACTTCTCGAGAGGCTCTTTCGCGAAAGCCCGGACTGCGCGGTGCGCTACATCGGCTTTCTCACCGACCGCGTCCGCTTCCTGAACGCGAAGATCGAGAACTTCACCGCCCCAAATATCCCGAACGCGCTCGAGCTCTGGCTCGTTAGCGCGAGCGGCGGAAAGCCGACCTTCGCCGTTCAGAGCTGGAGCGGCGTCAGCCGCGCGCTCGGCATCTCGCGCACCTCGCTTTACCGCGCGCTCGACATTCTCGAACTGAACGGAAGAATATCCCGTGACGGGAAAAATGTTACCATATTGGAGGACAAATAAGATGAAAAGACGTATTATCGCACTTATCCTTGCCGTAATGATGCTCGCGGCGCTCGCCGGCTGCAGCGGCGGAAGCACTACCTCCACCGAACCCAGCACCGAGCCGAGCACCGCCGCTTCCACAGAACCCACCGAAGCCGCTTCCACCGAACCCTCCGCCGAGCCGAGCGAAGCTCCCTCCGAGGAACCGTCGGAGGAAGTCCCCGCAGAGATAAATGTCGCCGCCATGAAAGGCCCGACGGCTATCGGTCTCCTCGGCCTCATGGATAAGTCGGACAACACCCCGGACGAGCTCACCGACAGCTACACCTTCACCCTCGCGGACGCTCCGGACGAGGTGACGGGCGACATCATCCAGGGGAATTTCGACGCGGCGGTCGTTCCCACGAACCTCGCCGCCACCCTCTACAACCGCACCGAGGGCAAGGTGAAGATAGTCGCAAACGTCACCCTTGGCACCCTCTACCTCGTCACCACCCGTGACGACATCGCGTCGGTCTCCGACCTCGAGGGTCTCACGATCTGGTCCACCGGCCAGAACAGCACCCCCGAGTACGCGATAGCGTATATCCTCGAAAAGAACGGCGTCACGGCAGACGTGCAGTTTGCCGCCGAGCCGAGCGAGATAGCGGGGCTCTTTGCCGCCGGCACCGCCGACACCGCAGTTCTCCCGCAGCCCTTCGTCTCGAGCCTGCTCATGCAGAACGAGAACATCCACGTCGCCCTCGACCTCACGAAGGAGTGGAGCGCCGTCAGCGAGAACGGCAGCGGCCTCGTGATGAGCGCCGTCATAGTCCAGCAGGCGTTCATAGACGAGCACCCGGACGCTCTCGCGCGCTTCATGAGCGAGTAGGAGTCGGTCGAGTGGGTCACGGACGCCTCAAACCTCGACGCCGCCGCGCAGCTCACCGAGAGCTACGGCATCGTCGGCAAGGCCGCCATGGCAAAGGCCGCGATACCGCAGTGCAACATCGTCTTCGAGTCGGGCGAGAGCATGAAGGCTCTGTCCGCCGGCTTCATCGAAGTCCTCTACAACGCCAACCCGCAGTCTGTGGGCGGCACGCTTCCGGGCGATGACCTCTACTATATCGCACAGTAAGCGGTGGCTCCGCACCGTCTGCGCCGCAGCGGTGTGGCTCGCGCTATGGCAGATATTGAGTATGATAATAGGGCTTGAGCTTTTACTGCCAAGCCCTATTTCTACTGCCGCGCGGCTTTTCGAGCTCGCGGGGACAGGCGAGTTCTGGGGCGCCGTCGGACGGAGTCTGCTGAACATCCTCGCGGGATGGCTCCTCGGCGCGCTCGCGGGCGGACTTCTCGCGCTCGCGACAAACGCGAGCGTCGCCGTCCGCGCGCTGTTCAGCCCGATAATGAGCGTCGTCAAGGCGACGCCGGTGGCGAGCTTCGTGATGCTCGCGTTCGTGTGGATACGCGGCGCGCGCCTGCCCACCTTCTGCACCTTCCTCATGGTGCTTCCCGTAGTCTGGACGAACATACACGAGGGGCTTGGCTCGGCGGACGCCGGACTTCTCGAGATGGCGCGGGCGTTCCGCCTCCGCCGCTCCGCCGTCTGGCGGACGATACGCCTCCCCGCCCTCCTGCCGCACATCTTCGGCGCGGTGCGCGTGAGCCTCGGGTTTGCGTGGAAGGCGGGCGTCGCGGCGGAGGTCATAGCGCACGCGGGGCGGTCGATAGGCGGCTCGCTCTACGACGCGAAGCTCTACCTCAACACGGCGGACGTATTCGCGTGGACCGCCGTGACGATAATCCTCTCGGTGCTCCTCGAGCACGTCTGCGCCGCGCTGATGGACCGTGCGGCGCGCCGCCTCGGCGCGGCGGCCGACGTAAAGGAGGCGACGGCGGAATGAGCATCGTGTTTGAAAACGTCGGCTTCTCCTTCGGAAAGAAGAAGGTCTTCGACGGCTTCTCGCTGAAAGTCTCGGACGGCGCGCGCGTCGCGCTGATGGGTGAGAGCGGGAGCGGGAAGTCCACCCTCCTCCGTCTCGCGGCGGGACTTCTCACGCCGCAGACCGGGCGCGTCTCCGGCGTTCCCGAGAGAGTCGGGTTCGTGTTCCAGGAGAGCAGGCTTATTCCTCAGCTCACGGCGCTCGAGAACGTCCTCCTCGTGCTCGACGGCGCGCCGGACGCGCGCGAGACGGCGCGGGCGCTCCTCGCGGAGCTCGGACTCGGCGCGGAGACGGACGCGCTCCCCGCGTCGCTCTCCGGCGGGATGGCGCGGCGCGTCGCGCTGGCGCGCGCCGTCGCGTATCCTTCCCCGCTCCTGCTGCTCGACGAGGCGTTCACCGGCCTCGACGAAGCTACGCGCCGCGCCGCCGCCGAGGTCATCCTGCGTCACTCGAAGGGCAGGACGATACTCGCCGCCACTCACTCCGAGGCGGAGGCGGCGCTGCTCGGCGCAGAGATAGTCCGCCTCGACGGGTAGTAAACAGTCCCCACGGAGGTTTTTGCTATGGCGCAGAACAATGAACGCGTATTCGCGATGAAGTTTTCCAAGGTCTACCCGCTGCTTGTCGCAAAGGCGGAGCGGAAGGGTCGCACCCGCGCCGAGGTGGACGAGGTGACGGGGTGGCTCACCGGCTACACGCCGGAGCAGCTCGAAGCGCTGCTCGCTTCGGACGCCGACTACCGCTCCTTCTTCGAGAACGCTCCCGCCCCGAACCCGAAGGCGGAGCTTATAACCGGCGTCGTCTGCGGGGTGCGGGTCGAGACGATAGAAGACCCGCTCATGCGCGACATCCGCCGCCTCGACAAGCTCGTCGACGAGCTCGCGAAGGGCAAGCCGATGGAGAAGATTCTGAGGTAAACATTAAAGCCAAAGCCGGCGGGGTACGTTTCCGCACCCCGCCGGCTTGATTTATCGCGTTTTCTCCAAATTTTTTCCCGCGCGGTATTGCAATTTTGCTCCCGTCCGATTATAATACAATCGGAAACAAAATTAGCGGCAGCGCCCCGGAGTTGCAGCTCCGAGGCGCCTGCACAGGTGACTGTAGCACCTACACAGCGGCCTTTCGGCCGCACCGCACGCTCATTATATCTCATTTTCTCCCTTTTTACAAGGGGAGTTTGGTTTTTATGTGCGTGTGCCGCGTTCGGCGCATTTGCGCCTCCGCAGCCGTGTAGGGACAAGCCCTGCGCGGTATTTTTGTTTTCCGCCGAAACCGGGCGCGGGAGAATGGACCCCAACGCCAACTCTCCCGCGCCATGGCGGCGAATCAAAAAAACGGAGGTAACAGCATGAACAGCACACGCAAAATGATCGCAAGAGTGGGGGCGCTCACGCTCGCACTCGCAATGGTGCTCGCTCTGCCGATAGCGAGCGCCGCAGGTCTTGCACAGAAGACCATCACCGTCAGCACCGGCGTTGACCTCGTAGTGGACGGCGTAGACGTCATTCCAACCGACGTGAACGGCAAGCCGGTCGAGACCTTCCTGTACAACGGCACCACCTACGTCCCGATACGCGCCATAACCCAGATTTTCGGCAAGGGGATAAGCTGGGACGGCACGACCGGCACGGTCTACATCGGCGAACAGCCCGGCGCGCACCAGTGGCTTCTCGACGTCTGCCCGCCGTATCAGACGGACGAATACGATGCACCCACTACCGTCACCATGGCGGGTCAGAAATACCCTCATTGTTTCTCTTTCAGAAGAAGTGATAATTTTGCGCTCTTCAACCTTAATGCCGCCTATAATACTCTGGAGTTTGACCTTGGACATATAGATGGGGAAGATATGTATACTGCGACGCTTAACATCTATCTGGACGGCGAACTCTCGTTCTCGCTCGACCTCGACCCCGAGATGCTGCCCACGCACTACTCGGTGCCGCTTTACGGTGCGCTTCAGATGAAAATAGAGATTGTAGGGGTCTGGCTCTACAACTATGCTCTCGCCAACGTCGAAGTCCACTGAGCGCCGCAAACCCGCAATCACGCACAAAACTAAGGAGAGGCTTTCGCCTCTCCTTCATTTTTGCACGTTTTATCGTCCTATCATTATCAGATCCGTCGTGGTGATGAGGTTCGATATGCCGTAGCTGACGACGACCGCGTCCGCGCCGACCTGCTCGGCGTAGGCCGCGCCGCCTATCTTGTAGTAGCGCGGGTCGATTAGGTGCACCTCCGAGAAGTGCTCCGCGATGAACGGCGCCTCGCTGTCGGCATAGCTGTCGCGAATCATGACGAGCACGCCGCCGTCCGGGTTCCGCTCGTTCTTTATTATGACGAGCGGACAGTTGCCACCGAGGAAGGTCGAATATTTGTCCTTTTCCTCAAGGAAGCTCTCGACGTACAGCTCGCTCTCGTGCTCGCCCGTCTCGTCCACACGCGTGACCGAAAAGCCGCTCTCGTCCGCCCACGCCTCCATCCTGTCCGGCGCGATGTCCCGCACGCCGGAGGAGGAGTAGGTCGTGCCGTAGAAGCTGTCGGATAGGACGGTCTTCTCAAACGCGCTCTCCGGCTTAGGTTCGAGGTCCATCGCCTCGCAGAGCGCGACGTAGCCGTAATACGCGCCGCGCGTCGTCCAATGGTGGTCGGTGCGGTAGAAGACGTCCTCCGACGCGTGACTTTGCAGCGCGGAGCGCGTATCGACGTACCGTAGAGCGGTGTTTTCACGGATGTAGTCGATTATCTCACCCTGATCCGCAGTCGGCGCGCCGTATGGGAGCCTGTCCGCCCAGACGTCCGCCGCAGTCGGTATGACCGAGATGTAGCCGTCTATCCCGGCCTCGCCGAGCTTTTCCGCGAGGGTGTTCAGATAGCCGAGGTTGCGGTCGATGCGCTCATAGTCCGGCTCGTCGAGGCGGGAGATGAGCGTATCGCCGCAGAGGTACGCGCCGTTATTCTCCTTCTTGCCCGAGAGCTGCTCCGCTTTGGCCTTCACCGAGACGAAGGTTTCCCGCAGGGGGAACTGGTCGGCAAGGTACTTCTCGAAGTCCTCGCCGAACTCGCCGGAGAAGAACTTCTCCGCCGTGAGCTCGGGAGCCTGCGCGAGCACGCGGTTCTCGTTCTCGGAGAACTCCGCGTCCGGCAGGATGAGCGTCGCTACGCCGAACGCCGCGATAAACACGCAGAAAAGCGCCGTGAGCGCGATTTTCATTGCTTTCATCACACGTCACCCCCTCAGAAGCGGAAATACAGGAACGGGTTGTAGCTGGTGTTGACGAGGTACGCCGTGCAGAGCACGAGCGCCGCCGCCGCGAGTACGAGAGCGCCCGCGGCGCAGGGCTTCTCGTGAAGTCCCGTCCAGAGCTTCTTCACAAGCGGCGTCGAGCCGACGCCCGCAAGGAGCATCACCGGTCCGAAGCTTGCGAGATAGTAGAAGAATACGCTCCCGGACGCGCCGCCCGCGAACATCGCGCGGAGGTAGAGGCCCATGCTGCCGAAGTCCTCCACGGCAAACAGCACCCATCCGACGATTATGAGGAATATCGCGTAGACGTGCCCCACCCAGCGCGGCGCGCGTTCGAGCGCTTTCAGAAGGAAGGTCTTTTCGAGCATCAGTATCACCGCGAAGTAGAGTCCCCACACGAGGAAGTTCCAGCTCGCGCCGTGCCAGAAGCCGGTGAGCGCCCAGACGACGAGGATGTTGCGGTACTGACGCGGCAGTCCCCTCCTGCTGCCGCCGAGCGGGATATAGACGTACTCGCGGAAGAACGAGCCGAGCGAGATGTGCCACCTCCGCCAGAACTCGGTTATCGACCGCGAGACATACGGGTAGTTGAAGTTTTCCGGGAACTCGAAGCCGAACATTCTCCCGAGACCTATCGCCATATCCGAGTAGCCAGAGAAGTCGAAGTATATCTGGAACGCGTAGGCGATTATCCCGAGCCACGCGAGCGGCGCGCCGACGGTCGTGAGGTCGCTCGCCTTCACCGCGTCCCACAGAGCGCCGACGTTGTTCGCGACGAGCACCTTCTTTGCAAGCCCCGCGCAGAAGCGCGAGACGCCCGAGGCGAATCGGTCAACGTTGTGGCTGCGGGAATCTATCTGCTCCGCGAGCTCCTTATACTTGATTATCGGACCCGCGATGAGCTGCGGGAAGAGCGTCACGAACATCCCGAAGGAGAGTATGTTCCGCTGCACCTTCGCGTCCCCGCGGTAGACGTCTATCGTGTAGCTCATGGTCTGGAAGGTGTAGAAGGATATGCCTATCGGAAGCGCCAGCCCGAGCGGCTTCACAAAGCCCACGCCGAGGGCGTTCAGGTTTTCCGCAAAGAAATCGTAGTACTTGAAAAACAGCAGCAGCGCGAGGTTGAAGACGACGCTCGACACCACCGCGCCCTTCGCCGCGCGGAGATTTCCCTTCTTCTTCGCGCGCTCGACGAGCATCCCGTGCGTGTAGTCTATCGCGATAGACGCAAACATGATAAGTATATACACCGGCTCGCCCCACCCGTAGAAGATGAGGTTGCAGACGAGCAGGACCGCGTTCCGCGCCCTCAGCGGCGTGAGATAGTACGCCGCGAGCGTCACCGGCAGGTACGCGAACATGAAAACAAGGCTCGAAAATACCAAGCTGTTCTCCCCTCTCGGTCGTCATTTCGGAGACAAACGAATCGGCGGGGCGGTGATGATGCCCGTCCCGCCGTGCAAAAGTTTTGTATAAATTCGCGAGAGCGATTTCACATGTCAGCCTCGCAGAGTTCGCCGCGTAAGCGGCGAAGCCGCCTCCGCCTTTCGATTAACTCAATGTCGGGCAATATTCGCGGAGCGATATTGCGAGCGAGGGCTGTAAAAATGTCGGATGCAGAATTAGTTTGCGCCCTCGCGGTTCGCAGCGGTTGAAGTTAGCGGCGCAGCCGCTAACTTCGCGGAGCCCCGATTCATTCGGGGCGAGCATTTCAATCGGAAGGGTTCCCAAACGCTCCGAAGGAGCGTTTGGGACTTGCGAAAGGGTGCGCAGGGCGATTTATCGCCCGAGCACATTTCGCGCCGACATCCCGACAAACGCCTCGCAGAGTTTCGCGCCGAAGGCGCGAAATAAAGTCAAATCCGTTTTTTCCGGCGTCAATGCGCCCGCCGACTTATTGCGCACCGTAACTTTCTACAGGGCGCATCCGACCTCGGTGCTTCGCGCCGACGTCCCAACATTCTGCGAATCGTGGGGCGTCGGAAAAAACACCTCTCGCGGAGCGTGCGTCGAAGCGCCGCAGGCGCACTCCGCGCCGGTTCGCGCGGTTGAAGTTAGCGGCTTTGCCGCTAACTTCGCGGAGCCCCGATTCATTCGGGGCGAGCATTTCAATCGGAAGGGCTCCCAAACGGTCGGTAGACCGTTTGGGAATTGCGTCGATTTTCCGCCGAAGGCGGAAAACTCGGCGAGTAGCGGAGCGCCGCCGTCGGCAGGGCTTTGCCCTGTCCGACGGCTTCGCGGCAAATTGGTAAGCGAGCGAAGCGAGCGCGATTTGCCGCGAACGCTTAAAATGCGGCCTTGAAATTCTCCGCCATCTCCGCCGCGTGCGTGCTCACGACAAAGAGGACGTAGTCTCCCTCCTGCACGAGCTCGTACTGCTTGACAAGTTCATACTGCTCGGGGAGGTAGGTCGCCCAAGTCTGCTCGAGCGAGGCAACGCGGTTCTCGATAGCCTCCACCACGGCGTCCATGTTCCCCGACTTCACCTTCGCCGCGAAGAACTCGGTCGCGGTGACGTTCATGAGTGGGAACTTCCCGGCGTACTCGTCGAGCATCGACAAGTCTATGCCGTAGGTGTCGCTTACGATGCCGTCGTCAAAGTCCATCATGGCGGGCAGATCGTCGTAGTCCTCCGCGACCTTGTCCATAAATCCCTTGACGTCCGCCACGTCCTCATAGCCGCCGGACGTGCCGCCGGGGTTGGAGTCGGGCTCGTCCGAGGGCTCGTCGGACACAGACGGCTCCGTGGAGGGCGCTGTCGACGGCACGGTCGAGGGCTCGGTGCTCGCAGTGCCGTTCCCGCCGCCGCAGGACGCAAGTCCGAGCGCAAGTGCGAGGATAAGTGCGATGATGCTTCTCTTTTTCATAATGTCTCTTCCTTTCGAGATGTATATTTCTAAAGCCGCCGCGCGGCCGGGGTATCCAGTGTATTATGTTCCCTTCTCCGGGAATTACTCGTAAGTCGCCCTGAAGTAGTCCGCTATCTCGGCGGCATGTTCGTTTATGACGAAGAGTATGTAGTCTCCCTTTTTGACTATCTCGTACTTCTGCACCAGCTCATACTGATCGACGAGGTACGTCGACCACTGTTCCTTGAGGTAGTCCAGCCGTCCCTCTATGCCTTCGTTGACGCTTTCCACATTGTCCGACTTGACGTGCGCGACAAAAATCTCAGTCGCGTGTACGTTCATCAGCGGGAACTTTCCGGCGTACTCCTCAAGAAGGGACGGGTCGATATGATACCAATCGCTGATAATATCGTCGTCAAAGTCCATGCTCGCCGGGCTCTCATAGCTGCTGTAGACGGCCTCCACGAAATCCTTGACGTCCGCGTTCTTCTCCAGCTCGGGCAGTTCTACCTCTTCGGAGGGCTCCGGCGATTCGGAGGGCTCTCCCCCGCCCATGCCTCCCGGCTTGACCCATCCGGCTATCGGCGGCGCGGAAGGAAGCGGCTCCTCGGATGTCTCCGGCTCATCGGACGGCTCTGCCGTGCTCGGGACGTCCGACGGCTCGGGCGTCGCGCTCGGTTCGGCGGACGTCGCGGAGGTCGGGGTCGGCGCAGTTGAGGGCTCGGCGGACGGAGCTTTTGTCGGTTCGGCGGACGGAGCCTTCGTCGGCGCCGGCGACGCCTCAATGCTCGGGGTCTCGGAGGGCTCGTCGGACGGTTCCTCCGACGGTTCTGCGGATGGCTCGGGCGTCTCGCTCGGCTCCGCGCTCTCCGGCGCGGACGGGGACGGGCTCGCGGTCGGCACGGCGCTCTCCGGGACGGTCGAGGGCTCGGTCGAGACCTCGTCCTCCCCGCCGGACGTGCACGCGGCAAGCGACAGCGCAAGGAGTATCGCAATTACTCTTTTCATCGGTCATTTCCCCTTTCAACGTTCCGGTCGGAAGTCCGACCGTCTGTTAGACGTCCGCGCTTCCTGAAAGTTCCATAAAATATCTTTTTATTCCGCGTCCCGACGGCGGAGCAGCTGCTGCTTTATTCCCCAGAGCTTTTCGGAGAGGTCGACGTAGTAGGTATGCGGGTTCTCGAACCGCGTCACCTCGTCCCAGAGGCTCGCGACCTCGCGCGTGCAGTGGGCGCGGATCTCCTCTATCGAGGGCAGGTCGTACACCAGCTTCCCCGAGCGGTAGATTCGGACGCCGAGCTCGCGCGCGGTGTAGTTCTCTATCGTCTTGCGCTTCCATGTGTGCTCGGGGTCAAAGAGTTCGAGCGGACGGCTCCCGTCCGGCGGCTCCTCGTCAAAGACGCAGAGGAGGTCGGCCTCCGCCTTGCCCGTCGCGTTGTCGTAGAGGCGGAAGGCGCGCTTGAAGTGCGGGTTCGTTATCTTCGAGGCGTTCTCGCTTATCTTTATCTTAGGCTCGACCGCGCCGTCCCGCTCCACCGCGACGAGCTTGTACACCCCTCCGAACACCGGCGAGTCCTTCGAGGTTATCAGCCGTTCGCCCACGCCGAAGGAGTCCACCTTAGCGCCCTGGCGTATGAGGTCGGATATGATGTACTCGTCAAGCGAGTTGGATGCGATTATCTTTATTCCGGGCAGTCCCGCGTCGTCAAGCATCCTCCGCGCGCGGCGCGAGAGGTATGCGATGTCTCCCGAGTCAAATCTTATCCCGCCGCGCTCTATGCCCGCCTCGCGGAACGCGCGTATCGCGTTCAGAACGCCGCTGCGGAGGGCGTTGTAGGTGTCGACAAGCAGAGTGGCGTTCTGCGGATAGAGCCGACAGTAGGTGCGGAACGCTTCGAGCTCGGTCGGAAACATCTGCACCCAGCTGTGTGCCATCGTCCCGCCGCAGGGAACGCCGAAGTCGCGGTCGGCTATGGCGCACGCCGTCCCGGCGCAGCCCGCGATGTACGCGGCCCGCGCGCCGTATATCGCGCCGTCCGCGCCCTGCGCGCGGCGCGAGCCGAACTCGCTTATCGCCCTGCCCTGCGCGGCGCGGACTATCCTGTTCGCCTTTGTCGCTATGAGCGACTGATGGTTGATGCTGAGCAGCACGAAGGTCTCGATAAACTGCGCCTCTATCGCGGGCGCGCGGACGGTGAGTATCGGCTCGTTCGGGAAGACGACCGTCCCCTCCGGCACCGCCCATATATCGCCCGTGAAGCGGAAGGTGCGGAGGTAGTCGAGGAACCTCTCGTCAAAGCAGCCCTTCGAGCGGAGGAACTCGATGTCCTCCTCGGTAAAGCGGAGATTTTCGATGTAGTCTATCACCTGCTCGAGCCCGGCGGCTATCGCGAAGCCGCCTCCGTCCGGCACGGTGCGGTAGAACACGTCGAAGTAGCACACGTTCTCGGCCATCCCGGAAAGCAGGTAGCCGTTCGACATCGTAAGTTCATAGAAGTCGCAGAGCAGAGTGTAGTTGTTCTTGTTCATAACATATCTCCAGCGTTTGGATGATTTTTGGGGGTATCCCGTCAGATGGCGTCGATGTGCAGGTTTGTCAGAATGTCGTATGCCTCTTTCTCCAGCTTCGGGTCGTTCGAGGCGCACGCGGAGCGGACGACCGCTATCCGCGCGTTCGGAAGCGCCGCCTTCGCCATCACCGCGTTGCTTATTACGCAGATGTTCGTGACGACGCCCGCGAGCGTCACCTCGTCGTACCCGCCCGTGCGGAGCATCTCCGCAAGCTCGAGCGAGGGAAAGGTCGGCTTTTCGATGCATTCGCCCTCCCGCGCCTCCGCCGCGACGGCGGGCGTGAGACGCCAGCCGTCCGTGCCCTTTATGCAGTGCGGCACCGGCAGGTGCTTTCCCTCCACGGTATCCGTGTAGTCCGTGCCGTGGGTATCGAGAGTGAACAGCACATCGGAGCCGCTCTCCCGCGCCTCACGGATGAGTCCTACAAGATTCGGCTCCGCCTCCACCGCCGCATCAAAGCCGAGCGCGCCCGTAACGAAGTCATTCTGGAAGTCGACCACGACAAGTATCCGTTTCACTTTTTCGCCCCCGCAGTATCGCATAAATTAAATGTATTATACGCCTGATTTTGTAGAATTGCAACGTTTTTGCTTGACATATTACCGCGTCGGAAGTATGATTTTATTAGCGACCGCAAAAATATGAAACGGAGGGAAACCCATGAAAATAGGAATGAGCAGCTACTGCCTCACCCCCGCGATGGCGGCGGGACGCAAGAGCGTCTACGACGTCATAGACTGGGCGGCGGACCACGGCTGTGAGCACATCGAATTTGTACCGTTCTACCTGCCCTTTGTAAACGAGGAGAAGGGCGCGCTCGACACCGGACTTATAGACTCTGTTCGCGAGAAGTGTGCGGAGCGCTCGCTTGAGATATCGACCTACTCCGTCAACGCCGACCTCATAAGCCCCGACCCGGCGGAGCGCCGCCGCGAGATAGAGCGCGTCAAGCTGCATATAGACACGGCGGCGCGCCTCGGCATAAAGCTTATGCGGCACGACATCGCGGGCTTCCGCCGTCCGTTCGAGACGAACACCGCCGAGAACTTCGAGCGCGAGCTTCCGCTTATGGTCGAGGGTGCGCGCGAGCTCTACGACTATGCCGCCTCTCTCGGCATTACGACGACGCTCGAAAACCACGGCTTCTTCTGCAACGGCTCGGACCGGCTGATACGGCTCATACGGGAGATAGACCGTCCGAACATCAGCATGACGCTTGACGTAGGCAACTTCCTCTGCGTAGACGAGTACGAGTACGCCGCCGTGAAGAAGTGCATCAAATACGCCAAGATCATCCATTTCAAGGACTTCTACATCCGCGAAAAGTCAAAGCTGCCGGGACAGACCGAGATGTTCAACTGCGACTGCGGGTCGTGGTTCGAGACGCTCGGCGGCAGGATGCTCCGCGGCTCGATAGTGGGTCAGGGCGACCTCGACATCTGGGAGATAGCGCGGATAATCAAGGGCTCCGGCTTCGACGGCTACGTCTCGGTGGAGTTTGAGGGCATGGAGGAGTGCGAGCAGGGCACGCGCATCTCTCTGGATATGGCGAGGGCTATCCTCGCTCTCGCATGAAGCGGGAGAAGTCCTGCGGCGCCGTCGTCATTGACGACCGCGGCCGCGTGCTTGTCATAAAGCAGACGGCGGGACACACGGCGTTCCCGAAGGGTCACGTCGAGCCCGGCGAGACCGAGGCCGAGACCGCGCGGCGCGAGATTCTCGAGGAGACCGGCATAGAGGTGGAGATAGACGATCGCTTCCGCACGACCGACGCGTTCTCGCCGAAGGCCGGCGTGATGAAGGACGTCGTGTACTTCCTCGCGCGTCCGGTGGGCGGCGAACTCCGTCCGCAGAAGGGCGAGGTCGAGAGCCTCGCGTGGCTCACGCCGGAGGAGGCACGCGCCGCCGTGACCTACCCCGCGTCGCGGAGGATACTTGATGAGGCAATGGCTTTCCTGCGTGAACACGGAGACGCTTAGCGCCATTCCTCTTCACTTTCATAATACATTTCACGGTTTTCTCGGAAATACACAGCGGCGATTATTCGCTCGTAACATACGAGTGGGACGGCGAAGCTACGTTTTCGTCTGCCTCATTGTCGTTTGAAGACGGACTTCTAACCACCAAAATACAAATCGGCCTTGAATAACAAATAATATTTCCCGACACTTAGTCAAGGAGGTGACCCCATGCCGATTAAACCCACCAAAAAGTCGTTAAATTCCGGCTCGATAACCGCTATCGTGCTTTTGTCGCTGTTGCTTCTTACCTCATTAGCGGGTCTTTTTGAAGAATTTTCCGTTGCGGTGCTTTTCTTGTTTCTTATCTCGGCGTGCGGAATTGCTTACTTTATTGTCCGGCTTGTTCACCTTGAAAAACTGGAATCTGTTTCTTTCGACGTTTATTTGCTCAACGAGCAATTAAACAAGGCGGTAGGAATCAATAAATATTACTATACAAGAGATTTATTGTTCGACGCTCTGAACACTCTTCTCCGCTATCGCAAATGGACGGGGCGGAAATCTCGGCTGGATAAACACCCCGCAAAAATCATGCAGGAACTGCAGATCAACGAGTCCTTGAGCGTCGCCGCGATGCTCCGCCGCACTTCCGCGAGCTATAAGGAGACGGTCAAAAATACCCATTCGGACATGAGCGGCGTGTACGAAGCGGAACTATCTAAAAACCTGTCGCGCCTCGATTCTAATAACCGCACCCTCGCGTATTCCCTTCTTAACGACCTGAAGACATACGAGCGGCTGGCCGGGACGATAAACGAAGCTGACAATATGGAGGGTCACGACTTTGAATATTGGTGCGCCGACCTGCTCCGCAAGAACGGTTTTGTCGATGTAGAGGTCACGCCCGGCAGCGGCGACCAGGGCGTCGACGTGCTCGCCAAAAAGGACGGCATAAAGTACGCCATCCAGTGCAAGTGCTATTCGTCCGACTTGGGCAACAAGCCCGTGCAGGAGGTAAATACCGGCAAGGCGATATATCATTGTCAGGTGGGCGCGGTAATGACTAACCGCTACTTCACGGCAAGCGCGAAGGAGGCCGCCGAAGCGACCGGCACCCTGCTCTGGGACAGAGACGCCCTCGAATCCATGTTGAAAAGTTAAAAATTTGTTTGCAAGGGGCAGGCGTGAGCCTGCCCCTTGTTGTCTTCTCCGCGGAGTAGACTTTTCCTCGCTTATATGATACAATAGCGAAAAAGACGCAAAGAATATGGGAGGCAGGATATGATACTCTCGGACGGGACGATACGCAGGATGCTCGGAGACGGCACGCTCCGCATCACACCCATGGAGGAGAGCCAGATACAGCCCGCAAGCGTGGACATACGGCTCGGCAGTACATTCAGCGTGGTGGAGGACTCTCCCTCGGGAAAGATAACCCTCGAAAACGAGATACGCTACCGCACCATCACGAGCGACACCTATGTGCTGCTGCCGAACCAGTTCGTCCTCGCGACGACTATGGAGTTCTTCGACCTGCCAAACGACATCACGGCGTTCGTCGAGGGACGCAGCTCGCTCGGCAGGATGGGTCTCTTTATCCAGAACGCCGGGTGGGTCGACCCCGGCTTCAGGGGTGAGATAACGCTTGAGCTTTACAACGCGAACCGCTGCGCCATCGAGCTGAAGGCGGGGAGGCGTGTGGGTCAGCTTGTGTTCAGCCGCATGGACGCCGCGGCGGAAAATCCATACAACGGGAAGTATCAGGGTCAGCGCGGCGCGACCGGCTCGCGCGTCTACCTCGACGAGGAGACCGAGTGACGGCGCCTCCCATCTCGATTTTATAAATTTTTAAGCTTTAGTTTCTTTGAATTTTAGATTTCCCTGATATGATAAGACTGTAAGCTCAAAGGAGACGTCTCACGCGGGCTTCGGAAAGGAGCGGCTTATGAAAAAGCTCAGAAACAACAAACACTTTATAACGTTCGTGTGCCTCATCGTCGGGTCGGCTCTGCTCTGCTCCGCGGCGGTCGCGAACATCGGCAACGCCGGAGGGTATGAGGCGTACAAGGACGGGCTTCTCGGCCTTTTCTCCCTCGGCAACTACTCCGCCACGCTGAAGGGAACGGTTCTCTTTGACGGCGAGGTCGTCGAGGAGGCGAACTACACCGAGCAGCTCAACCGAGACGCCGGCGTAGGCGAGGCGGCGGCATACAACACCGAGGATGACGACGGCCTCTACTCCAACTGGTATGTCGTCAACCCCGCCGACCACGAGAGCGGCGACAAGTACACCTACTACTACTTTAACGGCGCCCGTTACTCGAACGGCTCTCCGAAGAACAGGTCGTGGTCGCTGAATTCCACCAACTATCTCAGCTCCTCCTTCAGCGGCGGCTTTGACCCGGACGACGCGGACTCCGCAAAGGTCGTGCGCCTGCTCGAGGCGGCGGCTGACCTGCTCGTGGGCGACATCAAGAACAACTTCGTCTACCTCGGCGGCGAGAACGGCAGCTCGAGCTACCGCGTGAGCCTCAGCCAGAGCCAGCTTCCCGAGATAGTGAACGCGGCCATCTCGCTTGTGATAAGCGAGTACACCGGCTTTAACGGAAGCATCATTTACGATGAGCCCGTTGTCCCAATTGCCGAAACAGCGGCATCTACTCCACAGACAACTACCGAGGCATACTCCGGCTACGGCTACTACACCTCCGCACCACAGGCAACTGCGGAGCCGGTCGACCCCGACTATTACACCTCCCGACCTAAGGACGACGACCCGGACGCAGGCAAGACCGACTATGAAAAGCTGCTTGACAGCATCGAAGTCCCGTTTGCCGACATGACCGGCGGCGGGAGCCACGTCACCGGCTACTCGGAGCTCCGCGGCATAGAGGACGCGGTCGACCTCGAGTACAACGGCGAGGACTTCGACTTCACCGCGCGCTACGACGCGGCGTGGAGAGAGGCGCGCAGTCGTCTTAACAGCGGCGACGTCGGCTACTATATCATCACGAAGGACTGCGGCCTCGAGAAGTACGCCTCGGACACCGACTACTACCTCTCGCTCGCCGAAAAGAGCAGTCAGATCTTCTTTGACCGCCCCCGCGTTTTCCTCGCGCTCCTCAAGGACGAGCCGTATATCGACAGTGCGATATGCGAATTCACGCTTGACCGCGACGGACACATCACGCAGAACACCCTCGAGGGCACGCTCTTGATGAAGCTGCTGAACGGCGAACGCCACACCCTCACGATTCGCATCGACGCGGAGATGCACGACATCGGCACGACGAAGATAGCCCTCCCGGTCATAGAGCCGATGGACTACGTCACCGACCGCTCGCGCGCGACCTACGAGAACGGCTACGAGTACACCATCACGCAGAACGGCATCACGACCGTCCACTCCGACGCGGAGGACAACGAGCGCGCCGTGTTCACCCGCTTCAGCAGTATGAACTCCCTGGACCGGTTCAACGACCTCTCGATCTACCTCTTGGGACAATCCATCCCCTACTCCAGCTACGCCCTCGCCGCAGACAGTCCCGAGCTCGCAAAGCTCGCCGAGGATAACTATATCTACGCAAACCCCGGCGATATCCCCGAGGACGCGAGGCCCGTGTGGTATGTCGTGGACAAGGGAACGTTTGACACGGCATGCGCGCAGATATTCTCCAACCACGACGGCGTGCAGTGGTACTCCGAGGACATGGGATGCACGCCGAACGAGGTAACGCAGGTCCTGCTCGATGACTATCTTGCCATCACCGGCAGGGAGTACGACGGGGCGACGGCGTGGGACCCCTCCGGCAGCAACATCCTCGGCATCGGCTCCGCCGAGGGCTCCGGGCTCGACGACTACGGCGCGGAAGCCTCTCCCACGGACGACACAGACGACGCGCTCGGCATCATCGGCGGCGCGGACGGGCCCACCGGTGTCATGGTAACCGGCCCGGGCGAGCCTCTCGACGACACCGGCTCCGGCTCGGATAACTGATTAAACCTACTCTTCTTTCCATTCCATATTTCCCGCCGGAACGGGCGCGTGTACCCATCACGCGCCCGGCTTCGGCACCTTGGAGGACGTTATGACGGAAATGACAGGCGTGCCGGCGGTGCGCGTTTCAAATATGACAAAGCTCTACAAGAACGGGCGCGGGGTGAAGAATATCGACCTCACGCTCGAGCCCGGCGACATCGTCGGGCTTCTCGGCCCAAACGGCTCGGGCAAGACGACGATAATGAAGGTCATAGTCGGCCTCTGCCATGCCACGGACGGCACGGCGGAGGTCTTCGGCCACTCGATAGAGCGGGACTATGAGGCGGCGGCAAAGCACATCGGCGCGCTCATAGAGTCCCCCGCGCTCTACTACAACCTCTCGGCGGAGAAGAACCTCCGACTCGCGGCGCGCGTGCGCGGCGCGAGCGCGGAGGACATCGCTCGGGTGCTCGCGCTCGTGCGGCTCGACCGCTACGCGCGCGACAAGGTCGCGCGCTTCTCGCTCGGTATGAAGCAGCGCCTCGGCCTCGCGCTGGCGCTCCTCGGAAGTCCCGACCTTCTCATCCTCGACGAGCCTACGAACGGTCTCGACATCGAGGGGACGGTTGAGGTGCGCGAGCTCATTCTTCGCCTAGCCGCCGAGCGCGGACACGCCTTCCTGATAGCGAGCCATCTCGCAAGCGAGATAGAGCGCACCTGCAACAAGGTGGCGATTATCCACGAGGGCGAGCTGCTGAGCTTCGTTTCGGTGGCGGAGGCCGTCCGCCGCGCGCCGACGCTCGAGGACTACTTCCTCGCGGAAGTCAGGCAGAAGCGCGGCGGCGCGGTGATATAAGGAGGGGTCGGTATGCAGCTTTTCGGAAGGTCCTACCGCTGCGAGCTTATAAAACTGCTCGCGCGGAAGAAGTTCATAGTTTTTCTCGCGCTCGAGGTCGCGATATGCGGCATCGTGCTTCTCGTTCAGCTCGCTGTCGAGCATGTGAGCGGTCTCGCGTTCAACGTCAACCTCAGGATGATGCTCCTCGGGTTCTTTATCAGCGCGTACATACCGCTTGTCAGCTTCATGGCGGTGTGCGACCTGTTCTCGAGCGAGCTTCAGGACGGCTCGCTCCGCGCCTCCCTGCTCCTTCCCGCGAGCCGCTTCAAGGTATATCTCGCGAAGGCGCTTTCGGCGTACACCGTGGCGGTCGTCTACCTCTTTTCGCTTTTTGTGGTGACGGCTGTGCTTGAGCTGTCCTTCGGTTCGACGCTGCACGGCTTCTTCGAGAGCTTCGGGAGCTACCTGCTCGACGCGATACCCCTCGCCGTCGTGATACTCATGGCGGTATTCTTCAACCAGATACTCCGCTCGCCGACGCTCGCGATGCTTCTCTGCATCTGCGTGCTCATAGCGGCGTACATTGTAAATATCTTCCTGCCACAGATTGGTGCGATGCTGTTTACAAGCTACGGCCAGTGGCACAATCTCTTTATAGGCAAGGCGCTCCCCTTCCTGCCGATGATGATGAAGGTAGGCCTTCTCGTCGGCTACGGAACGGTGTTCTTCAGCGCCGGATACTACATCTTCGAGCGCAGGGATATGTGATATGTCGCTTAAAAAGAGGCTCGTCATCACGATAATACTGATGGTGCTCATCCCGGCGGCGCTGCTTCTGCTCATCGCCGGGGTGATGTATTCCGTGTTTCTGCTCGGCGGCGGCGCGGCGCCCCCGCCGGAGACCATCGTACTCGATGATGAGTTTTTCGCCCACGCGCTCAATCCGGGGAGCCGGATATTCCGGCTCGCCGTCGTCTTCGTCGTATGCGCGATAGTGATACTCGCCGCGTCGTTTGTCGCGGGCGTGACCTACATCTCGCGGAAGATACTTCCGCCGATGGAGGAGCTTGCGCGGGCGGCGCGGAGGATAAGCGCGGGCGAATTGGAGTTTGAGATTTTAGGCTCGAACGTCTCGGAGATAAGCGACCTCTGCGGCGCGTTTGACGAGATGCGAAAGCGCCTCCGCGACAACATCGCGGCGGAGCTCGAACTTGAGCGCGAACGGAACCTCATGCTCGCGCACATATCCCACGACCTGCGCACACCGATAACCTCGATACAGGGCTACGCGGAGGGGCTTCTCGACGGCGTCGCCTCCACCGAGGAGATGCGGCGGCGCTACCTCGAAACCATCGTCGCAAAGTCCGGCTCGATGCAGCGGATGATAGAGCAGCTTAGCGACTTCTCCGAGCTCGAACTCGGCCGGATGGCGTTTGACTTCAGGAGCCTCGACATAGTGGAATTTCTCCGCGCCATAGGCGACGACTACCGCACCGACATCGAGAGCGCGGACGCGTCCTTCTCGCTCACCCTCCCGGACGAGCCGGTGACCGTCCGCCTTGACCCCGAGAAGCTGGGGCGGGTATTTTCAAACATACTCACAAACGCTATAAAGTACCGCTCGCCGGAGCGCCGCCTAGCGATAGAGCTTTCGGCGGAGCGGACGCCGACGGGCATCCACATCACCGTCGCGGACAACGGCAAGGGCGTCCCGCCGGAGGACCTGGAGCGGGTGTTCGAGGGTTTCTACCGCGCCGACCCCGCGCGGACGGGCGGCACGTCCGGTCACGGTCTCGGACTCGCGATATCCCGGCGGATAGTCCTCCGCCACAACGGCCGCATCTGGATGACCGCGCGCGACGGCGGCGGAAGCGAGATACACATAACTCTGCCCGGGGAGGATAACGATGAAGATTCTGATTGTTGAAGACGACCGCTCGATTGCCGAGCTTGAGCGGGACTACCTCGCCCTCGACGGCTACGACTGCGACATCGCGGAGGACGGCGTCACCGGTCTCCGCATGGCGCTCGGGCACAGCTACGACCTCATAATCCTTGACATCATGCTCCCCGGCATGGACGGCTTCGAGGTATTGAAGCGCATCCGCGCCGAGAAGGAAACGCCGCTCATCCTCCTCTCGGCAAAGCAGGAGGACTTTGACAAGATACGCGGCCTCGGCCTCGGTGCGGACGACTATATGACAAAGCCCTTCAGCCCGGGCGAGCTCGTCGCGCGGGTCGGGAGCCACATCGAACGCTACTCCCGCCTCACCGGCGTGAAGCGCTCGAACATCCTCCGCATCAGGAGCCTCGAGATAGACCGCGACGAGCACGTCGTGCGCGCCGGCGGAAACGCCGTCCCGCTCACGGCAAAGGAGTACGACCTGCTCCTGTTCTTCGCGGAGAACCCGAACCGCGTTTTCAGCCGCGAGCAGCTCTTCGAGCGGATATGGGGCGAGGACTCGTTCGGCGACCTCGCGACGGTGACGGTACACGTCCGCCGCATCCGCGAGAAGATAGAGCCTGACGCCGCGAACCCGCAGTATATCGAGACGGTGTGGGGCGCGGGCTACCGCTTCCGCGCATGAGCGGCGGGGACTTTGTCCCGCGCCGCTGCGCGCTCTGCCCCAGGGATTGCGGCGCGGACAGGACTTCAAGCCTCGGACTGTGCGGGGGCGGCGCGAAGGTGCGCGTGGCGCGCGCCGCCGCGCACTACTGGGAGGAGCCGTGCATCAGCGGCGAACGCGGAGCTGGCGCGGTGTTCTTCTCCGGCTGTCCGCTCGGGTGCATCTTCTGCCAGAACCGCGAGATAAGCGCCGGGAACTTCGGGCGTGAGCTGACAGTAGAGCAGCTTGTGGAAGTGTTCCGTCGGCTCGAACGCAATGGCGTCCACACCCTTGACCTCATCACGCCGACGCACTACACCCCGTGGATACTTGCGGCGCTCGATCTCGCGCGGCCGCGCATCCCGGTCGTCTGGAACACCGGCGGATATGAAAAGGTCGAGACACTGAGAACTCTCGAAGGGAAGGTAGATGTGTTCCTCCCCGATTTGAAGTACCGCTCGAAAGCGCTCTCCGCGCGCTTCAGCGGCGCCGAAGACTACTTCGGGCGCGCGTCCGCCGCGATAGCGGAGATGCACCGCCAGACCGGCGCGTACCGCTTCGACGGCGACGGGATACTCACGCGCGGCGTGCTTGTGCGGCACCTCGTCCTGCCGGGTCATGCGGAGGACAGCATCGCTGTTTTCGAGGCTTTGAGCGACCTCGTCCCGCCGAACGAAATCCTTGTCGGTCTGATGAGCCAGTACACCCCGCCGCGCGAGCCTCCGGACGACTTCCCGCCGGAGCTCCGCCGCCGCCTCAGTGAGGACGAGTACTCGCTCGTCGCGGACGCAGTCCACGCCCTCGGCTTTGAGGGCTACGAACAGGAGCTCTCGAGCGCACAGGAGGAGTACACTCCCCCGTTCGACCTCACCGGGCTTGATTAGTCAAAATTTTGTTCGATTATGCTTGCATTATAAGAACGTATGTGCTAAAATAATCCCGACAGAATATCCGTCGGGATTATTTTTAAGTCTGGAGGAAGTGTAGTATGAGCGGCATCGAAAGAAAAGACGTAAACGAGGAGTGGGCGCACTCCGGCATAGTCAAGGCCGGGGACTACTGCTTTCTCAATTACTGCGCGGGAAACGTCGGCGGCACGGTGGAGGAACAGATTGAAGGCGCATTTGACGAGATGGAGCGCCGGCTTGCGCTCTTCGGTCTCACACTCGCGGACGTCGTGCAGATGGACTGCCTCTTTCGGGACGTCTGGAACATCCCGATAATGGAGGAGGTCATAAAGCGGCGCTTTGCCGGGACGTACCCCGCAAGAAAGTCTATCGAGACGAACTTTGCGCACCGCGGCGGCCCGGACGGGCTCCAGTTCCAGGTCGACGGCATAGCTTACTGCGGAAGGCAGGATTGATCGCATGGAATACAGTATAAGACTGAACTCGCTCTACATCTGTGTGCGCGACCTCGAGCGCGCGCGGAGGTTCTACACCGAGCTCCTCGGTATCGAGGACGAGCCGGGCAGGCCGGGTATGTTCGTCCTGGGCGGCTTCCGCTTCATGCTCTACGACTATCAGTCGGTGGGAGACACCGTCGTATTCGGCGACAACTGTCTGCCGAGCTTCCTCGTGGACGACCTCGACGCGTTTGAAAGGAAGCTCGCGTCCCTCGGTGCGCCGATAGTTTTCCCGAGGACGCGGATACTCGGGAGCGACGTCCTCGAGTTCCGCGACCCAGAGGGAAACGACATCGAGGTCTACGCGAAGGCGAAGGACGCAACGTAAACAGTCCGTACTATTTCATGCCGATTTTGCAAGATGTTGTCGCAGCGCGGCGAACTGCCGGACTGATAAATTTATGCCCGGTGCTTTTTCACGTAGGAATATCTCAGATTGCCGACGATCCCTTGCAAACCGAAGTCTGCCGTAGCAATCGGCAGGTTTGCCTTCAACAAACAGGCGCTCCGGCGATTTTCGCCGGAGCGGCCTGTTTCTACTTGACTGCGGGTTACCTCTCAAACCGACCGCCTTTCGGCGGCGCAAAGCACCCACCGGCGCGCGTCGGCGCGAATCTTACTCGAACTCTATCCCCTCGAACTTGCGGAAGGACTCCATGCTCACCTGAATGCTCTTTATCTCGCCGAGCTTGGTGTGATCCTGTTCGAGGACGATGAACTTCACGCCGACCTCGTTGCCCTTGTCGATATAGCTCTGTATCGGCAGGATGCCGGTGCCTATCTCGACGAAGTTCTCCGGCCGTCCCGCGACGCGGAAATGCTCGAAGGTTATCTCGGTGTCGTTCGGAATGACCTTGCCGAGGTACTGCACGTCGTCCGGCGAGTCCTTCCAGAAATCCTTCTGGTGGAGGAGTATCACGCGGCTCCCGAGGCGGTCCATGACGTCCGTCGGGTCATATCCGCCGCGGCAGCACCAGAATGTGTCGAGCTCAAACGAGAGATTCTCCGGCTCGGTGAGGTCGGCGAGGTGATAGAGCGCCGGCTTGCCGTCAAACTCACGGAACTCCTGGAAGTGGTTGTGATAGTAGAACTGTATGCCCGCCACGCGGAACTTCTCACCGAGCCTGTTGAAGAGCTCCGCACCGCGCTTTATCTCGTCCATCGAGTTCCAGAAGCCCATCGCCCAGCCGACGCGGGTGTTGCCGACGGCCTGATGGTACTCGATTATCCTGTCGAGGTTGTCCGGGTCAAGCGGGGCGAGGTGCGCGCCGACGACCTTTATCCCGTTGGTGTCTAGGAAGTCCTTCATCTCGGCGGCGGGCATACCGAAGCCGCTGCCCGGGTCCTCCGTCGTGTTGCCGTTCGCGAACTCGACGTACTTGTAGCCGGCATCGGCCACGGCGCGCAGAGTCTCGAGCGGAGCCTCCTTCAGCGAATTGCGTACAGAGTAGAGCTGTATTCCGACCTTCATATCCGTTCTCTCCTTTGCTGTTTTACGCACTTCCGTGCGGTTTTAACATGTTTGGTTCGGCTCCGTCAGCCGCCAGTCCGTATCTGCGCCGGGGCGCGGGTCTCCCTCCTTCGCGTTATGACGAATATCGCCGCTGCGGCCGCGCTCAGCACGCCGATCGTGAAATAGTAGCCCTTGACGCCGATGCTGTCGCTGAGGAACCCGCCGAGCAGATTGCCGAGCACGCCCGAAAGCGAGCTCATCGCCCCGACGAGCGCCGCCGCGGTCGTCTTGAGATTCGTCGGCGCGAGCGAGAATACGTAGGTGGAGCTCGTCGCGTAGAAAAGTCCCGCGCCGATGCCGTCAAGCAGGAGCGAGACGACTATGATCTGCCAGAACGCCACCGAGAAGGAGTACAATATAGCCTGTCCCGCGAACATGAACCCCGTGAGACCTATCACCCACTCAAGGCGGAAATGCTTGCGGAGCCACGGAAGTATCGCGATGAACGGCACCTCCACGAACGCCTTTGCGCCCATGACGATGCCGATGCGTTCGCCGTCCGTGCCGATGCTCTCGAGCAGGCGCGGCAGGAAGTTTCCGTTGCAGTAGAGCAGCGAGCCGAACACAGCAGAAAGCAGCAGGTAGCTTGTGAGCTGACCGTTCCCGAAGAGCTCCCCGAACCTCATGTCGCGGAGCGACATCGACTCCGTTCCGGCAGACTGCCGGTCGCCCCGGCACGCGCTCACTATGAGCAGCAGCGCCGGCACGAACAGCACGCAGGAGATGTAGAAGGTGACTGCGGGGCCGGTCTTGGGGACTATCAGCCCGAGAAGTATCGAGGCTATCGCAAACGACAGCGAGCCCGTCGCGCGCATGAGACCGTAGTTCAGCTTGTGCTCGTCGCTCTTGCGGAGGAAGATGTTGTCCACGAGCGACGTCGTCGGGGTGCGGAAGAACATTGCAAACGGTATCAGGATGAGGACTATCGGGAAGCCCGCGACCTCCGTCCCGGCAAAGAACGGCACCGCGCCGTATGCAAGTCCGCCCACCGATGCGCAGAGCAGGAGCGCCCGCACGGTCGACCGCCATCTGTCCGCGAGCATCCCCCAGAGCGGTCCCGAGATTATGGAGAGCGCGGAGTTGACGGCGGTGATGACGCCGACCTCCGCCTCGCTGTACCCCAGCGAGTACAGAAAGACCGCCAGATAGCTTATTACAGCGGCGTTGGACATGTAGAACGAGAAGCTCGCACCCATGAGCTTCGCGAGCAGTCCGACCCGCTTGCCGCCCGACAGCTCGGGCGTTTCCTGTGTATTCATAGCCGCCTCCAAATTATGTGTATGTTTTGGAAATCGTTTTCAAAAATAGCATAGCACAGGAAATCTGTTTTGTCAATATAAAACCGAACAGGAAACACATTCGCGGCAAATTCTGCTTGTACGTTTCCCCAAACGGCGCTTTGCGCCGTTTGGGGACCCCTTAAATTAAAATGCTCGCTCCGAATGAATCGGGGCTCCGCAAATTCGCCGCTCTGCGGCGAATTTAACCGCGCGAACCGGCGCGGAACGGCGCTTTGCGCCGTTTGGGGACCCCTTAAATTAAAATGCTCGCCTCGAATGAATCGGGGCCCCGCAAATTCGCCGCTCTGCGGCGAATTTAACCGCGCGAACCGGCGCGGACGGGCGGCCGCACTCTGTACAAAAGAGGCGGGATGCAAAGCATCCCGCCTCTCCGGCAGTTTCGATTACTCAGCGATGTCGATAACGACGCCCGAGCCAACCGTGCGGCCGCCCTCGCGGATAGCGAAGCGGAGGCCCTTCTCGATGGCTATCGGGGTGATGAGCTCGACCTTCATGTCGACGTTGTCGCCGGGCATGCACATCTCGGTGCCTTCCGGAAGGGTGATAACGCCGGTAACGTCGGTCGTGCGGAAGTAGAACTGCGGACGATAGTTGCTGAAGAACGGCTTATGACGGCCGCCTTCTTCCTTCGTCAGAACGTAGACCTGGCCGGTGAACTTGGTGTGCGGATGAATAGTGCCGGGCTTGGCCAGAACCTGGCCGCGCTCGACCTCGTTCTTCGCGACGCCGCGGAGCAGGCAGCCGACATTGTCGCCGGCCTCAACATAGTCGAGGGTCTTGCGGAACATTTCCATCGAGGTGACGACGGTGTTGCGCTTCTCATCGGTCAGACCGACTATCTCGACCGGCTCGCCGGCCTTCAGCTGGCCACGCTCGACACGGCCGGTAGCGACGGTGCCGCGGCCGGAGATGGTGAAGACGTCCTCAACCGGCATAAGGAAGGGCAGGTCGCTCTTGCGGTCCGGGGTCGGGATGTGGTCGTCGACCGCGTCCATAAGAGCGCGGATAGACTCGTAGACCGGGTCGTTCGGGTCGGTGGACTCGCTCGTAAGAGCCTCAAGAGCGGAGCCGCGGATTATCGGGACGTTCTCGAAGCCGTAGCTCTCGAGAAGCTCGGTGACTTCCATCTCGACGAGGTCGAGGAGCTCTTCGTCGTCGACCTGGTCGCACTTGTTGAGGTAAACGACCATCGTCGGAACGCCGACCTGACGGGCGAGCAGGATGTGCTCACGGGTCTGGGGCATCGGGCCGTCAGCCGCGCTGACGACGAGGATAGCGCCGTCCATCTGAGCAGCGCCGGTGATCATGTTCTTGATATAGTCGGCGTGACCGGGGCAGTCGACATGCGCATAGTGGCGCTTGTCGGTCTCGTACTCGACGTGAGCGGTGTTGATGGTGATGCCGCGCTCGCGCTCCTCCGGGGCCTTATCGATCATATCATAAGCCTCGTACTGAGCCTGACCCTTGAAAGCCAGATACTTGGTGATAGCGGCGGTAAGAGTGGTCTTGCCGTGGTCAACGTGGCCGATAGTGCCGATGTTGACATGCGGCTTAGTACGTTCGAATTTTGCCTTTGCCATGAGTATTGTCCTCCTTAACAGACAAATATTAGGTTACCCTCCTGCGGTATAAAACCATTGTACAGCAAAGGGGTAAATATTGCAATAGTTTTTTGAAAAAACGTAGCCGGAACCGTTTAATTTCCGCTGTGGCGCGACGCGACGAGCTTCTCCTGGATGCTCTTCGGCACCTCGATGTAGTGGCTCGGCTCCATCGTGTACTGTCCGCGGCCCTGAGTGCGGCTGCGGAGGTCGGTGGCGTAGCCGAACATCTCGCTGAGCGGGACGAACGCGTCTATCGCCTGGGCGCCGGCACGGGTCTCCATGCCGTTTATCTGTCCGCGGCGGCCGCTGATGTCGCCGATGACGTCGCCCATGTACTGCTCGGGCACTATGACGACCACGTGCATTATCGGCTCGAGAAGCACCGGGTCCGCCTGACGGCAGGCTTCCTTGAAGGCCATGGACGCGGCGATCTTGAAGGCCATCTCGCTCGAGTCGACCTCGTGATAGGAGCCGTCATAGAGCGTGACCTTGACGTCGACGACGTTGTAGCCGGCAAGCACGCCGGACTGCATCGCGGAAGTTATACCGTCCTCGATGGCGGGGATATATTCCTTCGGAATGGCTCCGCCGACGATGTTGTTGATGAACTCGAAGCCCTTGCCGCTCTCGTTCGGCTCGACGATGATCTTGACGTGGCCGTACTGACCCTTGCCGCCGGACTGACGCGCGTACTTGTGGTCGATGTTGGCGCTCTTGCGGATGGTCTCCTTATAGGCGACCTGCGGCGCGCCGACGTTCGCTTCGACCTTGAACTCGCGGAGCAGGCGGTCGACGATTATCTCGAGATGGAGCTCGCCCATACCGGCGATTATCGTCTGTCCGGTCTCCTCGTCGGTGTAGGTGCGGAAGGTCGGGTCCTCCTCGGCGAGCTTCGCGAGCGCGATGCCCATCTTCTCCTGGCCGGCCTTCGTCTTGGGCTCGATGGCCACGCGGATGACCGGGTCCGGGAACTCCATCGACTCGAGGATGATGGGATGCTTCTCGTCGCAGAGCGTGTCGCCGGTGGTGGTGTTCTTGAGGCCGACGGCGGCGGCTATGTCGCCGCTGTAGACCTGTTCGATGTCCTCGCGGTGGTTTGCGTGCATGAGCAGGATACGTCCGAGGCGCTCGCGGTTGTCCTTGACCGAGTTGTAGACGGCGCTGCCCGCCGTAACCGTGCCGGAATAGACGCGGAAGAAGCAGAGCTTGCCGACGTACGGGTCGGTGGCTATCTTGAAGGCGAGCGCAGAGAAGGGTGCGGAGTCGTCCGAATGGCGGACCTCCTCCTCGTCGGTCTCCGGGTTCGTGCCCTTGATGGCCGGGATGTCGGTCGGGGCGGGCATATAGTCGACTATCGCGTCGAGCAGCTGCTGAATGCCCTTGTTGCGGTAAGCACTGCCGCAGAGCACCGGCACCATGCGGTTCTCTATCGTGGCCTTGCGGATGACACGCTTGAGCTCGGGGACGGTTATCTCCTCGCCCTCGAGGAACTTTTCGGTGAGCTCGTCGTCAAGCTCGCTGATACTCTCTATCATCTTTTCGTGCCACTCTTCGGCGAGAGCCTGCATATTCTCGGGTATCGCCTCGTCGGTGAAGGTCTTGCCGAGAGAGTCGCTCGTGATATGGGCGCGCATCTCGAGCAGGTCTATGAGGCCGACGAAGGTGTCCTCCGCGCCAATCGGTATCTGGAGCGGGATCGCATTCGCGTGCAGACGCTCATGCATCATGTTCACAACATTGAAAAAGTCAGCGCCGAGTATGTCCATCTTGTTGACAAAGGCCATACGCGGAACGCCGTAGTGGTCTGCCTGGCGCCAGACTGTCTCGCTCTGGGGCTCAACGCCGCCCTTCGCGCAGAAGACCGTGACCGAACCGTCGAGCACGCGCAGGCTGCGTTCGACCTCAACAGTGAAGTCGACGTGGCCGGGGGTGTCGATGATGTTTATACGGTTGTTCTTCCAGAAGCAGGTGGTGGCGGCGGAGGTTATCGTGATTCCGCGCTCCTGCTCCTGCTCCATCCAGTCCATCGTCGCCGAGCCGTCGTGAGTCTCGCCGAGCTTGTAGTTCTTTCCGGTGTAGAAAAGGATACGCTCGGTGCAGGTCGTCTTGCCGGCGTCGATGTGCGCCATTATGCCTATATTTCTGGTTCGTTCAAGTGGGTATTCCCTTCCCATGCTAGGTCGTTCTCCTTTAACAAATTACCAGCGATAGTGGGCAAACGCCTTGTTTGCCTCCGCCTGACGGTGCATTTCTTCCTTACGGCGGAAGGATGCGCCGAGTCCGTTGGTGGCGTCCATCAGCTCGGCTGCGAGACGCTCCTTCATGGTCTTTTCGCTGCGGGTACGGGAGAACTGGGTTATCCAGCGCAGAGCAAGGGTCTGTCGGCGCTCCGGCCTGACTTCGACCGGGACCTGGTAGTTCTGACCGCCGACACGGCGTGCCTTTACCTCGAGCGCGGGCATGACATTCTCAAGAGCCTGCTCGAAAACCTCAACGGGCTCCTTGCCGGTCTTCTCGCGAATGATGTCGAATGCCCCGTAGACGACCTTCTGGGCGGTGCCCTTCTTGCCGTCAAGCATGATACTGTTGATAAGTTTCGTAACAACCTTGGAGTTGTACATAGGATCCGGAAGCACGTCCCTCTTGGGGACAAATCCTCTTCTGGGCACTTATCTTCCCTCCTTCACAAAGAATATGAGATCATAGGTACTCGAAAAATCTGTCTTTCCGCAAAGCGCCCACGTTTTATATAAAACGCGAGCAAATAGCCCCGCGTGAAATGACATTGTCTGCGGCCTTACTTCTTCGGGCGCTTAGCGCCGTACTTGGAACGGGCCTGCCTGCGGTTCGCGACGCCCTGAGTATCGAGCGTGCCGCGAATGATGTGGTAACGCGTGCCCGGGAGGTCGCGCACACGTCCGCCGCGGATCATAACGACGGAGTGCTCCTGAAGGTTGTGACCCTCGCCCGGAATGTACACGGTGGCCTCCATGCTGTTGGAAAGACGAACACGCGCGATCTTACGAAGAGCGGAATTCGGCTTCTTCGGGGTCATGGTACGCACCGCGGTACAAACACCGCGCTTCTGCGGGGACGGCTGGTCGGTCATGCGGTTCTTGATGGTGTTGAAACCCTTCTGCATGGCCGGGCTCTTGGACTTGTAGGTCTTGTCCTGACGTCCGTGACGCACGAGCTGATTAAAAGTAGGCATGATTTTCCTCCTTTCCGGAATGATTATATTCTTAACGGGACGATTTTCATTTATCCCGCGAAGAAACGATTTTACTTCAGAACGGCCGCCGCCGCCGCGCCGACGCTTATCCCGCAGCTCTCTCCGAGCTCCTGCATGGACGTGACGAGCTTTACCGGGACTTTTTTATCGCCGCACAGCGCCGTGAGCTCCTCGCGTATCGCCGCCGATGCGTCCCGCGCGACGAAGACCTTCGCCGCCGTTCCTTCCTTCACTGCGCGCCGGGTCTGCTTTAGCCCGACGACCTTTCTGTCGGTGTTCAGTTCATCTATCATCGTATTCCTCCGACAACGCACAACATCGTATTTTAGCACCAAATTCCGCCAAAGTCAATACTTCAGCCTGACCAAAATACGCTTTTCTGCGTATCTCTGCCACGTGAAACTGCACGAAAAACGTGCGCTCAGTATGGCGCGAGTCCCTTTGCGGGCGGCGGATGCCGCCCGCAAAGGGATGCTTTGTCTCTGCGTTGTCTGTGCTTGCTGCCGGGCGGAAGCTCTTACTCCTCCACCGCCGGCTGGATGATGGGCTCCACGCTCGCCTCGCCGTGGCTTGCGGCAAACGACTCCGCAAACTCCTTAAAGTCCGGGCGGACCGGCTCGTCGACCTCCATATCGAAGTCGCGGTAGGTCTCCATGCCGGAGCCGGCGGGTATGAGCTTGCCGATGATGACGTTCTCCTTCAGGCCGACGAGGTGGTCGACCTTGCCCTTTATCGCCGCGTCGGTGAGCACGCGCGTCGTCTCCTGGAAGGAGGCGGCGGAAAGGAAGCTCTCGGTGGAAAGCGAAGCCTTCGTGATGCCCATGAGCGTCGGGCTCGCGGTGGCGGGGACGAACTCCTCGCCGCGGCCCTCCGCCTCGGCCTTCTCACGGGCGGCGTTGTTTATCTCCTCGAACTCGAGCGAGTCCACAAGCGAGCCGACGAGCAGGTCGGTATCTCCTGCGTCCTCCACCCTGACCTTGCGCATCATCTGGCGGACGATTATCTCGATATGGCGGTCGTTTATGCCGATGCCCTGCTGACGGTAGACCTTCTGCACCTCGCGGATGAGGTAGTTGTGCACCGCCGGCACGCCCTGTATGCGGAGGATGTCGTGCGGGTTGAGCGAACCCTCGGTGAGCTCGTCGCCCTGCCGCACAACGTCGCCGTCACGGACCTTCATTATCGAGCCGAACGGGATGGTCATGTGGGTGACGTCGTTCTCGTCCTCGGGGTTCGTTATCGAGATTCCGCGCTGACCGGCGCGGCGGATCTCCTCGCGCTTGACTACGCCGCTCGCCTCCGCCATGATGGCAAGGCGCTTCGGCCGGCGCGCCTCGAACAGCTCCGCGACACGCGGAAGACCCTGAGTGATGTCGTCTCCCGCGACGCCGCCGGTGTGGAAGGTACGCATGGTGAGCTGGGTGCCGGGCTCGCCTATCGACTGCGCGGCGATTATGCCGACCGCGTCGCCGACGTTGGACGGCGTGTTGTAGGCGAGGTTGGAGCCGTAGCATTTCGCGCAGACGCCGTGACGTGCGCGGCAGGTGAGGACCGAGCGTATCTTCGCCTCTTTGACTCCCGCGGCGACGACGCGGTCGATATCCTCGTTCGTTATCATGTGGTCGGTCGGGACGAGCACCTCGCCCGTCTCGGGATGGACTATCGGCTCGGCGAGGTAGCGTCCGCGCAGGCGGTCGCCGAAGCTCTCTATTACGGCGTCGGACGAGTCGGTTATCTCGCGGACAACGACGCCGTCCTCCGTTCCGCAGTCGACCTCGCGGATGATGACGTCCTGCGAGACGTCAACAAGGCGGCGGGTGAGGTAGCCCGAGTCGGCGGTACGGAGCGCGGTGTCCGCGCCGCCCTTACGCGCCGAACGCGAGCTGACGAAGTATTCGAGCACCGACAGTCCCTCGCGGAAGTTCGCGCGTATCGGTATCTCTATCGTGCGGCCCATGGTGTCCGCCATCAGTCCGCGCATGCCGGCGAGCTGACGAATCTGGCTCATGCTGCCGCGCGCGCCCGAGTTTGCCATCATGTATATCGGGTTCATCTCGTCGAGAGTGTCCTGAAGCGCCTTCGTGACGTCGTTTGTCGTGCGCTCCCACTCCTCTATGACAAGGCGGCGGCGTTCCTCGTTGGTGATAAGGCCGGTCTCGTACTCGCCCTCGATTTCGGTGACCTTCTTTTCGGTCTCGCCGATTATCTCCCACTTCTCCTTCGGGACGACCATGTCGCTTATCGAAATGGTTATCGCCGCGCGGGTGCTGTACTTGTAGCCGAGCGACTTCACATCGTCAAGCATTATCGATCCCTTCGCGAAGCCGTGCTTTGCGATGCATCGGTCGATTATCTGGCCGAGCTCGCGGCTGCGGACAAGGAAGGATACCTCGAGGTCGCAGATCTTGTCCGGGTCGGAGCGGTCAACGAAGCCGAGGTCCTGCGGTATGACCTCGTTGAAGATGAGGCGGCCGACGGTCGCGTCTATCGTGCGGGTGTATTCCACGCCGTCTACCTCGAGCGTGCGGCGGACGCGTATCGGTGCGTGGATGTTCACGACGCCCTTGTCGTAGGCCATGATGGCCTCGTCCATATTCTCAAATATCTTGCCCGAGCCCTTCTCGCCGGGACGTTCGAGGGTGAGATAGTAGGAGCCGAGGACCATGTCCTGAGTAGGAACGGTGACCGGCTTGCCGTCCTGCGGGCGGAGGAGGTTGTTTGCCGAGAGCATGAGGAAGCGCGCCTCGGCCTGTGCCTCTGCGGAGAGCGGGACGTGGACCGCCATCTGGTCGCCGTCGAAGTCGGCGTTGAAGGCGGTGCAGACGAGCGGGTGGAGCTTTATCGCGCGTCCCTCGACAAGCACCGGCTCGAACGCCTGAATGCCGAGGCGGTGCAGCGTCGGCGCGCGGTTCAGCATGACCGGGTGCTCCTTGATTATCTCCTCGAGCGCGTCCCAGACCTCGTTGCGGGTGCGCTCGACCATCTTCTTTGCGCTCTTGATGTTGTTCGCGACGCCGTCCTCGACGAGCTTCTTCATGATGAACGGCTTGAACAGCTCGAGCGCCATCTCCTTGGGCAGACCGCACTGGTATATCTTGAGCTCTGGGCCGACGACTATGACCGAACGGCCGGAGTAGTCGACGCGCTTGCCGAGCAGGTTCTGGCGGAAGCGTCCCTGCTTGCCCTTGAGGAGGTCGGAAAGCGACTTCAGGGCGCGGTTGTTCGGTCCCGTGACCGAGCGCCCGCGGCGTCCGTTGTCTATCAGGCTGTCGACCGCCTCCTGGAGCATGCGCTTCTCGTTGCGGACGATTATCTCCGGCGCCTCGAGCTGGAGGAGCCTCTTGAGACGGTTGTTGCGGTTTATCACGCGGCGGTAGAGGTCGTTTAGGTCGCTCGTGGCAAAGCGTCCGCCGTCGAGCTGGACCATCGGGCGGAGGTCGGGCGGTATGACCGGCAGCACGTCGAGGATCATCCACTCGGGCTTGTTGCCGCTCTGACGGAAGCTCTCGGCACATTCGAGGCGCTTGATTATGCGCATCTTCTTCTGACCGGTGGCGCTTGCGAGCTCCTCGCGGAGGTCGCGGCAGAGCTGCTCGACGTCTATCTCCTGCAGCAGCTCCTTTATCGCCTCGGCGCCCATGCCGGCGCGGAAGTCGTTCTCATAGCGCTCGTACATATCCTGATACTCCTTGTCCGAGAGTATCTGGTTCTTGACGAGCGGCGTGTCGCCCGGGTCGATGACTATATAGCTTGCGAAGTACAGCACCTTCTCGAGCAGGCGGGGGCTGATGTCGAGCATCAGACCGAGGCGGCTCGGAGTTCCGCGGAAGTACCATATATGGCTCACCGGCGCGGCGAGCTCAATGTGACCCATCCTCTCGCGGCGGACCTTCGCGCGCGTGACCTCAACGCCGCAGCGCTCGCAGATTTTGCCCTTGTAGCGGACCTTCTTGTACTTTCCGCAGTGGCACTCCCAGTCCTTCATCGGCCCGAAGATGCGCTCGCAGAACAGTCCGTCGCGCTCGGGCTTGAGGGTGCGGTAGTTTATCGTCTCGGGCTTCTTGACCTCTCCATGCGACCAGACGTCGCGTATGAGTTCGGGCGAGGCAAGACCGATCTTTATTGCTTCAAAGGTATCGTTGCTCATCTACTTCTCCTTCCCCACTCAAAGGTCAAACATATCGTCGTCGGAGGGCTCCATGGAGTCGAGGTCGTCCCCGAACTCCTCGTCCTCACTGTCTTCGTCGCTCAGGTCCTCGTCGTCGGTGTCGAACTGGGCGAGGTCGTCGTCGAACTCCTCTCCCGCCTCGCGCAGGCGGAAACCGGCGGACTCGAACTCATCGTCGCCCGAGCGGTAGTCGCTGCGTTCGACCGCGCCGAAGCTGGTGTCCTCGTCGTCCTCCTTGAGCTCTATCTCGTTCCCGTCGCGGTCGAGCACGCGGACGTCGAGACCGAGGGACTGCAGCTCGCGCAGCAGCACCTTGAACGCCTCCGGCACGCCCGGCTCGGGGATGTTGTGACCCTTGACTATCGCCTCGTAGGTCTTGACGCGGCCTACCACGTCGTCCGACTTGACGGTGAGCACCTCGCGCAGTGTGTACGCCGCGCCGTAAGCCTCGAGCGCCCACATTTCCATCTCGCCGAAGCGCTGTCCGCCGAACTGCGCCTTGCCGCCGAGCGGCTGCTGGGTGACAAGCGAGTACGGACCGGTGGAACGCGCGTGTATCTTGTCGTCAACGAGGTGGTGCAGTTTGAGGTAGTACGCGTAGCCGACGGTGACCGGGCTGTCGAACCTCTCGCCCGTGCGCCCGTCGTAGAGGACGCTCTTGCCGTCCGGCTCGATGCCCGCGAGCTCGAGCGTCTCCTCGATGTCCTTCTCGTCCGCGCCGTCGAAGACCGGCGTCGCGACCTTCCAGCCGAGCTTCTGCGCCGCGCGCCCAAGGTGTATCTCGAGCACCTGTCCGATATTCATTCGGCTCGGGACGCCGAGCGGGTTCAGCACTATATCGAGCGGGGTGCCGTCCGGCAGGAACGGCATGTCCTCGCGCGGAAGTATGCGGCTGATGACTCCCTTGTTTCCGTGGCGGCCGGCCATCTTGTCGCCGACCGAGATCTTGCGCTTCTGGGCAATGTAGCAGCGCACGACCATATTGACGCCGGGGTTCATCTCGTCGCCCGCGTCGCGGCTGAACACCTTGACGTCGACGATGATGCCGCTCTCGCCGTGCGGAACGCGGAGGCTGGTGTCGCGCACCTCGCGCGCCTTCTCGCCGAATATGGCGCGGAGCAGCCGTTCCTCAGCGGTGAGCTCGGTCTCGCCCTTCGGCGTGACCTTGCCGACGAGTATATCGCCCGGGCGGACCTCCGCGCCGATGCGGATTATTCCGCGGTCGTCGAGGTCCTTGAGCGAGTCGTCGCCGACGTTCGGAATGTCGCGCGTTATCTCCTCCGGGCCGAGCTTTGTGTCGCGCGACTCTATCTCGTGCTCCTCGATGTGTATGGAGGTGAACACGTCATCGGTGACCATTCTCTCGGAGAGGAGTATGGCGTCCTCGTAGTTGTAACCCTCCCAGGTCATGAAGCCGACGAGGACGTTCCGTCCGAGCGCGACCTCGCCTTCCACGGTGGAGGGGCCGTCCGCAAGGACGTCTCCCTTATGCACCTCGTCGCCTACCGACACGACCGGCCGCTGGTTGACGCAGGTGCCCTGGTTGGAGCGGAGGAACTTTATGAGCCGGTAGGTGACCTGTCCCCTGCCGGTGTACTCGACGGTTATCCTGTCGGCCGAGACCGAGCGGACGAAGCCATCACCCTCGGCGAGGATGCAGACGCCGCTGTCGACCGCCGCCTTGTACTCGATGCCGGTGGCGACTATCGGCGCCTCCGGCTTGAGCAGCGGAACGGCCTGCTTCTGCATGTTCGAGCCCATCGCGGCGCGGGTCGCGTCGTCGTTCTCGAGGAAGGGTATCATCGCTGTCGCGACCGAGACCATCATCTTCGGCGAGACGTCGACGTAGTCGACCCTGCCCGGCTCGACCTCGATTATCTCGTTGCGGTGGCGGCAGGTGACGCGGTCGCTCTTAAAGTTTCCGCTCGCGTCGAGCTGGTTCGCCTCCGCGACGATGAAGTCGTCCTCAGTGTCGGCGGTCATATATGTGACCTCGTCGGTGACCTTGCCGGTCTCGTGGTCGACGCGGCGGTACGGCGCCTCAATGAAGCCGTACTCGTTTATCCTCGCGAATATCGAGAGGTAGTTGATAAGGCCGACGTTCGGGCCTTCGGGGGTCTCTATCGGGCACATGCGGCCGTAGTGGCTGTAGTGGACGTCGCGCACCTCGAAGGTCGCGCGGTCCTTGGAGAGGCCGCCCGGGCCGAGTGCGGAGATACGGCGCTTGTGCGTCAGCTCCGCGAGCGGGTTGTTCTGGTCCATGAACTGCGAGAGCGGCGAGGAGCCGAAGAACTCCTTGACCGCCGCCGTCACCGGACGGATGTTGACAAGCGACTGCGCCGTGACCTCGCTCGCGTCCTGAATGGTCATGCGCTCGCGAATGGTGCGCTCCATGCGCGAGAAGCCGATGCGTATCTGGTTCTGGAGCAGCTCGCCCACCGAGCGGAGGCGGCGGTTGCCGAGATGGTCGATGTCGTCCACCGAACCGACTCCGTAGTGAAGGTCGAGCATATAATTTATGGAGGCGAGTATGTCCTCGCGGGTGATGTGGCGCGGCATGAGCTCGTCACGGGCGGCGTCTATCGCCTCCTTGAGGGCTTCGCCGGAGAACCGCTCCATCAGCTCGCTCAACACCGGCAGGGAGACCTTCTCACGTATGCCTATTTCCTCCGGGTCGAAATCCACAAAGGCTCCGAGCTCCACCATGCGGTTGGTGAAGACCTTTACCTCTATCGGCTGCTGGTTGTGGTGGATGCTCTCGACCTCTATCCACACCTCGGTCACGCCGCGACGCTCGAGCGCCTCCGCATCCGCGCGGCTGAGGCGCTTTCCGTCGTCAAATATGACCTCGCCCGTGAGCGGGTCGGCGACGGGACGGGTGAGCTTGCGGCCGGTGATGCGGCTCGCGAGCGACAGCTTCTTGTTGAACTTGTAGCGCCCGACGTTGGAGAGGTCGTAGCGCCGCGAGTCGAAGAACAGGTTGTTTATCAGCGTGCGCGCCGACTCGGTCGTGGGCGGCTCGCCGGGGCGCAGACGGCGGTAGATCTCGATAAGCGACTCGTCCACGTTCGAGGAGGGGTCGCGGTCGAGGGTGGTGAGGAGCACGCGGTCCTCGCCGAAGAGCTCCTTTATCTCCGCGTTCGTCTCAACGCCTATCGCACGGATGAAGGCGGTTATCGGCAGCTTGCGGTTCTTGTCTATGCGGACATAGAACACGCCTGCGGGGTCGGTCTCATACTCGAGCCATGCGCCGCGGTAGGGTATGACGGTGCTCGCGTAGAGCAGCGGGTCGCTCTTCTCGTCTATGACGTTGAAGTAGACGCCCGGCGAGCGGACTATCTGCGAGATTATGACGCGCTCCGCGCCGTTTATGACAAACGTGCCGGAGTCGGTCATGAGCGGGAAGTCGCCCATGAATATCTCGCTCTCCTTGATGTCCTCGGTCTCCTTGTTGCGCAGACGCACCTTCACCTTGAGGGGGGCGGCAAAGGTCGCGTCGCGATCCTTGCACTCCTCGACGGTGTATTTCGGAGTGTCCTCAAGGGTGTAGCCGACAAAGCTCAGCTCAAGATTGCCGCTGTAGTCGGTTATCGTGCCTACGTCGCGGAAGACCTCCTTCAGGCCCACGTCGAGGAACCACTGATAGCTCTTCTTCTGAACCTCTATGAGGTTCGGCATATCAATGAGGTCTCCGAGTCGCGCGTAGCTCTTTCGGACGGTGCGGCCGAAGCGCACTTCCTTGAGTCGGCTCTCAACATCCGGCATTTGATCAACTCCATTTCTGTAATACTCAGGCGTTCATCCGTGTGAAACGCCCGGAAGGGTTGAAACTTTCGCTCGACACTCCCTTGTAACCGACACATGCACGTGATATAATGTCATGTGTAAAAAGGTGAGTGTTGTCCATAATATCAATGGTGCAATATAGAAGTATAGCATAGAGACTTTACTTTGTCAATATGTTTTTCGCGGGAAATCGCAGGGGCAGACTTTGTCTGCCCCTTTACCAATTTCCCGCGAAGCCGCCGAACAAGGCGTAGCCTTGTTCGGCGGCAGGCGCTCCGCTACGCAATTCCCAAACGGTCAGTAGACCGTTTGGGAGCCCTTTTTATTGAAATGCTCGCCGGAAATGAATTCCGGCTCCGCAAAGTTGCTTGCCTATGGCAGGCAACTTTGACCGCGCGAACCGGCGCGGAAGCGGCTTCGCCGCCTTCGACGCACGCTCCGCGTAAAGTGTTTTTTCCGACGTACACGCCGCCGGAAAAAACGGATTAGAATTTATTTCGCCGCTTACGCGGCGAAACTCTGCGAGGCTTTAAAAGAAAGCGGAAAACTTATAAAAACAATTCGGGGCTGCGCAACAGCGCAGCCCCGTTCATTTGTTGAGAGCTTATTTTCCCGCGATGCTCAGTCCCTCGACGAGCACGGAGGGCGAGCCGAACGCGGTCATACCACCGAAGCCTGGGAGCTTGACCGTGTCCGAGATGTCCGCTATGCTTTGCAGCAGCGTGTAGAAGTTGCCCGCAACGGTGAAGCTCTTGACGGCCTTGCCCTTTTTGCCGCCCTCTATCATGTAGCCCGAGCTCTGGAGCGAGAAGTCGCCGGAGACGACGTTCGCGCCGGCGTGCAGACCGCCGAGCGAGGTGATGAGAACGCCGCCGTCGGCCTTCTTCAGCAGCTCCTCCTCGGTAGTCGTTCCGGGGGCGATATACATTGTGAACGGACGGATGCCCACCGGCGAGTCGTAGGAGCTCTTGGATGCGTTGCCCGTCGTCTCTACGCCCGCAGCTGCGGCGGTCTTGAGGTTGTGGAGCAGCGTCGTGAGCCTGCCGTTCTCTATGACGTTCTTGCGGTGCGTGGGCGAACCCTCCGCGTCAAAGTTTATCGGCATTTTGCTGTCCTTATAAAACGGGTCGTCGACAAGAGTGACCATGTCGGCCGCTACCTTCTCTCCCTCCTTGCCCGCGAGCAGAGAGAGACCGCGCCGCGCGTTCTCGCCGGAGAACACGCCGGAGTAGGTGCCGAGCAGACTGCTCATCGCCTCGGGAGAGAACACGACGGGGCTCGTGCCGGTCGGGGCGACATCCGCGCCGAGCTTCGACTTGGCATTGCTTACCGACTCACCTGCGGCGGCCTTGATGTCGATCTTCGAGAAGTCGCCCGACTTTATGTTGTAGTCGTTTGCCATCTCGTGCCCGTCGCTCACGACGGCCATCGACATGAATACGGCGAAGCTGTTCTCGTAGCGGAGGTCGAGACCCTTCGAATTTACTATCGCTATCTCGGTCTTGGCGCACTCGGCGCTCGAACGCGAGCCGTCTATGACGGCGGGGTCGGCGGCGTACAGCGCGTCCTGACCCGCAAGCGCGGCCGCGACGAGCTCCTCCGTCGCGGGGAGCGGCGCGGCGGTGCGCTCGAGCGGCTCGTAGGTCTTGCCGCCCTCGCAGAGGAATTCGCGGTCGTCGCTCTCGAGCGAGGCGGCGTTCGACGCCGCGCGCGCGACGAGATCCGCCGCCTCGGCGGGCTCAAGCCGCTCGGTGGAGGCATATCCCATCCTGCCGCCCACTATGCAGCGGAAGCAGACGCCGCCCTCCACGGAGCTTGAAAATTCGTTTATCTCGTGCGCGAACGCGCCGATGCCGGTGCTCTCGGAGGACTGGTAGTAGAGCTCGTACTCCGTGATGCCCTGCTTTGCCGCCGCCTCAACGACGGCCTGCCTGAAAGTGTTGAAATCCATACTCTGTACCTCCTTATCTGCCGCCGACGGTTATCGACGAGACGCGGATGAGCGGCTGGCCGACGTTTGTGGGTATCGAACCGCTCGACGAACCGCACATTCCCTGGCCGAGGTCGAGATTCGTGCCTATCATGTCGATGTTCATTATGACGTCCGAGCCCTTTCCGACGAGGCTCGCGCCGCGCACCGGCTCGCATATCTTTCCGTTCCGGACGAGATACCCTTCGTTTACCGCAAAGTTGAACTCGCCGGTGGCAGGGTTCACCGAGCCGCCGCCCATCTCCTTAGCGAAAAGTCCGTACTCTATCGAGGCGATTATCTCGTCGTTGTCGTCCTTGCCCTCGGCGATGTAGGTGTTCGTCATGCGGGAGGTCGTCGTATAGGCGTAGCTCTGACGGCGCGCGCTGCCGGTGGGCGCCATGCCCATGCGGCGGGCGTTGAACTTGTCTATCATGTAGCTCTTGAGGATGCCGTTCTCGATAAGGACATTCTTCCGCGCGGGCGTGCCCTCATCGTCGAAGTTTATCGAGCCCCACGCGTTCGGAATAGTTCCGTCGTCTATGGCGGTGAGCTTCGGGTTTGCTATCTGAGTACCGAGCTTGCCCGCGAACTGCGACGTGCCGTAGGCGACGCTCGTCGCCTCGAGCGAATGTCCGCACGCCTCGTGGAAGATGACGCCGCCGAAGCCGTTGCCTATCGCTACCGGCATGACGCCCGCGGGGCAGTAGCCCGCGCCAGCCATCGTCACCGCCTGCTTTGCGGCGTGGATGCCGGTGTCGCGCGCGCTCACCTCATGCTCGAACATCTCCATGCCCATGCGGCGGCCGGGACGGCACGCGCCGGTCTGTGTCTCGCCGTTCTTTTCCGCGACGGCGGTGACGACAAGGCGGGTGCGTATCTGCCTGTCCTCGGCGTAGATACCCTCGCTCGTCGCGATGAGAATGTTGTGGTCGATGTCGAGCAGCGTGCCCGTGACCTGCTTTATCGCGTCGCTGTACTCCTTTGCGGCGTAGACGCCCTCCTTGAGGACGGCTATCTTGTCGGCGTTCGCGACGGTCGCGGGGACGATGCGGACGGGGTGTATGTCGCCGTAAAGGCGCTCGTGCAGGCATATCTCCAGCTCCGCCGTGCCCTCTCCGAGAGCGGAGGCGGCCTTCTCCGCACAGCGCATAAGTCCCGCCTCGCTCGTGTCTATCGTCGTTGCCATGACGCTCCGCAGTCCCTTGTACACGCGGATGCCCGCGCCGGCTATGACGGCGTCGTTTATCGACTCGACCTTGCCCGAGATCATATTTATGGAGTGGTCGAGCGTGTTCTCCGCAAAGATCTCGGCGTAGTCGGCGCCGGTTGAGACCGCCTTGCGCAGGACGGCCTCGCAAATCTGTCTTGAAATCATACAAAAACTCCTTTGCGTTCGGACAGAGCGTCCGAAGGATTTTTATGAACCTAAACAATATGTCTCGCCGCCGCTCCGCGCGGCGCGCGGGACTTACAGCTCCCGCCGCAGGACTTCCATTATTTCCTCCGGTGTCTTCTTCGCGCGGCTCAGCTCCATGGCGCGCGTGAGCGGTGCTTCCGCGTACCGGAAGAACATCCGCAGTCCCTCGCAGAGCCAGTACTGCCCCGCCTCGCCGTCCCCGCTCACGCCGAAGCGGTCCTTCGGGCAACCCCCGCCGCAGAAGCGGAGATACGGACAGCGGCGGCATTCCGACGTGAGGGTGCTCCGCTTCGCTTCGCCGAAGCGGGTCTGCGCCTCGCCTGTCACCATGGTATCGAGACGCCCCGTGCGCAGGTCGCCTATCCGGTGCTCCGGGTCTACGAAGTGGTCGCAGGAGTAGACGCTGCCGTCCTCCTCCGCGACGAGCACCCGCCCGCAGACGGGCGCCATCCAACAGAGCGACGCTTCGCCGCCCGCCATTATCCGCGCGGTCTCGGCAAACAGCTGCACGTCGAGACGGCCGAGGTCGTGCGTCACCCACTCGCGGAACACCTCGCAGAGGAAATGTCCGTAGCCCTCGGGCGTGACCGAGTCCGGCGTGACGCCGCCGTCCTCCGTCCGCACGACTATCGGTATGAACTGCACCCAACCGGTCGAGAGCTCGCGGAGCCCTCGGTACACGCCGAGCGGGTCCTCCGCGGACGCGCTCGTGACGGTCGAGAGCAGGTCGGGCTGTATGCCCGCTTTTTGCAGCCGGGCGGCGGCGCGGCGGACGCGGTCGTAGGTCGGGTTCCCTCCGCGGTCGCGGCGGAAGCGGTCGTGGACATACTGCGCGCCGTCGATGCTGAGGCCGACGTCGAAGCGATTCTCTGCGAGGAAGCGGCACCACTCGTCGTTCAGCATGAGGCCGTTCGTTTGGATGTTGTTCCACACCTGCCATCCGCGCGGGAGGTACTTCCGCTCCAGCTCGACCGCCTTGCGGTAGAAGTCGAGCCCCGCGAGCGTCGGTTCCCCGCCGTGCCATGTAAAGGAGACGACGGGTCCTTCGCTTGCCTCTATATACCGGCGGATGAGCCGCTCGAGCAGGTCGAAGCTCATGCGGGTCTGCGTGCCGTGCGAGGAATACTTCCCCTTGTCGAGGTAGTAGCAGTAGGAGCAGCGCATGTTGCACCGCGAGCCGACCGGCTTTGCCATGATGACGAACTGCTCCGGCTTTTTCGTCGCTTCCACTACTTCAGAGTTTTGCCGAAGAAGTCAAGGACCTTGTTCCACGAGTCCATCGCCTGCTCCTGGCGGTACATCGGCTTGTCGTAGTACCAGATGCCGTGCCCCGCGCCGTCATAGCGGTGGAACTCGTAATCCTTGCCGAGCTTTTTCAGCACCTCCTCGGTCTTGTCGACGTCCTCCGGGGTGGGGCTGTGGTCGTCGTTGCCGAATATGCCGAGGAGCGGACAGTTTAGTCCCTCCGCGTAGTCTATCGGCGCGACAGGGCGCGCGGGCGAGAGCTGTTCGGGCGGGCAGACCACCCCGCCGCCCCAGCAGTCCACGGCGGCGTCTACGCCGTCGAGCGTGCAGGCGGCAAGGAAGGTGTGGCGCCCGCCGGAGCACATTCCTATCACGCCGGCCTTGCCGTTCGAGTTTGTCTGGTTCCTGAGAAAGCCGAGCGAGGCGGCAGTGTCTCCCATAACGCTCGCATCCGGAACTCCGCCCTGCTCGCGGCTCTTTGCCGCGACCTCCGTGGGAGTGCCGTGGCCGACGCGCTCGTAGATATTCGGGCACATGACGCTGTAACCGTGCGCGGTGAAGCGGCGCGCGGTCTCGCGGCACCACTCGTCCCAGCCGGGCATGTGCGGGATGAGCACGATGCCGGGGAACGGCCCGTCTCCTATCGGACGCGACCAGTAGGCAGTGATCGGGTCGCCGTTGTGCCCGGTGATGCGCACCGTCTCGGCTATCATGCCGCTGTACTCGCCGGTGTTGAAATCATTCCACATGGCTGATACCTCCTTATTTGGAATTCTATACAGTATAATACAATGATTTTCCGCGTTTTGCAAGGGGAATGGCGCGATTCGCGGCGCAGGCGCGCGGCGGGACGTTTGCCACTTGAAAGTCCGGGCGAAATGTGGTATAGTTATACGGCGGCACGGCGTCTCCGCGCCGCAGCGACGGGATGTAGGGTAACGGTCACCCACTTGTTTTGGGAGCAAGGTCAAGCTGGTTCGACTCCAGTCATCCCGACCAACACAAATGCCGCGACAAAGTCGCGGCATTTGTGTTGGGTTTTCCCCAAACGGCGCAAAGCGCCGTTTGGGGACCCCTTTGATTGAAATGCTCGGGGCAAGCGGATTGCTCTTACGCACGCAGTCTGCCGCCGCATCGGCCGCAGCATCTCCGCACGCTTGCCGCACGGTTCAGCCTCCGTTCTCTCCGAGGTACCGCTTTATCTCCTCGGCGAAGCGTTTGCCGTAGCGCTGCAGCTTGTTCTGACCCACTCCGGCCACCGAAAGCATCTCCGTTTCGGTCGTCGGCTTCTTTGCCGCCATGTCCCGGAGCGTGGCGTTCGAGAACACCATGAACGCCGGTATCCCCTCCTCCTTCGCCGCGCGATAGCGGAGGTCGCGGAGCGCGGCGTACAGTCCGTCTTCCTCCGTGCCGGCCTGTGTCCGCTTTGCGGCGGACGAAGTGTAGGCGCTCTTTCCTCGGACGCGCATCGTGACCGTCTCATGGCGGCGCGACGCGTCCTCCGCACGGGGAGTGAGAAACAGCGCCCCGTGAACGGGGTCGACCCGGAGGTATCCCTGCGTTTTGAGGCTTTCCAGTATCTCCCGCAACCCATCGGACGAAACTCCTCGGAGCTTTCCGTAGACCGGAAGCCTGTCCAGCCCCAGGGCGAGGGTCTCCCTGTCCCGGCTGCCCCGGAGCGCCTTCATTATCTTCGCCGAGCCGAGGGAGTAGCCTATCCTCTCGCGGACAAGCCGCACGCACTCGAAGACCGCTCCGGCCTCTCCAGTTATGTCCTTCTCGGAAAACGACCCGTCGCAGTTCCCGCAGTTGCCGCAGGTCTTCGGGTGCTTCTGCCCGAAATAGTCGAGGATATACCCCCGCAGGCACCGGTCGGTCTCGCAGTAGCCGACCATCTCGCCGAGGCGCTTCAGCGCCTGCTCCGTGACCTTTGACTGCTCAGGCTCGGTAAGCTCCTCGCTCCCGCCGGAATGTTCTATGAGAAACTGCGCCGTCCGTATATCCCGCGCGGAGTAGAGCAGGATGCAGTCCGCGTCCGAGCCGTCCCTTCCGGCGCGCCCCGCCTCCTGATAGTACGACTCGATACTCTGCGGCATGCTGTAGTGGATGACGTAGGAGACGTTTGACTTGTCTATGCCCATTCCGAAGGCGTTCGTCGCCACCATGATGCCGCACCTGTCATAGATGAAGTCGTCCTGATTATTCCGCCGCTCCTCTTCGGTGAGACCGGCGTGGTACCTCGTCGCAGAGAGTCCGGCGTCGCGGAGCATCCGGCAGATGCTTTCGACGTCCCTCCGCGTCGAGCAGTATACGATGCCGCTCTTTTCCGCGCGCTCCGAGACGAGCGCGAGCAGCGCCTCGTCCTTCTTTTTCGGCTTCATCACCTCGAAGCGGAGGTTCTGCCGGTCGAAGCCGGTGACTATACGGAGCGGCCGGTCCAGCCCGAGGGAGCGTTCTATGTCACGGCGCACGCGCTCGGTCGCGGTGGCCGTGAAGGCCGAGATGACGGGTCGGCGCCTCAGCTTTCCGACAAACTCCGATATGCGCAGATAGCTTGGCCTGAAGTCCTGTCCCCACTGAGAGATACAGTGTGCCTCATCCACGGCGAGAAGCGATATCCGGAGCCTCTGCGCGACTGAGACGAAGCCCTCGGCCGCGAGCCTCTCCGGGGCGATGTAGACTATCTTGTACCTCCCCTCAAGCAGGTTCTGATAGACCTTGTTTATCTGCCCCGCCGAGAGCGAGCTGTTTATGTAGGCCGCGGGGATCCCCGCACCCTTCAGCGCCGTCACCTGATCCTTCATCAGGGAGATGAGCGGGCTCACTACCAGCGTTATCCCCGTCATGAGTATCGCCGGTATCTGATAGCAGAGGCTCTTTCCGCCGCCCGTCGGCATAACGCCGAGCACGTCGCGGCCCTCCATCTGTGCGTCTATAAGCTCCTCCTGTCCGCCCCGAAAGGACGAGTACCCGAAGAAGCGCTTCAGCACGTCATACTTTTCTCCCGTCACCGCTGTCCCGTCTCCCCGTCTGCAAGCCGCTCAAGCTCCGCCATGTCCGCGCACAGTCCGTCGAAATCGAGGAAGTCCTCTATATACTGCTTCCGCAGCAGCTCGCGCGGGATGAACTCGTTGTACTTGCCGAGTATCTGCACATCCTCCGGCAGCGGCAGGGCGTACATATCCGGCTCGGAGGACAGGATGTCGAAAATTATCGCCTCCAGTTCCTCCTGCGAACCGTCAAAGACGGCCTCGAGGTACACGCAGGTCGGCCACGGATACTTGCTCTTTACTCCCCTGCTCCGCAGGAGATAGTTGAGCGTCATTATCTGCCGCGTCCCGACCCACGGGAATATGGCGTAGCGCTTGTCCGAGAGCGCGGTGCCGACGTTCGTGAGCACGCCGCTGTTCCGCGTGATATAGCGTATCTCCGTTAGGCGCTCCGCGCAGCCCGCGCTGAGGTAGGAGTATGTGTCGTCCGAGAGAAGGATGCTCCGCATCTTCCGCATGAGGACGGTGTGCAGCTCGTTTTCAAAGTCCACGTCCCAGTCCACGACGGATATGCCGGGCACGCGCTTGACAAATATCACCTTGCTCTTGACATTGACGTCCACCGTCTCCCATGTGAGACCCGCGAGCGCGAAGCGCGTGCCCACGGGATACACCTTGTCGACGGTGCCTATCATGCGGTTCTCGTCCTTGACCTCGAGGTACTCCGGGGCGAGGAACACTGTAAGGAACTTGTGGCTGTTTGCTATCTTTTCTCCCTCTCTGCCTATGATGAGGCCGCCGCGCTCGGTGCGCTCAAGCTGTTCCTCCGAAAGCATGTACTCAAGGAGCGTCCTGTAATCCTCCTTTGACACCTCGCGGAACGAACCGAGCGTCAGGATGCTCCCTGCGAGCGCCGCCGCGCTCATCTCGCCGTTTGACTTGAGGGTGCTCATCGTCTGATGGTAGACGAGGTTGTACGCGTGCAGGCGCGGCGGGATGGGTTCTATCCAGTGCTCCTTCAAGTATAGCTCGATTATTGCTATAGTGCGGATGAAGTCCCAGTTTATCGGGCCCAGTGTGTCGTCCGAATTTATCCTGAGGTTTTCCACGAACGTGAAGAGCAAACGGCTCACCTGTCCGCGCCGACCGCACCGTCCGAGCCTCTGCGCGAAGCTCGAGACGTTGTACGGCGTGCCTATCTGCACCACCTGGTCGAGCGACCCGATGTCTATGCCGAGCTCGAGCGTCACCGTCGCGCCGGTGACTATCTTCTCGTCCTCCGACTTCATCTCGTCCTCGGTGGTCTCGCGCAGGAGCGCGGAGACGTTTCCGTGGTGGACGCGGTAGACGTCCGGCGCCTTGTTCTTCAGGGCTATCTCGCGGAGGTTTGCCATGACGAACTCTATCTCCTCGCGGCTGTTCGCGAAGATTATCGTCTTTTTGTCAAGAGTGTTGCGGAACAGGTACTCGAAGTGCTCGCGGTCGCCGAGACCCATCCCCGCGGCGGAGTTGCCGGGAAGGACGGTGTTCTCCACGTCGCGCAAGTCGGCGTAGTTGACAAACCGCTCGACGTGCAGGCCTATCCGCTTGCTCCCCTCGTCGGTGAGGGGCGAGACGCACCCGCGCCCCGTGCCGGTGTTCAGCCAATCCTCCGCGAGTGAGACGTCCCCGAGCGTCGCGGAAAGTCCTATCCGCCTCGGGTTTATCCCGACGAGGCGGTTCAGCCGTTCGAGCACGCAGAGGAGCTGTATGCCCCGCACGTCCCGCATGAACTGGTGCACCTCGTCGATTATGACGTAGCGGAGGTCGGAAAACATCTTGAGGCACGCGCCGCGCTTGTTTGTCACAAGGCTCTCAAGTGACTCGGGCGTTATCTGAAGTATGCCCTCCGGCTCCTTTATGAGCTTGTTTTTGGCCGTCACCGACGCGTCCCCGTGCCACTTCGTAACCTTTATGTGCGACGCGAGAAGCAGCTGCTCGAGCCGCTTGAACTGGTCGTTTATGAGCGCCTTGAGCGGCGAGATGTAGAGCACGCCCACCGACCTCGGCGGGTCGTTGTATATCTCCGTGAGCACGGGAAGGAACGCCGCCTCGGTCTTGCCGGAGGCGGTGCCGGAGGAGAGCAGGAGGTTCGAGTCACTGTCGAATATGACCTCGCACGCCGCGACCTGATTTGCCCGCAGCTCCTCCCACTTGTTCTCGTATATGAAATCCTGTATAAACGGCGCAAGCCTCGAAAAAGCGTCCATATTCGCTCCCCTGTCTCTGTAAGATGTTATATCTCAAAGTCCACGAAGTCGCTGTGTACTTCTTCCTCCGAGAGACCGCCCTTCGCGAGCTCGAAGCTGTTCGAGCCGAGCACCTCCTGCACGCTCCTCTCCGGGTTCTGGTAGAGGATGTTTATGAGCTCGATGAAGTCGCGTATCATCTCGCGGGGCGTGATGTGCGTCTCCGCGCCGACGCGGTTGTACTCCACGGTGAGGAAGTACAGCAGGTCCTCGTGGCCGAGGCGCGGGGTGTATCCGTAGAGGTCGGCGTGTATGTCCCGCAGCTTCTCAATCAGGATATACATCTCCTCCTGCGAGAGCATCCGGAGTTGGATTATCGGCGCCGTGAGGTCGTGCAGCTCGTCCGTCGCGAAGTGTCCCTCCGCAAGCCGCGAGCGGAGCGCCTCATAGCTGAACACTCCCCTGTACCTGTCCTCGATGCACTGCGGCGTTCCGCCCATAAGGAAGCCGATGTGCTCCGCCTTGCCCTGAAGGACGTCGTTATACATCGTGAGTATCTTTTCGTAGTTATTCGCGCGGGTTATCGAGTTCGGTATCTTGAAGATGTTCACAAGCTCGTCGATTATCACGAGCAGTCCCTTATACCCCGCGCCGGTGAGGAACGCCGCAAACAGCTTGAGAAAGTCGTACCACGTCTCGTCCGAGACGATGAAGTTTATCCCGAGGTCGTCCTTCGCCTCTCTCCGCGTCGGATACTCCCCACGGAACCAGCGGAGGACGTTCGACTTGAGTGCGGAGTCGTCGGAGCGGTAAGCCTGCCAGTAGAGCGCCACCGCCTTCGCAAAGTCGAAGCCGCCCACCATTCCCTCGAGCGACCCCGCGACGGCATATATCCTCTGTTCTACCTCGCGCTCGAATTTCGCGCCCTCCGTGCCGGTCCCGACGCGCACCGCAGTCTGTATGCCGCTTATCCAGCGTTCGAGAATGAGCGGCAGAGCGCCGCCGTCCGGCTTTGCCTTGGTGGAGAGATTGCGGACAAGCTCCCTGTACGTGGCAAGTCCCTGACCCTTCGTGCCGGCAAAGCGGCGCTCGGGCGAGAGGTCGGCGTCCACGACGGCAAAGCCTCTCGCCGTCGCGTGATTGCGTATCGTCTGGAGCAGGAAACTCTTGCCGCTGCCGTACTTGCCGACTATGAAGCGAAACGACGCCCCACCCTGCTCTATCATGTCAATATCGCGAAGGATGGCGGCTATCTCCTGCTTTCTGCCGACCGTGATGTACTCCAGCCCCACGCGCGGCACGACGCCGCTCTTCAGCGCGTTAATGAGTATGCCCGCTATCCTCGCCGGAACCCTGTTTGCCATACTTCTCAGTCATCTCCCCCAGCCGTTCGGCGTAGTCGTCGTATATCATAAGTCCGTCGTCAAGGACGCTGTCCCCGACGGCGTCCGCCGCCTTCTCGTTTATCCCCTCCGCTAGCACCTCCGGCATGACGCCGCTTGCCCGCGCGAAGCTCTCCATGTCCCCGCCGCCGAGGACGTGCCGCAGCGCCGCGAGCTCGAGCGGCGCGAGCGCCGCTCCGAGCGCGTCCCACTCGTCTGCCGGCTCGTCCGCGCCGAAGGACGGCGCTTTGCCGGCGGCGTCCGCGCCGCTTAGGGCAGGCTCCGTGGCGTTCCCGGCTCCGCCATCCTCCGCGTCTTTCGCGACGCTCTCGGGCTTTACCTCCGGCACGCGCTCCGCACTGTCGCAGTACGTTTCTTCGTCCGCTATGTGTTCCACGCCGTCGCAAGGCAGTTTTTCGTCCGACTTATTCTCCGCGCCGCTTCCCGGCAGGACGTCTGCCGGGGTGGCGCTTCCGCTGCGCCGTTCCGTCGGGACTGCCGCCCCGCCGGACGCGTCCTCCTCCACGAGCAGCGCCTCCTGCGTCTCGAGCGCGTCACGGCGTATCCGCGCGAGCGCGTCGCTCGACACAGTAACGACGGTCTTTGTTGCCTCGCGGTAGAACTCCGCCGCCGCGCGGACTATCGTCTCCTCGAGCGGCAGACCCGCCTCCGCGAGGCTCTGCCGCGTCTCCCCGTCGAGCATGGCGGGGTTTGCCGTGAGTTTGTGGCGGTACTTTGCGAGCCGCCGAAGCTCCGCCTCCATGCGCTTCAGAACAAAGCCCGCGAGCCGCTTGCCGCTGCTCGACGTCAGCGCCGTGCTGTATGTCCAGACGCTGTTCCGCGAGACATACACCTCGTTCGGCAGGAGCACCACCGTCCTGTCCCGCTGCCGGCGGGCGTCGCGGAAGACCGCGCCCCTGAACGGCGTCCACGCGAGCGGGTGCTTAGTGTGGGCAAAGAGAAGGTCGTCAAAGGCAATTCCCGCCTCCGAGCATTTCTCCCGCAGGCGCTCCGCCGTGAAGTCCGCGCAACGCTCGACTAGCTCGCGGTTCTCCGCGTAGAACGCCGAGGCGCGGATGTCATAGCCCGAAAGCTCCGCGAGCAGCCCGAAGCCGTCCTTCGGGTCGTTGAGCATCGGATAGTAGCCCGAAAGAGCGTGCTCCGCCGCGAAGTCGCGGAAGCTCCCCTCAAGGTCGTAGTAGATGTGGTAGTCCTTTATCCAGCCGGGGACGTACTTGTCGAGCGTGAGGTCGTACTCCCGGAACCTCCTCCAGAAGTCGATGATCTGCTCGATGCCGTCCTTCGGGCTCGCCGTGCCGATGTTGTTTATCTGCTCGTAGATATAGATGAAGGCGTAGGAGAGCGACGTCGCGCGGACATCTCCCGCGCGCACACGCGTCCGCCAGGTGAAGTAGGTGCGGAACTGCTCGTAGGAGAGCATCCTGTAATCCGGGTAGTACGCGGAAAACGGCGCTTCCCCCTCGTAGTCGTCCTCGAAGTCCGCCATGAACCTCGCCTGCTCGGTGAAGATGACGGCGTACTCCCTCCGCGCGCCCCGGCTCGGGAACCGCTCCCCGTCGTATGCCCGCGTCTCGTACCTCCGCGCGATGCCGCGCATCTCCATGAAGCGCTCGCGCTTCGCGTCCCGCTCGGGCGGCGCTATCCTCTGCGCCCGCGCGACAAACTTTCCCACGCCCTCGATTGGGCTTGCGGAGTAGTCTATCTCGTAAAACATCCCGTCCGAAAAGGAGGCGTCGGAGCCGCCGTCACGGCTCGGAGCACCGCCCGCGTTCGGTCTCTCCCCGGCGCGGGCGGGTATCCTGAACGGCTCATATTTCTTTTCCGAGTTGTCCCCGCTCATATCCTCCTCCGCGCACGCCTTTACTTTTCCTCAAGCCCTCAAAAGAAACAAATGTACTGTCATATTATAGCACGCCGCGCGGATGATTGCAACCGCCTTTGACGCGGACATGAAAAGCGGCGGCAAAAGTACCCACTTCTGCCGCCGCCGTCCGCTTCCAACTTATCTGTACGCTCTGAACATGAAGCGCTGAAGCTGCGCCTCCTTGCCGAAGGTGTTGCGGTAGCGCTCGTCGCCGTTGAGGATGCGTCCCCGCACCCACTTTCCGTCCTCGAAGCGCCCCTCCTCCTTGCGGAGCAGGTCTAGCTTCATGCCGGTGTGCTCCGGCGCCTCGAACTCCACGGCGCACCCGCACGCGAGCACAAGGAGCTCATAGTCTCCGAGCTCTATGACGAGTCCGCCCGCGGCGTGCTTCGCCCCTCCGAACGGACTGCCGTAGCTTATGCGGAGACGGATATTCTCAAGGTCGATTATCTCGCTTGCGTTGCCGTTGTCAAGGAAGCCGTGTATCTTCCCCTCGCGGTGAGCCTTCTCTATCACGTCCTCCATCCCGCCGACCGCTCCGTACACTCCGCCGAGCAGGCGTGCGCCGTCTGCGGCGACGCCCATCGCCTCCGGGGAGATGTTGAGCTGCGCGAGCACCTGCGGGTCAAGCTCCTCGGCGCGCCCCGCGACGTCCTCTATCCCGAACGGCGCAAAGCAGATAGCGTTGTGCTCGCCCACGGCGTAGAGGAAGTTCGCGACTGCGTCGACCGGGCCGCGCGCCTCCGGTATGAACAGCGGGTTGCCGTCCGAGGCGTACTCGTCGCACACGTCGCGGAAGTTCGGCACGTATATGTCCGGCGCGTACAAATCGACGTGCGGCGCGGCCGCGCGCCAGACGCGGTGCATCTTGAACTGAGGCCCGCCGGAGGGATATGTTCCCGGCACTCCGGGCGCCTGCTCGAGCCACGCGTTGACGTACACCGGCAACGGGTACTCCGCCTTGCCCGCGCTCACTATCGTCTCGACGGCGCAGGCGTAGTGCCACGCCATGAAAGTCTCGGCGGCGTCGGTGCCGAACGCCTCGCTCCACGTTCCGTGGACGCCGAAGGTCTCCGCGAGCGCCGCAGGTATCTCCTCCGCGAACGCCGCCTCCGCGCGCTCGCTGTAGTCCCGCGCCGCGCCGACGACGCCTATCTCGTTTTCCGCCTGTATCATCACGACCGTGCGCTCATCGTCGGTGTCGCGCAGATGCGCCATCAGTGCGGCAAACGCCCTCGCGTCCGCCGCGACGGCGTCCCGGCAGAGCGGCGAGACCGTCGGGTCCCACAAGCCGCCCATGTAGCCGAGCGGACGGTCGCCCGCGTTGCGGACTATCCCGAAGCGCTCCGGGTCGTTCTTCGCCCAGAGCGGGATATAGGTCGAGGCTCCGTTCTTCCAGAGGCCGAACCAGAGCAGGACGAGCTTCATGCCCTCGCGCCGCGCCTGCGCTATGAGGCCGTCCACGAGCTCGAAGTCAAACTTGCCCTCCTCCGGCTCGAGGCATTCCCAGTAGACCGGGGCGATGACGCCGTTGAGACCAAGCGGACGCAGCGCCGTCCAGACGCGCTCCTCCATGTAGCGGAGGTCGGACGCGCTCGAGTTGTGCAGCTCTCCGCCCCGGATGTGGAACGGCTTTCCGTCAACATACAGCGTCGCGAGCCTGCCCGTTCCTTCTATGTAGGGTATATGCGCCATTCTGTATCTCTCCTTTTCGGCGGCGGAAACCACCGCCCGTGATATGTTCACCCGCACGCGCGGGCGGTTTTACTTACTATTCCCGGGGCTGCGCCGCGTCGATAAGAGCGCGGAAGAGCTTTCTGCTGTTTTCGTCTGTCCTGTACATGAGCTCCGGGTGCCACTGCACGCCGCAGAAGAATCTCTCTCCCGGCAGGTATACGCCCTCGACAAGTCCGTCCTCCGAGACCGCCGAGACCTCGAGCCCCGGCGCGACGTCCTTCACCGCCTGATGGTGGCAGCTGTTGACGCCCACCGTCTCCACGCCGAGGATATTCCAAAGCGGCGTGCCGTGCTTTACCGTGACGGTGTGGATGCTGCGGTCGAGCGGCGGCTCCATGGAATGGACGGTCTCGGACGGGTGCTGTGTGACTACGTCCTGAAAGAGCGTCCCGCCCATAAACACGTTCATCGTCTGTATGCCCCGGCATATCCCGAGGACCGGCTTTTCGGTTTCGAGTACGGCCTGAAAGAGCCGCCTCTCCGTGAGGTCGCGCTCCGGTGAAATCATCCCGCACTCGGGAAGCGTCTCCTCGCCGTATATCTCCGGCGCAATGTCCGGCCCTCCGGTGAAGATAACGCCGTCGCAGAGTGAGACGAGCCGCGCCGCCTCCTCCGCGTCACGGACGAGCGGAAATATCAGCGGGATGCCTCCCGCTCCCTCGATGCTCTCAAGGTATACATGCCTCAGTAATACGCCCGCGCCCTGCGCTTCGAGCTGCGGAGAAAGTCCTATCACCGGTCTTGCCATAACATTGTCCTCCGGGGGTATGTTTTACGTTCCGCTTACATTGTACCACATTGCAGAGCAAATCGCCACAGAATGCGGATATTTATTGGTATGCCGGAAAAGCTCCGTCTTCCGGCGGACAGTCACTCCGCAAGGAACGCCTCGATCTTTGCCGCGTCCGCACAGCCCTTGTCGTAGAGGCGGCGGAGCGAATCGCGGTCGCGCTTCAGCGTGCTCACGCCGCAGGTGTCGTCCGGGGAGACGATGAGCGCGCGTCCCTCGCGGGCGTACTCCCGCGCCCGCGCGACGCCGGCGTTGTAGTTCTCCGCGCGGAGGCGGAGGCGTTCCGCCGCCGTCGGGTACTTTCGCTTAAGCAGCCGCGCCAGCTTCTCGTCCCGCCCGGGGCTCCGCAGCTCGCTCTCCGGCTTTGTGAGTATGAGCACGACGCGGTCGCACCCGAGCTCGAATGCCTTCGCCACCGGCACCGGGTCGCCGAGCGCGCCGTCGTAGTAAGGTCTGCCGTCCACGGTGTACGGCCGGCACACGACCGGTATCGAGCTCGACGCCTTGAACACGTCGTAGTTGTCCTGCGCCATGTCGTGCTTGTCGAAGTACTTCGCCTCGCCCGAGAGGGCGTCCGCCGCGACGACGATGAACTCCATCGGGTTTGCGCTCATGGCGGGATAGTCCAGCGGATCCTCCGAGTCCGCGCGGCTGAGCTCTCCGTAGACGTAATCCATATTTATATACGACCCCCCGCGAAGGAGGTTTGCAAAGCTCATATACTGCCGGCGGAAGGAATACTCGGTGTAGAAGCGGTAATTCCTGCCCTTCTGCCCCGCCGTGTAGGACGCGATATTCGCGCTCCCCGCCGACACTCCTATACCAAGGTCAAATTTTATACCTCTGTCGAGGCACCCGTCGAGCACTCCCGCGGCGTAGATGCCCCGCATCCCGCCGCCGACGTCAACAACTCCCGTTTTCATTCGGACACGCCATCCTCCCGCCTGCGCTCCGCCGCTTCCGGCGGGCTTTTGCATAATGTTTGCAGCTTATACTATTTTATTCCTTACGGCGCGATACGTCAAGCCGGTTCGTCCGGCGGGAGCCGCCGTTTTGCGGGCAAAGAGATTTATAAAAAAATCGGAATTTGTGCTTGACAATTCCCGACCCATGTCTTATAATAGTCAATGTTCGCACGGACACTTAGCTCAGCTGGTAGAGCACCTGCTTGACGTGCAGGGGGTCAGCGGTTCGATTCCGTTAGTGTCCACCAAAAAATAAGCAGTCCCGAAGGGGCTGCTTATTTTTTGGGCTTCGGCGGCTTTGCCGCCTCCGCCCTCTGATTGAAATGCTCGGCGGAAATGAATTCCGCCTGCGCAAAGTTGCTTGCCTATGGCAAGCAACTTTAACCGCGCGAACAGGCGCGGTTGCCGCCTTCGCGGCAAAGCTAACGAGGGCTGAATATGATTTCCTGCGCGAACAGGCGCGGTTTGGTTGATGGTCACTCGAGATGTAACCGCTGACCCCCCTGTTATTCATTGCGTCAGCACCGTTGGCGGTTCGATTCCGTTAGTGTCCACCATCAAAAAAAGCAGCCTTTGGCTGCTTTTTTTGATGGGCTTGGCGGCAAAGCCGCCAAGTCCTTTGATTGAAATGCTCGGCGGAAATGAATTCCGCCTGCGCAAAGTTGCTTGCCTATGGCAAGCAACTTTAACCGCGCGAACAGGCGCGGTTTGCAGAGGCAGTTCATAAGGACTACCTCTGTTTTTGGGCTTCGGCGGCCTTGCCGCCTCCGCCCTTTGATTTAAATGCTCGCCCCGAATGAATCGGGGCTCCGCGAAGTTGGCGGCTACGCCGCCAACTTCAACCGCTGCGAACCGCGAGGGCGCAAACCTTTTCTTTCTCCGACATTCTACTGCCCTCGCTCGCAATATTCGCTCCGCGAATATTGCCCGACTTTGTGCAGCTCCTACTCGGGCGCATCCGAGCGCGAGGGCTGAATATATTCCTCATCGAAATATATTCAGCCCTCGTAAGCTTTGCCCGCTTCGCGGGCAAAGCCCGACACTGTACAGAATTTGGTCTGCACAAATCCGGTGTTTTTCAAGTGTTAGTTTGGTGTTAGTTTCGCGCAAAAAAGGCTTCGAGGCCGAAGCCTCAAATCCCCGCTTCGCAGCCGCGCGAATCTGAAGCGCAACAGTGTACGAGAATTTGTCGGCGTCGTCCGGTACGGAAGGTTTGACGGCTCATTCCGGCAAAATCGCACCCCTTATTTCCGATTTTCCAACTACAGCGCGGTCATTCGGACAGATCACATTTTGTCCCGCGACATTTCGCCCCCTTGTTTTATAACGCATACTGTGATAATCTAACAATATACGGATTATTCTTACCAAATGCGGTAGATTATCACAAAGAGGTGGCATTGCCGTGATTAGGATACTCCTGAGCCGCAAGCTTGGCGAACTTCGTTGGACGCAGGCCGACCTTGCCCGCAAGACGGGTATTCGGCCTACTACAATCAATGAACTGTATCACGAGATGGCAGAGAGGGTCAACCTCGAACATCTGGACCTTATCTGTGAAGCGCTTGACTGCGACCTGAGCGAGATACTTGTCCGCACTCCCAATACGATCCCGAAAATCGTAAATAACCGAGCCGGGAACAAGGTGAGCTCCGTCGAAGACAGCGAGGAAAAAGGGGCAGGGAATTGACCTTGCTCTTCTTTCCGTGCCCCTCAAACGGATGTGGAAACGCAAGCCCGAAACATGCGCCACGTCCGCCGAAACCCATATCTCAATATCGGAGGTGAGACCGTGCGCCCGTCCCCATCGGGCGCGGCCCGGAAACGGGCATCCGCCGCACCGCGGCTGCATTCTACACCAAAATAATCTAAAGAGGTGCTAAGCAAGATGAAAAAAAGGATTCTCTCCCTCCTGCTTGCGCTGGTTATGACTGCGTCGATGCTGCCGGTATTCTCCGTCGCCGCCGCAGGGTCTGACTACGAACCGACAGAGGTTTCGTCCGACTACTTCTATAATCAGCTCAACGACCGCGCGAAGGCCATTTACAAAAAGCTGCTTGATGAGTTTACAAACACCGCCACCAAGGAAAAGTATTACGAGGGAACACAGCCCATCGACCTCATCGGTGTCAACTATCTTGATGGTTCCGCAAAGAGCGGTCCCATCATAACCGAGAACGACATAAAGGAGTACGCAAAGGGCAACAAGGACATCTTCAACGACTTCTGCGCCGCGAAGGACGCCCTTGACCTCGACCACTCCGAGCTGTGGTACATAGACTCCGGATATCTCACCTTCCGCGTGACGCACGGCTCCGTGGAGGCAGAGTACGGAGACGGCTACCACGTCCTTATCGGTCCCGGCAGAGGCGATACCTATCTGCTCGGCGGACTTACCGCCGACAAGATCGCGCTCAATGGCGAGACCATCAAGACCATGGACGAGAAGATCAACGCCACCATCAATAATATGGTAAGTAAGGCTGTCTCCGCGCTGAACACTGCCAATGCCGAAGGCACCTACAGCAAGCCGGACCAGCTGGCGTTCCTTGCGACGAACATCCATGACCAGATAACCATGGGCATCCACTATCGCTACGAGATAGAGTGCACCTATCCCGAGGACGCCAAGTTCATCCGCACCGTCTACGGCATGCAGACCCACGAGGGCGTCTGCGAGGCTTACGCCCGCACGCTTCAGGTCTGCCTGACAAGGCTCGGCATCGAGAGCGTGCTTATCCACGGCGTACAGACCAAGGGTACGCCCGAGGATCATATGTGGAACGCCGTGAACATCCCCAACACGGACGCACAGGAGACCCCGCGCTGGTACGTCATCGACGCCACGTGGGACGACCCGCTCACCGCCACCTATACCGGCGAGCGCGACCTCTCGTTCCATTACGGCGAGGACGGCAAAGAGACCAACACCTACCTGCTCGTCGGTCAGTCGCTCGTGGGCGAGCATTGGCGTCCCTCCGGCTATGTCTCCACCGGCAACTTTGAGTTCAAATATCCCACGATCGAGACCGCCGCATACTCCGGCGCCACTATCCTCGGAGACGACAACGGTCTCAAGATCGATTACTCCACCGGCGGCTCCGAGGAAGGAGTGCCTGCCGGTGTGTTCTCGGTCACTTATCGTGGCATGGACGCCCAGACCGCCCGCCAGAAGGGTCTCTACTTCATGGTGAAGATGTACGACTACCACACCGACGGTACCGCCGACGTGATGGACGAGTGGTACTATGCCGACGCATCCTTTGCAGCCACCGGGAGCAATCCCTACTTCGGCGACAACGGCGGCGCGCTCCGCATCTACACCCCGACCTGCGAATACGTCGAGATAGCCGTCACCACCCGCGAGCCCGACCATCGGGACACTTGGGAGCTTGATCCCAGCTCCGGCGGCAACTACCTCACCCAATCCAAAGGTGAAGCCGGCTACTTCCACGGCGACGAGAGCGAGATAATAGCCCAGTCCGGCCTGCTCTACAACGTCAACTCCAAGTACGAGGCTCCGCCCTACGTGCTCACGCAGTTCCCCGCCCCCAACGGCAACTGCACGGCGGGCTATGATTACCGCTTCAAGGTCACCTATGACGACCTTCTCTATCACATCCTGCCCGCAGACGTCAATGCCGAGAGCGGCATTGCCGCCATCGACGCCTTCCAGGACGACTCCGCAGCCGCGCTCAGCAAGACTGTCCGCGTCCGCTACACCACGATACAGCAGGACCTCCACACCGGCGGCGAGAAGTACGTCCAGATAGCGGGCGAGCTTCCCTTCGACGTGAACCGGGACGGTTATGTGGATATGCCCGGCGTCGACGATACCGTCAACCCTTACGTCAATTTCAAGTGGATTTACGCCACCGATGCCATCGCGGACGGCGGCGAGGGTCTCGACAAGTGCCCCAACACGGCTTACCACGCAAACCACAACGAATGCTCCGTTACGGACGGCTGCCCCATCGTCGGCGTTGAGTTCAACTTCCGCGCCTCCGACCAGTGGATAGACGACATCACGGAGTACAACTTCGCCATCGAGGGCGTTGTGGGTTCGCGTTCCTCCAAGGTCCCGAACAACTTCTCCGTTATCTCCTGCATCCCCGGCCTGTGCCCGGCCTGCTACCGCAGCCAGGGTATCGACTGGAACCTCTGGGGTCAGCCCACTCTGCTTGACGCCCCCGAGAACCTTGACCTCGAAGCCATGGCAAAGTCCGGCGGCACCGACGCTGAAACGCTTGAACAGCTCAACAGCGAGATGAACCGCAGCGACCTGAACGGCCGCCTCATGCTCGTCGTCGAGGACAAGAGCAAGGGCGCGGGCAACCGCGAGGACTACGAGAAGATCGAGGACGCGCTCAGCAAGGACTCGGAGTATCAGGGCCAGGTTGCCGGCGGCGAGGTTGTCGGTTCCTCGGTCTTTGAGATAAACTTCAACCGTATCTGCCCGATGGTCAAGCTCAAGCCCAATCAGGGACAGTCGCTGCGCGTACAGGTCGGCTACCCCGCAGGCATCACCTATGAGACGCTGAAGGATTACGACCTGCAGGCGTACCACTTCACCCGCTGCGCCGAGGAAAACGAAAGCATGTATCCCTGCTCCCACGCAAGCGAGGAGGGACACAAGTGGGGCGATCACATCGTCGGCGTGGACAAGATAACCATCGTCCCCACCCCCTACGGCATGGTCATAATGTGCGACGCATTCTCCCCGTTTGAGATAGTCGCGGTGAAGAAGACCGCCGAGGCAGCCGCTATAGCAGCCGCCGAGACCGGCAGCACCCTCGTCGTCGTTTCGGACGGGAACGGCTATGTTGAGGTCGGCGGCAAGAAGGCCGTCGGCGAAGACGGAAACGTCACCTTCGCCTCCGGCGAGCAGAAGACCTTCAAGGTCGTCGCGAACGAGGGTTATTCGGTAGACACCGTCTCTCTCGGCGGTGAGAAGCTGACCGTAGACGGCAACGGCGAATTCACCGTCACCGAAGGCTCTGACTACTTCGCACACAGCGATGTTCTGAGTGTCACCTTCCTGCCCACCGAAGTCAAGACCGAAGAAGTCAGGGAGTACGGCGAGACCGTCGTCGCCTCCGTCTGCACACACCCCACTCTTATTCCTGACGAGAACGACACCACCGAAGAATCCGAGGCCAGCTGCACGACTCCCGGATACAAAAAAGCTCAGGTCTGCTCGGATTGCGGTCAGACTGTCGTTCCCGCAACCGTGATACCCGCTACCGGTCACACCTTCGATGCGCAGACAAAGGACAGGAAAGATGTCACCTGCACTAACGGCGTAGAGATCCCGGAGGTTCGGTGCAAGACCTGCCATGCTGTCGTTTCCGAGGCGATAAGCATTCCTCCGCTCGGCCATGACTTTGAGAACTACGAAGACCAGGGCGAAGCCACCTGCCAGGGCCAGCCGATGGTTGGCAAATGCACGCGGTGCGGCGCGTCCAGCAGCCCTGTCATGAACAAGGAAGCCGCCGTCGCCCACAGCTTTACCGCGAACAAGACGGTCGTCTCCCCGGCCACCTGTGAGGCAAACGAGCGCATCCAATACCGGTGCCAGTGGTGCGACCAGACAACCGAGGAGGAAGTCGCGGGTACCATAAAGGAACACACAGACAACGGCAGCGGCTTCTGCACCTACTGCGGTAAAAAGCTGTGTGATATAAACGGCGGACATAAATGGGAAGAGATAGCTAAGGTCGAACCCACCTGTGAAGAACCCGGCAGGACCGCCTACAAGAAGTGCTCCGTCTGCGGAGAAATAGAGGGGACGATCGAGACCATCCCTGCGCTCAATCATGACTTTGGCGGCGGGCACACCGCCGGAACCAAGTGTTCGCGCTGTGATAAGACACTTCAGAGCGATCAGCACACATGGGAAGATATGCCGTCCCGCGCTGCCACCTGTGACGAACCCGGCTCCGAGGGCGGCAGCTGGTGCTCGCAGTGTCACTTTATCAACGAGCAGCCCAAAGAGGTTCCTGCTCTCGGTCACAGCTGGGATGCGGATAGCGCTGAGATCAAATGGGCTGAGGGCGGAATCCCCGCTGCAAATGTGACGTTCACCTGCAAAAATGACCACGAGCATACGATAACCGTCCCCGCAACCGTCACCCCGATCGGGGAAGTAACGTGTGACGCCACCTCGGTGGAGTATAAGGCTTCCGTTACGGTTCCCGGCACACACATAGTCAAGGAGGATTTCGAGACTCAAACATTGGCCGCTGCCGCGTCCGAGCACAAATTTGACGAGGAGCACGTCAAGATAACCGAAGCCACCTGCACCAAGCCGGAAACGCGGGAGTATACCTGCACAGTCTGCGGACAGACCAAATTTGAGACCGTCGGCGATCCCCTGCCCCATAACGTGACCGATCTCAAGGAAGGCACCAAGCTCGCGACCTGCACCGAACCCGGAACGCTCGTCGGAATTTGCAGCCTCTGCCACGAGCAGGTGGAGGAGACCGTCGCTGCCCTCGGTCACGACTACGTGAACGGCATCTGCACACGCTGCGGCGCGACCAACACCTCCTACACCGCGCCGCCCTCCGTCCCGACCTCCAAGACCGAGACGGTCACCGCTGCCGACGGCACCAAGACCACGACCGTCACCGACCCCGACGGCAGCAAGACCACGACCGTCACTACCACGGACGGCGTAGTCGGCACCACCAAGACCGATGCCGACGGAAGCATCACCTCCGTTGAGGTCACGATGTCCTCCGCCCCCGAGGACGGCAGCGCCGTCGTCGCGCCCGTTGAGGTCAAGGCTTCCGCCTCCTCCGAGGACGCTCCCGAAATAGGCATCACCGTCAGAGAGGGCTCGGCGCGCGTGGAGATCCCCGTCGAGGACGTGAGCCACGGCACCGTCGCCGTCGTCGTTGACAAAGACGGGAACGAGACCGTCGTCCGCGACTGCGCCGTGGATGAGAACGGTGTCATCATCACCGTAGACGGCAGCGTCACGGTAAAGATAGTCGACAGGAGCGTCGACTTCACCGATGTTCAGACTACCGGCCACTGGGCGTCCGACGCGGTAGAGTTTGTCGTCGCCCGCGACCTCTTCAGGGGCACCGGCACCGGTGTGTTCTCCCCCGAGACCGCCATGGAGCGCGGAATGCTCGTCACCGTTCTCCACCGCCTCGCGTATGAGCCCGAAGCCGTCAGCACCGAAATGACCTTCGGCGACATTCAGAGCAGCGACTATTTCGCCGAGGCTTCCGCATGGGCGAACGCCAACGGCATAGTCGAAGGCTACAACGGTTCCTTCCGCCCGCACGACGATGTGAGCCGCGAGGACCTTGTCACCATCCTCTACCGCTACGCGAAGTTCAAGGGCTACGCGACCGAGACGGACGGCAACGCTCTCGCGTCCTTCACGGACGTTCAGGAGATCAAGGGCTACGCCGTCGACGCGATGAACTGGGCGGTGAGCGTCGGCCTCGTGAACGGCGTTTCCGCCGGCAAGCTCGCGCCGCAGTCCGGCGCGAAGCGCGCGGAGGTCGCCGCTATCATAGAGCGCTTCTGCGAAAATGTCGTGAAGTAACCGCACATCACAGTGAAGAAACGGAGGAGGGATTTTCCCTCCTCCGTTCTTATACGCTTTGCTTTCGCGGGAAATCGCGCGGGCTTAGCAATCCCCATGCGGCCGACAGCCGCGTGGGAGCCTTCCGATCAAAATGCCCGCCCCGCCGGGTCATAGCTCCGCAAATTCGGCGCATATCGCCGCATCAAGCCTCGCCGGAAGCGTCTGCTGCGGCGCAGACAGCCGGGTGCGGCAGAGCTTCTGCGGAACCGCAGAACGTGATTTGCCTCTTTTCGCCGCCTGCGGCGGTGAACCTTACAGGTTTTTTCAGCATAAAACTCCCCGGCATCCTGACGGATGCCGGGGAGTTTATCGTGTATTTGCCGCGCTTGCGGCGGGGATCAATACATCCCGCCCATGCCGTCCATACCGCCGGCGGGCGCCGCTGCGGGAGCCTGCGGCTCCTTCTTATCCGCGACGAGCGACTCGGTGGTGAGGACCATCGACGCTATCGAGGCGGCGTTCTCTATCGTGGTACGGGTGACCTTCGCCGGGTCGACTATGCCGGCCTCTATCATGTCGCCGTACTGCTCCTTGGCCGCGTCAAAGCCCCAACCGGTCTTGCCGCAGGCCTTTATCTTCTCGAGGATGACCGAACCGTCGAGGCCGGCGTTTGCGGCTATCTGACGGACCGGCTCGGTGAGAGCCTTCGCGACTATGCGCACGCCGGTGCGCTCGTCGCCCTCGGTCTCGTCAACAAGCTTCTCAACGGACGGGATGGCGTTGACGAACACCGTTCCGCCGCCGGGGACAATGCCCTCCTCGACTGCGGCGCGGGTGGCGTTCAGCGCGTCCTCGATGCGGAGCTTCTTGTCCTTCATCTCTATCTCGGTAGCGGCGCCGACCTTGATGACGGCAACGCCGCCCGACAGCTTCGCGAGGCGCTCCTGGAGCTTCTCACGGTCGAAGTCGGAGGTGGTGGTCTCGATGTTCGCGCGGATCTGTGCGACGCGAGCCTTTATCTCGTTCGGGTCGCCCATACCGTCGACGATGATGGTGTTCTCCTTCTGGACCTTGACCTGACGGGCGCGGCCGAGCTGATCCATGGTGGCGTCCTTGAGGTCGAGGCCGAGTTCCTCGCTTATGACCTCGCCGCCGGTGAGGATGGCGATGTCGCGGAGCATATCCTTGCGGCGGTCGCCGAAGCCCGGAGCCTTGACGCAGACGCAGGTGAAGGTGCCGCGCAGACGGTTGACGAGTATCGTCGCAAGCGCCTCGCCCTCGACGTCCTCGGCGATGATGATGAGCTTGCGCCCGGCCTGGACTACCTGCTCGAGCAGCGGCAGGATGTCCTGAATGTTCGAGATCTTGCGGTCGGTGATGAGAATGTAGGCGTCGTCAATGACGGCCTCCATCTTCTCGGTGTCGGTGACCATGTACGGCGAGATGTAGCCGCGGTCGAACTGCATGCCCTCGACGACCTCGCTGTAGGTCTCTGCGGTCTTGGACTCCTCGACGGTGATAACGCCGTCGGCCGAGACCTTCTCCATCGCCTCGGCGATAAGGTTGCCGATGAACTCGTCGCCGGACGAGACGGCCGCGACGCGCGCGATGTCGCTCGTGCCGGAGACCTTCTTCGAGCTCGCCTTTACGCTCTCGACGGCGGCCTTTACGCCCTTGTCGATGCCGCGCTTCATTATCATCGGGTTCGCGCCGGCGGCGACGTTCTTCATGCCCTCGCGAATGAATGCCTGCGCGAGCAGCGTGGCGGTGGTGGTACCGTCGCCCGCGACGTCGTTTGTCTTGGTGGCGACTTCCTTGACCATCTGCGCGCCCATGTTCTCAAACGGATCGTCGAGCTCGATGTCCTTGGCTATCGTGACGCCGTCGTTGGTAATGAGCGGCGAGCCGTACTTCTTGTCGAGGACGACGTTGCGGCCCTTCGGGCCGAGGGTTATCTTGACGGTGTCGGCAAGCTGGTTGACGCCGCGCTCGAGCGCGCGGCGGGCATCCTCGCCGTAAAGGATTATCTTGGACATAATAACTTTGCCTCCCTAAATTAATTCGCAAAAAGTCTCTCGGACTTCCGAAAGACGGTTAGTCTTCCACTATCGCGAGAATGTCGCTCTGGCGGACGACGATGTACTCCTCGCCGTCGAGCTTTATCTCGGTGCCGGAATACTTGCTCGTGATAACGCGCTGACCGGGCTTCACGGTCATCTCGACCTCCTTGCCGTCGACGACGCCGCCGGGGCCGACCTCGATGACCTCCGCCACCTGCGGCTTCTCCTGCGCGGCGCTGGTGAGGATGATGCCGCTCTTGGTGGTCTCCTCGGCCTCTACCATTTTGATGACCACTCTGTCTGCCAAAGGCTTGAGCTTCATGTATGAACTGCCTCCTTGAAGAACTTATTTTTGTTTTTAGCACTCTATACCCTTGAGTGCTAACATTATAAATTATATCCTGCTTTACTTCGGTTTTCAATGCCGGTTTCGGGCGGTTTACCGCCGCAATTTTCCCAAATTTCCGAATGCTTCCGTTTTTCTCCCGATTTGTAGTTTATGCTCTCGATTGCTCAAAAATCCTCGCGTTTCTTTCCTGCTTCAATTTATCCATCTCTGCCCACGCTCCGGCGGGCGCGAAGAACCTTTGCCGCACGTCCGAGAGACGCACGGTTCCCGCCTCGGCGGGTATCATCTCGCCGTCCGCATTTATCACGCCGCGCCTTCCGCAGAAGTCGAACCGCACCTCCCGCGCCGCACGGCGCAGTGTGATGTCTCCGAGCTCCGCATACCGTCCCGCCTTGTACTTTGCGAGCAGAACCGGCACCCGGATGCGGCTCACCTTACCGACGAGCAGCACGTCGAGGACGCCGTCGGTGGGATTCGCGTCCGCCATAGGCATGTAGCCGCCGCCGTAGTAGCGGCCGTTCGCGACGCATATCAGGGCGTATGTACCGTCGAGCGTCTCACCGTCCACCGTCACCTTATACTCGTTGCACAGCCCTTTGAAAAGGTTGTAGATGGCGGATATGGTGAACGCCCCGAAGCTCGTCACGAGCGGCAGTTTCGAGAACTTGTGGACGTCGCGCGCGACCCGCGCGTCAAAGCCTACCGAGCAGATGTCTATAGCGTACCGCCCGCCGGTCTCCATGAGGTCGAGGGTGCGCTCCTCGCCGTCCGCGAGCGCCGCTATGTCGCTGAAGTCGGCGGAGCCGAAGATCTTCACGAAGTCGTTTCCGGTGCCGCAGGGTACGACGGTGAGGGCGGCGTTCGGATGACCCACGACGCCGTTCAGCACCTCGGTGAGCGTTCCGTCCCCTCCGCAGGCATAGACGCGGAGCTCGCCGGGCTTCTCCGCCTCTCGGCGGGCGGCGGCCTCGCCGTCCCCAGGGGCGCTCGTGACGCGGACGGTATATTCCCGTCCCGCCATCGCCGCGTCTATGCGGCGGCGCAGTCCGTCCGGGTCGGGCTTCTTGCCGGCTTTCGGGTTGATTATAAACAGGTGGCGCATGTTTTCTACCTCCCCCGCATACCGCGTTCTACTTCCCGCAGAAGTACATCGAAAAGGTGCACTTCAGCATACCGTTGTAGACTCTCCTCCGCTTTGTCGCCCGGCGGCCTATCCACTGCTCGAGCTCGGGGTCGGCGGAGAGGATGCCCATGTCGCACCGCTCCGCGGACGCCATTCTCGCGCCGAACGACTTCATCAGCTCCGCCGCGCCGAAGCCGTCCCCGAGGCGGACGCCGTAGGGCGGGTTCAGCAGGACGCACGCGCGTCCCTCCGGCGGGACGAACTCCCGCGCGTCCGCGCGGCGGAACCGCACCGTTTCCGCGACCCCGGCGCGGCGCGCGTTCTCGCGCGCGACCTCTATCGCCTCCGGGTCGATGTCGCTCCCCTCGATGTCGTATTCCTTACTGTACTCACGCGAGCGCGCCGCGTCCTTCGCCGCGCGGACGAGTTCCGCGCCGCCCTCCCAGTCCTCGAGCGAGAAGTGGCGCAGGAGTCCCGGCGCGCGGTTCATAGCTATCAGCGCCGCCTCTATCGGTATCGTCCCGGAACCGCACATCGGGTCGCGGAACGCGTCTCTGCCGCGATAGCGCATGAGAAGGACCATCCCGGCGGCAAGCGTCTCGCGAAGCGGAGCCTCCATCGCGTGCGGGCGGTAGCCGCGCTTGTGCAGCGGCTCGCCCGTGAGGTCGACGTGCAGGAGGACAATGTCGCGGAGCACCGTGAATCGTATCTGACGGACGCCGCCGCTCTCGTCGAGGCGTTCCGCGTGATATACGCTCCCGAGGCGCACCGCTATTGCCTTGCGGATTATCGACACGCAGTCGTTCGCGCTCATCAGCTGCGAATCGACACAGTGTCCGCGCACCGGGAAGGCGCACCCGCGCGGTATGTATCTCTCCCACTCGACCGCGCGCGTCCCCTCGAACAGCTCCTCAAACGTCCTCGCCTCGAACCGCGCGGCGAGTATCTGCACTCTCTCCGCCGCGCGGAGGTTCACGAGCGCCGCCGCGGCGTCCTCAAGCGTCCCGCGAAAGAGCACCCTGCCCTCCTCGCCCGCGACGTCCTCCATGCCGAGATGCTTCAGCTCGTCGCGCACGACTCCCTCGAGCCCGAATATCGTCGGCGCACAGAATATGTGTTTCTCCATCGTTCCCTCCGAAATGTCGTACTGTTAAAACAAGTATATCATTTGCGCGCGGTGCGCGTCAAGGCGCTTATGTCGCGGCAAATCGCGCTCGCTTCGCAATTCCCACGCGGTCGGCGACCGCGTGGGAGCCCTTCCGATTGGAATGCTCGCCCCGAATGAATCGGGGCTCCGCGAAGTTGCCTGCGGCAACTTCAACCGCGCGAACAGGCGCGGCGCAGCCGTTGGCTGCGTGAAAAGTCGGACGCGGTATACGTTGGCGGGCGCATTGACGCCGGAAAAAACAGATTGAACTCTATTCGCACCAGAGGCGCGAAACTCTGCAATGTTTATTGATACCCTCTAGCATATCGCTCCGCGATATGCTATAATAGCCGCAGAGCGGCTATTATATTTGATTCAATGCTGTTACAACATCTGCTGTGGGAGAAAGAATATGCAGACTTGGGAAATGCTGAAGGAAGAATGTCTCGCCTGCCGCGAATGCGGGCTTGCCGAGGGGCGCACGCACGTCGTCTTCGGCGATGGGGACGAGCGCGCCGAGGTCATGTTCATCGGCGAGGGTCCCGGCGCGGACGAGGACGCGCAGGGGCTGCCGTTCGTCGGACGGTCTGGGCAGCTCTTAAATGACCTCCTCGCCATGATAGGTCTCGGGCGGGAGAAGGTGTACATCGCAAATATCGTGAAGTGCCGTCCGCCGCAGAACCGCGACCCGCTCGGCAACGAGCAGGACATCTGCATCAAGTGGCTGCGCCGCCAGACGGCGCTGTTAAAGCCGAAAATAATCGTCTGCCTCGGACGTATCGCCGCCATGCGGATAATCCGTCCGGACTTCAAGATCTCGCAGGAGCACGGGCAGTGGTTCGAGCGGAGCGGGTACTATATGATGGCGGCGTTCCATCCGGCGGCGGTACTCCGCGACCCGCGCCGCCGCCCGGACGCGTTTGAGGACTTCGAGTCGCTCCGCAGGAAGATCCTCGAGGTCTGCGAGCGCACCGAACTGGAGTAAAAGTTCCAAGTACTCACCGCGCAAAGCATTTTCGGCGGCACGCATGCCCGCCGAAAATGACATCGAAACCCGTTTTACCCCAAAGGCGTGAATGTCTGCCGTAAAAGTCCGCCGGGACTTTCGCGGCAGAAAACACAAAGGGCGGTGCAGATGCACCGCCCTTATTTTGCCTTACCATCTGTCCGCGCTATCGGTTTGACCGTCCGAGCTGTTCCTCCCAGAACTTAACGGCGTCCTCGAACCATCCGTCGCACGCGAGGCCGCGTCCGAGCCCCGTCCCGTGTCCGACGCCCGGGTATGTGTTGAACCTGTACGGCACGCCGTTCCGCTCGAGCTCCGCCGCAAGCCATTCGCTGTTGCAGGGCGGCACGACGTCGTCCGCGAGGCCGCACCACACGAACGTCGGCGGGTAGTCCGGCGTGATGTGCCGCTCGACGCTCGCAAATTCTATCGCCTCCTCCGACGCGTCCGCGCCGAGAAGGTTTATGCGGCTGCCCTCGTGCGTCATCTCGCCCATCGTTATCACCGGGTAGACGAGTACGAGCGTCCCCGGTCTCGGGAGACCGTACTTCGGGCTTCCCATGTTGTCGGTCGCGAAGCTCGCCGCGAGGTGCCCTCCGGCGGACGAGCCCCAGAGCGACCAGCCCTCACGCTCCACACCGAGCTCGTCCGCACGGGAGAGGATGTCCCTCAGCGCCCGCGCGACGTCCTCCTGCGGCGCGGGGTAGCGCGTCTTTATCCTGTAATACAGCACGAACGCGGAGTATCCGAGCCTGTTCAGCTCCGCGGCAAACGGGTGACCCTCCACGAAGTTCGCGACGATCTCATACCCTCCGCCGGGGATTATCAGCGCGAACGGGTGCCTCTTCCCGTCGCGGATGACGTACTCCCGCAGTTCGTACACGTTCTCGCGCGTGACGTCCGCCTCCGCCATACGCTGCATTTCTTCCGGCATATCCATTTTATGTTCCTCCCTCAACCGCCGCGCGGCAGAGCCGGCGCTGATTTTATTTCTCCTCGATGATGCAAACCGCGTGCGCCGCTATTCCCTCGCCGCTCCCGGTAAAGCCCATATGCTCCTCGGTCGTCGCCTTGACACTGACGCGCGAGATGTCGCACCCGAGCGCCGCCGCGAGGTTTTTCCGCATCTTCTCGATATGCGGCGCGAGCTTCGGCGCCTGCGCGACGATCGTCGCGTCAATATTGCCTATCCTCCACCCCGCGTCCGAGAGCAGCGCCGCCGTGCGGCGGCAGAGCTCCATGCTCGAGATACCCTTTAGGCTCTCGTCGGACGGCGGGAAGTGACGCCCGATGTCTCCGAGCGCCGCCGCGCCGAGGAGCGCGTCCATCACAGCGTGCGCCGCGACGTCCGCGTCCGAGTGACCGTCAAGGCCGCGCTCATAAGGTATATCCACACCTCCGAGGACGAGCTTCCGTCCCTCCGTGAGGCGGTGCGCGTCGTACCCGTGTCCTATCCTCATACTCCTGCCTCCGCTCCGTCCCGCTCCGCTAAAAGCAGCGCCTCCGCTATGTAGATGTCTGCGGGACGGGTTATTTTGATGTTCCGCTCGTCGCCCTCCGCGACGTAGACGCTCATTCCCATCGCCTCAACGGCGGACGCGTCGTCGGTGAACTCCCCGCCGGATGCCGCCGCCTTGCGGAGCGCGCCGCGAAGCAGGTCCGCGTCGAATATCTGCGGCGTCTGGACGGCGGCGAGCTCGTCGCGCGGCGGGACGCCCTTCGCCGTGAGCTTCTTTTCCACGCGCTTGACGGTGTCGGTCAAGGGAACGCCGGGGATAGCCGCAGAGTGCGCCTGCGCCGCCGCGTACACCCGCTCGATAAGCTCCGGCGTGACGAGCGGACGTGCTCCGTCGTGGACCGCTATATAGCCGCAGTCCCCCGCCGCGTCCGCACCGATGAGGCCGCTCTCGAGCCGCGTGGCGCCGCCCTTCACAATTTCCGTGACCTTGCGTATACCGTACTCGCGGCAGAGGTCCTGCACCGCAATGACGCGCTCCGAGCGTGTGACGACCACCACCCGCACCACCGACGGCGCGGCCTCGAACGCGAGGAGCGTCCGCGCGAGGACCGGCACTCCGTCTATCGGCAGGAACTGCTTATCCGCGCCGCCCATCCGCTCGGACGAACCGGCGGCGAGTATCACGGCGACGAGCGGCTTTCCGCTCTCCGCCGGCTTTTTCTTTCTGAAAAAGGAGAAAAGTCCCATACGTCACCTCCGTCGGTTCGATATTACCATACTACTGCCCGTCCGCGCGCGATATTCCGCCCGGACGGTCGAATATCCCAACTGAATTGTAGCACATCCGAAGGAAAACCGCAAGACGGCGCAGAGGTTTATCCCCAAACGGCGCTTTGCGCCGTTTGGGGACCCCTTTAATTGAAATTCTCGGGGCGAATGAATCGCCCCTGCGCGAAGTTAGCGGCTCCGCCGCTAACTTCAACCGCGCGAACCGGCGCGGAACGGCGCAAAAGCACCGTTTGGGGACCCCTTTAATTGAAATGCTCGGGGCGAACACGAGGGCGCCGACATATTCCTCATCGGAACATATTCAGCCCTCGTGAGCTTTGCCGCTTTGCGGCAAAGCCAAACATGGATATATGTTTTTGCTCCGCGAAGTTAGCGGCTCCGCCGCTAACTTCAACCGCTGCGAACCGCGAAAGCGCAAACCAATTCTTCATCCGACACTCTACTGCTTTCGCTCGCAATATTCGCTCCGCGAATATTGCCCTACATTGAGCACTTTATAGAGCGGAACGGCGCAAAAGCGCCGTTTGGGGACGTTCTTCCTCACCGCCCTCGCGTCGGTCAACCCAGCCCGAAAAGCGCCGCCGTCTCCCGCGCCGTCTGCTCGGGCGTCACTTCGTCGTCCCAGTCTATGTGCGGCACGCCAAGCCGCACCGTCCACTCGGGCAGGACTCGCTCCGCACCGGACACCGCGCGGTAGGCGTTTGCCACTATCGCCTCGATCTCCTCCGGGGTGAGATCCGTCCTTGCGCGTATCCCCTCCAGCCCGCTGTGGTCGGGGCGGTCAAACCAGTCAAACTTCGTTCCGAGGTTTCGGAGCCATACGGCGCGGGTCGCCACCTGTGCCGCCGCCTCGTAGTCCAGATCTCCCTCGCATATCACGAGCGCGTTCCGCTCCGCGAGCGGCAGCAGCTCCGCCATCACGAACGGCGTCAATTCCCGGAGGACGTGCTGCTCGCGGTCGGCTATCACCTCCGCCGGAAGCTCCCAGAAGCTGCGGACGCCGTACTCCTCATTGTAGTCGCGGCAGAGATACGGCTGCTCGGACGGGTCCGCTATCTCATAAAGGCGGTCGCGCGCGTCGTCGGTGGAGTAGACGGCGGTGCCGTACCTCTCGCGGAGAATGTTTGCTATTGTGGTCTTTCCCCTGCCCCATAGGAAGCAGACGTTTGCGAGTTTCCGTTTGAGTATCCCGTCGGGAATGTACATCTCATCACCCCTCTTAGGTATAGCTCCACGCCGACATGCAACGCGGTCATTAGCTGAGTCTTATTATTTGAATTATAGCACATCAGTTCGAACGTTGCAAGTCACGGTACCGGTGTTGTATACTCCCCTATCTTGAGGGATGCGCCGCACACAAAAGCTCCCGTCCGGAGATACCGGACGGGAGCTTTGCGATGTTCATTATTCGTTTGTCTTTGCCTTGGCTTCCTCGGCATTCTTGTCGGCAAGCTTGCTCTGGACGGTGATGCCCTTGTCCTGCCACTTTCCGAACTTGAAGTAGAGGAAAGAGAGCAGCGCGCCGAGGACCATCGACGCCGCCATCGACACGAACAGCATCCGGTAGATGCTCCCGTCCATGTTCGCTACCGCGACGCCCGCCGCCTGCGTCGCCTCGTCGAGGCTGTCATACATCGGCGTACCGTCCTCGTTGAGCTTTGTGATGTACTGTGAGGCTCGCCCGAGTATCCTCGGGTCGAGCGGCACCGCGCTCATCAGCTTCTCGACCGCCGCGTTCAGCGGACGGACGGCGAGGAAGTAGGTAAGCGGTATACGCGCGAGGTTGGAGGCGATGGCCGTTATCATCGGCGGCACCGCCGCGCCCGCTCCGCGGAGCGCGCCGGCTATCGCGCCGTCAATGCCCATGAAGCAGTAGAAGAACGCGAGTATGCGGACGCCGTTGACGCCCATCGTCATTATGTCGTTGCCCGGCTCTATGCCGAAGAGCTCCATTATGAGTCCGCCGCAGAACCAGAGCGCTATGCCGACGCCGAGGCCGATCACCGTCACCGCGAGTATGCCGGCGTGGACGCCCTTCTTTGCGCGCTCCTTCTGACCCGCGCCGATGTTCTGACCGACGAAGGTCGTCACCGCCGCGCCCATCGCGAACATCGGCATAACGGCAAATCCGTCCGCCTTCATGATGACGGTGTTCGCGGCGATAAGGTCCGCGCCGAAGCCGTTCGAGAATGTCTGAATGACCATGCTGCCGAGACTCATCGCCATCTGCTGGAGACCGGTCGGCAGACCGAGGCGCATGATGTTCTTGACCGAGACCCTGTCCGGCCGGATGAGCTTCCTGAACTGCACCTTGACCGGATACGCGCCGGAGTTGATGCGGACGGCGAGCACCATGCCGGAGGCGAAGTGCGAAATGGTAGTCGCGAGCGCGACGCCGAAGACGCCCCACTTGAAGACTATGACGAAAACGAGGTCGAGCACGACGTTCGTCACCGACGAGACTATCATCGCGTAGAGCGGCCATTTACTGTCGCCCATGCCGCGCAGAGCGCCGGAGCCGAGGTTAAAGTAGACGTTTCCGAGCATTCCGAGGAAGACGACGACGAGGTATACCGTCGCGTCATTGATGAGCTCCTTCGGGGTGTTCAGCATACGGAGCAGCGGGCCCGCGAGCGGCGTGCCGACGACCGTGATGATGAGACCCATCGCGAACGCCAGCGACATCGAAGTGTTGAGCCCTTTCTGAAGCGACTCGTAGTCCTTTGCGCCGTACATCTGCGATATAACTATCTGCGAGCCCATCGCTATGCCCATGAAGAGGGCGTTGAACAGCGTCATCACCGGGAAGCTGACGCCAACCGCCGCGAGCGCGTGCGCGCCGTTGGCGGCGAAGTTGCCGACGATTATCGAGTCGGCAATGTTGTAAAGCTGCATTATCAGGTTCGACGCCACGACCGGCAGCGCGAACAGGAGCAGCTTTTTCATAATTGGGCCTTGTGTAAGGTCGTTCTTATCCATAACGGCCTCGGGGTTCTTGCTCATGTCACCCATCCTTCCTTTCAAAGATAGACTTATACAGTAATTATAAAGGATTACGCCCGATATGTCAATCGTTACGGACGCCAAAAAGCGCGGTGAAAACGGCTGATTTTCTCACAGCGCGGACAGTCGCGGCAAAAAGGCAGGGGAGCGGATCGCGCCGGGACGTTTTCTGCCGGCATAAGCGGAGATCCCACAAAAATACGATCCGCCGTCTTGACGGACGGTGGATTTCTTCACGCTTGAGTGGTATAATGTGAGATGTCGAGCGGGCAACTGTTCGACAAATCGGTACTTGAAACGGAGAGAACAAATGGAGTATATCCGTATCACGAACGGCAACATGGACGAACTAAAAGCGCTTCATATAAGTTACAAGCAGGAGATCGGAGAAGAAATGCCTACGGACGAGGACCTTGACAGTCTCTCCGAGGCTGTTGAAAACGGGCGAATCATCTTTTACGGGTGTGCTGATGAGGGCAGATTGATCGCCTGCTGCTCCGTCACGCCAACCTATTCCACATTTAACTACCAAACAGGCGGTGTGTTTGAAGATTTCTACATTGTTCCGGAATATCGTCACAAAGGAATTGCAAGACGGTTAGTCCGATTTGCTTACCGCGAAAGCGGTGTGGGTTCTCTCACGGTCGGCTGTGCGGATTGCGATATCAAAATGTATCAGTCGTTAGGCTTTACCGTCCCGCTTGGAAATCTGCTCGCGTTTGAGGGTTAGATCCTCATTCGCCCGGGCGCGGCAAGAACTTGGGGGAGCTAAAGGGCGGACGTCTCCCGGCCATTCGTGCGCTCGGAGAGCCTCTCTGACAGCGAAAAGCCTCCGATCCCGTGCTCTGCAGTTTTAGCCCGGCAAATTTGAAACGAAAAATAAAAGGGAGAACAGAAAATGACAGTCCGAGAGTTGACTGCTATTGACCTTGATGTGCTTATCGACCTGTATAACAGCGTTGGCTGGACAAATTATACAGAGAAGCCTGAAATGCTGAAGAAAGCGTATGAAAACTCCTTACTGATCTTAGGCGCATACGATAACGATCAATTGACCGGGGTTATTCGTGTCGTCGGCGACGGATTTTCTGTTGTCTTTATTCAGGATATTTTGGTTTTTCCGGAATATCAGCGCAGAGGAATAGGAACACGGCTCCTTCGGGAAGTCATGGATCGCTATTCCTCAGTCTACCAAATGGAGCTGATGACGGACAACACTCCCAAGACTATCGCCTTTTATCAATCGGTTGGATTTGTTAAGGCTGATGACATGGGATGCTGTGCTTTTATGAGAATGTAAATTCCCACTTGCGCGGACACGGCAAGAACTTGCGAGAGCTAGAGCACACACTTCGCAAAAAGGGAAGGACATCAGTTCTTCCCTTCAGCGTATCAAAAAGCCTCGCAGAGTTCGCCGCCAAAAGCGGGCAAAGCTCACGAGGGCTGAATATGTTCCGATGAGAAATATGTCGTTGGATATATTCGAATAGGAGCTGCACAAAGTCGGACAATATTCGCAGAGCGAATATTGCGAGCGAAAGCGGTAGCGTGTCGGATGAAAAATCGGTTCGCGCTTTCGCGGTTCGCAGCGGTTGATGTTGCCGTAGGCAACATCGCGCAGGCGGAATTCATTTCCGCCGAGCATTTTAATCGGAAGGCAAACGGTCTTTCAGACCGTTTGCGCCCAGAACAAAAAGCAGCCGAATGGCTGCTTTTTGTTCTGGTACCGGAGACCGGGGTCGAACCGGCACGTCCTTGCGGACAGCGGATTTTAAGTCCGATGCGTCTACCAATTACGCCACTCCGGCATATTCGTTTTTTCGCCTGACACCGTATCGTCACCGGCGGCGGGACGCCGTGCGGCAAAGTTCCGCTCCGCCGGCGCTATTATACTTTACCACATGCGGCGGGAGTTTGTCAACTTGCGGCGAGATGCGGCGGAAAAATCAGTGGAAAAATCCGCGCGCGTGTGTTACAATTATCCTGTTACTATCGGATAATATGCGGAGGTGGCCGAAATGCCGTCGCTTGGTTATCTTTTCGGGCGGATACGCTCGATGAATACGAAAAACATGCGCCTCGCCGCAAAGCGTATCGCGAAAGAGGCGCGCCGTCCCGCGCTCTTTGTCCTCGCGGACATGGCGTGGTGCGGGTTCCGCTACGGCGCGGGGTATATGGACTACGAGCTCTTTCACTTTTGGGAGAAGAGCGGTCGTCAGCGCGCCACCTACCTCACGCGCGGACGGAACAACGAGTACGTCCGGGCGCTTAACGACCGCGCGTACTGGAAACTCTTTGAGGACAAGCCGCTCTTCCTCGAGCGGTTCCGCGACTACTGCCCGCGCGGGTGGCTGGACATCCGCCATGCCGGTGCGGACGAGCTCGAGCGGTTCGGGACGAGCCTCGGCGAGTTCATAGCGAAGCCGCCGGACGCGAGCCACGGAGACGGCGTGGAGAAAATATCCGCCTCTGCCGTGGACGACTGGCCGGCGCTCCACGCCCGCCTCACGGAGAGCGGCTCCACGCTCTGCGAGGAGATCGTGCGGCAGCACGACGACGTGAACGCGATATGTCCCGGCTCGGTCAACACCGTGCGGTTCGTGACGCTCGTGAAGGACGGCACACCGCACATCGTCGCGACATATCTCCGCGTGGGCGGCGGGAAGCGTCCGGTGGACAACTTCAACGGCGGGGGCATGGTGACGGTCGTCGACCGCGAGACCGGCGTGATACTCTACCCCGCCGTCGCGAAGGCGGGCGTGGTGTACGAGGAGCATCCCGTCACCGGCAGGCATTTTGCGGGGACTCGGCTCCCGATGTGGGAGGAATGCCGCGAGTTTGTCCTCCGCGCCGCCGTAGAGGTGCCGGAGGTGAAGTATGTCGGCTGGGACGTTGCGATAACGCCGGACGGGCCGACCTTCGTGGAGGGGAACCACTATCCGGGGCACGACATCTACGGTCTCGAGCCGCACTCCCCGGACGGATACGGCGTCCTGCCCGACTGGGAAGCGGTCTACACTCTGAAAGAACTGAAAAGGATACAGAAGGCGAAGAAATAGGAGAGAATACGATGGAATATCTTTCGCAGGCGGCGCTCGATCTGCTCGTTGAGAACCGTCTGAACGACTCGAAGCAGTTCTACGAGGAGCATAAACAGGAGATAGAAAGGCTCGTCCGCGAGCCGATGTTTGAGATAATAGAGGAGGTCGTGCCGGTCCTGCAAAAGCTCGACCCGGAGATAATCCTCGCACCGAAGCGTCAGATCTCGCGGATACGCCGGGACACGCGGTTCACAAACGACAAGTCGCTCTACCGCGCGAACGTCTGGTGCTGGCTCGGCCGGGACAAGCGAGAGTACGACTACTTCCCGCGCTTCTTCTTCGAGGTGACGCCGGGATACGTCTGGTGGGGCTGCGGGCTGTACTTTGCGGACGGCGCAATGTTTGACAGCTACCGCGAGATGATACTTTCGCGCGACCCGCTGTTCCTCGCGGCAAAGGAGTCGCTCGAGGGACAGAAGCGCTTCCGTCTCGACACCGACGATATGTTCAAGCGGACGAAGTACCCGTCCGAGCCGCAGGACATACGCGTGTGGCTCGACAGGAAGTCGATATACGTCTCGCACACCGAAAGCGACGTCTCGATAGCGTTCGGGGATAAGCTCGTCCGAGCGCTTAAGCGGGACTTCCCGAAGCTGAAGGCGTACTACCGCTTCCTCACCGCCGCCTATGAGCGGAAAAAGACGCCGGAGACGCTGCGCCCGTGGTCGCCGCACAGGACGGCGGAGGACGACGAGTGGTGACCGGCGGCGCGGCTTCCGCGCGTAACGAAGGGATGGACTTATGGCGGAGATAGCGATACTTGCCGCGCTCACGGCGCTCTCGGCATGGAAGTCGCGGGAGTTTGCGCAGCAGGGTGTGCGCGGGATGTGCGCGGCGGCGATACTTACGGCGCTCGCGAGCCTCGGGCGCGCGCTGTTTGCGGGGATACCCTCCGTCCAGCCCGCGAGCTTCATAATAATGCTCTGCGGCGCGACGCTCGGCGGAGGCGCGGGGCTCTACTGCGGAATGCTCACGGCGGTGCTCTCGAACCTGCTCATCGGCTCGGTCGGACCGTACACCGTGTGGCAGATGTTCTTCTGGGGCGTGATGGGACTCATGTCGCCGCGCCCGATGAACGCCGGCGCGGCGGTGCGGACGATATACGGCTTTGCGTGGGGATTCATCTTCGGATGGGGGATGAACCTCTGGTACCCGCTCGCGGGCTTCATACCGCTGAACGCGGTGAGCTTCCTCACATCCTGCGTGTCGAGCTTCACCTTCGACCTCGCGCACGCCGCGACGAACGCCGCGCTCTGCCTCGCGGCGGGCGGGGCGAGCATGCGCCTCGTGATGAAATTCGTGAAGCGGGACGGCTAAAAAAGCGTTGCAATCCGCCCGCATAAGTTGTATCATAATAGAAGAAACTTACAGAAGTCCGGCGGACGTTTCCGCACCGAAGGGAGTGAGCAGCGACGGAGAAGATAACGAAGCGAAGCGCGTTTCTTATAAATCTGCTGTACTTTGCCGCGGTCGTCGGGATAGTCCTGCTGGTGCTCCGTTACGCGGTGCCGTGGCTCATGCCGTTCATTATAGGCTTTGCCGTGGCTATGATATTCCACCCGCTGATACGCTGGACGGCAAAGAAGCTGCATGCCCCGCGCAAGGCGGTCGCGTGCGTTATCGTCCTGCTCGGATACCTAATACTCATAACCGGCGTGGTGTTCGGCACTATCGAGATAGTCACGCTCCTCAGCGAGTTTTTCCGGGGACTGCCAGACTTCTTCCGCAACAATATCCTGCCGACGATAAACCAGGTAGGCGTGTTCTTCGAGGGGTTCTATGACAACCTCCCGCCCGACTGGGTGGCGACGATACAGACCTTCAGCGGGAGCATCACCTCCGCCGTGGCCGACTTCGTGGCGGGCATTTCCTCGAGCGGCGTCAACTTCCTCACGGGCTTCATCAGCGCTCTGCCGGGATTTATGATAGCGCTGGTGTTCACGATACTCGCGAGCTTCTTCATCACGATGAACTACGACCGCACGAAGAACTTCCTCATGGCGCAGCTGAACGACCGCATGCAGGAGATAGTCCGCGCGGTCAAGACGGCGCTCAAGGACACGGTCTTCGCGTACTTCCGCGCGTACTTCAAGCTGATGGCGCTGACCTTTGTCGAGCTTGCGGCGGGTCTGCTGATAATCGGCGTCGACAACGCGGTGGGCATAGCCTTCGGAATAGCGATATTCGACGTACTGCCGGTGTTCGGCACTGGCGGCATCGTCATCCCCTGGATAGTCATAGACTTTATCGTCGGCAACACCTTCCAGGCGGTTGGACTGCTCGTGATGTACGGCATAATCACGGTGGTGCGCAACTTTGTTGAGCCGAAGGTGGTGGGCGACCAGCTCGGGCTCGACCCGGTAGTCTCGATAATCGCCATCTACCTCGGATTTGTGTGGTTCGGCGTCTTCGGCATGATAATAATGCCGATAGCGGTGCAGATAGCCTGCTCGCTCCACAGAGAGGGGACGATCACCCTCTACCGCGACCCGCCCCCGCTAGAGGAGGAGACGTCCGCCAAGGAGAAAAAGTCCTCCGGGAAGGCGCGGGCGGAGAAGCGCCGCGCGAAGGACGCTCCGCCGGACGGGGACGGCGCTCCGCAGAGCGCGGAGCCGGACGGAGACGGCAGCGCGGGTACAAGCAAAACAAAAGACGGCAAAGAGAAAGGGAAGGACTGACGTCCTTCCTTTTTTTGCGAATCGCGCGCTTTAGCTCCTCGAGCAGTTTGCCGCGTCCCTATGGAGGTCGTTGTTATGTAAAATCTGCTCTCTTTTTCGAAACATAAGCATAATTCAGAGCATTTAAATCTTCCTCATACTGATAAAAAGCATTATCACATTTGCTAAGGGCATCATCGATTTCATCGCTTGCCAGTTTGTCAAGCAGTTCTCTACGTTCCTCCCACGCAGAAGGAAGCTCCACCCCAAATGCATTCAATGCTGTGCGGCATATTTCTGCTGTTTTTGTTGCACCGATTTCTTGAAACGCATGTATCATTTCACTAGCAAAATTGCCACTGAAATTATCAAAAAACTGCGCAAATCCGCCATTGTTTACTTCCGTTTCACAAGTCTGCGTAACAAAGAAAATCCTCTCGGAACTACTTAACGCATCCATATTATCGCCGTATTCGCATTTTTGTTCTACATGACTCACTAATGCAACAAGGAAATTGTTTACATCATCTATTTCCCAAATTTCATCCATTGACATTCCCATATCCTTCTTTCGCGTATCATAAGTCTTATTAGGAGAACATCCCACCATGTTCAGGCTGTCCCGCCTCGTCCGTATCACCCGAAGAACGCGGAGTATATCTCCTCGGGGTCGACCTTCGCAAAGGCGTCGGTCTTCTCGACCGGCAGCGTCTCGCACACCGCGTCGAGGTACACGCGGAACTGCGTGAGGCCGTACTCCTCCGACACCGCGTCGAAGTTTTCGTCGAGATACCCCTCGTCCAGCTCCTCACGGAGTATTATGACATACGCGCCGCCGATGTCCACCACGCCGCTCACCTCTCCCGGCGCGAGCGCCTCCGCCGCCGCGACGTACTCGTCCGGCATGGTGGAAAGCTCGAAGGTTATCGTCTCGCCCAAGAGCTCGTCGTCATCGCTCTCGGCGGCGGCGAGCGATGCGAAGTCCTCGCCCGAGGCCGCGCGCTCCGCAAGCGTTTCCGCCTCCGAGCGCACCTTTTCCGCGTCCGCTGCGGGCAGCGGGTCGCCGTTCTCGTCGAGGGCAGCTTTGAGTATGTGACGCGTCGTCATATAATTCTGCTCGAAGTAGCTGCGCACCGTCTCGTCGGTTATTTCCTGCTCGCCGCCCTCGCCGTATATCGCGTCGTACATCTTGTAGTAGAGACGCGGCACCTCGACAAGATACTCGTAGAGGCTCGGCGTCATGCCCGCGTACTCGAGCTGCTCGTTGAAGGCGTCCTGTCCTCCGCACTGCTCGATATACTCGTCTATCTCGGCATATATATCGTCGTACTCCTGCTCGGTGAACGCATACCCGTTCTCCGCCGCGTAGCGCTCCACCGCGCGGAAAAGGATGCAGGTGTTCACCGCCTCGTCTATAAAGAAGTCGCCCGCCGGCTTGCCCTCAAGCTCCGCCGAGAAATCCACGTTCCCTTCTCCGAAGAACTCGTAGGCGCTCATGAGCGACGCGGCCTGATAGCGCACCTCCGCCATCGTGACGCCGTCTCCGTCTATCGTCATCACCGTCTCGCCAAGCTCCTCCGCCGGCATCGGCGGCTCGCCGAACGTCGCAGCGGAGCCCGCCGCGGGCGACGGGGACGCGCCGATCGCGCGCCCCTCCTCGAGCGAGCAGGACGCGAGCGCGCAGACGAGCGCAAACAGCAGTATCGCAGAAATTATCCTCTTCAAGTCGGTTCCCTCCGGGCAAAGTTTTCTACCGCCTATTGTAGCACAAAACTTCTCCGCACGGAAGACGAATTTGCGCCTCCGCGCAAAAAGTCCGCCCGGGAATGCCTCGACGGAGGTCTCAACGCTTCTTTCTGCGCCCGACGGCCGCAAACAGCACGGCGATGAGCGCCCACAGCGCGGCGTATATCCCGAGGACCGCCTCGGTGTACTCCCGCAGCTCTATCTGGCTCGGGAACACCGCAAGCGACGCCGCCGCGGCGACCGCCGCCGTCACGAACGGCGTCGCCTTCTTTGCCGTGCCGCTCTTTGCAAGCTCCGCAAAGAGGATCAGCTCCGCCGCGACGCGCAGAAATACGAGCATCACGGCGGGGAGCATCAGCAGCGCCTCCATCCGCTCGAGGACGCCGTCCACGCCGCTCACGCGGAGCGCGTGGTAGGTCGGAAAGTTGAAGAGCTCTATCGTGCTGCTGCCGAGCAGAGCCACGTTCATCAGCATAACGACGGCAAGCACCGCGCCTCCTAGCGCCGCTCCCACGACGAGCGGAAGCGCCGGGCGCTTCTCGTCCGACGCGAACGGGAACACCGCCGCGGAGCAGACCAGTACCGACCCGAAATTCTCCGCGAATATCCCGACCGCGCCCGGAAGGATCGCTCCCGCGCCCTCCCGCAGACCGTCCTCCACGGCGTCCGCGCCGAAGTCGCGCGCCGCGAGCGCGAACGCAAACGCGAGCAGAAGGAGCATCGGCAGAGCGACGAGCTCCGCCCACCGGCCTACGACGCTTCTCCCCGCCGCCGCGCACCACGCCGCCGTGAGTGTGAAGCTCAGCGCTATCAGCATCTCCGGGGTTCCCGGCATCATATTTGCCCCGACAAACTTTGTAAGCACGGCGGCGTCCCGCAGAAGCAGACCCGCCGTCATCGCGGCGAGGAGTATTTTCACGGCTGCGGACGCGGCGCGTCCGAGGCGGAGGTCAAGCGCCTCCGCAAGGCCGCTCCCCGGCGCGGAGCGGCCGAGCCGCGCCACAGCCCACGCCGCCGCCATCCCCGCGAGCGCCGCGACGGCGGCGCTCGCCCATCCTACCCCCTCCGCGCCGGCGGGCGCGCCGGTGAGCAGTCCGCCGCCCACGACAAAGCACGCGACAAGCACCGCTCTTCCGCGCGGACTTATATGCCTCATCCGTTCCGCCTCCCCATGCCGTCCGCTCCCGGCTCGGGGAAGCGGGAAATGAGTCCGGTGTCGGTTATCTCAAGCTCTACCGACACCTCGACCTCCGCCGTGAGTGCGGCGTCCGCCGCCGCATCCTCGTAACCCTTCTCGAACTGCTCGGCAAAGCCCGCAATGTCCGCGCCGAGCGCGCGCGACGCCTCTATCGCGCGCTCTATCCTCTGTGCGAGCGCCGCGCTCGCGACGTCCGTCAGCTCGCGCGCACGCTCCTCGTCGAGCTGCTCCGCGCTACCCTCCAGATACTCCGTCACGCACCCGCCGCTCACGCTCACGCGGAGCAGCGGCGTGCCGTCCTCCGTTACGGACGCCGCCGCCGCGGAGTTTATGTCCTCTATCTTCATGCCCGCCGTGCCGCCGTCGAAGCGCACGAGCTCGCGCGCCTCGCCTGCGCCGAGGAGCAGGAGCATATCGCGTGCCTCGTCCTCGTCGAGGAACCCCGCAAGCCTGCTTCCCGCGAGCACCGCCCCGCCGTCGAGGACAGCGTAGCTTCTGTCCTCCTGCTCCGCCGGACGGACAGCGGGCAGGAGCGCGGCGCCGTTGTCTAGCAGAGCCTCGAGCGCCCTGTGGGTGCTCGCCCCCGCCAGCCGCTCCGAGAATCCCCCGTCCCGCGCCGCGCCCGCGATGGCGCTCGCCATCGAGTAGGAGCCGGAGGGGGCGCTTGAGAATATCTCCTTCGCGCCGTCCGCACGGCTCACGGCGAGCACCAGCGTGAGGCGCAGGTCGCCCGAGCGCATGACCCAGTCGAGTATGTGCGGAAGCGCATCGCTCGCCGCCGCCTCGCTAAGAACGAGCGCCTGCGCGTGGCCCCAGTAGAGCCGCGAGCCGGTGAGCCTCTCCAGCTCGGCCTCCGCGAGGTCGAGGCTCCGCCCCGCCGCCGTGAAGGTCTGCGTCTCGATGGGCTCATCGAGCGACGAGCCCTCCACCTTTATCGACTCTATCGTGAGCTCGTACATCCCGTCCGCGAGGTCTATCGCCGCGCCGGTGATTATCGCCATGCGGTCGGGGTCGGTGCTGCCGCATCCGGAGGCGAGAAGCATCCCCGCGGCAAGCAGAGCGAGCGCCGCGCGCCTAATCGCTTTCACTCGGCTCACCTCCGCGCTTCGGGGAAAACGGCCTCACCGCCATCCTGCGCCACGGCGCGCGCACCACGCTGTCGCGCAGCTCCCGGAAGGAGTACGGCACCGCAAAGTCGGTATACGGCACGCCGAAGGAGCGCATCGACGCGAGCAGTACGCCGAGCGCGCACATCCCAAGCGAATAGCCGTAGAGCCCCAGCGCGCCGGAGAGCGCGAGCAGCACGAAGGTCATGACGATTATCGGGCTCCGCAGGTTCGGGAGCATCATGTTCGTCACAGCCCAGAGCGCCACGACTATCACCACCGGCGCGCTGACTATCCGCGCATCCACCGCCGCCTGCCCGAGTATCAGTCCGCCGACTATCGAGAGCGACTGACCGATAGCCGGCGGGGCGCGCAGTCCCGCCTCCTGCAATATCTCGAGAGCGAGGAGCATGAAAGTCATCTCCGCCACGGTGGGTATCAGCACACCCTGCCGCGCCCGCGCGACGCTTATCAGCAGTGTCGTTGGCAGCAGCTCGGGGTGGAAGCCGAGTATCGCGGTATAGAGCGCGGGTGCCGACACCGACACGAAGAACCCGATATATCTCAGCACACGCGAGAGCGACGCACCCCAGAAGCTGCGGTAGTAGTCGTTCTGGCTCTGGAAGTATTCCACGAGCAGGTGCGGCACGGTGAGCACCGTCGGACTACCGTCCACTACTATGGCGGCGCGCCCCTCGAGAAGCCTCGCCGCGACGATGTCCGGCCGCTCGGTCGAACCGGTCGTGCGGAACGGCGAGCCGGGGCTGTCGCAGATAAGCTCGGAGACGTAGTTGGAGTCGAGTATGCCGTTTATCTCTATCTTACTAAGGCGCGCCTCGACCTCCTCGACGAGCCCCTTTTCGCAGACCCCGTCGATATAGCAGAGCACGACGTTCGTGCGGGTGACGCGGCCTATCTTGCGGAAGGTGAACTTCAGCGCGGGATTGCGGAGCTTCCGCCGTATCAAAGCGAGGTTTGGCATGAACGCCTCGCTGAACGCCTCCTGCGGACCTTTTATACCCTTCTCGTTCTCGCTCTCGCCGATGCTTCTCCGCTCAAAGCCCTTGCTCGAGAGTATCAGCGCCTCGCTCGAGCCGTCCGCGAGGAGCACCGTGTCGCCGTAGAGCAGGCTGTCGAAGATGTCGACCATCTTTGCGGTGCGCTTCGCCTCCGCTATCGACACTATCTCCCGCTCGATGCGCTCAAGGCCGGGCGCGGGTTCGCCCGGCTTCACCGTTATCTCAAGCCGCCGGACGATGTTGTCGTTTACCGTCTCGTCGTTTATCATGCCGTCCACGAGCATGATGAGGAACATCCCCTCCGGCCCGAACCGGCGGAAGATCATCGTGTCGTCGCCCCGGAACACCTCGCGGAACATCCGCTCGTTTTCCTCGACGCGGCTCGCGAGCGCGAGCGAGGAGTACCGCTCCTCGACGCTCTGCGGCTTCGCCGCGTGAGTGCGCTTTGCCCGCCTGAAAAACATCCTGCCGCCTCCTTCCCGTATATATTCCTAGTCTGTGCGGAAAGGCGCGGAAATATAATGCCCGAACGGTCTTGACCGTTCGGGCATTGAAAGGCGCGGGCATATCGTCCGCGCTTTGAAATCACAATAGCCTCATATTCAAAATTTGCTTATCCTGACGGCTGCTCTCTCCGCGGAACTCTTCCCAGCGCATCAGGTTCAGCTCGCAGTCCTCAGTCGTGCCCATGCTCGTCTCGTACTTAATATATCCGTAATGCCTGAACCCGCATTTTTCCTGCACGCGGGCGGACTGCCTGTTGCCGGTAAAGTGTCCGCAGAAGATAACGTCCAGCTTCACCTCGTCGAAAAGGTACTCCATGACCCTTTTCACCGCCTCCGGCATCAGTTCGCGCCCCCAGTACGCCTTCGAGAGGACATAACCGAGCTCCCTGCACCGCTCCTCGGCAAACTCCGGGAACTCGTCCTCACTGTACTCCTCTATTCCGAGAGAACCTATTACCTTGCCCTCATATTCGAGCGCAAATGTCCTCTTTTTTTCGATGAAGCGCCGCAGGACCTCCAGAGAATCCTCCTTGTTCCTGTGCGGCATCCATCCGGCCATCTGCCCGACGCCGTCCACCGACGCGTATTCGTAGAAATCATCCAGGTCGTCCGGCCGCCACGGACGGAGCGTCAGCCGCTCTGTCGTGAGGACCACACCGCTTATGTCTATATCGGCATTCATTGGGGTTTCCCTTTCACCGTTACTCCTGTTCTGCTTCTTCTGCTTTAGCGGAGGGTTCTCCGTCCTCTCCGTCGGACGGCTGCACGCTCTCCTCGGCCGAGGGTCCGGTGAGCGCTGCGATCGCGGCCACGTTCCACACGGCGGACGCCGCGAGTATCACTGCCACCTGCATGTCCCCGCCGCTCATAATTTCTCCCAGAGCGACGCACACCGAGAGAAAGAGCGCCGCGCAGGATACCACGAGCGTCCTCCTCGGCCGGCGCTCTCCAAACGCCAGCCCCGAGACGTAGTACGCCGCCGCCGTCTCCATTACGCCCGCGGCGACAATGTATCCGTAGTTTTCAAGCACCGCATCGTTAGAGTGGAACACATACAGCGCCACGAGCAGGAACCCGAAGAAGAACACCGGGAACACCGCAAATATCGAGCTGCCGCTTTTTTCGCCGCTGTCCGAGCCGTCTCCCGCGACCGAAAATACCATCGTCGCGCCGCAGAACACCGCAAAGAGCGACAGCACGAGGCGCAGGACGTTCCCCGCCCCGTATGCGACAAGCCCCGCTACGGCCGACGCGGCGAACAGGAACCCTGCCGCCACCGACGCGGTCTTCGGCAGCTGACGGCGGTAGAGCGCGGCGTATCCGCCGGCGGCGGGCTTTATCGCAAGCGAGACGCCTCCTGCGAGCAGCGCGCCGGCTACAGCCGCCGCGCGCATGGCGGGGATGAGCGGGCTTCCGCCCGCAAGCCCGTGTTCAAGTCCCTTCGTGAGCTCAAAATATCTCAACACTCCGGCGGCGGCGCCGAGCGCCGTTATCACCGCCGTGAGCAGCAGACCGGTTCCATGCCGTCTCATCAGCATCGACCCCTCCCGAAATTTCTTCTCACATTGTAGCACAGCGGAGCGCTCAAGTCAAAAATTTTTCCGAAAAGCCTGTCCTCAAAACGCGACGTGCGGACATATACCCTGTGAACGGGCGGATATGCGGGGCAAATATCCCGCCGCCGACCTGCTCAAGCATTTTATTAGGATACGGAGGTTACAGAATGAAAAATTTTTGATAAATTTATAAAATGCTGTCCTCAAAACGCGGCGTGCGGACATATACGCTGTGAACGGGCAGATGTGCGGGGCAAATTCCCCGCCGCCCGACTCGCTCAAACACTTTATTATGATACGGAGGTTATGAAAATGAAACGGATGCTCAAAATACTCGTGCTCTGTCTTGCGCTCATGATGCTCGCCGCCTGTACGGGTCACGGCGGCGACGACGTCGGCGACTTCGGCAACTCCGACAAGACGTTCCCCGCCGCCAACCGGATATCCATCTCCGACTGCTCGGGGGACACCGACTTTATCGAGGCGACCTCCTGCTACTTCACCACCCTGTACGGAGAGCCTCAGCTCGGAGTGTGCTTTTCCGGGGAGCATGACGCCGCCGTGACGGTGAAGGTATACGAGGACGGCACACAGACGTCACCCGGCGTATGGTCCGACGACGCCGTCACAATGGAGCGGTTGGAAGACGGCGAATGGGTCGATTTGCAGAGTATTCGTCCTTACAAGCTCGCAACTGTAGGAGGCGAGCCCTCTTATGTGGTACTGCCCGGCGGAGGCGGCCACCTGCTGCTGCCTTTCCCGACACACGAATCGGGAACATACCGGCTGACTTACAAGATGCGCGAAAACACAGGCAGCTATTCGACAGGCGATACCCTCTATTCGATTTCTCACACCGTCACCATTCCCGAAGCCACCGGCAGCAGGTTTGATATCGTGTCGGTAGATTATATCGATCAGGGCGGAGTTTATGTCGCCATACGGCCAAACATGGACGGCGCCGCGCTTTATCTCGACCGAGCCCGCGGAACCATTGAGAAGAAGTCGGACGGCGGTGGATATACGGATATCACCGATTCGGACATCGGCAGTTCGATGAGCTTGCTCCGCGAGGACGACGTGAGCCGCTACTACGACACCTCATCCGAGCCGCGCAGGTACGGATACGACGATTTGTTCATGTTGAGGCAGCCCCTCGCGCTCGAGGACGCCGGCGAGTACCGTCTGACGCTGTTCTTCGCCCAAAACCCGGACGGCTCAGGCGAACGGTACACCCTGCGGCTCAACCTGAAGTTTGACAAGTAAGGACGCCTCTCCGCGTGTGGGAGCGCTCAAAAGTTTCCGAAATTTTCAAACAAATGTTTGCAATTTATTTCGCGTTATGCTATAATAATTTCAATGAAACGCGGCGAATGTCCCATTCGGAAGCGTCAAGGTGCTTTCCACATACATAACGGAGGTGCAATATGCGCTCGATCACTCCAAAGCAGCAGCAGGTTTACGACTACATCGTCTCCTTCTCGCAGGAGCACGGCTATCCACCCTCCATCCGCGAGATCTGCGCCGCCGTCGGGCTGAAGAGCCCCTCGAGCGTCCACGCGCATATCAAGACCCTGCGCGACCTCGGCTATATCACAAAGGACGACCACAAGACCCGCGCCCTCACCGCCGCCGGAGCGTCCTCGAGCGGGAAAGTACCGCTCGTCGGACGCGTCACTGCCGGCAAGCCGATACTCGCCGTTGAGGAGATCGAGGGCTACATCCCCTTCGAGCCGGAGCGCGGGAGCACGGACGAGTACTTCGCCCTCACCGTTCAGGGAGACAGCATGGTGGGCGCGGGCATACTCGACGGGGACTACGTGATAGTCCGCCGCCAGCAGACCGCCATGACGGGCGAGATAATCGTCGCGCTGATAGAAGATCAGGCGACCGTCAAGCGCCTCGCGATAAAGGGGCAGGACGTGTGGCTCATGCCCGAGAACCCCGACTATCAGCCGATATACGCCCCGGGGTGCAACGTCCTGGGTGTGGTAAAGGCCATATTTAGGCGGTATTAACGCATTTCGCGCCTAACGGTGCGAAACTCTGCGAGGCTATCATAAACAATCGCGGGCGCGGATAAAATCCGCGCCCGCGATTCATATGAAAGTTTATCGCGGCACGCTTCCGTTCCTCACGATCCGTTCGAGCATAGCGACCGCCTCGTCGATGAGCTGCACCATCGAGAGCGACTGTGTACCGACCACCACGTTCTCGCACATATTGACCGGTATAAGCAACTTCGTCGCCTTGCTGCGACCTATCGCCGCCGCCATCTTTTCGGTGACCTCTCCGAGCAGAGCGTCCGCCGCAAGGAGTCCTATCGGGCAGACTATCACGTCCGCCGTCCGCGCCGCGACGATGACCGGGTTCTCCCCCGTCGCGCCCTGCTTCGCGCCGGCGCGGAGCATCGCCGTCGTCGCCGCACTGTTCGTGCCGACGGCGGTGAGCTCGCAGGGTATGTTCTTCTCGCAGATCTTTTCTATGACGGTCTGTCCGAGCCTTCCGCCCTGACCGTCTATCACGGCGACCTTCATTGCGTATCCCTCCACATTATCCTCGGCGCGTCGAACACGAGGTCACACCGCTCCCTCACGCGCGTCTTTTCAAAGTAAATATCTTCGAGCGGTATCCACTCGTTCCTGAAGCGCTCGAGCTTGTCCTCGCCCTCGCGCTCGAGGATGCGCTTCTCCTGCTTTACCGGGTCTATCGTGAGCATCACGCGGACGTCGTACATCTCCGCTAGCTCGGGGTGCAGGCTGTACGACCCCTCGACCACGGCGAGCTGTCCAACCTGCTCGCGCCGCTCGGGCGCGACGCGCATCTCCGCGCAGTCGAACGGGCGGAAGACTATCTCCTCCGCGCCGCGTGAAAGCGGCGTCAGCACCTCCTCAAGGAAGCGCTCGCGGTCGAAGTTCCCACCCGGCTCGGCGTACCTCTCCGGCGTGCGCTGCTCGGGGCGGAGGAAGTAGTCGTCGGTGTGGAACACCGCGCATCCGTATACCTCCTTCAGTACGCCCGCGAGGGTGCTCTTGCCCGAGCCGCACATACCGTCTATCGCGACGGCGACGCGCCGCCCCCCATCCGCGAGGAGCGCGTCGATCACGCGGAACAGCGGCAGGAACCGCATAAGCTCGCAGGACGCCACGCGGTACGCGGGGCGGTACGCCGCGTGGAAGCTCTCCGAATGGCTTATGGCGGGATACCCCGCCTCGCGCCACTTTTCGATGTAACCCCGCGCCTCCGCTGCGCCGAACGGCGCTTCTCCGGCGCCCGCGAGCGCCAGGAGCGCCGCGATCGCCGCCTCGAGTTCGGCGGTGCTTCCGCAGACCGTCCTGCTCGAGAGCGTAAAGAGCCCCGCGAGCGTCGCCGGCGAGATTCCGGCGGCGTCCAGCGCGCGGAGGTGCACCCGGCAGAACCGCTCGCCGAGCGGTTCCACGGGCTCCGTCTCCTCCTGCTCGACCGTCTCGAGCTCCGCCTTTATCCGTCCCGCTGCCGAAGCCCTGTCGCTTACGAAATGCTCCGGCCCGAGCACGGCCTGCACAATAGCCTTGCACGCGTCCTGCGGCGCGAATATGGGGTATCTCCGCCACTGACTTTTCAGCAGCTTTTCAAAGTCGGACAAGCCATCCACCTCGTTTGGTATGCGGCGCGGGCATTCGTCCCGCACCGGTCTTTCAGTCAATTCTACCACTTCGACCGGGCTCCATGTCAAGAGCTATTCGCCGTAAATCGAGTCTATCATCGCGCGCATCTCCTCTGCGGAGATACTGCCGGAGATGCTGCACTCGTACCGGCCGTTCACCCACGCCGCCGAGCGGCGTCCCGCGCGCTCGACTATGCGGTGCTCTATTCCGCCCGCCGTGTAGCTCTCCCCCTCCGTGACGGGGGCGGGACCCTCGTCGGCGTCCGGGAAATAACAGGTGACGAGCACCGTCAGGACCTCGGCGTCTCTGTTCTCGTACTTGGCGTAGAAGTTGACGCGGACGGCGTCCTGGCTGATGTTCACCCAGTCGAGGCTGTACCCCTCGGGGATATACGCCGGCGCGACGGGCTCGGTCATGTCGTAGGCCGCGAGCACCTCGCGGAGCGGCGGCTGAGCGGCGGACTCGCCGTCCCAGCGGAACGCGCCGTATGCGAGGCGGCTTATAGCCTCCCACGAGCCGTAGCCCGCGGCCTCCGCCGTCACCGCGCCCGCTCCCACGAGCAGAAGCACGACGAGCAGCACGCTCGCGACGCGGCTCACCGCGCCGCTCCTCCAGCGTATCCTTCTGCCGCGCTTTGACGCGGGGACGGGCTCCGGCTCGGCGTCCTCCCCGTCCGCGTAGAGCGAGCCGCTCTCGTATTCGGGCAGATAGTCCCGCTCGAACCGCTGCCACAGTTCGGACGCGGACGGCATGTCCTCCGCGCTCTCCGGCTCCCGCTCGGCAAGTATCCTGTTTATCTCGAGCAGTTCCTCGCCGGAGAGACCGTCCTCCGCATCGGCGCAGAAGTCCAGCCGGAGCAGCTCATGCAGCCGCTCGGTGCTCATCTCTGCAAAGTTTTGTTTCCTGTCGGACATGGACATTCCTCCCTTCCGACTGTGTATGTCCGCACGTCCCGATTTCGGGACAGGTTTTTTGAAAATTTTCAGAAAAATTTTCGGAGCCGCTTCCGCGCCCGCTGTATCCGCTTTGAACAGGCCGACACACCGATGCCGAGTTCCGCCGCCACCGAGGCTATCGTCGCCTCCGGCTCGGAGAGGCGCTTCAGGAGCAGGTAGTCCCCGTCGTCCTTCAGGTTTTCGTAGAGCAGGTCGGGGTCACGTATGTCCTGCGGCTCGGAATACGCCTTCGCCCCGAGCTGCATCTTTGCAAGGAACGCCGCCGACCGCGCGCGGCTCCGCACTATGTTCCGCGAGACGTTTTTGACGGTGTTCATCATCCAGCCCTGCGGGTTTGCGCTCGCCATCAGCACGTCCGCGCGGGAACACGCCACCCGAAAGGCGTCCTGCACCGCCTCCTCGGCAAGGTCTCTGTCGCCGAGGAGCCGCCGCGCGTAGCCGAGAAGAAGCTGCGCCGTCTCGATATACAGTTTTTCCACAAACGCCTTTTCTTCCGCGTTCACAGAACACCTCCGCGCGGGCTCCGTCGGGTTTGCCTTTTTTGTTATATAGATTATTATACAACATTTCGGGACGCGGTTCAACATTGAAGCGGAGCGGGAGGCGTGCTATAATGATAATTGATCCGGAAACCGGAAAACAAATAGGAGGGAAACAGATATGAAATGCTATCCGCAGGTGTATGTGATGAACAGTCTCGAGGCGGTGGAAACGTACTGCAAGGCTTTCGGCGCAGAAGTGACATTCGCGATAAAGAACCCCGCCGGGACCGCCTACGAACACTGTGAGCTCTCGGTCGGCGGCGAGCCCATGCTTGCCGCGGCGGAGGCTGCGGAGCCCTACGCGAAGCCCTACGACGTGAGTGTCATCCATCGGTTGAAGTGGCAGACGATGACATTCAATGCGTTCGAGCTCGGCAGCGAGGACGCGGTGAAAAATGCGCTCGCCGTACTGAGCGACGGCGGCGTAGTCCTCGAGCCCATCTACTCGCTCCCGTGGAACAGCTGCTGCGCCACCGTCATCGACCGCTACGGCGTCTGCTGGTGGCTGGGGATATAAGGGCAGTGAAGAAGTAATAGTGAAGAGTGAAGAAATGCTTCGCGTGCTCGCTTAATCACCCATAAAGCATATATTTTCGCCATTACTTTTAAAAAAGGCAAAAATTCTTGACGATTATCAGAGAATAGTTTAATATATAAAATGTCATTAAATTGTAATGACTCTTTCAGCTCAACTTAATGTATAAGGATAGATTAAAACAGGTGATTTTATGGGACTTTTTGATTTTCTCAAAAAAAGAAATATGATGAGGCGTCAAAAACAAAAGAACAAGAATTTTCTTGCAAAGCCATCAAGCTCGCTTATTGAAAAACAACAAGCTGTTTTGCTCGATGATAGCAAATCTTTAGACGAACGAAATTCTGCCTACCTTGCCATTAGGGATGAAGAAGAAAGGCGCTTAAATGCGGCATATGACTTTAATTCCCTTGAGGGAATTAACTCCATTCCAGTTCCATGCCGAGAAGTGAACGGTGGCTCTTTTACTGGTCGTGTAGAATATTATCTGCGAGGCCGCTGTTTTGCTCAGCACTGGGACGCTGGAAGAACAGATCTTGCCCTTGCTTGTCTTCGCAAGGCGAACGAGCTTATGTACATCTCGGATATGATTTGGAAGCGGGATGACTTCATGCGCATTGTTTACTATCTGCGCAAAGCGGGTAAATATGACGAAGCAGACGCAGAGCAAAAGAAAATTGATGCTTACTTCGATAACAAAAATGAAATTCGTGATTCTTTTGCCGAACGGCTCAAAAGCGCAAAGGAGTTAAAAACAGATCTTGTAGAAATAACAAGCTCTGGGGTGTGTTGCTCTGAGTGTGCAAAATATAGAAACCGCATATACTCTATTACAGGCAAGGATAAGCGCTTTCCAACGTTGCCCTCACAATTTGAGCCAAAAACATTTTCCTATAATCACGTTTGTCTTTCAATGTGGCCGTTTGTCTATAATGTCATGGAGCCGTCTTTTAATTGCAAAGATATTGTCAAATACAGCAATCGTCCGTTTGTAGACGACAGAACGAAACAAGAAATAGCCCAATACAATAACTGGCAAAACGAAATGCAAAAAGCTCAAGAAAACCAAGCACGACTTGAGCAAAATCGCAAAGACTATGCGTGGTTGCAAAAAAATTTGCCGGACAACTGTCCAAAATCTCTTTCTGCTTTTTCAAGAATGAAAAACGGAAATACAGCGGGCTATCAGAAATTACGGCAACTCGCCGCTAATATGGGATACTTAATATAACTCTCCCCCTGCACCTGTGATATCGCATGAAGATTAGCGTGGGCAGAGGCGCATCTCCGCGCCTGTTCGCGCGGTTGATGTTGGCGGCATAGCCGCCAACATCGCGCAGGGGCAATTCATTTGCCCCGAGCATTTTAATCGGAAGGGGTCCCCAAACGGCGCAACGCGCCGTTTGGGGAAGCCAAAACAAAAAGCAGCCGAACGGCTGCTTTTTGTTTTGGTGACCTAGCGGGGATTCGAACCCCCCGGACGCGCCGGCTTCGCAGCGCGTCCGCGCGTGAGCGCAGATGTCCCACTCGCTCGTGCGGCTTCGCCGCACAACCGCGAGTGATGGACATGGGTGTCCGGGGTTCGAACAAATCCCAAAATCACCAGAAACAGAGGGGTGCGCTTCGCGCACCCCTCTGTTTCTGGTGACCTAGCGGGGATTCGAACCCCGGACACCCTGCTTAAAAGGCAGGTGCTCTGCCGACTGAGCTACTAAGTCACGGCCACTCGGCGCGCCGTCCGCAGCATCCGCGCAGACAGCACACCCGAGGCTATTTGTTATCATACCACACGAAAAGGAAATACGCAAGAGGTATTTTCATTCTTTCCGCTCCTGTCTGTTCAGGAGCAGTTTATATGTGATATCCATACCGAAAGCGCCGAGCGGCGCGGTTATTACTATCGAAAGCACCGCCACCGAGAGCACGATATTTCCGCACGCCAGTCCGATCGCCAGCGGCACGCCGCCGATTGCCGCCTGAACCGTTGCTTTCGGGATGTACGCTATTATGCAGAACAGCTTCTCTCTGAAGCTCAGCTTCGTGCCGAGCATACAGAGCCACACCCCCACGGAGCGGAAAACAAGCGCCGTGAATATCATCGCCACAGCCATCGGTCCGGCTTCCAGCGTGTAACGGATGTCCACCGCGGTGCCGACGAGCACAAACAGGATAAGCTCTGCCGCGAGCCAAAGCTTTCCGCTCTTTTCCGCCAGATCTCCGCTTGCCTCCGGTCTGCACCGCATTCTTATCACGCATGCCATACTCATCACCGCAAGGAGACCGGAAACAGAGACGATACCATCTAGCCATGTTTCGACCGCCATCAGCAGAAACGCCGTGCCGAGCACAATTATCATCTTGTTGCTGCCCCGGATGCTCTTTCCGCTTCTGTGAGCCCGCTCAAAAAGCTCCGCCATGACAAACCCGACAATCATGCCGAGCATGATCCCAAGCAGTATTGAAACCGGTATGGCCGCAAAATCCGCAAGCTCCGCCGCGCCGCCCTGCGCTATGCCGACAAACGCCGAAAACAGCACTATCACAAACACATCGTCGAGGGACGCACCGGCAAGTATGAGCTGCGGGATCCCCTTATCGGTTCCCCATCCGTCCTCAATAAGCTGTACCATCTTCGGCACGACCACCGCCGGAGATACGGCGCCTAAAACCGCGCCGATTATAGCCGCCTCAAGCCGGGTAACGCCGAGAAGCGCCGGTGCGAACAATACGAACGCCGCTATCTCGAAGCAGGCCGGTAGGAAAGCCATCAAAATTGCCGGTCTCCCTACCTTTTTGAGGTCGGAGAGGTCGAGCGAGAGTCCCGCTTTTATAAGTATTATGATGAGCGCCATCTGACGAAGATCTGCCGACACGTCGAGTATCGACGGGTCAAGCAGGTCTAAGACATACGGCCCCAGCAGTACCCCGGCAAGGAGCATGCCGACGATTCGCGGCAGCTTTACTTTCCTGCACAGCGTCGCCATCATCAGTCCGACAAGAAATATGAAAGCAAGGGACGTTAACATAATATCCTCCTCACACGCAAAAAGCCGACGACTTTCTGCGAAATAAAATCACAGAAGTCATCAGCTTCAAAAGCGGTTCAAGGTTGTAAGCCTTAGGGAGAACTTCATTCCCTTTTTGTTATTATACAGCGGCTTCTTCAAAGATGCAATACCCGTTTTGCATAGCGACCGCGCCCCGTTTCCCGCAGCCCGAACGCTTGCCTCCCCCATTCTACCCGAAAATACGGAAAATTTCGCCAAAAGTCTTGACTTTGCCCCGTTAGATAAAATATAATACGGTATCCGGAGTTTTTTGACACGGTTCGGTCGCGTTTATTCGTTTTTTGGAGGGGTTTTATATGACGTTCACTGCACGTGCAAGGAGACTCGCCGCGCTGACGCTTGCCGCGTCGCTGCTGCTCGCGCTCGGCGCGTGCGGTCAGACTGCGGCGACATACAGCGTTGACAGGTCGCCCGAGACCTCCGTTGAGACGTCCGCCGCTCCCTCCGACGGGAAGAACGCGGAACCGTCCGACACGCCTCGGGACAGCTCCGAGCCGTCCGAGGAACCGGAGGTTAGCGCCTCCCCGGAAGCGTCTGAGCCCTCCGAGGAGGGCTCTCCAGACCCGGACGAGACGCCGTCCCCGGACGCCGCCGATCCCGAGATCGAGGAACCGGCCTCCGCAGAGCCGTCTCCCGAAGCCGGTGCGGATGAGGAACCTGATCCCACGGCGGAAGCGCCGTCCGGCACGGACACATTGCCGGAGGCCACGACTCCGTCCGGCGTGCTCTACGTCCTCAACACCAACACGATGAAGTTTCATCTGCCGGACTGCTCCAGCGTAGGGAAGATGAAGGCGAAGAACCGCCTCGACTCGTCCGAGAGCCGCGAAGCGATCATAGCGAAGGGCTACTCTCCCTGCAAGAACTGCAATCCATAAGCCGAAAAATCATATCAGATGCGAAAATCCTCGCCGAAGGGCGAGGATTTTTCTGTGGCTGGGATGGCAGGAGTCGAACCTGCGATGCAAGAGTCAAAGTCTCGTGCCTTACCGCTTGGCTACACCCCAAAGTCTTCGCCTGCAAAGCAGGCTTTGCAGGCGAATAATCTGTTCAAAAGGCTTTCAGCCTTTTGAACAGATTATTACGCTTCGCTTCGCGCCGACTTTTCCGCCCTTGGCGGAAAAGCGTCGCGCGCTCCGCGAGAGGTGTTTTTTCCGCCGTACACGCCGCCGGAAAAAACGGATTTGAATTTATTTCGCGCCTTTGGCGCGAAACTCTGCGAGGCTTCTACGCCTCATTTGCCGTCGTGGCAGCAGAACTTGCATAGAGCCTTTGAGTTAAAAAGCGGAGAGGCGGGGACGTATCCGTCCGCGCCTCTCCGTTTTCTCTGGGGTGGGTGATGGGACTCGAACCCACGGTCTTCGGAACCACAATCCGACGCGTTAGCCAACTACGCCACACCCACCATATTGACCCGCTCAGGCCGGAAACTGGCGCGCCTGGAGAGACTCGAACTCCCGGCCCACTGCTTAGAAGGCAGTTGCTCTATCCACCTGAGCTACAGGCGCATCTCTCGCATTTGCGGAAATGGAGCGGGTGATGGGAATCGAACCCACGTAGCCAGCTTGGAAGGCTGGAATTCTACCATTGAACTACACCCGCGCGCCCAAATACTATACCAAAAACGCGGTCAAAAGTCAATACCCAAAGCGAAAATCTTTGAAAAATTTAGAGCTCCGCCTCGCAGTACCCGCAGCGCCCGTCCTCATCGAGTATCGGAATGTAGGGCTCCTTCCACGTGATGCATTTGGGATTATGGCAGCGGTGCGGCCGTGTCTCCGGCGGAATGTACTCCGGCTCAAGCTTGCCGCCCCGCACAAGCGTCAGCAGCAGCGCCATTCTGACATACAACCCGCACTCCGCCTGACGGAAGTAGTAAGCGCGCTCGTCGCCGTCCACGTCCATGGCTATCTCGTCCACGCGCGGCAGAGGATGCAGCACCGTCATGTCCTTCTTTGCCGGCGTGAGCATAGATGCGGTGAGGACGTACACGTTCTTCAGCCGCTCGTACTCCGCGGGGTCGTCAAAGCGCTCGCGCTGGACCCGCGTCATGTAGAGGATGTCCAGCTCGGGGATGGCTTCCTCAAGGCTCTCGGTCTCGCGGTACTCTATCCCCTTCTCGCGGAGGAAGTCAAGGAGATACTGCGGCGCGGCGAGCGCCTTCGGCGAGATGAGCACGAAGCGGCTGCCGGGGAAGCGCGAAAGCGCGCGCACGAGCGAGTGGACCGTCCTGCCGTACTTGAGGTCGCCGCACAGGCCGACCGTCATGTTCTCGAGCGAGCCGCGCCGCTCGGTGATGGCGGTGAGGTCAGCGAGCGTCTGCGTCGGGTGGAAGTGTCCGCCGTCCCCGGCGTTAATGAGCGGCGCGCGGGAGTAGAGCGAAGCCGCCTTCGACATGCCCTCCACCGGCGTCCGCATGACTATAACGTCGGCATAGGTCGAGCACATCGTTATCGTGTCCTTCAGCTTCTCTCCCTTGGAGACAGACGAGGTGTTCGCGTCCACAAAACCGAACACGCCGCCGCCGAGCTTGAGCATCGCGGTCTGGAAGGAGAAGTTCGTCCGCGTGGACGGCTCGTAGAAAAGGCTTGCCATGACGCGGCCGCGCAGAGCGTCCTTGTAATCGAGCGGGCGCGCCATTATGTCCTTTGCGAGCGCGTAGAGGTCGTACCACTCCTCGTTTGTCATGTCGGCGAAGTCGATAAGATGTCGCATTCCGTAAACGTCCTTTCATAACTTCCCCCGCCGCCCGAAGGGGCTGCGGGGGCAAGATAAAATCAAAATCAGAAGAAATCCTTCGTTGTTGCGAAGTAGTCCTCCTCGGTCTCCGCGCGGCGGATCATCCTCGTGCTGCCGTCCTCGCAGAGCAGTATCTCGGCAGAGCGGAGCTTGCCGTTGTAGTTGTAGCCCATGGCGTGGCCGTGGGCGCCGGTATCGTGTATGACGACGATGTCGCCGATGTCTATTTTCGGCAGCGCGCGATCGATGGCGAACTTGTCGTTGTTCTCGCAGAGCGAGCCGGTGACGTCGTAGAGATGGTCGAGCGGAGCGTCCTCCTTGCCCGCGACGGTGATGTGGTGATACGCGCCGTACATTGCGGGGCGCATGAGGTCAGCACAGCACGCGTCGAGGCCGATGTACTCCTTGTAGATGTGCTTCTCGTGCTGCGCGTGTGCGACGAGAACGCCGTAGGGCGCGAGCATGAAGCGGCCGAGCTCGGTGTATATCGCGACGTTGTCCATGCCCTCGGGCACGAGCGTCTCCGCGTAGGCGCGGCGGACGCCCTCGCCTATCACGTCGATATTGCAGGGGCGGTCCTTCGGCTTGTACGGCACGCCGATGCCGCCGGAGAGGTTGACAAAGCTCACCGCTATTCCGGTGTCGCGCTTGAGGCGCACCGCGAGGTCGAACATCACCCGCGCGAGCATCGGATAGTACTCGTCCGCGAGGACGTTCGAGGCGAGGAAGGCGTGTATACCGAACCGCTTCACGCCCCTCGTCTGCATATAGTGGAACGCGTCGCAGAGCTGGTCGTAGGTCATGCCGTACTTCGCGTCGCCGGGGGTGTCCATGATGTCGTTTGTGACGAGAAAGTCGCCGCCGGGATTGTAGCGGCAGCAGACAGTCTCGGGCAGCGGGCCGACGTTTTTCTCATAGTAGGCGATGTGCGTGTAGTCGTCGAAGTTTATCGTGCCGCCGAGCTTCGTGCAGTACGCAAACTCGCGCGCCTGCGTGTCGTTGGAGGAGAACATTATCTCGCTTCCTGAAAAGCCGCACTGCTCGCTCATCTTCAGCTCGATTATCGACGAGCAGTCCACTCCGCACCCCTCCTCCCGGAGTATCTTGAGTATGGCGGGGGTGGGCGTGGCCTTCACCGCGAAGAACTCCTTGAAGCCCTTGTTCCAGCTGAATGCCTTCAGCAGGCGGCGGGCGTTTTCGCGGATGCCGCGCTCGTCGTAAAGATGGAACGGGGTCGGGTACTCCGCGCATATACGGTCGAGCTGTTCCTTTGTGACAAACGGGAGCTTGGTGCGCCGATGATCCATTGTTGCTTCTCCTTTACGCAGGGTATACAGTATAACTCCCGAAGGAGCGCGGCTCCTTCGGGAGCGTCCGCCGGAGGACGTCTCCGTCCCGCCGGCGGTATTTTCTTACTCTCCCACCGAGTAGTTGGGCGCTTCCTTCGTGATGAAGATGCCGTGCGGATGGCTCTCGCGCAGACCCGCGCCGGTGATGCGGATGAACCTGCCCTTCACGCGCAGGTCGTCGATGGTGGCGGCGCCACAGTAGCCCATGCCGCTGCGGAGACCTCCGCAGAGCTGATAGAGCGTCTCGCTGACGGCTCCCTTGTACGGCACGCGTCCCTCGACGCCCTCCGGGACGAGCTTCTTGTTGCTCTCCTGGAAGTAGCGGTCGCGTCCGCCGCGGTTCATCGCCGCGATGGAGCCCATGCCGCGATAGGTCTTGAACTTGCGGCCCTGATATATCTCCTCTTCTCCGGGGCTCTCGTCGCACCCGGCAAAGAGACTGCCGAGCATGACGACCGACGCTCCGGCGGCTATCGCCTTGACTATGTCGCCCGAGTACTTCACGCCGCCGTCCGATATTATCGGGATGCCGTACTTCGCGGCGGCGCAGACCGCGTCGTACACGGCGGTGATCTGCGGAACGCCGATACCGGCGACGACGCGCGTCGTGCATATCGAGCCGGGGCCGATGCCGACCTTCACGCAGTCCGCGCCGGCCTTTATCAGCGCCTCGGTCGCCTCGGCAGTGGCGACGTTTCCGGCGATAAGCTGCGCTTCCGGGAAGGCATTCTTGACCTTCTCAACGGTGCGGACGATGTTCAGGGAGTGACCGTGCGCGCTGTCGAGCACGAGCACGTCCGCGCCGGCGTCGAGCAGAGCCCCGGCGCGGTCGAGCACATCCTTCGTGCCGCCTATCGCCGCGCCGACGAGCAGTCTTCCCTTCTCGTCACGGGCGGTGTTGGGGTATGTAAGAGCCTTCTCGATGTCCTTTATGGTGATGAGACCCCGGAGTGCGTAGTTCTCGTCTACTATCGGGAGCTTCTCTATCTTGTTCCTGCGGAGAATCTCGCGCGCCTCGTCAAGCGTCGTCCCCACGGGGGCGGTGACGAGCTTTCCGGAGGTCATCTCGCCGCGTATCGGCAGGCTCAGATCGTCCTGGAACTTGAGGTCACGGTTTGTGATGATACCGACGAGCTTTCCGTTCTCGCAGATAGGCACGCCGGAGATGCGGAACTTCGCCATGAGCTCGTCCGCGTCGCCGAGGGTATCGTCCGGGGAGAGGAAGAACGGATTGGTGATCACGCCGTTCTCCGAGCGCTTGACGAGGTCTACTTCCTCCGCCTGCTCGCTTATTGTCATATTCTTGTGGATGATGCCGATGCCGCCCTCGCGCGCCATCGCTATCGCCATCCTGCTCTCGGTGACGGTGTCCATCGCCGCCGACATTATCGGGATATTGAGCTTTATCTTCTTTGTGAGATGCGTGCCGAGGTCGACGTCCGCCGGAAGCACGTCGCTCTCTGCGGGTACAAGCAGAACGTCGTCAAAAGTGAGTCCCTCTTTGGCGAACTTGTCCGAGTTTATAAACCCGTTCATTTGCTCTCTCCTCTCCATATTGCCGTTTCCCTCAAGGTGTGGCCTCGTGTTGATTTTAGGCATTGTACCATATAGCAATTTCAAAGTCAAGGACTGTTTCTATTTTTCTGCACTTCGACCCGCTTGTCCCGTGATTCCGCCGACCGATTTAGATAAAATGCAACAGGCTCGGCGCATCGCGGCGGATCTGCGGGCGAAGCCCGCAACCGCTTCACGGAGTGTAACTCCGTCCCTCAAGCGAGCTTAGGAGAGATGGGAGCGCAAAATTCCCCGCGAAGCTTTCGTTTCGCGGGGAATTTTATCGTGCTCCGATATTAGCGAGAAAAGTTTGCTTCCCAAGTAAGATTGAGACACGGCAACACAAAATATATTGTATGATTGTCCCGTCGGCAATGCAGTAAAGGCGGCAAAGCCGCCTCACCAAATACTCTAAGGAGGCACACATGGAAAACACAACAATAATACTGACCGGGGAGATAATCTCGGCATTTGCTTTTGACCTCGAGGCGAAGCACCGCAGCGTCTGCACGCGCGAGAAGTATCTGCACGACGCGAAGATGTTCGCGAAGTTCCTCGCGGGGCGCGCCGTCTCGCCGGAGCTGGCGCTCGAGTACCGGGAAGCCCTCATCGCAGCGGGGTACTCGCTTTCGAGTGTGGGCACGATGCTGGCATCGATGAGCGTCCTGCTGAAGTTCCTCGGCAGGTCGGACTGCCGCGTCGAGCGGCCGAGGGTGCAAAAGCAGACGTTCCGTCCGGACGAAAAGGAGCTCACGAAAAAGGAATACTTTAAGCTCCTGAAAGCCGCCGAGCCCCGCGAACGTGTGCTCCTTGAGGCGATATGCTCCACGGGGATACGAATATCCGAGCTTCAGTATTTCACGGTGGAGGGGGTGAAGCGCGGCGCGCTGTCCGTTACCTGCAAAGGCAAGACCCGCTCGATACTTCTCTCCGGCCGGACCCGGAACCTGCTGCTCCAGTTTGCGAAGAAAACCGGGATAACGTCCGGCCTGCTGTTCCTCGGGCGGAACGGACAGCCCATCCATAGAGGTACGGTCTGGGCGATGATGAAGCGCCTCGCAAGGAAGTCCAAGGTGCCGGAGTCTAAGGTCTTCCCGCACAACCTGCGGAAGCTGTTCGCCCGGATGTTCTACGAAATGAATCGCGATATCGCGAAGCTCGCGGACGTCCTCGGCCACAGCAGCATAAACACTACGCGCATATACATCATGACTACCGGCGCGGAACACCGCGCGATACTCGATAAGCTGGACCTCGTCCCGGATACGGAGTACCGTCCGGCGCCGGGCAGGCGGCGAACGGCATAGGCCGGGCAACAAAAAATCGACATTATTGATATAATGTCGATTCAAGAAGGCCGGACGGTATGCCGCGTCCGCATAAAATCAATTATTATTATAGTCATTCCGCCAAAGAAGTCAAGAGCTGAGAGAAAATTTCTCGTCAAACAGGCTTGATTTACATATTTTGGGTGTGGTCGGCACACCCTCGGCGTTCCTTTTGAAAGCAAAGGAGCGGGAGGGTGTGCGAAAGCGCGCCCAAATTTTCCGATATGTGCAAAACAGAAACGATTCTGCCGCAGTTTCGCGGGAAACAGCGGGCGCGTAATTGACATTATATCAATAACGTCGAAAAAGAGGTCCTCCCGACGGCAGTTCCGCATAGCCTTTGTCGATTTTGACGAAGGAAAACACTCTTTTGGGAGGTTCAACAATGAAAGCAAACACTCTGAAAGAAGACAGGAAAGGCTTCACGTTGGTCGAGTTGATCGTGGTAATCGCGATACTCGCAATCCTCGCGGCGGTCGCGTACCCGGTTTACAACGGCTACATAGATTATACGCACAAAGGCACAGACCGAGCGACAGTGGGCGAGATCATCCGCGCTATTGAGCTTGCCAACTATGATGATCCCAGTCTGTTTGAAAACGGCGGTGTTGTTTATATCAGCGGCCCGAGCGGGAACGGCACGACAGGCGGAGACACTGCTACCAACGCCGCGTTGAGCAACGCTTTGGGAGATCTGACCACAGTTAA